>NZ_JBFRHF010000007.1:0-273560 GCF_052115705.1 Inquilinus sp. 2KB_23 | reverse complement strand
CCGATGCCCCCCGTCAGCACATCGTCGCCGGCCCCGCCCGACAGGGTGTTGGCAGTCTCGTCGCCGGTCAGCACGTCGTTATGGGCCGACCCGGCGAGGCTCTCGATCCCGGCCAGGGTGTCGCCCTGGGCGTCGCCGCCCACGCCGACGCCGCCGGCCAGGCTGATCGTCACCCCGGCCGCCGAGCTGGCGTAGCTGGCGGTGTCAATCCCCGCGCCGCCGGTCAGGGCATCCGCGCCGGCCGCGCCTTCGAGCACGTCGTTGCCGTCGCCGCCATCGATCTGGTCATTGCCGGTGCCGCCATAGAGGCCGTCATTGCCGGCATCGCCGAAGATGATGTCGTTCTCGCTGCCGCCATCGACCGAGTCCGCGCCGGTGCCGCCATGGATGGTGTCGATCCCGGCGCCGCCGACGAGACGGTCGTTGCCGTCGCCGCCGTCGAGGCTGTCGCCGCCCGCCTCGCCGTTCATGGCGTCGTCGCCGCCATTCCCGACCAGGACATCGTTGCCGTTCTCGCCGCCGATCACGTTGCGGCCGTTGTCGCCGGTCAGATGGTCGTCGTTGCTGGAGCCGTAGAGGTTCTCGATGCTGGTCAGCGTGTCGCCCTGGGCGTCGCCGCCGCTGACGGTGTGGGCCTGCAGGTCGACGGTCACCGCGGTCGCGGAGCCCTGGTAATTGGCGAAATCCGACCCGTCGCCGCCATCCAGGGCGTCCGCCCCGGCCCCGCCACGCAGGGTGTCGTTCCCCGCCCCGCCGGACAGCCCATTGGCGTTGGCGTCGCCGGTGAGATGATCGGCGAAGGCCGAGCCGACCAGGTTGTCGATCTGGAACAGCGTGTCGCCCTCGGCATCGCCGCCATGGCCGGTGCCGGAAATGAGATCGACCGTGACCCCGGCGGCCGAGGCGGAGTAATCCGCCGTGTCGATGCCGGTGTCACCGGAGCCTCCGGGAAAATCGCCGTAGAGGCGGTCGGCGCCGGCGCCGCCGGCCAGCACGTCATTGCCGTTGTCCGCCGAAAGATCGCTGTCGCCGATGAGGGTGTCGTCGCCGGCGCCGCCGACCAGCCCGTCATCGCCCATTTCGCCTGCAAGCAGGTTCGCGCCGCCGTCGCCGATCAGGCTGTCGTCGAAGGCGGAGCCGTCCAACCCTTCGATGCCGGAGAGCGTGTCGCCCTCGGCATCGCCGCCATGGCCGGTGCCAAGCGACAGGTCGACCGTCACCGCGGCTGTGGAGTCGCTGTAGGAGGCGACATCGAGAAGGCCGTCGCCGCCGACCAGATGATCGGCGCCGCCACCCCCGAACAGGCCGTCATTGCCCGCGCCGCCGATGAGGGTGTTGTCGACGGCGTTGCCGGTCAGCTTGTCGTCGAAGGCGGAGCCGACGATGCCCTCGATGCTGGTGTAGATGTCACCCTGGGCATCACCCTGGTTGACGCCGGTCTGCAGGTTGGCGACCACCCCGGTGGCGGCGTTGTCGTAGCGGGCGAGGTCGAAGCCGGCGCCGCCGTCGAGCTGGTCGGCGCCGGCCCCGCCATAGAGGTTGTCGCCGCCACCCCCGCCGGTGAGCACGTCGTTCCCGGCCGAGAAGGAGATCAGGTCCACCGAGGTGCTTACGCCCAGCCCGCCGGCATTGAGCGTCACGATGCTGCCGGTGCCCTGGACCGTGAGCTTCCCCGCGGCGGCGGCGTTGGCGTCGTAGAAATCCTGGCCGATGGTCAGGTCGACGCTGCCGGTGGCCTGGGCGTTGACGATGGCGAAGCCGGTGATCCCGGCATAGCCGGTCAGCGCCAGGACCAGGTTGCCGCCGATGCCGAAGCCGAGGGTGGCGTTCGCCGCCCCGGTCACGGTGTCGGTGGTGTCGAAGAAGGCGAGGTCGTTGACGACGGCGAATTCGCCGGGACCGACCGAGCCGGTCTCGGGCCCGTCGACGGTGAAGGTGTAGTTGGCCATGACGTGTCTCCCTGCAATCGCTTGGAAAATGCTTTCCGCCCGGCGGTGGCGGGGCCTCTCGTCTGCCACACGACCGTCACCCCCACCGCGGAGGTGGAGTAGCTGGTGGTGTCGATGCCGGCGCCGCCGTCCAGCAGCTCGGCATTGATGCCGCCGCCATCCCGGACCGTGCCCTCGAACTCGTCGATCCTGATGCCCCGGTCGAAGCCGGAATATCCGGGTAGGATACGGGGGCGGGGCGCGCAACCCCGTCACCGATGCATCACGGATTGCCGGTGCGACGAATTTTAACGATCATCCGGCACCACGAAATTGCGGGGATCGGGAAGGGCCGGACATGCAGGCATTGGGCCGGCGGGACGACATCGGCGCCGCGGACCGGGGCCGCGCGCCCGCGGCCGAGGGCCTGGTCGTCCGCACCCGGCTGCTCGACCTGCTGGACCAGGCCCCGCCGCAATCCCTGCTATGGATCGTAGCCCCCCCCGCGGCGGGCAAGACCGCCCTGGCCGCCAGCTGGGCCCGCACCCCCTGGGGCCAGGCCGGCGCCCAGGTTCTGTGGTACGACGTGGACGAGGTCGATGCCGACCCGCTGCGCTTCTTCGCCACGCTGGGCGGCTTCCTCGGGCTGCCGCACGGCTTCGGCGCCGACATCCCGCCCGACCCGACGCCGCAGGCCTTCGCCGAGATCGGCGCCCAGGCGCGGCGCTGGCTGGACGCGGCGCCGGCAAGCCGCCGGGCCGGCCCGCGCCTGATCGTGTTCGACGACGTCCACCATGCGCCGGCCGAGGCGGTGACCATCGCGCTGCTGCCGGTGCTGGCCGCGGCGCTGGGGCCGGAGGACCGGATCCTGTGCCTGTCGCGCCTGGACCCGCCCGCATCCTTCGCCTCCCCACCGGTGACCATCACCGACCTGCGCGTCACCGCGGCGGAGCATGCGGATTTCGCGCGCGACCTGCCGGGCGGTGCGGCGCTGTCGCACGACCTGTTCCTGGCCTGCCTGCGCCGGTCCGGCGGCTGGATCGCCGGCATCCTGGCGGCGGCCTGGCCGCATCTGCTGGGCGCCGGCGCGGCCGGGCGCGATGCGGCGGCGGACCGGCAGGCGCTGCTGGACACCGCCTTCCTGCAGCAGGGCGCCCCCGCCGACTGGGCCGAGATCGGCGGCGCCGAGGCCGCCGCGGCGCTCGACCGGCTGGCCGGCGCCGGCGGCCTGGTCTCGCGCCTGGCGGACAACGTCCTGCGCAAGCATGACGCCTTCCAGGCGACGCTGGTGCGCGAGGCCGAGGCCGGGCTGCCGCCGGCGGCGCTGGGCGAGGCCCGGATCAGGGCCGCCCGGGTGCTGGGCCGCCAGATGCAGGTGCTGCCGGCGGCGCGCCTGCTGCTGGCCTGCGGCGCCGAGGACGAGGCGCTGCGGCTGGTGCTGGGCCATGCGCCGGCGCTGTCGCTGGCCGGGCGCAACCAGGAGCTGCGGGAGGCGATCGAGCTGTTCCCGCCCGCCGTCGCGGCCGGGACGCTGCCAAGCATCTGGCTGGCCTATGCCCTGATGCCCTATGAGCCGCGCCAGGCGCAGCAGCGCCTGAGCAAGATCCGCAGGACGCTGACGCCGGAGGCGGAGCCGGCCGCCTACGCCTGGGCGCTGAGCGGCGAGACCCGGGCGGTGCTGTCGGATTTCTTCGATTTCCAGGAGCTGCCGCGGCTGGTCGGCGAGATCGACGACGTCCTGCCCCGGCTGGGCGCCCTGCCGGAGGCGATGCGACAGACCCTGGCGATGACCCGCTGCATGGCGATCCTGATCGGCTGGCCGAGCCACCCCGAGGTGGCGCAGGCGCAGCGCCATATCGAGACGGCGCTGCCGTTCCTGCCGCAGACCACGCAGCTGCTGCTGGGCAGCGTGCTGGTCAACTACCTGATCTGGTGGCGCGGCGACCTGGGCGCGGCGCGGCCGTTCCTGAACAGTCTGGAGGCCCTGGCGCGCCAGCCGGAGATGGCGCCGCTGGCGGTGATGACCTGGTACTACGGCGCCCTGGCCCAGGCCTATCGCGACGGCGACGACGAGGCGCTGCGCCGGCTGGCGGACGAGGCGGTGGCCTATGCCGGCGACCGCGGCGTGTCGCACCGCCTGACCAATGCCTTCTGGGTCATCGTCCAGGCCGTCGCCACGGCCGGCGACCGCCCCGCCGCCGAGGCCATGCTGCAGCGCTACGCCGCCTGCGCCCAACAGCGCTGGCGGCGGACCGACTTCATCGGGCAGCACCATCTGCGCGCCTTCGTGGCGTTGTGCGCCGGCGACACCGCGGCCGCGGTCGCCGAGGCGGGCCAAGCGCTGGACTATGCCCGGCGCTATGGCGGCCCGCATCAGGTGGCCAACCAGAGCCTGCTGCTGGCGACCGCCTTCGCCATGGAAGGGGACGAGGCGGCGCGGCCGCATGTCGAGACCCTGCGGCAGGTCGCGGCGCAGACCGGCAACGCCGTGTTCCTGCTGCATGCCGATTTGGCCGAGGCCTTCCTGGCCCTGGCCGCCGGCGGCGACGTCGCCGGCCCCTGGAACCGCGTCGCCGAGGCGATCGGCCGCCTGGGCCTGCGCCGCATCGCCGGGATGAACCGGCCGCTGCTGGCCCGCCTGGCCGACCACGCTTTGGCACATGGCGCCGAGGTTGAGGCGACGCGCCGGGTAATCGCGCTGTGGCGGCTGCCGCCGCCGGAAGGCGGCGGCCATGAGCTGTGGCCCTTCGCGGTTGAGATCCGCGCGCTGGGCGGCTTCACCGTGCAGGTCGACGGCGCCCGCATCGCCATGGGCACCACCAAGGCGCAGCGCAAGCCGATGGAGCTGCTGTGGTGCCTGATCGCCGGGCCGGACGAAGGCTGGGCCCAGGGCGAGCTGGCCGACGCGCTGTGGCCCGAGCTGGACGGCGACCGCGCCATCCCGGCGCTGCGGTCGGCGATCTACCGACTGCGCAAGCTGATCGGGACGCCGTCCATCCGCCATGAGGACGACCGCGTCGCCCTGGCCCGCGACCAGGTGCGGACCGATGTGGCGCGGCTGCGGGCCGCCCTGGCGACGGTGCAGGACGGCGCGGCCGAGGCCGCCGGCCGGCTGGCGGCGCTGGACCTGGCCCTGGGCCTGACGCGCGGGCCGCTGCTCCCGGGCATCCCGCTGCCGCCGATCGCCGAGGGCCGGGCCACGCTGCGGACGCTGCTGGCGGCGGCGGCGGCCGAGCTGCTGCTGGCGCAGGATCCGGCCGATCCCGCCACGGCGCTGCGCGCCGGCCGCCTGCGCGCGGTGACGCCGGGCCTGCGGCTGCCGCCGCCGCTGGACGCGCTGCTGCCGGGCTGACCGCCGGCCGGGCTGCACGCGCCCGGTGAGAGACATGACCCGCTATTCACCTGTAGGATGCCGGCCGCCGCCTTTCCCCCTGCGGCCCGGGCCAGTCCCGGCAGGATGGCGCCCGATGAGCCCGGAATGGCGATAGCGACCGAGTCCCGACCCGCCGGCACCGAGCGGCCAAGGCTCCTTCTGGTCCTGACCGGGCTGTACTTAGCCCAGGCGATCCCGACCTCGCTGTTCCTGGTCGCGATGCCGCCTATCCTGCGGCAGGAGGGGGTGACGCGCACCACCCTCGGTTCTCTCGGCCTGCTGGCGATCCCGGGGGTGCTGAAGTTCCTGTGGGCGCCGCTGGTCGACCGCATCCGCCCCTTCGCCCGGGCGCACCGGGCCGGCTGGATCGCCCTGACCCAGGTCGGCGTCGTGCTCACGGTCCTGTCGCTGCTGCTGATCCGCCCCGGCGACATCGCCGGCTTCATCCCGATCGCCTTCGTCATCGCCATGCTGATCGCGACCCAGGACATCGCCGCCGACGGCTTCGCCACGCTGGCGCTGCGGCCCGGGCAGCGGCCGATGGGCAATGCGGTGCAGAGCGGCGCGGCCGCGGCCGGCGTGGTGCTGGGCGGCAGCGTCGGCCTGCTGCTGTACCACCAGTTCGGCTGGGCCGGCATGGTGCTGGGCATCGCCGGATTGTGCCTGCTGCCGCTGGCGGCGGTGCCGGCGATGCGGGAGGACAGCGACATCGCGGAGGGGTCCGCACTGCGCCCCCGCCCCCGGGTCATGGCGTTCCTGCAGCGGCCGGAAGCCCGGCGCATCCTGTGGGTCGCCCTGATCTTCCGGGCCAGCGAGGGGCTGGTGAAGCCGATGGAGGCGCCGTACCTGATCGACGCCCAGGTCGGCCTCGACACCATTGCCTACCTCTCCGGCGCGGCGGCGACCGTCGCCGGCCTGGCCGGCACGGTGCTGCTGGCCTGGTTGCTGCAGCGGCGCGGCGCCACCGCCACGCTGGGCCTGATCGGGATCTTGCGGGTGCTGGCCTGCCTGGTCTTCGCGCTGCATGCCGCCGGGCTGGTGCCGGGGCTGCCGCTGCTGTTCGGCGCCGCGGCGCTGCAGACCCTGATTCGCTACACCGAGCTGGTGGCGCTGTTCAGCCTGTTCATGACCGTGGCCACGCCCAGCCAGCCGGGCACCGACTTCACCATCCTGGCCTGCGCCCAGTATGCGGCCTACCTGCTGGGGTCGGTGCTGT
The DNA here is from genome assembly GCF_052115705.1 of Inquilinus sp. 2KB_23. NCBI lineage: Bacteria > Pseudomonadati > Pseudomonadota > Alphaproteobacteria > Rhodospirillales > Rhodospirillaceae > Inquilinus > Inquilinus sp. 2KB_23. Next base: position 267,043 of record NZ_JBFRHF010000007.1, on the reverse strand, counting down.
CGGGCATGATCGCGGACCGGTTCGGCTATGCCCTGCTGTTCGGGGCGGCCACGCTGCTGTCGGTGGCCGTGCTGCTCGGCACCCTCCGCCTGCTCGCCGGGGCTACCGGCCCGGCAGCGGCGTCAGGCTCTTGAGGTAGGTGGCGATCGCCTGGCGGTCACCGTCGGTCAGCTTGCTGGTGTCGTTCTTGATCACCTCGACCATGGCACCGCCGGCGAAGTCGCCGTCGGGCATGCCCCCGGTCTCCAGGTAATAGGCGATGTCCTTGTCGCTCCACTCGCCGATGCCGTGCTTCGGGTCCGGGGTGATGTTGGGGATCTTGCCGTCGCCGTCCGGCGCCTGCGGGTTGCCGGAGAACGGGCTGTACCAGTTCAGGCCGCCCAGCAGGTCGCGCGGGGTGTGGCATTCGCCGCAATGGCCGAGCACGCGGACGAGATAGGCGCCGCGGTACCATTCGCTGGACTGGCCGACCGCCACCAGCGGCGGCCCTTCGGTGAAGTTGAGCAGGCGCCAGCCTGGCAGCAGAGAGCGCCAGGAGAAGGGCCAGCCCAGCTCATGCGGCTGGTTGGCCTGATGCACCGGTTGGACGCTGCGCAGATAGGCCCAGAGGTCGTCGAGGTCGCGGTCGGTGATGCCGGTGAAGGAGGTGTAGGGGAAGGCGGGGTAGTAGTCGTCGCCCTGCGGCGACACGCCCTGCCGCATGGCGCGGCGGAAATCATCCTCGCTCCACTTGCCGATGCCGGTATCGGGATCCGGGGTGATGTTCGGGGTGTGGAAGGTGCCGAAGGGCGTCTTCAGCGCCCGGCCGCCGGCCAGCGGCTTGGCATCGGCGCCCGGCGCGGTGTGGCAGGCGGCGCAGCCGCCGGCGGCGAAGACATAGGCGCCCCGCACCACCGGGTCGGCCGAGGCCGGATCCGCCGGCACCGGATCGGCCGCGCGGGCCGGCCCTGCCAGGCCGAGGGCAAGCATCAGGCCCAAGGCCGTCAGGACGGGGAGCTGGCGCATGCTGGCCTCCGGATCGAAGCGGTTGGTTCTTATAACCCGATCTGCCGCCGCGCCTGCTTATTCCGCAGCGATGCGACAAGTCGTGCCAGGGAGCGCCCGGAGCACGCTCGAGAAGGCGCCAGCGGCCCTCAGGCCACCCGTTCACCCTCGCGCCACACGGAGCGGACGACGGGCACGCCATCGACCAGCCGCACGCGCAACAGGTCGGCGCGCAGCCCCGGTTCGATCCGGCCACGGTCGCCGAGAGACGCAGCGCGGGCGGGGTTGACCGATACCGTCGCCAGCGCCGCCGGCAGGCCGATGCCGGAGTCCGCCCCACCCTTCCCTGCCAGGGTGAAGGCGCCGTGCAGCAGGCTGACCGGGACATAGTCGGAGGACAGGATGTCGACCAGCCCCTCGGCCGCCAGCTCGCCGGCCGAGACGTTGCCGGAGTGGGATCCGCCGCGGACCAGGTTCGGCGCGCCCATCAGGATCTGCAGCCCATGCTGGCGCGCCGCCCGGGCCGCGGCGAGGGTGGTGGGGAATTCCGACACCACCATGCCCAGCGCCGCCGCCTCGGCGACATGGGCCGGGGTCTCGTCGTCATGGCTGGCGATCGGCAGGCCGCGCTCGCGCCCGATCGCGGTCAGGGCGTCGCGGTTGGTCACGCCATAGGTGCGCGACGCCGCGATCCGCGACGCCGTCTGCGCGTCCAGCTGCTCGTCGGTCATGCCGAGCATGCCCTTGTAGATCTCGCGGTACTTGGCCAGGTCGGCGAACTGGCGGTGGCCGGGCGCGTGGTCCATCACCGACATGAAATGCACCAGCGGGTCGTCGCGAAAGGGCTCGAACAGCTCCAGCACATGGGCCTCGGTGACCTCGCAGCGCAGATGCAGGAAATGCTCGGCCCGCAGCATGCCGCCGGCCTGGGCCTGGCGGATGCCGTCGACCATCGGGCGCAGCGTCTCCAGCCGGTCCTCGCCGCTGCGGCCGCCGACCAGCGCCAGGGCGTCGAACACGGTGGTGATGCCGGCCGCCGCCACCTGGGCGTCATGCGCCATCACCGCGGTCACCGCCGGCCAGCGCACGCCGGGCCGCGGCGTGTAGTGCCGCTCGAGATGGTCGGTGTGCAGCTCGACCAGCCCGGGCAGCAGGTAGTCGCCCTCGAAATCGACGGCGCCGGCCGCCCGGGTCGCGCCCTCGTCCAGGCGGGTGATGCGGCCGCCGGCGGCGGCGAGGCTGCCGGTCAGCTCGGCCTCCGCGGTCACGATCCGCGCATTGGCGACGATCAGGTCACCCGCCATGGGTCCGGTCCTTCTTGTTCTTCCGCTTCGGTCTGCCGCGCGCCCGCACGCACTGGCCGGCAACGCCGCCCTGATATGGGCGGCCCCGGCCATGCCGCAAAGGCTGGTGTGCGACTCCGCTTTCGCGGCGCTCTTATGCCCTGACCTTTGCGACGAATTGATGACTGTCGCCCGGCCGCGTCGATTTTGCCTCGGGCCAGACCACCCGTTCGACCCCGGCGAAACGCTGGATGCGCTCGACCTGGCGTTCCAGCCGGGCCTGCCGCGCCTTGCTCGACCGCACCTTCGGCTCCCACCAGAGTCCGGCCACGGCCAGGTCGCCGCTGTCGCGCTTGGCCCGCATGTCGATGCGGCCGACGAAGCGGTCGCCCTCCAGGATCGGGAAGACGTAGTAGCCCCAGCGGCGCTTGGCCTCGGGCACGAAGGCCTCGAAGCGGTAGTCGAAGCCGAACAGCCGCTCCAGCCGCTGGCGGTTGCGGATCACCGGGTCGAAGGGCGACAGCACCCGCAGCACGTCCGGCGCCGGCGCGGCCGCGGCCAGCCGCGCCTCGATGTCGGCGAAGGCGAAGGCCGCGGTGGTCTTGCCGTCCGCGCCCTGGACGTGGACGACGCACAGATCGCCGCGCCGGGCCGCCTGGTCGCACCACTGCTCCGCCTCGCGGATGCTGATCAGGTCCCAGAAGCCGGCGATCTCGCCCGGCCGGGCCGCGCCCAGCCGCTCCAGCGCCGACCGGCAGGCCCAGTCGACCACCTCCTCCGGATCGGGTGCGGCGGCGCGATGGGTCTCGGGGATCACCCGCTCGGTCAGGTCGTAGACCTTCTGGAAGCTCTCGCGCCGCGCCACCGCCAGCACGCCGGTGCGCCACAGGAACTCCAGCGCCATCTTCGACGGCGTCCAGTCCCACCAGCCGCCGGACGGGCGCACCCGCTCCTCCCCGAAGTCGCGGGTCAACAGCGGGCCTTCGGCCGCCACCCGGTCGCGCACCTGGTCCATCACCTTCGGGAAGTCAGGCCCGGCCTCGGCCCACCAGCGGCTGGAGACGAAGCGCTTGTGCTCGTCCGCGAATTTCCGCCCCCAGTAGGGGAAGAAGCGGGTCGGGATCAGCGACGCGTCGTGGGTCCAGTTCTCGAACAGGCCGCGGGTCTTCTCGACCAGCCGCGGCAGCTGGGTCTGGGCATAGCCGTGGCGCCGGGCGAACATGATCATGTGATGCGCCCGCTCGACCGTGTTGATGCTGTCGATCTGGACGAAGCCGATGCGGTCGACCAGCGCCTGGGCGCCGTCCGCCGTCAGCCGGCCCAGCGGCGGGTCGGACAGGGCGTGGAGGTCGAGGAACAGCCGTCGCGCGTCGGCATTGGCGATGGTGAGGGGCGTGGGCTCGGACATGAACGATACGAGAACATGCAAGCCGGGATCGGGCAAGAGGAAAGCCGGAATGCCCCTGTTCCGGGCTGGATGGTTGGCTATAGTCGGGCGACATCGACCAGGATTCTGCCAGTGACCACCGCCATCTCCCTCGAATCGCCGCGGCAGGACGCCGTGCTCGACCTGATCCGCCAGTCGGACGCCTATGCCGCCAGCCTGTACCCCGCCGAAAGCAACCACATGCTGGACCTCGGCGCGCTGGATCGGCCGGCGGTGCGCTTCTTCGTGGCGCGGCGGGACGGGCGGGTGGTCGGCTGCGGCGCGCTGGTGGTGGGCGGCGACGGGCAGGCCGAGCTGAAGCGGATGTTCGTCGACCCGGCCACCCGCGGGCTGAAGGTCGGGCGCGACCTGCTGGCCCGGATCGAGGGCGAGGCCCGAAGCCTCGGCGTGACGCTGATCCAGCTCGAGACCGGCATCCGCCAGCCCGAGGCGATCGGGCTGTACCGCCGCTTCGGCTATCGCGACCGCGGCCCGTTCGGCGATTACGGCCCCGATCCGCTGAGCGTGTTCATGGAGAAGGCCCTGGACTGAAAAAGCCCGGCGGTTGGCGCCGCCGGGCTTTGCAGGTCCGGTTCCGAGAGACGGGCCTATTCCTTGGCCGATTCCTCGGTGAAGAAGCGGCCGATCAGGCCGCCGATGACGCCGCCGACGATCGGCGCGACCCAGAACAGCCAGAGCTGCTGCAGCGACAGCCCCTGGGCGATCAGCGCGACGCCGGTGCTGCGCGCCGGGTTGACCGAGGTGTTGGTGACCGGGATCGAGATCAGGTGGATCAGGGTCAGGGCCAGGCCGATCGCGATCGGCGCGAAGGGCGCCGTCGTCGAATTGCTGACGACGCCGACGATGACGACCAGGAAGACCGCCGTCAGCACCACCTCGGACACCAGGGCGGCGGTCAGGCCGTAGCCGTCGGGCGAACCCGCGCCGTAGCCGTTCAGGGCAAAGCCCTTGGTGATGTCGAAGCCGGCGGTGCCGGAAGCGATGACATAGAGGACGGCGGCGGCGATGACCGCACCGATCACCTGGGCCACGACATAGGGCACGACATCGGTCGCGCTGGTCTTGCCTGCCGCCCACAGGCCGACCGTGACGGCCGGGTTGAAGTGACCACCGGAAATCCGGCCGAGCGCGAAGGCGCCGGTCAGCACCGTCAGGCCGAAGGCCGCGGCGACGCCGCCGAACCCGACGTGCGACCCGGCCAGGACAGCCGTGCCGCAGCCGCCGAGGACGAGCCAGAACGTCCCCAACGCCTCGGCAAGGACTCGCTTGAGCATGGAGTTTCCCCTCCGTTCGATCTCCTACTGCCGCTAGTGGCATGGATGATCGACGGGACAATATATAGTTTTATGTAATTGCACGCAATAAAATGACTTTTAGACAATATGGAGCATTCCTCTCAAGGCCGATTGCAATAGCGGCCGCGACGATGGGCTCGATCCCGGCCATCGCCCCGTGTGCCCTTGGAGAAGTCGGGCGGCAGGACATTGTCGAACGGCGGCCACGCATCGATGTTGTTTCTTGTCCGTTCCGAAGGTCGGAGACCGCATCCTTGTGCGACGGATCCTCTCGGACCTGGACGGTTTCGCGGTGCTGGAACCTCCGGCCGGGTCGGTTGTTGATGCCCACGCGCGACATGGTACCCTATGGCGAAATCCGACCGCCGCCCTGCCCTCCCGCAAGAAGGATGATTCGCGATGACAGGTTCGGGTCTATCGATCGACCGCAACGGACGGGTCGTGACCGGCGCGGACAGCAAGACGACGCAGGCCTCGCCGCTGTCGGCGGAATGGGCGAACGCCATCCAGCAGGCCGCAAAGGCCAAGGGCGTCAGCGTCGACGACCTCGACAAGGACTACTATTTCGTCGCGGTGCAGCCGGGCGGTTCGATCTATGGCATCGGTGAGGAAAGCGGCCTCACGGATCCGGTGATCGCGGCGCAGGTGCTGCCGGCCAATGAGCATCTGGTGCGCCCGGGCCACGGCCAGGATCTGGTCTTCGGCGACCAGGACCCGGCCGGACAGCAGGATGTCGTGCTGCTGCCGAAGACGGCGTTCCAGCAGGATCCCAAGACGCCGGACACTCCGTCGCCCCAGGCCTTCGGCGCGACGCTTCCAGGCATGCCCGAGAAGGACCGCGCGCCCGCGGTCCGGCAGTACATCTCCACGGTGCCGGCCGGCCAGCAGGAGGCGGCGCTGACCACCCTGATCGGGCTGGATTACGGCCAGGGCAACGACGCGATCCGGCGGTCGATCTTCGAAGGATATGTGGATCTCGGGTCGGAGTGGGGCACCAGCAACGACGACAACAAGCCGCAGACGGTGAAGGGGATCGTCGATCCGTTGCTGCGCCACAGCTGGGGCAACGACAAGACCGACGTCGCCATCGACACCATCCTCGCCAAGCTGGCCAAGGAGAAGTACGGCGTCGACGTCGACAAGACCGCCTGGAACCAGAAGGAAGGCAAGGACCCGGACGGCACGCCGTAGGCATCCGGGCAGCCCATCTGACATCACGCGTTTCCACGGCCGGGCCATCGCCGGGACCCGGCCGAAGCGTTGGAAAGGACAAGGATGCCGGAGCCGATCCGCGGCCCGCAGCGGCTTCAGCCCTACCGGCCCCTGACCGGGACCTCGGCGCGCACGGCCGACTTCCAGTCCGCCGTGGCCAAGGCCCGGACCGGACAGCCGGTGCTGCCGCCCGCCGCCACGCCGCTCCCCGCCGCGGCCCCTGCCGCCACGCCGGCGGCCGACACGGCCCCGGTGGTGCCGGTCGTCAGCGACGACCGCCGGCGCAGCATCGACGACTGGGTCGAGCATCATTCCGACGCCAATGGCGGCTTCCTCGGCTTCGGCCAGACCCCGTCGCACGAGCATGTCCGCGAGGCGCTGAAGGGCCATTCGACCGAGCTACGGGGCCTGACCCCGGACGAGCAGCGCTACCTCGTCGACCGCATGCTGGACCGCTGGTCGGACGGCAAGGGCGGCGGGCTGGGCGAGGCCGGCCATCTCGCGGACTCCCTGGGTGACAGCCCGCAATTGCGCGGCGTGGTCGGCGAACGCTTCGCGCTGCGCGCCGCCGCGCTGATGCAGCAGCCCGCCGGCAACGGCTCCGGCGACGATCCGCACAGCAAGGCCCTGGCGCTGGCCCTGGGCACGCTGCAGGCGACCTCCGGCGACCTCAACGAGACGACCTCGACCCTTGCGGCGCTGCGGCAGACCGTCGTCTCGCTGGGCCCGGAGAACGCCGCCCGCTTCATGCAGGCGCTGCAGTCCCGCGGCGGGGCCGACGGCATCCAGGCGATGGCCCGGCAGCGGGTCCTGACCGCGATGAATGACGGCCCGCCAAGCCCGGCCGTCAGCGCCACGGTCCAGGCCGCCTTCGCCGAGGCCACGCCGTTCGACATCGACAAGCGCGACGGCCTGCGGCAGGAGATGGCGCAGGCCCTGGCGCGCGAATGGTTCCCGGACGATCCGGCCCAGCGGGATGCGGAGACCCGGCGGCTCGACGGCATCCTCGGCACCCATCAGGGCCAGGTCCTGCTGTTCGGCAACGGCAATGACGGCAAGATCGGGCTCGACGGCCGGGTCGGCGCCCTGGCCACGATCCGCGCCGACCGCAGCATCACCGCCGACACGCTGAAGCGGACCGAGGATCCCTGGACCAACCCGGCGATCGTCGGCCTGCAGGCGCAGGACAACGCCAAGCAGTACCTCACCGGCCGGGGCGACGCGGCGCAGACGCTGCAGGGCACCGATCTCGACAACACCGTCGGCTACGCCATGGGCTTCCCGCCGGCGGTGCCGAAGGGCATGTCGCCGGAGGAGGCCCAGGCCAAGGTGGCGCAGGGGCAGCTCTCCTACTACGCCGACGGGCCGGGCAAGGACCCGGTCGGCACGGTGGCCAACCAGATCCGCACCATCGGCGGCGCCAACGCCCAGGTCACGGTGCTGCCGATCCAGTATTCCAGCAACGCCTCGGGCCCGGTGCAGCTGCCGCTGTTCCGGGTGCAGACCGCGTCCGGCGACAAGTTCGTCGACAACACCGGGCGCAGCTACCAGGATTTCGAGGACTGGAAGGCCCACAACGAACTACCGCCCGGCGACGTCACCTATCCGACCGACGGCCATCTGACCCTGAAGCCGGACGGCACGGTGGACCTGTCGCACGGCAACACGCCGAAGACGATCGACACCACCTGGGAGGAGGTGAAGAGCGTCTTCGACGGCGCCGCCCTGGTCGGCGGCATCATCGCCGGCGGCATCCTGATCGTCGGCAGCGGCGGCACCGCGACCCCGGTCCTGGTCGGGATCGGCGTCGCGGCCGGGGGCTGGGGCGTGTACCAGACCGGCAGCGAGCTGATCGACCGGTCGCAGCACGGCCAGTCGATCAACCCCTTCACCGATGGCGACGCCCGGATGCTGTGGCTGGGCCTGGCCGCCAACGGCACCGGCATCGCCGCCTTCGCCAGCGCCGGCGCGCTGACCCGCCTGGCCGGCGCCGGGGCGCGGCTGAGCCCGGCGGCGGCCCGGGTGATCGGCACCACCCAGGCGGTGGCCAACACCGCCAATGCCGGCGCCTTCGTCGACATGGGCATCCATCTCGCGGTGAATTGGGGGTCGATGACGCCGGAGCAGCGGGCCCAGGGCCTGCTGACCATGGGCTTCTGGGGCGCCACCATCGGCGTCGGCGCCCGCGCCACCGGATCGCCCGGCGAGATGTTCAACCCGGCGGCGCTGACCCGCCGGCTGACCGCCGCCTATGAGCCGCCGGTGGCGCGGACCAGCGAGCTGGAGGGCGATCGGGTCAGCATCGTGCAGGACCCGAAGACCGGCGCGATCACCATCAAGGCCGGGCAGCAGGCGACCGACGCCGACATCGCCCTGCATCGCGACGTCGCCCGCATGATGGCCCAGGACCGGGGGCTGCAGGGCCTGATCCGGGGCTGGATGGATGAGCCCAAGCCGGGGACCCTGGCCTATTCGGTCAAATACGAGGGCATCAAGCTCGACCGCAAGATCGCCGACCTGCAGCGCCGGCTCGACGACCCCAATCTGACGGCGCAGCAGAAGGACGCGCTGCGCGGCGACATCCAGACCACCCGGGCCTATCTCGACCAGCAGAACGAGGCGCTGGGGCGGATGGTCACCGACCCCACCCAGGCCGACATCGAGGCGCCCAGCACCGGCCAGGCGCGGGCCGAGGAGGTCCAGCCGGGGCTTGGCGACGCGATCGACAACAGCCCCTATGCCGGCCAGGGCTATTACTTCCGGACCACCGGGCCGGAGACCGTGCCCGAGATCGTGCGGACGGATGCCTATGACAGCAGCCATCCGCGGCTGGGCCTGGTGAAGGGCGACGACGGCGTCTACCGCATCCAGGAGGTGACCGAGGGGCACCTGCCGACCTACGCCCCGGCCATCGCCGGCGGCGCCGCACCGAAGATCAGCCTGCCGACGGGGCTGACCCCGGAACAGCAGACGCAGCTCACCTCCGCCCTCGCCGCCCGCGACACCGCGGTCTCGGAGCGCGACGCGGCCACCGACACATCGGTCAAGAACGCCAAGGGCCAGGAGGTGGTGGCGCAGAGCGCCGAGATCGGCGAGCTGGGGGGCATGGCCTATGTGGCGCAGCAATACCCCGGCGCCCGGCTGGAATATGGCGGGCCCGGATCCGGCTCGCGGCCCGGCGACTTCGATCAGGTCTACCGGCAGACGCTTCCGGACGGCAAGATCCGCTTCATCGTGGTCGAGGCCAAGGGCGGCGGCTCGCCGCTCGGCACCAAGCTGGTGAACGGGCAGGTGGAGACGCAGGGCACCGCCGAGTACTTCGCCGCCATCGCCGACAACATGCGCACCAACCTGACCGGCCAGGCGAAGACCACCGGAAAAGAGCTGTTGAACACCTACCGTTACGGCAAGACGCCGGATGGCAAGCCGGCGGAGGTCGTCTATCTCACCGTCCGGACGCCGATCGGCCACGACCCCGTCTCGGGCGCCGCGACGGCGCCGACGGCGACGGCGAAGCAATTCGATCTGGGGACGCGGTGATGGCCGACGGCAGGACCATGGACGGGGACAGCGCCGGCTTCGTGGCCCGGCACCGGCCCGGCCGCGACCGCGGCGCGCTGGCGGAACAGGCGGAGGACCGGGCCGACGAGATCCCGATGCTGCAGGGCAGCCTGGCCGAGCGCCCCGGCAACCTGGTGCCGCTGGCCGACGAAGCCCTGGCCCTGGCCGGGCTGCGCCAGCTGCTCGGGCCAGAGGACGAGGTGCCCTCGCGACTGCGGCTCGGCGCGCGGGCGGCCATGGCCGCGGGCGTGACGGTGACGCCGGCGGGACCGCCGCTCCGGGTCGATCTCGGCCCGCCGGGCCCACCGGGCGCGGTCGAGCTGCCGTGTGGGCGGGAGCGGCCGACGGGGCTGACCCCGCGCCGGCTGGTCCAGGCCTGCCACGCCGCCCTGGCCACCCGCGACCGGATCGCGCTGGACCTGTTCGCGCAGGTGCCGGTCGACCGCATCGCGCGGCAGGCCCCCGCGGCGGAGGAACGGATCTACGGCCTGGCGCACGCCCAGGGACTGCAGGCCCTGCTGCGCGGCGATGCCGCCGGCAACCAGCTGCTGCTGCAGGCGATCCAGGGCTGCAATGATTCCGGACTGGCCCCGGCCGCCCGCGACTATGCCCAATTCCTGGTGTCGCCGGAGATCGAGCTGACCCTGCTGCACCGCGACCCCGATGCGGCGAAGTTCGACACGGCGCTGCGCAACGCCCTGGTGCTGCACCGCCGCTACTGGTCGGAGATGCAGGCCAATCCGGGCGAGCCGCAGGACAGCGACCCCAACGGCTTCATCGCCCTGGGCCCGCTGGCCTGGGCGGCGCTGCGCCGCGATCTGGGCCTGCCGGTCGGGATCCGGTCCGACTACCTGCCGCAGGGCGTGGTCGACGGCACCGCATAGCCCGCATGGAGGCGGCCCGGCCGATCGCTCGGCCGGGCCTTGGGGGTCATCTGAACAAGAGGGTCTGCCGGGAAAGCGGGCCGGACGGTGCGCCCGCGCCGCCCGGCCCGGTCGCGGATCAGGAGCCCTACCGGGCGCCCTCATGCGCGATGGTGTAGCGCTGATGCGCGTTGCTGGTGGTCGCGGCGGCGAGCTGGCGCCAGGTGTGCAGGGCGTCGTCGTAGTTGTCGAACGGCCCCTGCAGGCTGGTGGTGCCGTCGATCGGCCGGTCGAAGCGGGTGTCGGCGTATTCGCCGCCGATGATCCAGAATTTGTTCGGGCGGGTCATGGCATTCCTCCTTCGGGCGCGAATGATCAGTGGAACTGGGCGGCTTCGGTCGAGTCGCCGAGGGCGGTGGTCGAGGCCTTGCCGCCGGAGATGGCGAGGCTGACGGCGTCGAAATAGCCGGTGCCGACCTCGCGCTGGTGCTTGGTGGCGGTGTAGCCATGCGCCTCGGCCGCGAACTCGGCCTGCTGCAGCTCGGAATAGGCCGCCATCTGCCGGTCCTTGTAGCCGCGCGCCAGCTCGAAGGTGGCGAAGTTCAGGCTGTGGAAGCCGGCCAGGGTGATGAACTGGAACTTGTAGCCCATGGCCCCCAGCTCACGCTGGAACTTGGCGATGGTGGCGTCGTCGAGATTGGCCTTCCAGTTGAAGCTGGGCGAGCAGTTGTAGGCCAGGCGCTTGTTCGGGAACTGCTTGTGGATGCCCTCGGCGAAGCGCTTGGCCTGGCCGAGATCGGGCTTCGACGTCTCCATCCACAGCAGGTCGGCATAGGGCGCGAAGGCCAGGCCGCGGGCGATGCAGTATTCCATCCGATTCTCGGGCTTGATCGGATGGAAGCCTTCCTCGGTGCGGGTGCCGCGGTCGATGAAGGGGTGGTCGCGCTCATCGACATCGGTGGTGATCAGCTTGGCGCTTTCGGCGTCGGTGCGGGCCAGCACCAGGGTCGGCACCCCCATCACGTCGGCGGCCAGCCGGGCGGCGTTGAGGGTGCGGATGAAGCTGCGGATCGGCACCAGCACCTTGCCGCCGAGATGGCCGCACTTCTTCTCCGACGCCAGCTGGTCCTCGAAATGCACTCCGGCAGCGCCGGCCTCGATCATCGCCTTCATCAGCTCGAAGGCGTTGAGCGGGCCGCCGAAGCCGGCCTCGGCATCGGCCATGATCGGCGCGAACCAGTGCCGCTTGGCACCGCCCTCGGCATGCTCGATCTGGTCGGCGCGCTGCAGCGTGCGGTTGATCCGGCGCACTGCCTCCGGCACCGAATCCGCCGGGTACAGGCTCTGGTCCGGATACATCTGGCCGGCGGTGTTGGCGTCGGCCGCGACCTGCCAGCCGGAGAGGTAGATCGCTTCCAGCCCGGCGCGGACCTGCTGCATCGCCTGGGTGCCGTTGGTGGCGCCCAGCGCATTGACGAAGTCGCGCTTGTCCAAGAGCTCCCACAACCGCTCGGCGCCGAGCCGGGCCAGCGTGTGCTCGATCCGGACCGATCCGCGCAGCCGCTCGACATCGGCGGGGCTGTAGTCCCGGACGATGCCGTCGAACCGGCCGCTGGCGGTGCGGGTCTCGGTCTGGTTCGGGGAGTCGAGGGGAGCCATCCTGTAAATCCTTTTCATTCTCGTTCGGGGCGGCGCGTCATGGTGCGCTGCGAAGATGAGAATGATGGTGTGTCTGGCCTTGCCTGGGGTCAACGCATCCTTGAGCGTGAAAGGGAAAGGTTGTAAATTTTGTTGACGAATATTTTGTAAATCGGAGAATCCCGATGGCCGCGCGCAAGGCGATGCTGGGGCACAAGATCCGGCGGCTGCGGCGCGACCGCGAGGTCAACCAGGCGCAGCTGGCCGAGCGGCTGGGCATCTCCGCCTCCTACCTCAACCTGATCGAGAGCAACCAGCGGCCGGTCACGGTCGAGATCCTGCTGAAGCTGGGCCAGATCTTCGACCTCGACCTCGCGACCTTCGCCGAGGATGAGGGCGAGCGGCTGGTGGGCGGCCTGAGCGAAGTGTTCGGCGACCCGTTGTTCGCCACGCCGCGGCCGGGCACCGCCGGGCTGAAGCGGCAGGACATCATCGACCTGGCCGCCCAGGCGCCGGCGGCGGCCGAGGCGGTTCTGGCGCTGTACCAGGCCTATCGCGAGGGCCGCGAGACGCTGCGCCTCCTGGCCGAGAAGCAGTCGGCGCCCGACAGCGCCTTCGCCGACACGACCTCCCCGCTGGACGAGGTGCGCGACTGGGTGCAGGCCCATGGCCACCATTTCCCCGAGCTGGAGACGGCGGCGGAGGAGATCTGGCAGGCCGGGGCGATCGAGCCCGGCGCCCTGTTCCCCGGGCTGATCCGCTATCTCGACGAGGAGCTGACGCTGCGGGTCAAGGTGATGCCGGTCGAGGTGATGGGGCCGGTGCGCCGCCGCTACGACCGGCACGGCCGCCGCATCCTGCTGTCCGAGATGCTGCCGCTGCCCAGCCGCAGCTTCCAGCTGGCGGTGCAGATCGCGCTGATCAAGTATCGCGGGCTGCTGGACGAGATGGTGGCGCCGGTCGGCTTCTCCGGCCCCGCGGCGTCGCGGCTGGGCCGCATCATCCTGGCCAACTACCTCGCCGGGGCGGTGATGATGCCGTATGACCGGTTCTGGCGGGCCGCGACCGCGCTGCGCCACGACATCGAGGTGCTGCAGAGCCGGTTCGAGGCCAGCTTCGAGCAGGTCTGCGTCCGCCTGACCACGCTGCAGCGCCAGGGCGCCAAGGGCGTGCCGTTCTTCCTGATCCGCAGCGACAAGGCCGGCAACGTCTCCAAGCGGCTCGGCGCCACCAACTCCGCCTTCGCCCGCATGGGCGGCGCCTGCCCCTTGTGGATCCTGCCCGACGCCTTCCGCTCGCCCGGCCAGGTCCAGACCCAGGTGGCGGAGCTGCCCGACGGCAGCCGCTGGTTCAGCATCGCCCGCACCGTGTCCAAGCCCGGCGCCGGCTTCCGCATGCCGGGGCAGAGCTTCGCCCTGGCGCTGGGCTGCGACATCGCCCAGGCGGCGCAGCTGGTCTATGCCGACGGCATCGACCTGGCTTCCGACGAGGCGGCGGCGCCGATCGGGCTGCATTGCCGGCTGTGCGAACGGCCGGATTGCGACCAGCGCGCCTTCCCGCCGCTCAACCATGTGCTGTCGGTCGACGAGAATCTGCGCGGCGCCACCCCCTATCAATTCACCCCGGCGGGATGAGGCGAAGACGATCCCGGGTCAGGCGGCCCGAAGTTGCTTGCGATTGTTGGGTTTCTCAGATCAAACTCGACACCTGGACTTGATGATCGGAGGGAGCGACCCATGGCGCACAAATTCGAGATCTACAAGGACAAGGCCGGCGAATTCCGGGTCCGGTTCAAATACAATTCGGAAGTGATCTTCTCGACCGAGGGCTATTCCAGCAAGGCCTCGGCCAAGAACGCCATCGAATCGATCAAGAAGAACGGCCCCGACGCGCCGACCGACGACACCACCTCGGCCTGATCCTGGACGACGGGCTCGGCTGCGCCCTGCCGCATGGCTGAGCCCGTATTCCAGACCGTCCTCGGGCCGGACTGGCCGAGGTTGGGCACTTCCATGCGCCTAACGATCACCCATCCCCTGTTCGGCGACCTGTTCCGATATAGCGGGCGCTTTTCCCTGCCACCGGACTCAGGGCGGCACCCGGCCCCAGCATCATTGACCGAACGATCGGTCAAGGATTGGCGGCGCGCCGGTCCCGGCTAGGAAGCGCTGCCTGCTTCGCCCTAGACTGGCCGAACCCGACCGCGCCGCAGGAGCCCCGCATGACCGACCGTCTCAGCCGCCGCACCACCCTGAAGGCCGGCGTCGCCGTCGCCGCGGCCGGGCTGGTCCCCGCCCCGCTGCGCGCCGTGACCACGCCCAAAATCAAGCTGCGGATCCTGGAGACGACGGACCTGCATGTCGCGGTCTTCCCGTACGACTACTACCGCGACAAGGGCGACGACACGATGGGCCTGGCCCGCACCGCCGCGGTGCTGGCCGCCGCCCGGGCCGAGGCCACCAACGCCCTGCTGTTCGACAATGGCGACGTCATCCAGGGCAACCCGATGGGCGACTACATGGCCTATCAGCGCGGGCTGGACGGCGGCGAGGTCCACCCCATCGTCAAGGCGATGAACCTGCTGAGCTACGACTGCGGAACCATGGGCAACCACGAGTTCAACTACGGGCTCGACTATCTCGGCAAGGCGATGATGCAGGGAGCCAACTTCCCGCTGGTCTGCGCCAACCTGCTGAAGCCGGACGGCAGCACCTACCTGCCGCCCTACAAGGTGCTGGAGCGCACGCTGCAGGACGAGGCCGGCGGGCCGCAGCCGGTCAGGATCGGCGTGATCGGCTTCGTGCCGCCGCAGATCATGCAGTGGGACCAGGGCCATCTCGCCGGCCATGTCACCACCACCGACATCGTCGACGCCGCCCGCAAATTCGTGCCCCAGCTGCGCAAGGAGGGCGCCGAGATCGTGGTGGCGCTGTGCCATTCCGGCATCGCCGGCGGCACCCGCGCCGGCGGCGAGGAGAATGCGGCCCTGTTCCTGGCCGAGGTGCCCGGCATCGACGTGATCCTGACCGGCCACCAGCATTTGGTGTTCCCCGGGCCGGATTTCGCCGGCATCGACGGCGTCGACGCCGAGCGCGGCACGCTGCACGGCATCCCGGCGGTAATGGCCGGGTTCTGGGGCAGCCATCTCGGCGTCATCGACCTCGACCTCGAGCATGACGGCACCGCCTGGAGGGTCGCCGGCTTCAAGTCCGAGGCGCGGCCGATCTACGACCGCAAGGACCGCAAGGTGACGCCGCGGGTCGACTCCCGGCCGGACATCCTCGCGGCGGCACAGCCGGAGCACGACGCCACCCTGGCCTATGTCCGCCAGCCGGTGGGCGAGATCACCGCGCCGATCACCAGCTTCTTCTCGCTGGTGGCCGACGACCCGTCGGTGCAGATCGTCTCCCGAGCCCAGCTCTGGTACATCGGCCCGCTGCTGGCCGGCACCGCCGCGGCCGGGCTGCCCTTGCTCTCCGCCGCCGCGCCGTTCAAGGCCGGCGGCCGCGGCGGGCCCGACTACTACACCAGCGTCCCGGCCGGGCCGATCGCGATCAAGAACGTCGCCGACCTCTACCTCTATCCCAACACGGTGCGGGCGGTGCGCGTCTCCGGCGCCATCGTGCGCGAGTGGCTGGAGCGGTCGGCCGGCATCTTCAACCGGATCGACCCGGCGAAGACGGAGGAGCAGCCGCTGATCGACACCAGCTTCCCCTCCTACAATTTCGACGTGATCGACGGCGTCACCTACCGCATCGACCTGTCCCAGGCCTCGCGCTACGACGGCGACGGCAAGCTGGTGGCGCCGGACGCGCACCGCATCACCGACCTGCAGTTCCAGGGCAAGCCGATCGACGAGAAACAGGAGTTCGTGGTCGCCACCAACAACTACCGCGCCGGGGGCGGCGGCAGCTTCCCCGGGCTGGACGGCAAGAACATCGTGATCACGGCGCCGGACACCAACCGCGACGTGCTGGTGCGCTACATCCACGAGCAGGGCCGGATCAACCCGACCGCGGACGGCAACTGGTCCTTCGCGCCGCTGCCGAAGACCGTGGTGGTGACCTTCCCCAGCGCCCCCGCCGCCGCCCAGGCAGTGCCGGCCGGGCTGACCATCGAACCGGCCGGCGACGCCGGCGACGGCTTCGCCAAGTACCGGCTGGTGTTCGGGGGGTAGGCAGCATGCTTGACAACAAGCGCTCCGAATAAAGGCGGCTCCACCGTTGTCATTGGCGGGCTTGACCGGCAATCCAGGGGCTGTCGACAGCCTCTGGATGCCCGGGCGAAGTCCACCGGTCTCAACTTTTAATGTCATTGCCCGGCTTGACCGGGCAATCCAGGGGCCACCAAGAACTGCTCTGGCCGCCCCTGGATGCCACGGTCAAGCCGTGGCATGACAAGTTTGGGTTCAGTCATTGTTCAAAGTGACGAAGGCGTGCGCCTCAAGGCCCGAAGCGTTCGAGTCGCCGCCTCACCTTCGTCGAGATCCACGAACAGCCCCGCCCGGCGCTGATCGATCAGCGACCGGAGGGCCGAGAGTTCCCCGTCACGCATCTCGCTGTCACGCCGCAGCATGTCGAGCCCGCGCTGGAGCAGCGCGCTGAGGCTCGGATACTCCCCGCTGGCGACGAGGCCGCGGGCATAGGCTTCCTGGTCGTCGGTCAGCGAGATCTTGACGGTCATGATCGCCTCCTGCCGTTCAATACTATCAAGCGGCACCGCCCGAAGGCTTGCGGTTTACGGATGGCGTTCCCTGGGTAGGGGCCGCATCCGGTATGATTCACTGGTCAAACTCGGAAGGGAGGCCGCGATGCAGGTCGTTCTGGCCGCGAGGGAGAACCGGCTCGCCGACGCCTGGGAGAAGACCTTCATCGATGTCGCCGAGGTCACCGTCCATCGCGGCTCGATCTTCGATGTCGCCTGCGATGCCGTGGTCAGCCCGGCGAACAGCTATGGCTTCATGGATGGCGGCATCGACGCGCTGTATGTCGACCGCTTCGGCATCGAGGTCCAGACCCGGCTGCGCCGCCTGATCCTGGACCGTCACCATGGCGAGCTGCTGGTGGGGAGCGCCGAGGTGGTCGAGACCGGCAACCTGGCGCAGCCATTCCTGATCGCCGCGCCGACCATGCGGGTGCCGATGGTGCTGGGGCCGGAGACGATCAATCCCTATCTGGCGACCCGCGCCGTGCTGCTGCTGGCGCGGCACGGCGCCTTTCCGACCGGCGAGCCGCTGTCGGACCGGCTGCGCACCATCGCCTTCCCGGGAATGGGCACCGGCGTCGGGCGGGTTCCGGCGGACATCTCTGCCCGGCAGATGCGGATAGCGATCGACGAGGTCCTGCTGGGCCGGCACCAGATGCCGACGAGCTGGGCCGAGGCGAGCGAGCGCCACCAGCTCCTGTACACCGACCGCCCGACGCGGCTGCAGTACTAGGGAGCTGGCCCGACCTCAGTCCATGTGCACCGACACCGCGGGGCCGGCGGCGACCTTGGGCTTGCGCAGCAGGATCAGCATCGGCATCGCCACGATCGCCAGCACCATCAGCAGCTTGAAATCGTCGATATAGGCGATCAGCGAGGCCTGCTGGTTGACCATCTGGTCGAGCATGGCCCGGCCGGTGGTGGTGGCCGGAGACATCATCTGCGGCAGCTGCTGCACCGCCGGGCTGTAGGCGTTGACATGCTCGCCCAGCAGCTGGTGGTTGATCTGGGTGTTGCGGGTCAGCAGCGCGGTGACGATCGAGATGCCGATCGAGCTACCGAGGTTGCGCGACACGCTGTAGATGCCGGCGCCTTCGTCGAGATAAAGCCGCGGCAGGGTCGAGAACGCCATGGTCGAGAGCGGCACGAACACCAGGCCCAGCCCGGCGCCCTGCACCAGCCCGTCGATCATGAAGCCGGTGGTCGAGACGCCCAGGCTGTAGCCGCTCATCCGCCACAGCGACCCGATGATCATGCCGAGGCCCAGCAGCAGCAGGATGCGGGTGTCGACCTTTCCGATCAGGCGGCCGACCACCAGCATCGCCGCCATGGTGCCGATGCCGCGCGGCCCCATCACCAGCCCGGCGGTCACCACTGGATAGCCCAGCATGGTCTGCAGGAACGGCGTCGCCAGGGCCATGATCGAGTAGTAGAGCGACCCGACGATGGCCATCACCACCATCGCCACCACGAAGTTGCGGTCGGCGAACAGCCGCGGCCGGACGAAGGGCGCCTCCGCCGTCAGCAGGTGCACCACGAACATGTAGAAGCCGAGCGCCGCCAGCACGGTCTCGATGATGATCTCGAGCGAGTTGAACCAGTCCTGGTCCTGGCCGCGGTCGAGCATCATCTGCAGCGCGCCGACGCCGAGGCTGAGCAGGCCGAAGCCGAGCCAGTCGAACCGCTTCGAGTCCTGGCGGCCGCTGTCGGGCATGAAGAACAGCATGCCGGACAGCGCCAGGGCGCCGATCGGCACGTTGATGTAGAACACCCAGCGCCAGGAATAATGGTCGGTCAGCCAGCCGCCCAGGACGGGGCCCAGGATCGGCCCGACCATGACGCCGACGCCCCAGATCGCCATGGCTTGGCCGCGCCGTTCCGGCGGGTTGATGTCGATCACCGTGGCCTGGGACAGCGGCACCAGCGGCGCGCCGAACACGCCCTGCAGCAGGCGGAAGCCGACGATCTCGGTCACGTTCTGGGCCAGGCCGCACAGCACCGAGGCGGCGACGAAGCCGACCACCGCGACGATGAACAGGTTCTTGCGGCCGATCCGGCTGACCAGAGCGCCGGTGACCGGCGTCATGATCGCCGCGGCGACGATGTAGGAGGTCAGGACCCAGTTGATCTGGTCCTGGTTGGCGCCGAGGTTGCCCTGCATGTAGGGCAGGGCGATGTTGGCGATGGTGGTGTCCAGCGCCTGCATGATGGTGGCCAGCATCACGCAGGCCGTGATCATCCCGCGATGCGGGACGGATGCACCGGATTCTGGGCTGCTCATCACTGCGCCCCGAAGAGCGAGCCCCCGATGAAGGGCAGGCCGCGCGCATGGCCGGTGTCGATCGAGACCTCGGCGCTCATGCCCGCGCGCAGCTGCGGCTTGTCGGCGGTGTCGACCACGACGCGGACCGGGATGCGCTGGGTGACCTTGACCCAGTTGCCGCTGGAGTTCTGCGGCGGCAGCAGTGAGAACTCGGCGCCGCTGGCGGGGCTGAGGCTTTCGACCTTGCCGGTCCAGGTGACGCCCGGATAGGTGTCGACCGTGACCGTGACCGGCTGCCCGACCGTGACATGGGTCAGGTCGGTCTCGTTCATGTTGGCGTCGATCCACAGCTTGTCGGACCGCACCACGGCCAGCACCGGCGTCCCGGCAGCGACCATGGCACCGGGCAGCACGGCGTCGGCCTTGGCGGCGATGCCGGAGAACGGCGCCTTGACCTGGGTGTGGTCGAGGTCGAGCTGGGCCTGGTCGCGGTCCGACACGGCCTGGGCGTAGGGCGGGTACTTCTCCAGCGGCAGGTTCTCGTCGGCGCCCAGCTTGGCCAGGGTGACGTCGATCTGGGTCTGCGCCACCTGGACGAAGATCGAGGCGGTGGTGAGCAGGATGCGGGAGAGGTCGAGCGCCGACTGGGAGGCGTTGTCGTTCTTGGCCAGGGACGAGGTGCGGTCGTATTCGCGCTGCTCATAGGCCGCGCCGGCCGCGGACACCTGCTGCAGCGCCCGCGCCTGGGACAGGCTGGCCTTGATGCCCTGGTAGTCGAAGTTGGCGCTGCGCATCGCGGCCTCGGCGCGCTGCAGCGCATAGCGCGGCGCCCGGTCGTCGATCCGGAACAGCACCTGCCCGGCCTGGACCGGCTGGTTGGTGGCGACGTCGATGCTGACCAGGCGGCCCGAGATCTCCGGCGCCACCGACACGGTGTCGGCATGGACATAGGCGTTGTCGGTGCCGGCGTAGCGGCCGCCCATGCCATAGAGCACCAGCCCGACCGCCGCGATCACCAGCGGCACGCCAACCAGCAGCACCAGGCGCAGGCCGCGGCGGCGCGGCTTCGCCGGCGGTGGCGCCAGTGTCGGCTGGGGTGTCGGCGCCGGGGCGGAAGCCTGCTGCGGCCGGTCCGAGGTCGGGGTGTTGGTTCCGTCCGGCATGGTCAGTCCTGCCCGGCGGGCTTCGCCGCCGGCTCCTCCGCATCCGTAGCCAGCCTGGCCTTCAGGATCTCGAGATCATGGATCAGCCGGGCCACCACCTCGGGCGGCAGCCGGGCGTTATAATCGTCCTGCCACTGCGCGATCATGACCTCGAGCTGGTCGACGATCGGCCGTGCGGCGGGGCGCAGATGCAGCGAATAGGCGCGGCGGTCGTTCGGGTCGCGCCGGCGCTCGACCCAGCCGCGCGTCTCCATCCGGTCCAGCAGGCCGGTCACGGTCATCTTCTCGACGTCCAGATACTCCGCCAGCCGCGCTTGGGTGATGCCGGGGTGGCGGTCGAGGAAGATCAGCACGCGGTACTGAGGCCGGCTGAGGTCCAGCCCCGCCGCGCGCACCCGCTCCTCGAAGCGGCGGCGCATCAGCTGATCGACGTCCTTGATCACGGTGTAGAGGCTGACGAGCGGCTTGATCTCGCTCATGTGCAAAGCGACCTGACTGTAAGGTACCTTACTGTATGGCGGCTGATCGATTCATGCAAACGGCCCAGCCATGGGCACGACGCAGGGCTGAGCCTCGAAAGTTGCGGGAAAAAAACCGCCTAGCGCAGCCACACCCGCGCGGTGGCGGTGGCGCCGGTGGCGTCGATCACGGTGATCTGCGCCGCGCCGGGGCCCGGCGGCGTCCAGTCCGCGTCGCGCTTCATCGGCGAGGACGGGATCGGCCGGCCGTCGACCATCCACAGGAACGGCCGCCGCCCGCCCGCCGCGACCAGCGAGAGCGAGCCGAAGCGATCGCCGTCGCGCGGCCGTTCGACCGTGACGCCATCGACCGGGAAGGCGATGGCCAGCGGCTCGACCCCGGCCAGCGAGGGCAAGGGCGCCACCACCGCCGCATCGGGCGACAGCCGCTGCAGCCGCGGCGGCAGGTCCTCGACCCGCAGCACCGGCGTGCCCGAGGGCGCCGGGCCGACCACGTCGCGGGCCGGCGGCGGCAGCAGGGCGAAGGCGCGGAACAGCAGCGGCGCCGCGGTGTTGCGGCCGAAGCGGTCGGGGCTGGGCGACCCGTCGGGCCGGCCGACCCAGACGCCGATGGTGTGTTCGGCGTCGAACCCGATCGCCCAGGCGTCGCGGAAACCATAGGAGGTGCCGGTCTTGAAGGCGATGCGGCGACCGTCGCGCATCAGCCCGGGATCGGCCATCGCCACCGGCGGCGGCGCCGAGGCCAGGATGTCGGTGACGTACCAGGCGGCGGAGGCGTCGAGGATGCGCGGGCCGTCCGTGCCCGAGGGCGGCGCGTCGGCGCGCCACACCAGATCAGGCAGGATGCCGCCGCGGGCGATGCCGGCATAGAGCCGCACGAGGTCAAGCAGGGTGGTGCCGCCGCCGCCCAGGGCGATCGGCAGGCTGGGCAGCACCGTGGGGTCGTCGAAGCGCAGCGGGGCGCCCACATTGCGCAGCCGGGCGGCGAAGCGGGCCGGCCCGACATGGTCGAGCATCTGCACCGCCGGGATGTTGAGCGATCGCTGCAGCGCCTCGCGCACCGAGACTTCGCCGGAAAAGCCGGGGTCGAAATTGTTCGGGGCGTAGTCGCCGAACCGCATCGGCAGGTCCAGCACCACCGTCTCGGGCAGGATGATGCGGTCCTCGAACCCCATGCCGTAGATGAAGGGCTTCAGCGCCGACCCCGGCGAGCGCACGGCCCGGGCCAGGTCGATCTGGCCGTCGCGCCGCTCCTCGAAGAAGGTGCCGGAGCCGAGATAGCCGACCACGCGGCCGGTGGCGTTCTCGATCACCACCGCGGCCAGGTTGCTGGTGGCGTCGAGGCCGCGCAGCGACCGGTCCGCCAGCTCCTCCAGCCCGCCCTGCAGACGGCCGTCGATGGTGCTGCGATGGACCTCGCGGCCGCGATCCTCGGCCACCAGCCGCTCGGCCAGATGCGGCGCCCGGAACGGCAGCAGGCGGCGAACGGTCGGCGTCGGCTGCTCGGTCGCCTCCTGCGCCGCCTGGGGGTCGAGCGCGCCGGCCCCGGCGACCCGCAGCAGCACCCGGTCGCGGGCGGCGCGGGCGGCCTTGGGGAAGCGGTCGGGGCGCAGTTTGGTCGGCGACTGCGGCAGCGCCACCAGCAGCGCCGCCTCGCCCGGGGTCAGCAGCGTCGGCTCCTTGCCGAAATAGGCCAGCGAGGCCGCGCGCACGCCTTCGAGATTGCCGCCGAACGGGGCCAGGGTCAGGTAGATGCCGAGGATCTCATCCTTGGAATAATGCGCCTCGAGCTGCAGCGCCCGCGCCATCTCGATCAGCTTCGACCCCAGGGTGCGCGGCCGCGGTTCCAGCAGGCGCACGGTCTGCATGGTCAGGGTCGAGGCGCCGGAGACCACGCCGCCATGCCGGACCATCTGGCCGAAGGCGCGCGCCGTCGCCAGCGGGTCGACGCCGAGATGCCGGCGGAAGCGCCGGTCCTCATAGGCCTGCAGCATGGCGAGGTAGAGCGGCGACACGTCCGCGACCGTGGCCTTGAGGCGCCAGGTGCCGTCATGGGCGGTGAAGGCGCGCAGCAGCTGGCCGTCCTTGTCGAGGACGATGGCCGAGCGGTCGAGATAGCGGTCGAGCACCGGGGGATAGCGGGCATCGAGCCAGAAGGCGGCGCCCACCGCCAGCGCGGCGAGGACCATGCCCGCCGCCGCCCCGATCGCGATCCGTCGCCAGAGTGTCCGTGCCCAGAGTGTCCGCACTGCGCCCATCACCATCCCTCCGCGGCCATTCTAGCGCGGGGCGTGGCGGATTGATGGCTGCCCGTGGGGCAAGTCGACGAAGTTGTAAGTTTGTTTCCAGGCGGGACCCGGCGATGGCGGCCCTGCTGGTCTCGAACCTCGCGATCGTGGCGGGCAACGGGTGCGGCGCCCTGCTTCTGCTGCGGACGCGGCCCGGCTCGCCAGTGGCCTGCCCGGGCTGCGCCTGGACCCGCCTAGGCGGCGGCCGTCACTGCGGCTCGGGGATGGTCAGCGGGCCGCAATCGTCGTCGGCCACGAACACCGCCAGCAGCTCCGCCGAATCCGTCGCGCTGGCGTTCTCGGCGAACATGTGCAGCGCCCCCGGCGGCTCGAACCAGGTGGTGCCGGGGCCGAAGGTGTCGACCGGGCCGCCGGACAGCTGCGACCGGATGGTGCCTTTGACCACGAAGGCGGTGACCGAGCCGGGGTGGCGGTGCGCCGGGGTGTAGCCCCCGGGCGGGAAGGTGACCAGCGCCGTGGTGACCGACTTGCCAGGCACGTTCGGCAGCCTTTCGCAGGATAGCGGCCTGACCGTCGTGGTGGGCCGGGCGGCGGACCCGGATGCGGCGCCTGCGGCCTCCGCCTGCATGTGCATGTGGTCAGCCATCGGCGTTTCGACCGCAAGGCCCGCCGGGCGGATCGACAGGGCGGCCGCCAGCGCCACCACGCCGGCGCCCACGGCCAGCAGCATCACCATGCGCAGGGGCAGCGGGTCGGGTCGCAGGGCGATCATGCCTCGCACTCCGTCACGGCGGCTCATGCCAGGCCCGGCAGCCGGAACCCGGCATCCCAGCCGAGGTCGCGCACCGCCTTGTCCGTCAGCACCGGGCCGCCGGCCTCGGCGATGTTGAAGATGCCCGGCCCCCCCCGGTCGATCGCCAGCCGCGCCGCCCGGGCCGCGGCGTCGACATGCACCGCCCCCGGGCCCTTCGGCGCGTCGACTCCGGTGCCTGGGCCATAGAACTGGCCGTAGCGCAGCACGATGCCCTGCAGCGGCGGCGTGTGCAGCACCTGCACCTCCAGCGCGGCCACGCCCTCGACGCTGATCCGCCGCGGCCCCTCGGCCTGCCGGTCGAGCGGCTGGTCCTCGGCATAGGGCGGCGTGCCCGGGGCATAGGCCCAGGCGATGCTCTGGGCGATCAGCCGCCACGCGCCCGCCTCGCGCGCCGCGGCGACCAGGTTGCGGGTGCCCTCGCTGCGGATCCGCGCATTGCCGGTGACGGCCTCGGCCATGCGGGCGGGGTCGAGGGCGGGCGGCAGGTCGGTGAGCTGGTGGATCACGATCTCCGGCCGCACCGCGGCCATTGCCTGCAGCAGCGCCGGCGCGTCGAAGACGTCGACCACCACCGGGACCGCGCCGGCGGCGCGCAGATCGTCGGCCTTCGCGGCCGAGCGGGTGGTGCCGTGGACCTGGTATCCGGCCTTGAGCAGCAGCGGCAGCAGCCGCCGGCCGATGGCGCCCGTGGCGCCGGCGAGGAAGATCTTGGTCGGCATGGGTGTCATTCCCGGGGAGAGAGCGGCTGGGCGAAGCGCAGCGCCGTCGCGAGCAGCCCGTTGCGGTAGTAGAAGCGGTGGCCGAGGACATTGGTCAGCGGCGTGTCGAGCACCAGCCTGCTGCAGCCCAGCGCCCGCCCCTCCTCGACCAGCCGGGCCATCAGCCGGGCGCCATGGCCGCCGCTGCGCTCGGCCTCGTCGGTGACGAGGTCGTCGACATAGAGATGGACCCCGTGCACCAGGTTGTCCTGGACCCGGAAGCCGGCCAGCGCCACCGGCCGGCCGTCCCGCCACAAGGCAAGCAGGCGATAGCCGGACGCCGCCTGGCGCCGCCACCGCGACACCAGCTCCGCCGCCGTGGCCAGATGCGGCCGCAGCTGCCGCATCAGCGGCCAGCAGGCGGCGACCGCGGCCTCATCCTCCACCAGGCGCAGATCGGCGGTGGGCGGAGGGGCTTCGGAGATGGAGAGCGACATCGCGATAGCCCTTCGGCGGGAACCGGGATAGTATCAGAGCACGAATAATATATAAGAGCTCTTATACCATGGTCAAGAAGACTCCGGGGCCGGCGGTGCCACGCCCGGGCGAGGGCAAGCGCGGCGAGGACGGATACATCGGCTATCTCCTCCGCCAGGCCGGCGGCGCCTATCGGCTGCGGACGGAACGCGCCCTGGCGGACCTGGCGGTGACGCCGCCGCAATTCGCGGTGCTGACCATGCTGGTGGCCTATCCCGGCCTGTCCGGCGCCGACCTGGCACGGCTGGCGGTGCTGACGCCGCAGACGGTCAGCGTCATCGTCGCCAACCTGGAGAAGGCTGGGTCGGTGGTGCGGCAACCGCATCCGGTGCATGGCCGGATCCAGACCCTGGAGGTCACCGAGGGCGGCAAGGCACTGCTGGCTCAGTCCCGCGAGCGCGTCCAGCGGCTGGAGGCGCAGCTTGTCGCCGGGCTGACCGCGGAGGAACAGCGGACCATCCGCCGCTGGCTGGCCGCGGTGGCGGTCGAGGGCGGCGGGGCGGAGCCGTGAGGTAGAGACCCGTTTAGACCGGGATCGTCTGGCGGTGATCGCAAATTTTCTGGTGTGCGGGAATAACGCGGTCTGTCCACCGATCTCATTGACAGCCGGACCAACGCTTCAGCACGGCATCGCGCATCACCGAGCGCTTCCCGCTCATCTGAGAGTTCAAGTTCATCGGCACCGGGACCTCCACCCACCCTGCAGGCGTGCTCCGCTTCGCCTTCACCAGCGCGACGCGCACCACCGCAACCGACGACCTCGTCGGCGATGGCGTGTCGGACTTCCACATCGCGCTTAGCCGCCGCGTCACCTTCGGGACCGGCGTCTTCGTGCTGCAGCGGCGCACTGTCCCGTTCCGTCCACCATCCCGCAAGCGGATCGATCATGACGACCATCAACGGCACCATCAACGACGACATGCTCACGGGCACCGACCAGGCCGACGTCATCCACGGCAATGGCGGCATCGACCAGCTCACCGGGGGTGGCGGTAACGACGCGCTCTTCGGCGGCGACGGCGGCGACCTGATCGTCGGCGATCTCGGCAACGACACCATCTCCGGCGACGCCGGGGACGACACCCTCGTCGGCGGCGACGGGGCGGACGTGCTGAACGGCGGCGCCGGCATCGACACGGCCGCCTACATCTTCAGCACGGTCGGGGTGGTCGCGACGATCGGCGGCACCGGTGTCGGCGGCGAAGCCCAAGGTGACAGGATCGGTGCCGACATCGAGAACCTCGCTGGCTCCGCATTCGCCGATACGCTGGTCGGCTCGGCCGGCGCCAACACCCTCGATGGCTTCGACGGCAACGATCATTTGCAGGGGCTGGACGGCAATGACGTCCTCGCAGGGGAGAACGGGGATGACCTGCTCGACGGGGGCAACGGCGACGACACGCTCGTCGGCGGCGCCGGGGGGGACGTGCTGAGCGGCGGCGCCGGCAACGACACGGTCGACTACTCCAACAGCGCCATCGGGGTGGATGTTGCGATCGGCGCCGCCGGTTTCCAGGGCGATGCCCAAGGCGACACGGTCGGCGGCGACATCGAGAACTTCATCGGCTCGCAGAGCGGCGACATATTGGTCGGGTCGGCCGTCGACAACATCCTGACGGGGGCCGGGGGCGACGACCGTCTGCTGGGGCGGAACGGCGACGACACCCTTGTCGGGGGTGATGGAAACGATCAGCTCGAAGGGGACGACGGCAACGACAATCTCATTGGGGGCAACGGGGACGATCAGATCACCGGGGGCAACGGCGACGATGCCATCGTGATCAATATGGGGGCAGCGGTGGTCGACGGCGGCGACGGTTTCGACACTCTTGTCGTCAACCGGGTCGCTTCGACGGTCGGGGGCATCTTCTCCGTCAACGACAGGGACGCCCCCGATGGCCTGCATGCGATCGGCATCGAGAGCCTGACCTACAACGCCGGATCCGGCATCGACATCGTCATCGGCAGCAGCGGCGCCGATGCCCTCTTCGGCAACGGCGGCGACGACGCACTCAGCGGACGGGGCGGCAACGACACGCTCTCGGGCGGCGACGGCAGCGACGACCTTGCCGGAGAGGACGGGAATGACCGGCTCGACGGGGGCAACGGCGATGACGTCCTGACCGGTGCCGGCGGCGCCGATGCGCTGAACGGCGGCGCCGGCAGCGACCTAGCCGAGTATTCCAACGGCCTGCTCGGCGTGACGGTGAACCTCGCCACCGGAATCGGCAGCGGCGGCGAGGCCCAGGGCGACACCCTGACGGCGATCGAAAATCTCGACGGCAGCCAGGGCAACGACACATTCGACGGCAACAGTGCCGACAACATCCTGCTCGGCAACAACGGCAACGACGTGCTCCGCGGCGGTGCCGGGGCGGATCGGCTCGACGGCGGCGACGGGGTCGACCTGGCCAGCTACTCCACCAGCACCACGGGCGTCTCGGTCAGCCTCATTTCCGGGATCACCAGTGGCGGCGATGCGCAGGGCGATGTCCTGATCAATATCGAGAATCTCGACGGCAGCCAGGGCAACGACACGCTCGAAGGCGATGCCGGGGCGAACACCCTGTCGGGCCTCGGTGGCAATGATGTGCTGCGTGGCGGCGTGGGGGCGGATCATCTCGACGGCGGCGCCGGGATCGACACCGCCGATTACGGGCACGGCATGGCCGGTGTGACGGTGAGCCTGGCCACCGGTACCGGCTCCGGCGGTGAGGCCCAGGGCGATAGCCTGACCGCGATCGAAAGCCTGATCGGCAGTCAGGGCAACGACACCCTTGAGGGCAGCAGCGTCAGCAACGCCCTGTCCGGCGGGAATGGCAATGATGTGCTCCGCGGCGGCGCCGGGGCGGACCATCTCGACGGCGGCGCCGGCATCGATTCCGCGATCTACTCGGAGAACACGACCGGCGTGGCGATCAATCTCGGCACCGGCACGGGCGCCGGCGGCACCGCCCAGGGCGACACGCTGACTGGTATCGAGAATGTCTATGGCGGCAGCGGCAACGATGCGCTGATCGGATCCAACGCCAATGACGGGCTGGTCGGCGGTGCCGGCAACGACGTCCTGGTCGGGATGGGGGGCAAGGACACCCTGATCGGCGGGGCCGGGGCCGACCGCTTCACCTATGGCAGCATCGGCCAGAGTCCGGTCGGCGCCGGGGCCGACCTGATCACCGATTTCAGCCATGTCCAGGGCGATCGCATCGACCTCGCGGCCGTCGACGCCAACACGGCGGCGGCCGGCGACCAGGCGTTCAGCTTCATCGGCTCGGGCGCCTTCACCCACCATGCCGGCGAGCTGCGCGAGGCGGTGGCCGGCGGCGTCGCCACGGTCAGCGGCGACGTCAATGGCGACGGCGTCGCCGACTTCAGCATCACCCTGACCGGCGGTATCACCCTCGGGACCGGCGATTTCGTGCTCTAGCGGGGTAGGCCACCCCGCCCCGAGGTGCCCGACAAGCCGCTGACGTCTGGGTACTCAAATGCCGAAGCTGCATCGAGATTGGATCAGCAGCTACAGATTGTCGCCCTCGGCAAAATATCATCGCCTGGCAAGAGATGTGCGTGGAGCTAGCTTTTCCGCGAATATTTCCAAAATGTAGAGGCCAGAAGCAAAACAATACCCCAACCACAACGAGGTAGAAAATGAATATCACCGGAGACGACGGCAGCAATTCCATCACCGGCACCGACGATCCTGACTTCATTGTTGGTCAGGGCGGCGACGATTCGCTGTTCGGCGCCGGCGGGGACGACCTTCTGGATGGCGGCGAAGGCAACGATCTGATGATCGGCGGAGCCGGTGCCGATTGGATGGCCGGCGGCAATGGCGATGACAGGTTGGACGGCGGCGATGGCAACGACCTCCTGGCCGGTGGAGACGGGGCCGATCAGTTGACCGGTGGCAATGGCATCGACACCGTCACCTACGCCGTCAGCACGGAAGGCGTGTCGATCGATCTCGCCTTCAACGTGTATGGGGGCGGGGCCGCGGGAGACCAGCTGTCCCTCATCGAGAACGTGATCGGAACCAAGTTCAACGACACGATCACGGCCTCCAACTTCGGGTCCGATGCCGGCAACCAGTTCGACGGCGGCGCCGGCGACGATACGTTGAGCGGCGGCGCCGGGATGGACGGCCTCAACGGCCAGGACGGCAATGACATCCTGCTGGGCGGTGTCGATGCGGATGCGCTGAACGGCGGTGCCGGGCAGGACCGCCTCGAAGGCCAGGACGGCAATGATAGCCTGCTGGGCGGCGACGGTGCAGACACGCTGCGCGGTGGCGCCGGGGCGGACCATCTCGACGGCGGTGCCGGCACCGATTCCGCGCTCTACTCCGAGAACACGGCCGGTGTGGCGATCAACCTGGGCACCGGCACAGGCGCCGGCGGCACCGCCCAGGGCGATACGCTGACCGGGATCGAGAATGTCTATGGCGGCAGCGGCAACGACTCGCTGATCGGGTCCAGCGGCAATGACGGGCTGGTCGGCGGCGCCGGCAATGACGTGCTGACGGGCCTGGCGGGCAAGGACACGCTGATCGGTGGCGCCGGGGCCGACCGCTTCACCTATGGCAGCATCGGCCAGAGCCCGGTCGGCGCCGGGGCCGACCTGATCACCGATTTCAGCCACGCCCAGGGCGACCGCATCGACCTGGCGGGCATCGACGCCGTCACCACGGTGGCCGGCGACCAGGCCTTCCACTTCATCGGCAGCGCCGCCTTCACCCACCATGCCGGCGAGTTGCACGAAAGCGTGGCCGGCGGGGTCACCACGGTCAGCGGCGACGTCAATGGCGACGGCGTCGCGGATTTCAGCATCAACCTGACCGGGTCGATCACCCTCGCCGCCGGCGACTTCGTGCTATAGCGGGGCGGGGCGGGCCTCGCCGCCCCAGCCAGCATGCCCGTGCGCCACAGCGACCTAGTTCGTTGGCGCCTCAGCGCTGTGGGGCCGATCTCTCGGCCATGCCCGAGCGGGCTCCGACCCCAGGTCAGGCCGACTGGTGGGTCAGCCGGGCGCGGAGGTAGCCGACCGCCATCACCAGCAGCAGGATGCCGCCCCAGATGGCGAGCGTCAGATGGGTGCTGAAGCCGAGCAGGTTGAAGCCGCTGGAGATGGCCTGGAGGATGACCAGCGCCAGCACCAGCCCGCCGACCTTGCCGAAGCCGCCGAACGGGTCGGTGCCGCCCAGCACCGCCGCCAGGATGGTGACCAGCAGGTAGCTTTCGCCGTAGCTGGCATTGGCCGAGTTGAACCGTGCCATCAGCACCAGCCCGGCGACGCCGCACAGCAGGCCGGACAGGGTGTAGGTCCACAGCAGCATCCGCCGGGTGTCGACGCCGGAGAACCGGGTCGCCTGCTCGTTCGACCCGATCAGGTACAGGTTCACGCCGAAGGGCGTGCGGTTCAGCAGCAGCGCCACCGGCAGGGCGCACAGGATGAAGACGAACAGCGGCATCGGCACCGGCCCGACCATGCCGTTGCCGAGGAACAGGATTCCGTCCGGGAACCCGCCGATGACGTTGCCGCGGGTGAAGCCGATGGCCAGGCCCTTGAACAGGATCATGGTGCCCAGAGTCGCCAGGATCGGCGACACGCCGCAATAGGCGATGATCACGCCGTTGATGGCGCCGCAGATCGAGGCCACCACCAGCCCGGCCAGGATGGCGAGCAGGATCACCCCAAGCCCGGCATCGATGCCGCCATATTGGGTCATGATCCAGCCCATCACCAGGGCCGCGCAGTTGGCGGTGGAGATGACGGACAGGTTCAGCCCGCCGCAGACCAGGGTGATCATCATTGCCAGCGCCAGCACGCCGAGCTCCGGCAGCTGGAAGGCGATCGACTGCAGGTTGGCGGCGGACAGGAAGCGGTCGCCGACCATCAGCGAGAACACCAGGACCACGGCGACCAGCAGGACCGACAGCCCGGTGAGAACCGGGTCGATGCGCAGCTTCGGGCGGACGCTGGTCTCAGACGACGCCACGGCTCTTCCTCCTGGTCTTCATGCGGTCGCTCAGCGCGGTGATGCAGACGCTCACCAGGATCACCAGGCCGGTGCAGACCTGGGTCCAGTAGGAGGACACGCCGATCATGATCAGCCCGTTCTGCAGGATGGCGAGCAGCGCGATGCCGAGCACGGTGCCCAGCACGGTGCCGACCCCACCCAGCAGGCTGGCGCCGCCCAGCACCACGGCGGCGAGCACGTCGAGCTCGCGCCCCACCAGCACGTTCGGCGCCACCTGCTGCTGCAGCTGGGCGTGGATGATGGCGGCGACCCCGGCCATCACGCCGAGATAGCCGAACACGAAGAGATGCAGCCGGAACACGCCGAAGCCGAGCCGCTTCGCCGCCTCCGGATTGCCGCCCAGGGCGTAGATCTGGCGGCCGATCGCGGTCTGGTTCAGCAGCGCCCAGGTCGCCAGCAGCGACAGCACCAGCGCCAGCATCTGGATGGTGAAGCGGAACGACCCGCCATCCGGCAGCGGCAGCTGGAACAGGATGCCTTTGAAGAAGTACGGCGGCAGGTTGAAGATCTGCTTGCCGCGGGAGAAGAACATCAGCAGCCCGAAGAACAGGTTCATCGTCGCGATGGTGACGATGATCGACGACGCCCTGAACTTCGAGACGATGACGGCGTTGACCAGGCCGAGCCCCAGCCCGACCGCCATGGCCACGGCGAAGACGATCGCCCAGTCCAGCACCGGCACGCCGAGCCCCGGCTTGCCCACGACGTAGAGCGCGAACAGCGCCGCCAGGTACTGCGCCACCATGGTGGTGGCGGCGAAGGAGATGTCGATGTTGCCGGAGATCAGCACCACCAGCAGCCCCGCCGCCAGCACGCCGGTGACAGCGTAGGAGTTGGCGAGGTTGGAGAAGTTCGACAGCGTCAGGAAGTTCGGCGTGGCCACGCCCAGCCCGACCACCGCCGCCAGGATCACCACCACGAGATAGAATTCGGTGCGCCGCAGCAGGCGTCCGAGCAGCGGGCTGCGGCCTTCAGACAAGGTCACGGCGCTATCCATTGACGCTCTGCCTCAGCTCGGCCTCCGTGGTCTGGTGCGGCCGGAACTCGCCGGCGATCCGCCCCTGCCGCATCACCAGGATGCGATGGCAGTGGTACAGCACCTCGGGGATCTCGTCGGAGATCATGATCACGGCCATGCCCTCGGCCGCCAGCCGCTTCACCACCTCGTAGATCCCGTCCTTGTTGGCGATGTCGACGCCGACCGTCGGGCTGTCGAGGATCAGCACCTTGGGCTGGGTCGCGATCCATTTCGCCAGCACCACGCGCTGCTGGTTGCCGCCCGACAGGGTACGCACCGCGTTCTCCGGGTCCGACACCTTGATGTTGAGCGACCGGATGGCACCCTGGACCTGGTCGTTCGCCGCCCGGCGCCGGATCAGCCCGAAGGCCGAGGTCAGCCGGTCGAGGATGGTGACGGTGGCGTTGCGCGCGATCGACTGCGGCAGCACCAGGCCCAGCGTCAGCCGGTCCTCGGAGACATAGGCGATGCCCTGGCGGATCGCCTGCTTCGGCGACCCGGTGCGCACCGGCCGGCCTTCGATCCTGACCTCGCCGGCATCGGCCGGGTTCATGCCGAACAGCGACAGCGCCATCTCGGTGCGGCCGGAGCCGAGCAGCCCGGTGATGCCCAGGATCTCGCCGCGATGCACGGTGAAGCCGATATCGGCGAATTCCCCCGCCTTGCCGAGGCCGGCCACTTCGAGCACCGGCTCGGCCCGGGTCGCGCCCGGGTCCAGCACGTCGTAGTGGAATTCCTTGCCGGTCATCAGGAACGCCATGCGCCCGGCATCGATCTCCGCCGCCGGCCAGGTGCCGACCTTGCGGCCGTCGCGCATCACCGTGACCCGGTCGGCGATTTCCATCACCTCGTCCAGGCGGTGGCTGACGAACAGGGTCGAGATGCCATGCGCCTTGAGGTCGAGCACCAGGCGCAGCAGGGCGTCGACCTCGGTCCGGGTCAGCGACGCCGTCGGCTCGTCCATGATCACCAGCTTCGCGTCGGCGGCCAGTGCCCGGCAGATCGCGACCAGTTGGCGGCTGGCGATGTTGAGGGTGCCGACCAGGGCGTCGGGGTCGAGCCGCACGCCGATCCGCGCCATCGCGCCACGCGCCGAGTCGCGGATCGCGGCCCAGCGCGCCGGGCCGAAGGAACGGCCGACATGGTGGCCGATGCCGATGTTCTCGGCCACGGTCAGGTTCGGGAACAGCGACAGGTCCTGATAGATCACCTGGATGCCGCGGCGGACCGATTCGACCGGGTTCAGATGCGTGGTCGCCTCGCCGCCGATGGCGATGCGGCCGCCCGGCTCGGGCGCCAGCACCCCGGCGATGACCTTGATCAGGGTGCTCTTGCCGCAGCCGTTCTCGCCGACCAGGCAATGCACCTCGCCGGCGGCGAGATCGAAATCGACCTCGCGCAGGGCATGCACGCCGCCGAAGCGCTTGCCGATGCCCTGGAGGTCGAGGAACAGATCCGTCATGCGGGGCGGGGCCCCCTCTATGGCCTCCCCCTCCCCTCGCGGGAGGGGGTAGGGGGAGGGGGTTGTTTCCGGAGCAGCGGCGCCGGCCTTTGGTCGCCGCCTTGATCAGCCTGTTCGACGGATCGGAGATCGGGCTTCAACGGCCCGAACCCCCTCCCCCTACCCCCTCCCGCAAGGGGAGGGGGAGTGACGGAGCCAGGGCCGGGGCCGATTCGGCCTCACAGCCCGGCGTCGACCAGCTTGTCCACCGAGTCCTTGTTGATGTGCAGGATCAGGTTGGCGCGGATGTTGTGCGTCGCCGCATCCACCGCGACCTTGCCGACGCCCGGAATCTCCATGCCGTCGGTGATCGGCTTCTTGTCGAGTACCAGCTTGGCCACCGCCATCATGGCGTAACCGGCGTCGATCGGGTTCCACAGGAAGCATTCCTGCACCACCCCATCGGTGATCAGCGCCCGGCCCGGGCTGGGCAGGCAGGTGCCGGTGACGAACACCTTGCCCTGCATGCCACGCTCGCGCACCGCGTTGCCGGCGCCGATCGGGCCGTTCGAGCCGAAGCCGATGATGCCCTTCAGGTTCGGATAGGCGGTGATGGCGTCCATCGCCACCTTGTAGGAGCTGTCGACCTCGTCGGCGCCCGGGAAGCGCTCGGTGGCCAGCTTCATCTTCGGGTACTTCGCCTTCTGATAGGCGATCGCCGAATCGGCCCACAGGTTGTGCAGCGGCGTGGTCAGGGTGCCGACCATGACGATGTATTCGCCCTCGCCGCCCATCGACTGGGCCAGCCGCTCCATCTGGACCTCGCCGAACTCCTTCGAATCGATCAGCTCGATGTTCCAGGTCTTGGTCTTCTGCTCCGGCGCCTCATGGGTGATGATCGGGATGCCGGCCGCGGCGGCGCGCTGCAGCACCGGCTCCATCACGTTGATGTCCAGCGGGATCAGGCCGATGGCATCGACCTTGCGGGCGATCAAATCCTCGACCAGTTTGACCTGCTGCGCCGGGTCGACGGTGTTGGGGCCGACCATCGAGGCGTTCAGGCCGAACTCCTCACCGCCCTTCTGGATGCCCTGCTCGACCGCGTTGAACCAGGGGATGCCGGCGATCTTCACCACCGTCACCACCTCGGGCTTGTCGGCGGCGAAGGCGGCGCCGGCCAGCAGCATCGCGGCCGCCGGCAGGGCGTATTTCAGGAAATTCCGGGTCATGTCTTGGCCTCCCTCTGTTGCGTTCTTGTTGCCGCCGCTGGGTCTTGCGCCCGGTGGCGATGCATCGCGTGGCAAACGTTTGCGTCAAACCCTCGGAATGGTCAAGGCCGCCTTCCGGCGGTTTTGATCCGACAAATGTTCGAGGCGAAGAACGTTTGAAGTCAAGGGGCTGCGCGCAGCGACGGGTGCAGCTCGGGCCGATAGCCGGCGGCGAGCACGGCGACGCTGGGCAGCGGCGTCAGCAGCCCGACCCGGCCGGAGGCGGGGCGGGGCCGGGCGGCGCCATAGCCCGCCATGTCCCAGCGCCGCAGCGTGCCACCGAGCACCAGCCAGGCACCGCCGGGGTCGTCGGGCAGCGCCACTATCGCCGCATCCGGCAGGGTCGCGATCGGGTGCGACACGGTGCGCTGGCGGCGGGTGGCGGGATCGATCCGGGCGGGATGCATCACCCGGTCCATCGCCTCGGCCGAGGGCAGAGCCGCCAGGCCTTCGGCCCGGGCCCAGGCGGCGCGCCAGGCGTTGTAGGCCTCGCGCCGGCATTCGGCGCAGGGGCGGTGGCCGGCGGCGATCGCCACCGCCTCGTCCAGGAAGAACAGATGGGTCCAGCGATTCGGCGTCATCACCTGGCGCCAGCGCCCCTTGAACTGCAGCCGGCAGCAGATCCAGCGCGTGGTCGACCACGGCCGGCGGATGCGCCCGTCGGCATCGTGCAGCACGCCGCGGTTGCCCAGCATGGCGCCGCGAGCGGGGTCGGCGACGATCTCGCCGAAGGGCGTGACGCGGTTGCAGCGAGTCATGCCTGGATCATGGCATGGCGGCCATGCCGCACCAGAGATTGTCACTATACCGACCAGTCGGTATAGTGATCGCCATGAGCAAGCCCGACACCAAGACCCGGATCCTGAGCGCCGCCGAGCTGGTGGTGCTGGAGCGCGGCGTCTCGGCCCTCACGCTGGACGCGGTGGCCGAGGCCGCGGGGCTGAGCAAGGGCGGGCTGATCTACCATTTCGACAGCAAGGAAGCGCTGATCCGCGCCATGATCGCCCGGATCGGCACCTGCATGCAGGAGCGGATGGACCGCCTCTGCGCCAATGACGGCCGGCCGGGCACCTGGACCCGCGCCTATCTCGACGCCGCCTTCCCGCCGCCGGGAACCGAGGACGACAAGGACGCGGCGCGCGAGGCGGCGCTGATCGCGGCGCTGGGCAACGACCCCGCCCTGCTGGCGCCCTACGCCACGCAATACGCCGGCTGGGTCGAGCAGCAGAAGGCGGACGGCATCGACCCGGTGCTGTCCGCCATCATCCGGCTGGCCGCGGACGGGCTGTGGCTGAACGAGGTCTTCGGCATCCGCGCCGTCGGCGAATCCGACCGCGCGGCGCTGCTGCAGCGGTTGCGGGCGATGACACGGCCCGGCGACGCCTGATCTTTCATATCGAGGAGCGACACATCATGGCTTGGGTGATCCTGATCATCGCCGGCCTGTTCGAAGTGGGCTGGGCCATCGGCCTGAAATACACCGAGGGCTTCAGCCGGCTGTGGCCCAGCCTGGGCACCGCCGCGGCCATGATCGTCAGCCTGGTGCTGCTGGGCGTGGCGCTGAAGACCCTGCCGCTGGGCACCGCCTATGCCATCTGGACCGGCGTCGGCGCGGTCGGCACCGCGATCCTGGGCATCTACCTGTTCGGCGAATCCGGCGACCCCGCCCGCCTCGCCTGCATCGGCCTGATCGTCGCCGGCATCGTCGGCCTGAAGCTTGTCACGCCCCACTAACCCCCAATCCGTCGCCGCGAGTCCACTGCCATGACCTGGGTTCTCCTGCTCGCCGCGATCGGCTTCGAGGTCGCCGGCACCGTCTGCATGAAGCTGTCGGACGGGTTCCGCAATCCGCTGCCGTCGGTGCTGATCTTCGTGTTCTACGCCGCCGCCTTCGGCCTGCTGACCCTGACCCTCAAGCGGATGGAGCTGAGCATCGCCTACGCGGTCTGGGCCGGCATCGGCACCGGCCTGACCGTGGTCATCGGCGTGCTGTGGTTCGAGGAGGCGCTGACCATGCTGAAGCTGGTCTCGGTCGCCCTGGTCATCGCCGGCATCGTCGGGCTGAACCTGGGCGGCGCCCATTGAGGACCCCAGAGGAAGGGGCTGGATTTGTTCCGCCGCCTGGGCTCAACTGGCGCCGTTTCAGGCCCGTGTTAGCGCTCGAGGATTCCGAAGGATGCAGGAGATTTCCATTGCCGGCCGCAAGATCGGCCCCGACCATCCGCCCTACGTCATCTGCGAGCTGTCC
The DNA here is from genome assembly GCF_052115705.1 of Inquilinus sp. 2KB_23. NCBI lineage: Bacteria > Pseudomonadati > Pseudomonadota > Alphaproteobacteria > Rhodospirillales > Rhodospirillaceae > Inquilinus > Inquilinus sp. 2KB_23. The sequence continues at coordinate 229,841 of NZ_JBFRHF010000007.1, read as the reverse complement.
GGCAACCACAATGGCGAGCTGGCCCGGGCGCTGAAGATGCTGGAGGCGGCGAAGGCGACCGGCGCCGACGCGGTGAAGCTGCAGACCTACACCGCCGACACCATCACCCTGAACCATGACAGCGACCAGTTCCGGATCAAGGGCGGGCTGTGGGACGGGCGGCTGCTGTACGATCTGTACCAGGAGGCCTCGACCCCCTGGGAATGGCATGACGCGCTGTTCGCCAAGGCGCGCGAGCTGGGCATCACCATCTTCTCCACCCCCTTCGACAAGACCGCCGTCGACCTGCTGGAGGGGCTGGGCGCCCCGGCCTACAAGGTCGCGTCCTTCGAAGTGGTCGACCTGCCCCTGGTCGAGTACATCGCCAGCAAGGGCAAGCCGATGATCATCTCCACCGGCCTGGCCAACCTGGCCGAGATCCATGAGGTGATCGCGGCGGCCCGCCGCGGCGGCGCCAACCAGCTGGTGGTGCTGCACTGCATCAGCTCGTACCCCGCGCCGATGGAGGACGCCAACCTCCGCACCATGCCGAACCTGTCGCAGACCTTCGACGTGATCAGCGGCCTGTCCGACCACACCATGGGCACCGCCGCCTCGGTCACCGCGATCGCGCTGGGCGGGTCGGTGATCGAGAAGCACTTCACCCTGGCGCGCGCCGATGGCGGCCCGGATTCGGCCTTCTCGCTGGAGCCCGAGGAGTTCACCCGGCTGGTCGAGGACTGCAAATCCGCCTGGGCGGCGCTGGGCCGGGTGCGCTACGACCTCAAGGGGTCGGAGGCCGGCAACATCGTCTTCCGCCGCTCGCTCTACGTCACCCGCGACGTCAAGGCCGGCGAGACGCTGACCGAGGACAATGTCCGGTCGATCCGCCCGGGCTACGGCCTGGCGCCGAAGCACCAGCCCGAGGTGCTGGGCCGCCGCGCCAGCCGCGACCTCGCCCGCGGCGAGCCGCTGGCCTGGGAGATGGTGAGGTAACGTCCGACCTATTCTTCACCGCCTGATTGCGCAACACTTCCGTGTCATTCCCGCGACAGCGGGAATCCCCCGCTGATTGTCGAGAGATCCCCGCTGTCGCGGGGGTGACGAAAGAATCGCAAACAGGCAGGAAGCGCATGTCGGTCGTCGCGGTCCTCGATGTCGGCAAGACCAATCTGAAGCTGCTGGCGGTGACGCCGGAGGGCGCGGTGCTGGAGGCGATCCGCGCCCGCAACCTGTCGCTGCCCGGCCCGCCCTATCTGCGGGTCGACCTGGCGGCGATCGAGGCCTGGCTGCTGCGGGCGCTGGGCGAGCTGGCCCGCCGCCACCGGCTTTCGGCCTTCGTCGCCACCGGCTACGGCTCGAGCGGCGTGCTGGTCGACGAGACCGGCCCGGCCCTGCCGATGCTGGATTACGAGACCGAGGCGCCGGACTGGCTGCACGACGCCTATGCCGCCGAGGCGCCCGGCTTTGCCGAGACCGGCTGCGCCATCGGCGCCGGGGCGCAGCGCCTGGCCAAGCAGCTGCTGTGGCTGGAGCGCGACTGGCCCGAAGGCTTCGCCCGCGCCCGCCACCTGCTGGCCCTGCCGCAATACTTCGCCTGGCGCCTGGGCGGGGTGGCGGCCAGCGAGATCACCACCCTGGCGGCCCAGACCCATCTGTGGAACCCGCAGGCCGGCGACGTCACCGCCATCGTCGACCGGCGCAGCTGGCGCCGGCTGATCCCGCCGCGCCGCAACGCCTGGGACGTGCTGGGCACCATCCGGCCCGACCTGGCCGCCGCCCATGGCCTGCCCACCGACCTGGCCCTGCTGTGCGGCGTGCATGACAGCAACGCCAACTACCATCGCTTCCTGGCCGCAGGCCTGGGCGACGTGCCGCTGCTGTCGACCGGCACCTGGATCATCGGCTTCCGGCCGGGGCTGGCGCTGGACCGGCTGGACGGCCGCCGCGGCATGGTCGCGAATGTCGATGTCGATGGCCGGCCGATCGGCTGCACCCTGCATATGGGCGGCCGCGAGTGGGAGCGGATCGCCGGTGAAGGCCCGGCCGACGCGTCCACGGCCGATGTCGCCGCGCTGGTCGCGGCCGGAACCCTGGCGCTGCCCGGTTTCGCCGACAGCGACGGGCTGTTTCCGGGGCGGGGCGGCCGTGGCGAGATCCTGGGTCCCCCACCGCAGGGGTCGGCGGCCCGTTCGGCCCTGGCCACGCTGTATACCGCCCTTTGCTGCGCCACGGCGCTGGACCTGCTGGACGCCCGGGACCGGGTGATCGTCGATGGCGGCTTCGCCGCCAACCCGCTGTTCGCCCCGCTGCTGGCGGCGCTGCGGCCCGGCCATCGGGTCGAGGTTTCCGCCGCACCGGACGGCAGCGCGGTCGGCGCGGCGCTGCTGTGGGCCCGCCACCAGGGCGCACCGCCGGCCACCGTGGCGCTGCTGCCGGCGCCGCCGCTCGCCGTGCCCGGCCTCGCCGCCTATGCCGAGCGCTGGAGGTCCCTGACTGGCGCGCCGGGCCGTCCGGCGCTATAGATCGGACGTATCAGCGCCGCCCGTCCAACGACAAGCCCCGAGGAAACCGATGCCCGCCCCCAGCCACCTCGCCCTGCGCCAGGGCATCATCGACATCTGCCGCGAGATGAATTCGAGCGGGCTGAACCAGGGCACCTCGGGCAATGTATCGCACCGCATCGACGGCGGCATGCTGATCACCCCGACCAGCCTGCCCTACGACCAGATGCAGCCGGAGGACATCGTCGAGATGTCGTTCGACGCCAGCTATGAGGGCCGGCGGATGCCGTCCTCGGAATGGCGCTTCCACCGCGACATCCTGAAGAACCGGGACGACGCCAATGTGGTGCTGCACACCCATTCGGTGTTCTCGACCACGCTGGCGGTGCATGAGAAGGGCATCCCCTGCTTCCACTACATGGTGGCGGTGGCCGGCGGCATCGACATCCGCTGCGCCCCCTATGCCTGCTTCGGCACCCAGGAGCTGTCGGACTATGCCCTGGAGGCGCTGGAGGGCCGCACCGCCTGCCTGCTGGGCCATCACGGGCTGATCGTGCTGGCCGAGAACTTCGCCCGTGCGATGTGGCGGGCGATCGAGGTCGAGGTGCTGGCCAAGATGTATGTCCACGCCCTGGCGATCGGCGAGCCGCCCCGGCTGACCGAGGCCGAGATGACCCGGGTGATGGAGCAGATGCGGCGCATGAGCTACGGCCAGGCGCCTGACATCGACGGCGTCGACGACACGCCGCGACCGCGCAACGTCGCCTGAGGCCCCGCTTCCGCATCCGCCCCGCATCATGAGACGCGCTTTTGCCGTGATCGCCGGATGGCTGGTCGCGTTCGGCCCGGCCGCCGCCGCGGCGGCGGACGCGCCGGCGCCGTCGATCGACGTCCAGGTGATCGCCGCGACCACCAGCGCGCGGAACGACGTCAGCCTGGTGCTGATGGTGACCGGTGACGGGCTGGATCCCGGCGCCCTGCCGGCCGATTCGGACCAGTGCGACGGCACTGGCTACACCCGTGGGGAAGATCCGCCCGAGGTCGCCTGCTACAAGATCGTCGCCACCGAGAACGGCCAGCCCGTCTCCGCCCTGTCGTACCAGCAGCTGTTCAACCACGGCACGGTCGGCTACCTGCAGCTGCGCTACCACACGCCGGTCGAGCCACGCTATGCCCGCACCCTGCGCATCGACCTGTCCTTCACGCTGGGGAACGACGTGGTCCGCAATCACAATCCCGAGGCGGGGATCGACATGGCCGGCTTCTCCAGCGACGCCTTCCCCGACCCGGACAACCCCTGGGCTCCGCTCTACGCCTTCCAGGACCGGCGGCTGAATGCGCTCTATGCCGGGCTGACCGGCAGCCCGCAGGTGACCGGCGACCCGGCGCTGCGGTCGCTGCTGATCAAGGCCGAGCGCGACTGGGTGGCGTCCAAGGAGGCCGATTGCACGGCCCCGCTGATGCCGACGCCGCTGGAGGCCGATTGGTGCCGGACGCTGCGCACCACCGACCGCATCGACCACCTGACGGTCCTGCGCCGCAGCATGGCCGGGGCGACGCCATGATCCGCGCCGGGCTGGCCGGGCTGCTGCTGGCGATCGGCCTCCTCGGCTCCGCCCTGCCGGCCTGGGCGGAGCAAGTGCTGACCGTGGAGGTCCTGGCGGTGAAGGCCGGGCCGGCCGAGGTCAACATGCTGCTGCGCCTGACTGACGAGAGCGGCATCGACGTGCTGCGCCCCGAAGGCGACTGCGACAGCACCCTGCCCGGGATCGGCCAGACCACGACCGAGTGCTATGCCCTGGCCATCGTCGAGAACAGCGTGCCGGTCGGGCGCTATGCCTACCGCATCCTGGAGACCCGCAGCACCGACAGCTTCCTGCTGGTCACCTATCCCTCCACCGCCACCGGCGACCGCGGGGTCAGCCTGCGCATCGACTACAACGGCTTCTATAACCACGATCCCGAAACGGTGCTGATGCTGTCGGACTACGACAACGGCACCCTGGACCCGAAGGACCCGTTCGAGAGCCTGCACCGCCTGTATGCCGGCAAGCTGAAGGCCTTCGCCGCCGAGCTGGCGGAGAACCTGCCGTCCGAGGTCAACGACGCCGCGGCCAAGAGCTGGCGCGACGCCTTCATGGCGGCGCAGCGCAAATGGGCGCAGTTCGTCGAAAGCGACTGCGTGCTGGCCGCGCGGCTGGCCGGCGAGGCCCAGCGGAGCCGCTGCCTGGCCGACCGCACCATGGAGCGGATCGACCAGCTGGACACCAGCTTCAGCCCCGATTGATCCCCGCACGGCCCGGCGCCGCACCGATTTCACGGAACTTCCGCGCCGATTGCCCCTTTCTCGTGACGCGTTCGCGATTCCGCGCTTCTGGAGAAAAGACCATGCGTTCCATTCGCCTGCCCCTGGCCGCCCTTACCACCATCGCCCTCCTGGCCGGACCGGCATTCGCGCAGAGCGACGTCCAGAACCTGCTGGATCAGGCCGGCAATGCGCTCGACAAGGCCGGCCGCACCGTGCAGCAGGGCTACCAGGACACCGCCAAGGCGATCGACGAGGCCATCGCCAACCCGCAGGATCCGTCCTACGGCTCGTTGGCCAGCCGCCTGGTGAAGTCCGACGTGCTGGATTCGGCCCACCGGCCGATCGCCGAGATCGCCGATTTCGTGATCGCGCCGAACGGCCAGGTGCTGCTGGCCATCATCCGCATCGGCGGCACGCTGGGCGTCGGCGGCCGGCTGGTGGCGGCCGACTACAGCCAGCTGACCCCGGTGCTGCAGAAGGGCCATCCGGCCTTCGTCTACAAGGGCGACCTCGGCGCCCTGCCGGACTACAGGGTCGCCACCGGCGGCTGAGGGGGCGGGCGGCCGGAGCACACCCGGCCGCCCACACCGCCGAAGGCCCGGCCAGGACCGCCCGGCCGAAGATCACAAGACCGTAAGTTGAATCCATGGCCCCACCCCGCCGATAGTCCTGGCGGGTATGGATTCACATGCCCGCGCGGCCGGCAGATCCGGTCCCGCGGCACCGGATAGCAGAAGACGGATAGTCATCGCACGGGCTCACCCGGCCCGATTCCGGTCAAGCACAGCGACGGTCGGAATCATGCGGGTGAAACCCCTTGCCAGCCCGGCGCAGAGTGCCGGTGTGACTGGCACCGCCAGTCCGGCTCCTTGGCTGGACGGCGGCGCGGAGGATCGCTCGTGATCCCGCGCCTCGTCATGTCGCTGCTGCTGCTCCTGCCGCTGCTCGGCTGCCTTTACATCCTGGCCGGCGCGGTGGCGGTCGGGCGCTATGCCCGGCGCCCGCCCCATCCGGCCGCGGCCTTCCCCTCGATCACGCTGTTGAAGCCGCTGCACGGCGCCGAGCCCGGCCTGTACGAGAACCTGGCCTCGTTCTGCGCCCAGGACTATCCCGGCCCGGTCCAGCTGGTGTTCGGCGTCACCGATGTGCGCGACCCCGCCGTCCTGGTGGTCGAGCGGCTGCGCCACGCCTTCCCCCTGAAGGAGCTGACCCTGGTGATCGACCCGCGCCGGCACGGGTCGAACCCCAAGATGTCGAATCTGGCCAACATGGCGGAGGTCATCCGCCACGACACCGTCATCCTGTCGGACAGCGACATGCGGGTGGGGCCCGACTATCTCCGCCGGGTGGTGGGCGAGCTGCAGCGGCCCGGCACCGGCGGCGTGACCTGCCTGTACCATGGCGTCGCCGCCGCCGGGGTGTGGTCACGGCTGTCGGCCCTGGCGATCGACACCCATTTCCTGCCTGGCGTGGTCAACGGCCTGGGATTGGGCATGGCCCAGCCCTGCTTCGGGTCGACCATCGCGCTGGGCCGCGACACCTTCGACGCCATCGGCGGGGCCGAGGCCTTCGCCGACCAGCTCGCCGACGACCACGCCATGGGGGCCGCGGTGCGCGCCCGAGGGCTCGGTATCGCCGTGCCGTCCTTCACCATCGGCCATCTCTGCAGCGAGGCCTCGCTCGGCGCGCTGTGGGCGCATGAGCTGCGCTGGGCCCGGACGATCAAGAGCATCGATCCGGCGGGCCATGCCGGATCAGTCGTCACCCATGCCTTTCCGCTCGCGCTGGTCGCCGCGGCGCTGGGCGGCGGCCTGCCGGCCCTGGCCCTGGCCGGGCTGGCCGTGGTCGGTCGTGTCGCATTGTGCCTGCGGCTGGAACGCGCCTACGGTCTGCCACGCCATCCCTATTGGCTGATTCCGGCCCGCGACCTGTTGTCCTTCGCGGTGTTCGTGACCAGCTATCTGGGCCATGGCGTGAACTGGCGGGGACATCTCTACCGGCTGGTTCCCGACGGCACCCTGATGACGGATCGGCGGCCCCCTTCGCGATGACGCACCCTTGGTTCCTGCAGATCCTGCCGACCGGCGGCCGCGATGCCCGGTCCGGGCCGCTTCTGGCGCCCGGCCGGCTGCCGTGAAATTTAGCGATTCCCTAAAGTGAGCCGACTGCGTAGCCTGCCGCCAATGATTCCGGGTGCGGGCAGCCTGTGCCGGACCCGGCATGGACGACCGGAGTGCCCGTCGGGCCCGGCCCCTCGCGCCGGCGGATCGGTGCGGACGGCACAGGGGAAACGCGCAGGAACCGGACGATGACGACGCTCGAATCCCTGCCGGCGATTCTGCTCATGGTCATGGCCCTGGCCGGCTGCCTGTATCTCGGGCTCGGCGTCGTGATGATCGGCCGCCACATGCGCCGCCGCGCCGCCGATCCCGGCAGCTTCCCGTCGGTGACGGTGATCAAGCCACTGCACGGCACCGAACCCGGCCTGTTCGAGAACCTGTCCTCCTTCTGCATCCAGGACTATCCCGGCCCGATCCAGCTGCTGCTCGGCGTCGCCGATGCGCGCGACCCGGCCATCGCCGTGGTCGAACGGCTGCGCCACGCCTTCCCCAGGGTGGCGCTGGAGCTGGTGGTCGACCCGCGCCGCTATGGCTCGAACCGCAAGGTCTCGAACCTGATCAACATGTCGGAGGCGATCCGCCACGACGTGGTGGTGTTCTCCGACAGCGACGTGCGGGTGCGGCGCGACCATCTGCGCCAGGTGGTGGCGGAGTTGCAGGCCCCCGGCGTCGGCTGCGTCACCTGCCTGTATCACGGCCTGCCGACCGGCGGCCTGTGGTCGAAGCTGATCGCGCTGGGCATGGACGCGCATTTCACCCCCAGCGTGATCGTCGGCCTGGGCCTGAACATGGCCGAGCCCTGCCTCGGCACCACCATCGTGATGGAGCGGACCATGCTGGCCGAGATCGGCGGCATGGAAGCCTTCGCCGACCTGCTGGCGGAGGATCACGCGATCGGCGTGGCGATCCGCGCCCGCGGCCGCACCGTCGCCATCCCGGCCCAGCCGATCAGCCATCTCTGCAGCGAGGATTCGCTGCGGGCGCTATGGGCGCATGAGCTGCGCTGGGCGCGGACGATCAAGAGCATCGACCCCCTCGGCTATGCCGGGTCGATCATCACCCATCCCCTGCCGCTGGCCCTGCTGGCCTGGGCGCTGGGCGGCGGGCTGCCGGCCCTCGTCCTTGCAGGGCTGGCCCTCATCGGCCGGATCGCACTGTGCATCCGGCTGGAACGCGCCTACCATCAGCCGCGCCATCCCTATTGGCTGATACCCGCGCGCGACATCCTGTCCTTCGCGGTTTTCGTCGTGAGCTATCTCGGCCACGGCGTGAACTGGCGAGGGCATCTCTACCAACTCGTCCCTGACGGCACATTGATGACGGATCGGAGGCCCCCCTCCCCATGACCATGAAAACACTCTTCCTGCAGGCCCCATCCTTCGACGGTTTCGACGGCGGTGCCGGGTCGCGCTACCAGGCGAAGCGCGAGATCAAGTCCTTCTGGTACCCGACCTGGCTGGCCCAGCCGGCCGCGCTGGTCGAGGGATCGAAGCTGATCGACGGCCCGCCGTCGCGCATCACCCCGGCCGAAGTCGCCGCCCAGGCCAAGGATTACGACCTCGTCGTCCTGCACACCTCGGCCCCCTCCTTCGGCTCCGACCTGAAGATGGTCGAGGCGCTCAAGGCGGTGAACCCGTCGATCAAGGCCGGCTTCGTCGGCGCCAAGGTCGCGGTCGATCCCGATGGCGGGCTGGAGGGGTCGCCGCTGGTCGACTTCGTCGCGCGCAACGAGTTCGACTTCACCATCAAGGAAGTGGCCGACGGCCGCGACTGGTCCGGGATCGACGGCCTGTCCTATCGCAACGCCGAGGGGGTGATCGTCCACAACCCCGAGCGGGCGATCCTCGAGAACATGGACAAGCTGCCCTTCGTCACCCCGGTCTACCATCGCGACCTGAGGATCGAAGACTACTTCATCGGCTACCTCAAGCACCCCTACGTCTCGATGTACACGGGCCGCGGCTGCAAATCGCGCTGCACCTTCTGCCTGTGGCCGCAGACCGTGGGCGGGCACCGCTACCGCACCCGCAGCGTCGGCCATGTCATGGACGAGATCCGCTGGACCAAGCAGGCGATGCCGCAGGTCCGCGAGTTCTTCTTCGACGACGACACCTTCACCGACGACCTGCCGCGGGCCGAGGCGATCGCCCGCGAGATGGGCAAGCTCGGCATCACCTGGTCGTGCAACGCCAAGGCCAATGTGCCGCGCGAGACGCTGAAGGTGATGCGCGACAACGGCCTCAGGCTGCTGCTGGTCGGCTATGAATCCGGCAACCAGCAGATCCTGTTCAACATCAAGAAGGGCATGCGGATCGAGGTCGCCAAGAAGTTCACCAAGGATTGCCACGAGCTCGGCATCCAGATCCACGGCACCTTCATCCTCGGCCTGCCGGGTGAGAACAAGGACACGATCCAGGAGACGATCCGCTTCGCCACCGAGATCAACCCGCACACCATCCAGGTGTCGCTGGCCGCGCCCTATCCGGGCACGCACCTGTACAAGGAAGCGCTGGAGAACGGCTGGCTCGACGCCGCCAACGCCGAGCTGGTCGACGACAAGGGCGTTCAGATCGCGCCGCTGCACTACCCGCATCTGAGCCACCAGGAGATCTTCCATTCGGTCGAGGATTTCTACCGGCGCTTCTACTTCCGCGCGCCGAAGATCGCCTCGATCGTCGGCGAGATGGTGCGCAGCCCGGAGATGATGAAGCGCCGGCTGCGCGAGGGCGTGGAGTTCTTCCGCTTCCTGCGTGAGCGCAAGGCAGCCTCGCTCTGAGGCTGCTGGCGGTCACGGCCGACGACTTCGGCATCGCGCCCGAGGTCAATGAGGCCGTGGAGCTGGCCCATCGCGACGGCATCCTCAGTGCCGCCAGCCTGATGGTGGCCGGGCCGGCGGCGGCGGACGCCGTCGCCCGCGCCCGCCGGTTGCCCAACCTGAGGGTCGGGCTGCACCTCGTGCTGATCGAGGCGTGGCCGATGCTGCCGCCGGAGCAGGTGCCGGACCTGGTCGACAGCAACGGCCGCTTCCGCATCGACATGGCACGGCTGGGGCTGGAGATTGCCCTGCGTCCGGCCGTGCGGCGGCAGCTGCAGGCCGAGATCGCGGCCCAGTTCGCGGCCTATGCCGCGACCGGGCTGCCGCTGGAGCATGTCGACGCCCACAAGCACTACCACCTGCATCCGGTCATCGCCGAGGCGGTGATCGCCGTCGGCAAACGCCATGGCATGCGCAACCTGCGGGTGCCGGTCGAGCCGGCGTCGGTGCTGGCGGCGGTCGAGCCGGGGTCGCGGCGCCCCCTGGCCACGGCGGCCGGCCCCTGGGCCCGGCTGCTGCGCCGCCGCGCGCGCCGCGCCGGGCTGACCACGCCCGATGCGGTGTTCGGCCTGGCCTGGTCCGGCGCGATGACCGCGGAGCGGGTCGCCGGCCTGCTGCACCGCCTGCCCGAGGGCCGGATCGAGATCTACACCCACCCCGCGACCTCGGGCGGCTTCGACGGCGCCGCGCCGGGCTACCGCTATGCCGACGAGCTGGCGGCGCTGCTGGCGCCGGAATGCATCGCCGCCGCCCGCCGGCCGGATGTCCGCCTGGGCGGCTATGGCGACCCGCAGCCCCTGTCCGGCCTTCCCGCCGCCTGACGAAAACCATCTTCCCGGGGCATCAATGCGGTGCCCGGCGGAGTTCCGGCGATGATCGCGAACCGGTCCGGGCCGAGGGAGGGGCATCCAATGCGTGCGACCCGTTTCGTCATCAGCCTGCTGGCCTTGCTCGCGCCCGGCAGCGCGCTGGCCATGACCACCTATGTCTACTGCATCAACGACCGGATCGAGGTCGACCCGCGCGACCCGCAGGAGATGCGCTCCGACCGCGGGGATTCGGAGATCTGCATCATCGGGCCGAGCTTCGATTTCGGGCCGGATGCCACGCGCTGGGTCGAGGCCAATCTCAAGGCCGGCGTCGGCGGGGCCTGCAGCTGCAAGTGATCCATTAGCCGGCCAGGAGACACGCCGCCTGTTGCCCGTCGCCGAGATCGACCGGCGGCGGATCCTCCTGCGCGCAGCGGTCGAAGGCCAGCGGGCAGCGGGTGCGGAAGCGGCAGCCGGACGGCGGGTGGCGCGGGCTGGGCGGGTCCCCCTCCAGCAGCATCCGCTCGGCCCCCGGCCGCGGGTGCAGCCGCGGCACGGCCGAGAGCAGCGCCTTGGTGTAGGGATGCCCCGGCCGGGTCCAGACCCGCGCGGTCGGCCCGGTCTCGACGATGCGGCCGAGATGCATCACCGCCACCCGGTCGGCGACATGGCGCACCACCGCCAGGTCGTGGCTGATGAAGAGATAGGCGAGGCCGAATTCGGCGCGCAGCTCGGCCAGCAGCTCGAGCACCTGGGCCCGGATCGAGACGTCGAGCGCCGAGACCGGCTCGTCGCACACCACCAGCTTCGGCCGCAGCGCCAGGGCCCGGGCGATGGCGACGCGCTGGCGCTGGCCGCCGGACAGCTCATGCGGGTAGCGGTCGGCGAAGCCGCCACCCAGACCCACCCGGTCCAGCAGCCAGGCGACCCGGTCGCGGCGCTCGGCCCTGGAAAGGCCGGAGACGCGCAGCGGGTCGTCGACCGCACGGCCGACCGTGTCGCGCGGGTTGAGCGAGGCGTAGGGGTCCTGGAACACCAGCTGGATCTGCGCCCGCAGCGGGCCGAGGGCGCGGCCCTGGCGGCGGGTGACGTCCTGGCCGTCGAAGCGGATGGCGCCGGCGTCGGGGTCGGCCAGCCGCGCCACCAGCCGGCCGAGGGTCGACTTGCCGCTGCCGGATTCGCCGACCAGCCCGACCACCTCGCCCGGCGCGATCGCCAGCGACACGCCGTCGACCGCCTGCACCGCATCCGGCGCCCGGCCGAAGCGCTTCACCACCCCGTCCAGCTGCAGCAGCGGCGCGGTCATGCGGCGGCCCCGCCATCCAGCGACAGCGTCGCCGCCAGCAGCTGCCTTGTGTAGCCGTGCTGCGGCGCGTCGAGCACCTGACGCGCCGGGCCGGTCTCGACCACCCGTCCCGCCTGCATCACCGCCACCCGGTCGGCCAGCTCGGCCACCACGCCGAGGTCGTGGGTGACCAGCAGCAGCGCCATGCCGCGCCGGTCGCGCAGACGGCGGAACAGGTCGAGGATCTGGGCCTGGACGGTGACATCGAGCGCCGTGGTCGGCTCGTCCGCGATCAGGATCGCGGGGTCGGCCGCCAGCGCCATGGCGATCATCGCCCGCTGCCGCATGCCGCCCGACAGCTCATGGGCATAGGCGCCGGCGCGCGACGCCGGATCGGCGATGCCGACCTCGGCCAGCAGCTCCACCACCCGGGCCAGCGCCGCCCGGCCGCGGCCGAGCCCATGCGCCTCCAGCACCTCGCGCACCTGCTCGCCGATGGTCAGCACCGGGTTCAGGCTGGTCATCGGCTCCTGGAACACCAGCCCGATGCGGCGGCCGCGGAGGACGCGCAGCGCCGGCTCCCCCAGCCCCACCAGCTCCTGCCCCGCCAGCCGGATCGAGCCGGCGACCCGGGCCGAGGCCGGCAGCAGGCCGGGCACCGCCAGCGCCAGGGTCGACTTGCCCGAGCCGGATTCGCCGACCACCGCCAGGGTCTCGCCGGGGTCGAGGTCGAGATCGACGCCGTCGACCGCGCGCACCGCCCCGCCCTCGCCGAAGAAGTCGACCGCCAGGCCGCGGATCGCGAGCATCGCCGGCTCGCCGCTCATCGCCGCCCCCGCCTCGGGTCGGCGGCCCGCCGCGGGTCGAGCGCCACGGTCAGCGCCTCGCCCAGCAGGCTGATCGACAGCACGGCCACGGCGATGGCGAGGCCGGGGATGGCGGAGAGAGTCCAGGCGGTGCGCAGCACGGCGCGGCCATCGGCGATCATGCTGCCCCAGCTGACCCGGTTGGGGTCGCTGAGGCCCAGGAAGGCCAGCGCCGATTCGATCAGGATCGCCGCCGCCGCGGTCACCGTCGCCAGCACCAGCACCGGCGCCAGCGCGTTGGGCAGCAGCTTGGCGAAGGCGATCTCGCCCCACCCCATGCCCATGCAGCGATAGGCGTCGACATAGTCGCGGCGCGACAGGGCCATGATCTCGGCCCGCACCACCCGGGCCGGGCCAGGCCAGGCGCCGACCCCGATGGCGACCACCACGCTGGCCAGCGACGGCCCCAGCACCAGGATCAGCGCCAGGGCCAGCACGAAGCTGGGCACGGTCTGGAACGCCTCGGTCAGCCGCATCAGCGCCTCGTCGGCCCAGCCGCCGAGGAAGCCGGCGACGGTGCCGACCAGGGTGCCGATGCCGATCGCCATCGCCGCCGCCGCCGCCCCGACGCTGAGCGAGACCCGGGCGCCGTGGAACAGCTGGGCCAGCACGTCGCGGCCCAGCCGGTCGGTGCCCAGCCAATGGGCGGGGTCCTGGAACGGCGGCAGCTGCGCCGGGCCGGTGATGGCCAGCGGGTCGCCCGGGAACACCCAGCCGGCGGACAGCGCCATCAGCACCACCAGCCCGACCCCGGCGAGGCCGAGCCAGCCGTTGCGGTCGCGCAGCAGGCGGCGGAGCACGCGCATCAGCGGCGCCTCAGGCGCGGATCGAGCCGGCTGTACAGCAGGTCCACCGCCAGGTTGACCAGGATCACCATCACCGCGCTGGCCAGGATGATGCCGAGCAGCAAGGTGAGGTCGCGCCGGGTCACCGCCTCATAGGCCAGCCGGCCGAGGCCGGGGATGGCGAAGACGCTCTCGATCACCACGCTGCCGCCCAGCGCCGAGCCGAAATGCACGCCGAACAGGGTGACCATCGGCAGCAGCGCGTTGCGCACCACATGGCGCCAGGTGATGCGGCGCGGCGACAGCCCCTTGGCCCGGGCGGTGCGGACATAGTCGCTGCCCGCCACCTCCAGCATGCCGGCGCGCATCAGGCGCAGGTAGATCGCGACATACATCAGCGCCAGCGCCACCGCCGGCAGCACCAGGTGCCGGGCGGTGTCGGCGACGGCGGCCCAGCCGGTGGCGAAGTCGGGCACCTCGGCCAGGCCGGCCAGCGGCAGCCAGCGCAGCTTGACCGCGAAGGCGACGATCAGCATCAGCCCGATCCAGAAGCCCGGCATGGCGTAGAGCAGCAGGCCGAAGCCGGTGATCAGCGTGTCGGCCCAGCGGCCGGCGCGCCCCTTTGCGCTTTGCCGGGCCGCGGCGACGCCGAGCAGCGTGCCGCAGGACAGCGCCAAGGCGAGGGCGGCGGCCATCAGCAGCGCGGTGTTGCCCGCCCGCTCCAGCACCAGGCCGAGCACCGGGCGGGAGAAGCCGACCGACCAGCCGAGGTCGAGCCGCACGACATGGGAGAGGTAGAGGCCGAGCTGCACCGGCCAGGGCTGGTCGAGCCCGTAATCGGCGCGCAGCTGCGCCACCAGGCCGGCGTCGCTGCCGCCCAGCTCGACCGCCAGCGCGTCGACCGCATCCCCCGGCGCGAGGTGCAGCAGGAGGAAGTCCAGGCAGATGACGATCAGCAGCACCGGCACCGCCTGGACCAGGCGCCGGACGAGGAGCGACTTCATGCGATGATGGCCCCGGCGATCCGCGACGCCGCCAGCTTACCCCGCGGAGTCCCCGACGCCACAGGCTTGTGCGCGGCCCCGCGCCCCCACCCCCCCATCGTCATTGCGAGCGCAGCGAAGCAATCCATCGGGCCGCTCGTGCGGGCCTATGGATTGCTTCGTCGGCTTTGCCTCCTCGCAATGACGAAGAAGGGTGCGGGCCGAGGCCACGCCCCCACCCCTCAACTGCTGTCCGGCTTCCGCGGCCGGGCCGGAGGCCGGCCGCCCGCAGGGCGGTCCGGCCGCGACGGCGGGCCGTCCCCGGCCCCGGGATCGCCGGCATCCTCGACGCCCTCGTCGGCCGGCTCGTCCAGCACCTCGGGCGCCTCTTCGTCTCCGCCGGCATCGTCCCACGCCCAGGGCAGCAGGGCCGGGTCGGGCGAGCGGCCGAGGCGGCGGCAGATGCGCTGCACGATCTCGTCGACCGGCAGGGTGTCGAGCTCGACATCGGGCGTCTCGGCCTCGGTCAGGCTCTCCCGCAGCTTCGCCTGCAGGCCCGCATCGGCGGACGGGCCGCCCCCGACCGCCGCGACCACGGCGCGGGCGACCTGCGCCCGCCGCCGCTGCCGGCGCTCGCGCAATTCCGCCGCGGCCTTTTCCGCCTCATCCTTGCGGGCGCGGTAGGCCTCGCGGATGCGCTCGGTCATGGCGATCGACAGGCGCACGGCGCGGGCGACACGCGCCTGCATCAGCGCGAAATCGGGCGGCGGCGGCGAAATCGGCGTCGCCATCTGCTGCATCTCGATCCGGTGGGCGGTGCGCATGCCGATATCGACCAGCTCGCGCAGCGTGCCCAGCGCCCACCCCGTCCACTCCCGGTCGGGATCGGCGGGCTGGGTCTCGGTGGCTTCGGAGTCGTATGGCGCCTTGTCCATGGAACATATCATGAACAAATGCATCAGCTAACGCAACTGCGATTATGGAGTGGCCGGCGAGTCGGATCGATGCCCGTGCGCTCATAGGCGATGATGACCGCAGTCGATCCGAAGGCGACCACCCCGATCCGGGCCCTGTAGATTTGCAACGCGATGAGGCATTGACAAAGAACGAATCCTCGGACGGTACTGGCACATCTGACGTCAAGAGACCTGATGCCGATACCGCCTTTCACAATCGACGGGGTGTTGCCGCCCTATGTCGGTCCGGATGGTCCTGGCGGGGCAGCCGAGGATATGTCGCCCTATGTGGCGACTGCGCTTGAAGTGGCATTGACATTTGCACTTACCGGCTCTCGGAAGTCCATCCTTCGGGGCTGGCTTCGACACAGAGATGCCCTCCGAGCAATTGGGTTCAACCGTGGATTTCAATGGCTCGATGGCAGCTTCGTCGAAAACAAAGACCCAAGGGACTTGGACGTGGTAAGCTTTCTTTATCGCCCAGAAGGTATTAGTACCCCTGCTCAGCTTGAAATGATCATGCACGCTAACCTGAATTTGTTTAGCCGTCCCCTGGTCAAGGCTGAATTCAGCCTTGACGCTTTCCTGATCGACCTCGACGGGTCGCCGGAAGCACTTGTAAACTCGACGCGGTACTTCCTGGGCCTTTTTTCCCACCGCCGTGGGGATGATCTCTGGAAGGGGATGCTGCAGGTAAGACTCGATGATGTCGCGGACGATCACGCCGCACTTACCGCGCTCGGCCCCGAGCCAGTTACCGCCGCGTCGACACAAGGAGCAAATCCATGAGCAGCCTTCGGAAGCTAGAGCGCGACTTCGCTCACGCCGATATCGCCGCCGTGACGAGCCTCCTCGCGCAACTCAGTGACGAAGATGTGATGACCCGTTTCGGTCTGGAATCGCGGCTTGAGGAGTTGCGGCGCACGGTGGCAGAACTTGACCAGACTCGGGATGAACCTACAGCGTCCGCTGCACTCTTCTTCGGCGGGCGACCAGTCATTGGAGCGCGCGGCATTGAGAGCGAATTTGGCGGCGCGGCAGTTAGCATGTTCCAGGATTTGGTTGCCAAGGTGCTAGCACATGAGGCGGGCAGCCTCGGCCAGCGTGGAATCGTGCCCAACAAAGGCGCATCGACACTGCACATCACCAACATCGTTCGGGGTTCGTTCGGTTTCCTCTTGGAGGAAGTTCAATCACAACAGCAGATTATCGAGACGCCGCTAAAGGCGGCAGTCGAGGAAACGACGCGCTTGCTCGACGCGTTCGGCGAGCCCGACGAAGAGCAATTCCAGACTGCTGTTGAGACGATCGATCAACGGGTGCTGGGGACCGCGCGAGAGTTCTTTGACCTGATGCGGCAGGGCGGCGCCACTCTACGACTCGTTGCCGGTGAGCGGGACAAAAGTTTCGGTCCCGACGCGGTCGCCCGCGCTGCGGAACGCGCAACTTCCACCACCGTCGAGGATTCCGAGGAGATAATCCCTGGCCAGCTTTCCGGCGTCCTCCCGGACGCGCACCAATTTGAATTCCGAACCGGGAGCGATCGAGGGACCATCCGGGGCAAGGTCGATCGCACTCTATCGGCAGACCAGCTCCTCCGCTTTAACCGCGACCTTGTGAACGTTGATGCGTCAGCGCGGACGCATGTGAAGCGAGTCCTCCGCAACGGTGCAATCGTGCGGGAGAGCTTCACTCTGCTGGCGTTAGAGTCAGTCGATCCAAGCTAATCGAACAGCTCCAAGTCGGTCGCATCATTCGATTACGGTGACGGCGCACTTTTGTGACTTTCTCATCTTCGCCAGAGCTACATCAAATTCATGCACTGTCACCGTATTTCTGCGAACGCGACAATATTTCGGCATAGCTGGTATTAAACGCGTGAGAGCTCCCAATCTGGGAGCCCTCACGCGGCGCTTAGTAAAAGATTGTTCAATCAATATTTTCGTCGAGGGAACTCTAAAACATTTCCGCTCTCTAGATCGACAGCTTTCAGGCTGCGATCCCGCTTCAATACCGCAAGTTCGACTATGCTGGACTCATTAAGGTAGCCTTCGGGCAAACCCGCTATTTGCTCGATTTCTCGCTGAGGCAAACCGAGCGCGGATTTCATTGCGGACCGACTGAGCACATTTCCATCCAGAATTGCTTCCACGCCACGGCGCAGCATTCTCGGCCGCTCCACCGGCATTTCTGACGGATCGTCGAAGGGTTCGCGCAGTGGCCCGCGCCAACGCCTTCGGGTCATATTCTGATAGAGAACAGTCTTCTCGTAGTCATCAATTAGATCCAAATCGCGCGCACGAAAGATCATGGCAGCGATCGAAATACCCCATCTCTTCTTAAGCGCGCTAAAATAGTCCAAAGATGGCATTCCAACCTCGGCCAGGAAGGAATTTCTAGGAAAAAGCAATGCTCCAGCAAATCGATGCGCTTGCTGCTCAATCAACTTATGGAGAGCGGCGTCCCTAGCTTGCTGAGGCGTGACTCTACGATGCAATAGGATGTGCCCAAGCTCATGGCAAGCATCGAAGCGCGCTCGGCAAGCGCTCACATTGTAAATGTTAATTCCGACAAAGCTTCTCTTCAGTCGACTTGAAAAGAAGCAAAAGCCATCCTGTTTATCAGACTCGATTGTCAAATTGACAACAGGAATGCCAGAATTCTCCAGTGCAAGCGCGATGTCGGGTATCGGCTGATTGCGAAAGCCCCAATATCTGCGGACTTCTTCCGCAACTCTTTCGATCACTTCAGGAGTGATTAAGCGAAAATCTTCCGGAACCTCAATGTCAGGAAGGTCCATTTTGGGAAAATCAACATCGCCCTCCAAGAATGCAAAAAGCTCGCAAAGCCACTTCATCCTCTGCTCGGTCATTTCACGCGCGCTCTTCGTCTCCGAAGAGCGGCTGCGCCAAAAAACCAAGTCCAAAGCCTCCGGCCACTCGGCGTTCAGGAAGAACTCAGGAGGGAAATTGAGCTTGTGGGCAAGCGCCGACAGTTTCTCTCTTTGAGGCTTGTCGATCCCGTCCTCGTACCGCGTGATCGCAGTGCCAGAGATACCAATCATGTCAGCAAGCGACTTTTTGGTCAAACCACGAGCCAGTCGGGCCTCCTTGAGCCGCTCGCCGCTGAATGTCTGTACGCCGACAGTCATTCGCCCGTTCCTCTTTTCCGGCTCTTCCTCTTAAGTGTGACGTTCACCTTATCGACCTGACGCTGTGAAGCCGTTCCGTCAGGGCGACTGCGCTGCCCACCATGAGTGTCGCGGCCAGCACCGAAGTGCGCGATCTGCATCAGGTCAACACGTACTTCCCAATGCGCGTAGGCAGCATCCGGGATACCTAACATCAACCCACCGAGAGCCTTGTGCTCGCGCTCAAATCTCGGGCCCACAACTCCATGCAAAAGAACGGCCAAAACGGACCCAGACCAGTCATGAATCCTAAGCGGCTGATCGCCTAGATCGAGCTCAAGCTGCCTAATTAAGCCATAGTAATCCGAAAGTTCGCATTTATAGTCGGAATTTCTCGGACTATCCAAAATATCAATCATCGGCTCCTGTATGATTACGAGGCGCCCCATCTTAACCAAGATCTTATTCTGGCCGTTACAGTCCAGACGTCGGAAATTATACGGGACACCGTGCTTGGCGCAGGCGTACGTCAGAGCCTTGAGCGCGGCCATCGCGCGCCGCCGTCCGAACTCCTCGTTCCGAACGTCATCGGATAAACCAGGATGCTCCGCCAGCTCTTCGTAGAGGCGGCAGTACTCCCATGGCATCGCGATGGCCAGGGTTTCAACGAATTCCGGATCGAGATCGTGCGTCACGATCTCCCGCAAGCGATCGCCCAGAAACACTGCGCCACCTCTGCCGTGCTGCCCTCCAAGCATGATGTCGAAAATGATCGAAAAAGTAAAGTGTGTTGGCATTCGCACCGCATATCCGAAGGATTGTCTGGCTGATAAAGGGGCTCTTGACGCTAGACCGCACCTCCGCTCCTGGTCCGGCGCCCCCCTACCCCTCCAACCAAGTATCCGCCCACGAAGACGTCGCCCATCGCGGATTGGTCGCCACATTGTGCAGCTTGCGGCTGGCCACGGTGATGAAGGTGAACTCCGCCGCCACGATCAGCGGCAGCTGGTCGGCCGCGCGGCCCTGGAACTGCCGGTACAGCGCGATCCGCTTCGCCGGGTCCAGCTCCACCGCCGCCTTGTCGATCAGCGCGTTCATCTCCGCGTCGTCATAGCCGTACTGGTTGGCGAAGGGCACCCCGGCCGGCAGCCCGCCGCGGTACAGGATGGTGGTCGAGATCGCCGGGTCGTTGCGGTAGACCGGCGAGCCGATCGCCAAGTCGAAATCATGGTCGGTGTACACCGCCTTGATGTGCGCCGCGTCGTCATGGCCCACCAGCGTGGCGTCGATGCCCACCGCCTGCAGCGCCTGGCGCAGATAGTCGCCCATCTGGCGGGTCTGCTCGAACCACGGCGCCGGCAGCAGGCGGATGGCGAAGCGGGCGCCGCCGCCCTGGCGGGGATAGCCGGCCTCGTCCAGCAGCGCCTCGGCCTGCTTCGGGTCGAAGGCATAGGTCGCGACATCGGCGGTGTAGAACGGCACCCCGGTCTTCGGCACCGGCCCGGTCGACGCCGCCGCGAAGCCGCGGAAGATGGTGTCGACGACATAGCCCTGGTCGATGGCATGGGCGATGGCGCGGCGGACGCGCACATCCGCCAGCTCCTTGCGGCGGTGGTTGACCTCGACCGTCAGCTGGTAGGTGATGCCCTCATAGCCCTTGCGCACCACCGCCAGGTCCGGCAGCGCCTTCAGCCGCTCCAGCTCCTCCAGCGGCACGGCGGAGAAGGCGGAGAGCTGGATCTCCCCCGCCTCATGCGCCGCGGCGATGGCGCCGCGGTCCGGCAGCACCCGGTAGACGATGCGGTCGAGATAGGGCTCGTTCTCGCCCCAGTAATGGGGGTTCCGCTCCAGCAGGTAGTATTCGCCCGGCTTGTGCTCCTTGTACAGGAACGGGCCGGTGCCGATCAGCTGCTCGTTGTGCGGGTTCTTGTCGATATCGGTGCCGTCGAACAGATGCTTGGGCAGCACCGCGGTCACCGCCGGCAGCGCGTTCTCGATCAGCTGCAGCGGGGTCGGCTGTTTGAAGCGGAAGATGGCGGTGCGGTCGTCCGGCGTGTCGACCGAATCGAGGTCCTTGAACAGCACGCGGCCGAGATTCTGCTTCTTGCTCCAGACCTCGGTGGCGGACCAGGCGACGTCGGCCGCGGTGAAGGGCTTGCCGTCGTGCCAGGTGACGCCGTCGCGCAGGGTGAAGGTGATGGAGCGGCCGTCGGGGCTGCCGGTCCAGCCGGTGGCCAGCAGCGGGGTCAGCTTTCCGTCATAGGCCATCTCGGCCAGCGGCTCGACCACCTTGCTGGCGACGTAGAACACGCCATTGGAGGCGACGATCGCCGGGTTGAGGTTGCGCGGCTCGGTGTCGGCCGCGACGGTCAGGGTGCCGCCCTTCACCGGGTCCGCCGCCCGGCCGGGGACCGGGCGCAGCACCGCCAGCGCCGCGGCGGCGCTGACGCCGGACAGGAGGGCACGACGGGACAGCGGGAACCGGGCGGACATGGCGACACCTCGTCAACGGATGCCGCAGTCTATCGGAGTGGCGGCGGCGGGCAAGGTGGCCAGGCCACCCCCCAAGAGGGCCTGAAGAGGCCGCGCGAGCGTTGCGCCGGTCGCCGCCCCCGTGGCAATACTCGGTGCAGAGGGCCGGCGGTCGAGGCGGCGCGCGCTTCCCGCCCGGGGCCCGGGTGCAGCAGGGATGACGATCATGGCCCATGACGAGATGGCGGCGCAGATCCACGGGAAGGCCGGCTTCATCGCCGCGCTGGACCAGAGCGGCGGGTCCACCCCGGGCGCCCTGCGCCTCTACGGCATCCCCGATACCGCCTACAGCGGCGACGCCGAGATGTTCCGGCTGATGCACGAGATGCGGGTGCGGATCATGACCGCCCCGGCCTTCACCGGCGACAAGGTGATCGCCGCCATCCTGTTCGAGGCCACCATGGACGGCCAGGCCGGGGGCAAGGCGGTGCCGGACTTCCTGTGGCAGGACCGCGGCGTGGTGCCGTTCCTCAAGGTCGACAAGGGGCTGCAGCCCGAGGCCGACGGCGTCAGCCTGCTGAAGCCGATCCCGGGGCTCGACGCGCTCTTGGACCGCGCGAAGAAACTCGGCGTCTACGGCACCAAGGCGCGCTCGGTCGCCAACCTGCCGTCGCCGGCCGGCATCGCAGCCCTGGTGGCGCAGCAGTTCGAGCTGGGGGCGCAGATCGCCGCCCACGGACTGATGCCGATCCTCGAGCCCGAGGTGCTGATCAAGAGCCCGGACAAGAAGGGTGCGGAGACCATCCTGCGGGCGGAGATCCTGAAGCAGCTCGACGCGCTGCCGGCGGGCCGGCAGGTGATGCTGAAGCTGACCATCCCGGAGGAGCCGGATTTCTACGCGCCCCTGATCACCCATGACCGGGTGCTGCGGGTGGTGGCGCTGTCGGGCGGCTACACCCGCGCCGACGCCTGCCGCCGGCTGGTCGCCAACCACGGCATGATCGCCAGCTTCTCCCGCGCCCTGATCGGCGACCTGCGCCAGTCGATGACCGAGGCCGAGTTCAACGCCGCCCTGGCCGAGGCGATCGGCGAGATCTACCAGGCCTCGACCAAGAAGGTGTGAGGCTGCGTCGCCTCTCCAATGCCCGATCGTCATTCCCGCGAAAGCGGGAATCTCTTGCCGGCATGGCCGTGACGAGATCCCCGCTTCCGCGGGGATGACGCGAACAGGAGCGGCGGAAGAGGCGATGCCAAGGCGATTCGAAGCAGACCAGAACAATTCGTGACCAACGGGCATCGTCGGGGCTGGTTCCGGCGCCGCGGGTCCCTATAGTGCGCGCATGATCGCGCCCCCCGCCTTGTCCCTGATGCTGCCGGATGCCGAGCCGTTGGTGCTGGCGCCCGAGGGCGGCGTGCTGCTGACCGCCGACGGCGAGCTGGCCGTCCTGACCCCGGCGGAGCTGCGCCGCCGGGTCGACGGGCCGCCGCTGCTGCTGTGCCACGCCCGCGCCATCGGCCGGCGCTGCGGCATGGACGTGCTGGGCGCCTTCGACCTCTTGGAGCTGTTCGCCTTCGCCCGGCCCGGCCGCTTCTGCCGCCCGACGCCGCGCGGCCTGGCCGAGGCGCTGGGCCTGGCGGTGCCGACGACGCTGGAAGACCAGGCCATCGCCCTGCCCCGCATCGCCGAGACGCTGCTGCGCGGCCTCGGCGTGCCCACGCCGGACGAGCGCAGCGACCCGGCCGGGCTGGCCACCCGGATGGGCGAGGCCGGCTGGAGCTGGGCGCCCTATGTCCTGGCCGCGCTGGGGATGCGCGTGGCGGTCGACGACCACCGCAAGCGCGGCGCCTACCAGGTCTGGGCCCATCTGCCGGAATGGGAGGCCGAGCCGCCGAACCCGCCGCCGTCGCAGCACGGGGTCGACCCGCGCGAGGCCCGCGCCCGGTTGGCGCAGATGCTGGGCGAGGGCGCCGAGGCGCGGCCGCAGCAGGGCGACTACGCCAGCGCGGTCAGCGCCGCCTTCGCCCCGCGCCCGGCGCCGGACGATCCCACCGTGGTGCTGGCCCAGGCCGGCACCGGCACCGGCAAGACGCTCGGCTACCTCGCCCCCGCCACGGTCTGGGCCCAGAAGAACGGCGCCCCGGTCTGGGTCTCGACCTACACCCGCAACCTGCAGCACCAGATCGACGGCGAGATGGACCGGCTGTTCCCGGACCCCATCCTCAAGGCCCGCCAGGTGGTGCTGCGCAAGGGGCGCGAGAACTACCTCTGCCTGCTCAACTACGAGGATGCGGTGCGCGGCCTGTCGCTGAACCCGCGCGACGCGGTGCCGCTGGGGCTGATGGCGCGCTGGGCGGCGGCGACCCGCGACGGCGACCTGACCGGCGGCGATTTCCCGGGCTGGCTGGCCGACATCATCGGCCGGCCCAACAGCCTGGGCCTGGCCGACCGCCGCGGCGAATGCATCCATTCCGGCTGCGCCCACTACACCCGCTGCTTCATCGAGCGCGGCATCCGCCGGGCGCGCAAGGCGCAGATCGTGATCGCCAACCACGCGCTGGTGATGATCCAGGCGGCGCTGGGCGGCGCCGACGACCGCGACGCGCCCAGCCGCTATGTCTTCGACGAAGGCCACCACCTGTTCGAGGCGGCCGATTCGGCCTTCGCCGGCCACCTCACCGGGCTGGAGGCCACCGACCTGCGCCGCTGGCTGGTGGGGCATGAGGAGGGCGGGCGCCGCGCCAGCCGCGGCCGCGGCCTGCGCCGCCGGGTCGAGGACCTGCTGCCGGGCGAGGAGTCGCTGGTCACGCTGGACGACATCGAGCGCGCCGCCCGCGCCCTGCCCGGCCCGGGCTGGGGCCGGCGCATCCATGACGAATCGCCGCGCGGCCCGGCCGAGCAGTTCCTGGCCCTGGCCCGCGCCCAGGTCTATGCCCGCACCCAGGGCGCCGACGGGCCCTACAGCCTGGAATGCGACACCGCCGAGCCGGTCGAGGGGCTGGTCGACGCCGCCCTGGCGCTGGACGTCGCCCTGGCCGAGCTGCAGGCGCCGCTGCAGGCGCTGGCGAAGGCCTTCCGCGACCGGCTGGACGACGAGGCCGGGTCGCTCGACCCCAACCAGCGCCAGCGGCTCGACGCCTCCGCCCGGTCGCTGGAGCGGCGGGCGAAGATGGAGATCGGCGGCTGGCGCGGCATGCTGACATCCCTGAGCGAGCCGACGCCGCCCTGGCTGGTCGACTGGTTCGGGATCGAGCGGATCGAGGGCCGCGAGGTCGATTTCGGCTTCTACCGCCACCATGTCGACCCCACCCGGCCCTTCGTCGATGCGCTGGTGCGGCAGGCGCATGGCGTGGTCGTCACCTCCGCCACCCTGACCGACGGCGTCGGCGACCAGCCGGACGACTGGCGCGCGGCGGAGGACCGCACCGGCGCCGGCCACCTCGCCCGGCCGGCGATCCGCGCCCAGGTGCCCTCGCCCTTCGACTACCCCGCCCTGACCCGCGTGCTGATCGTGCGCGACGTTCGCAAGGACGATTTGGAACAGGTCGGCGCCGCCTATCGCGAGCTGTTCCTGGCGGCGGGCGGCGGCGCACTGGGGCTGTTCACCGCCGTCACCCGGCTGCGCGCGGTGCACCACGCCCTGGCCCCGGCGCTGCAGGCGGCGGGCCTGCCGCTCTACGCCCAGCACCTCGACGGCATGGATGTCGGCACGCTGGTCGACATCTTCCGCGGCGAGACCGACGCCTGCCTGCTGGGCACCGATGCGGTGCGCGACGGCGTCGACGTGCCCGGCCGCGCCCTGCGGCTGATGGTGTTCGACCGGGTGCCCTGGCCGCGGCCCGACATCCTGTCCCGTGCCCGCGGCGTGCATTTCGGCAAGCAGCGCTGGAGCGACATGCAGACCCGGTTCCGGCTGAAGCAGGCCTTCGGCCGTCTGGTGCGCCGGGCCGACGACCGCGGCGTCTTCGTGCTCTTGGACCCGATGATGCCGACCCGCCTGTGCAGCGCCTTCCCGCCCGGCGTCGAAGTCCAGCGCATCGGCCTGGCCGAGGCGGTGGCGATCACCCGGGAGTTCCTGGCGGTTGCACCAGTGGCCAGCATCTCTCATCTCGACGGGAGCCGCGGATGAACTGGCAATTGCAGGATGCCAAGAATCGATTCATCGAGGTTGTGGAGAAAGCGCTGACGGAAGGCCCGCAACATATCACCCGGTGTGGCCGACCCGCCGTGGTCGTGATCGCCGAGGCCGAGTACCAGAAGCTGCGCAAGCCAAGCCTGACCTTCGTCGACCACCTGTTGGCGATGCCCAAGGTCGATATCGAGTTTGAACGAATGAATCCGCCGCCCCGCGTCGCTGACCTGTGAAACCAAGGCTCATACGGTTGCCGATTGGTTTCAGCCCGGGATGATGACTCGCTGAATGAGCGAGGTGTCATTCGACTGCTTCACGAAATGAACATCACTGAACACCAGATTGATCAGGAAGCGATCTGTCTCGATCAGGAAGGGATGCATCGGGCGATGCAGGCGACGGGACCACTCTTCTGCTTCTTCGGACGTAGTCGGCAGGGAGATTCCCGGATAGGCGAGAGACCATTCGGTACCCCAGATATAGCCATCGGGCTCTCCCGCCGAGCGCCAGACTTCATAGTTCAAAAATTCGTCCGACCATGATTGAAGCCATACCGCATCTCTCACGCGTGTTTCGTAACGGAAATGAACCACGTGAGTAAGAGTGAGTTCGTGCGAACCCAATCCATCTTGGATCAAGAAGACGTAGTCTCTGCCGTGCGGAGCAAAGCCGTGCCGCAACACAGCGAAGTCCAATGCGGAGAGCGTAGCTCGCAAAAGACTGGCGACCGGGTTCTCCACAACCAACCTCCATGCTGATGTTGTTTCATAGCATGCGAAGGACGATGCCATCATTGCCGCAACGGCTGCGGCCCTCGACCTAATATAGCTCCACCACCTGCTCCACCGCCTGCCCCAGCAGCGCCAGGTCCTGCGGCCGGGACAGGCGGTGGTCGCCGTCCTTGACCAGGGTCAGGCGCACATCGGCGCCGGCCAGCGCCTCGGTCAGGCGCAGGCTCTGGCGCCAGGGCACGTCGGGGTCGGCCAGGCCGTGCAGCAGCCGCGTCGGACCGGCGAAGGCCACCGGGCCGCGCAGCAGCAGGTGGGACCGCGCCTCCTGGATCAGCCGCCAGGTGATGCGGTAGGGGCCGTCACCATAGGCCGAGGGCCGGTCAATGAAGCCGTCGCGGCGCATCCGCGCCAGCCCCATCTCGCCCAGCGCCGGCAGCATCAGATCCTCGGTGAAGTCGGGCGCCGCGGCGATGCCGACCAGCCCCGCGATGCGGTCCGGCCGGGCGACCGCCGCACAGGTCGCCACCCAGGCGCCCATCGACGACCCGACCAGGATCTGCGGCCCCGCCGTCAACGTGTCGACCGCCGCCAGCGCGTCGGCGATCCAGTCGCCCAGCACCAGGTCCGGGAACACGCCGCCGGAGATGCCGTGGCCGCGGTAGTCGAAGCGCAGGAAGGCCAGGCCGCGGTCGGCCGCGAAGCCGTCGAGGAAGGTCGCCTTCTCGCCCGCCATGGCCGAGCGGAAGCCGCCGCAGAACACCAGCCCGGGCCGGCCGTCCCCGGCACCCGCGCGGCGGCGCCAGGCGACCGGCGTGCCGTCGGCCGCCGCGATGGTTCCGCTCTCTTCGCTCATGCCGTGGCCAGCAGCTCGCGGTACAGCGCGACATAGTCGACCGCCGCGCGCTCCCAGCTGAAATCCTGGGCCATGGCGCGGCGCTGCAGCTGGCGCCAAAGCCCCTGGTCGCGCCACAGGCCGCAGACCCAGCTGAGCGTGCCGGCCAGGGCCACGGCGGTCGGGTCGTCGAAGCTGAAGCCGGTGGCGCGGTCCTCGAGGATGGCGTCGTGGGTGGCGTTGACCACGGTGTCGGCCAGCCCGCCGGTGCGGCGCACCAGCGGCAGCGTGCCGTAGCGCAGGGCGTAGATCTGGGTCAGGCCGCAGGGTTCGGTGCGCGACGGCACCAGCAGCACGTCGGCCCCGGCCTGCAGCAGGTGCGACAACCCCTCGTCATAGCCGATGCGGACGGCGACGTGGCCGGGATGCGCCGCGGCGGCGACCTGGAACCCGGCCTCGAGCTCGGCGTCGCCGGAGCCGAGCAGCACCAGCCGCCCGCCGGCCGCAACCAGCGCCGGCAGGGCGTCGAGCAGCAGGTCGCAGCCCTTCTGCCCGGTCAGCCGGCTGACCATGGCGAACAGCGGCGCGCCGTCATCCGCAGGCAGGCCGAATTCGGCCAGCAGCGCCGCCTTCGACGCGGCCTTGCCGTCGAGGTCGTCCGGCCCGTAGGGCTGCGGCAGGTGCAGGTCGCGCCGCGGGTCCCAGATGGCGTAGTCGGCGCCGTTGACGATGCCGACCAGATCCGCGGCGCGGCTGGCGAGCAAGCCCGCCAGGGCATAGCCGTACTCTGCCGTCTGGATCTCGCGCGCATAGGTGCGGCTGACCGTGGTGATGCGGTCGGCGTAGTAGAGGCCGGCCTTGAGGAAACCGACGCCGCCGAAATACTCCAGCCCCTGGATCGACAGGCTCTCCGGCGGCAGGCCGAGCTCCGCCGCCGCCGTCGCCGGAAACCAGCCGGGAAAGCCGATGTTGTGGATGGTGGTGACGGTGCGCGGCCGCCGGATGTCCGACTGGGCGGCGCCGGCCCAGAACGAAAGATAGGCCGGGGCGAGTCCGGCCTGCCAATCATGGCCGTGCACGATGTCGGGCCGCCAGCGCGGGTCGGCGCCGAGGCCGAGCCGGGCGGCCGCCCAGCCCAGCGCGGCGAAGCGGCGGTGATTGTCCGGCCAGTCCAGCCGGTCGGGGCCGAGATAGGGGTTGCCCGGCCGGGCGAACAGGCCGGGGCAGTCGAGCAGGTAGGTCGGCACGGCGATGCCGTCGACCCGGGCCAGCAGCAGCCGCGCCGGCCCGCCGCCGAACAGGTCGGCATCCTGCAGCACCGTCTCGGCGCCCTGTGCCGCATCCAGCATCGCCGGATAGGCCGGCACCAGCGGCCGCGCCGCGACCCCGGCCACCGCCAGCGCCGGCGGCAGCGCCGCGGCCACATCGGCGAGGCCGCCGGTCTTGACCAGCGGATAGATCTCCGACACCGCGTGCAGGACCTTCATGGGGGTCAGGCTCTCGCTTCAGGAAGGAGTGTCATCCCCGCGGAGGCGGGGCCTCCGCAGGATATCCGGCCCCGATCGTCATTGCGAGGAGGCGAAGCCGACGAAGCAATCCATGGGGCCAGTGCGAACGGCACGATGAATTGCTTCGCTGCGCTCGCAATGACGACTTTGGCGATTCCGAAAGAGCCCTGCCGTCCGCCACAGGAGCGGTTCAGGCTCCGCCCCCTCACTCCAGCGCGTCGATCATCGGCTGGGTGATCAGGACGACGCCGGTCTCGCTGCGGTGGAAGCGGCGGGCATCGGCCTCGGGGTCCTCGCCCACCACCAGCCCTTCCGGGATGCGGACGCCGTGGTCGATCACCACCCGGGTCAGCCGGGCGTGGCGGCCGATGTCGCATTCCGGCAGCACCACCGCCTCGTGCAGCTTGGCGAAGGAGTTGACCCGCACCTTCGAGAACAGCACCGACTGGCGGACGGTCGAGCCGGAGACGACGCAGCCGCCGGAGACGGTGCTGTTCACCGCCTTGCCGACCCGGGCCCCGTCCTCGAACACGAACTTCGCCGGCGGCAGCTGCTCCTGATAGGTGTGGATCGGCCAGTCCCGGTCGTAGAGGTCGAGCGCCGGGGTTACCGTGGTCAGGTCCATGTTGGCGGCCCAGTAGGCGTCGATGGTGCCGACGTCGCGCCAATAGGGTTCGGCGTAGCTGGGGTTCGGGATCGCGCTTTCCGAGAAGCGGTGCGCCCGGACATGGGCCGAATCGACCAGGAAGGGCACGATGTTCTTGCCGAAGTCGTGCTCCGAGGCCGGGTCGGCGGCGTCGCGGCGCAGCTGTTCGGCCAGGAAGCGCATGCTGAAGACATAGATGCCCATGCTGGCCAGGGCGATGTCCGGCCGGCCCGGCATCGGCGGCGGATCGGCCGGCTTCTCCAGGAAGCTGGTGACCCGCCACTGGTCGTTGACATGCATCACGCCGAAGGCCGTCGCCTCCATGCGCGGAACCTCGACGCAGCCGACCGTCACATCCGCGCCGGTGCGGACGTGGTCTTCGATCATCGCGGCGTAGTCCATCTTGTAGACATGGTCGCCGGCCAGGATCAGCACATGGTCCGGCCCCTCGGCCTCGAAGATGTCGAGGTTCTGCCAGACCGCATCGGCGGTGCCGCGGTACCACATTGCCTCGTCCACCCGCTGCTGCGCCGGCAGCAGGTCGACGAACTCATGCATCTCGGCGCGGAGATAGCCCCAGCCGCGCTGCAGGTGGCGCAGCAGGCTGTGCGACTTGTACTGGGTCAGCACGTAGATGCGGCGGATGCCGGAATTGATGCAGTTCGACAGGGCGAAGTCGATGATCCGGAACTTGCCGCCGAAATAGACCGCGGGCTTGGCCCTTCGGTCGGTCAGCTGCTTCAGCCGGCTGCCCCGCCCCCCGGCCAGGACCAGGGCGATGGTGCGCTTCGGAAGCTGGCGGATCGGACCTTCGTCGCGCATCTGGGACCTCCCGGTTCCACACTATTTCCCGGAGAGTAACATCAGGATTTGCGATCCCGCACCGTCCCGTCGCGTCAAACTTCGCTAATTATCGTGCAAGTTTTGGGGAGTGCCGTCAGCCGGGCGGGAACTGGGGCGCATAGATCGCCAGCAGCAGCGACAGGGTCAGCACCGAGACCACGGTGTTGACCAGGATCACCGCCGAGGTGCGCTCGACATAGACGCCGTAGCGCTGGGCGACGACGAAGGTCAGCGCCCCGGTCGGCAGGGCGGCGAGGATCACGGCGCTGGCGGTCCAGAACGGGTCCATCGGGAACACGGTCGCGGCCAGGCCCCAGGTGATCAGCGGCTGCCACAGCAGCTTGAGCACGGTGATCCAGCCGACCTCGCCCAGCCCGGTGCGCAGCGCCTGCCCGGCCATGAACAGGCCGATGGCGAACAGCGCGCAGGGGCTGGCGGCGCCGCCCAGCAGGGACAGCATGGTGACCGCCGGGGCCGGCACCGACAGCCCCGCCCAGGACCAGCCGACGCCGAGCACCGGCGCCACCACCAGCGGGTTCTTCAACAGCGCCACCAGCACGTCGCGCAGCGCGCGCAGGATGCCGCGGCCGCTGCTGCCGGTGAGTTCGAGCGAGACCACGGCGATGCCGACGCAGACCACGCTCATGATCACGGTGGCCAGCGAGGCCGGCGGCAGGCCGCGGGTCGGGCCGAAGGCGGCGACGAACAGCGGGATGCCCATGTAGCCGGTGTTGGAGAAGCCGGCATTCATGCCCTGCATCGTGGCCTCGCCGGCATCGGCGCGGTGCAGCAGGGCGCCGAGCACCGAGCCGATCAGCCAGACCGCCAGGACGCCGCCGAGGAAGGCGCCGACGAAGTTGAGGTTCAGGATGTGCTGCACCGGCGTCCGCGCCATCGCCAGGAACAGCAGCGCCGGCAGCGCGATCCAGTAGACGAAGGCGTTCAGCGCCGCGGACTGGCTGCGGCCGAGCAGCCGGATGCGCCCGACGAAGAAGCCGAGGAAGATGATGCCGAAGACCGGCAACGCGACATCGATGACCGCCTGCATGGCCCCGTCATGCCATGCCCGTCCCGGGCGGGGAAGCGCGGTTGTCGTCGCGCCCTCCGAAGGCGATCCGAAGGCAGGCCCGGGGCGGGTCGCCTTGACGTTCCACGGTGATCCACGGCATATCCGGGACGCGTCCTTGCCCTCGACTCGCCGCGCTTCCCGGAGACTGCCATGACGACCGACGCCCACGGCGCCCTGATCTACACCATGGTGCTCGCCTCCGTGGCCGACACGAACATGACCGACGCGGAGCTCGAGACCCTGTCGGAGATGGTCCGCTTCCTGCCGGTGTTCCGGGATTTCGACGTCGCCCGCATGCCGGACCTGACCCGCGACTGCATCGACCTGCTGCAGGAGGATGACGGCATCGACCGCGCCCTCGACATCATCTCCGAGGTCCTGCCGGAGCATCTGCACGAGACCGCCTACGCCATCGCCTGCGACGTGGTGGCGGCCGACGGCAGCGCCAGCCAGCCGGAGCTGCGGCTGCTGGAGCTGATGCGCGACCGCTTCGGGGTCGACCGGCTGGTGGCCTCGGCGATCGAGCGCAGCTCCGGCGCCCGGCACCGCACCTTGTAACCACGACGCCGGGCGTAACCACGACACCCGGGGTAACCACGACGCCCGGCGGCCGCCGCAAGCCGACCGAGGCCACACAGCACAGGGGGACGCATGTTCGGGACCATGGTCGCTCGTTCCCAGGTTGGCGGAGTTCGGGCCGGCCGCGCCGGGATCTGGCCCGCCGCAATCCTGCTGGCCGCCATCGCCGGCCCGGCCGGGGCGCAGACCGCGGCGCCTGCCACGCCGGAAACGCCCGCCGCCCCTGAGGCTCCGGCCGCGACCATCACGGTGGGGGGCCTGACCCTGACGGCGTGCCAGCCCGATTTCGGCGGCTTCTGCGGCCAGATCAGCCGGCCGCTCGACCCCGCCGGCAAGCTGCCGGGCAGCCTGACCATCGGCTTCGAGTTCTACCCGCACCGCGACGCCATCCAGCCGGCCGAGGGCCTGATCCTGACCCAGGAGGGCGGGCCCGGCTATTCCTCGACCGGCACGCGCGAGGGCTATCTGCGCCTGTTCGACGGGCTGCGCGACCGGCGCGACGTGCTGATCGTCGACAAGCGCGGCACCGGCCTGTCGGACCCGATCAACTGCGAGGCGCTGCAGCAGGCGGCGGAGTTCGTGCCGGCGGCGCTGGTCGCCTGCGCCAAGCAGCTGGGCCCGGCCGCCTGGATGTACGGCACCGCCCTGGCGGCCGACGACGTCGCCGCGGTGCTGGACGCGCTGCGGGTCGAGAAGGTCGACTATTACGGCGACAGCTACGGCACCTGGTTCGGCCAGGTCTTCGCCCAGCGCCACCCCGACCGGCTGCGCACCATCGTGCTGGACAGCGCCTATCCGACCATCGGCCTGTCGCCCTGGTACGAGACCGAATGGGCCACCGCCCGCGACGGCTTCGAACTGGTGTGCCAGCGCTCGCCGAGCTGCCGCGACCTCGGCGGCCGCTCGCTCGACCGCATCGAGCGGCTGGTGGCCGCCCTGCGCGACAAGCCGGGCAAGGCCGAGGCGAAGGACGGCGACGGCACCGCTATGACCATCACGGTCGACGCGCCGCGCCTGTTCATGGCGATGAACGGCGCCGGCGGCAGCCCGACCTTCTACCGCGAGCTGGACGCCGCGGCGCGGGCCTATCTCGACGGCCAGGACCCGGCGCCGCTGCACCGGCTGCTGGCCGAGGCCACGGCCTGGAGCACGCCCGGCACCGACCCCACCGCCTTCTCCACCGGCCTCTACGTCGCGGTGGTGTGCAGCGACTATCCCCGGCTGTACGCCCCCGGCGTGTCGCGGGCCGAGCGGCAGCGCCAGCTGCTGCGAGCCACGGAACGGCAGACGGCGGACGACGCCGCGATCTACGCCCCCTTCACCATCGCCGAGGTCAACACCTCGCCGCACAAATGGGAGCGGCGGGACCTGTGCCTGGACTGGCCGGCGCCGCCCAAGGGCATGACCGCCGCCAGCGCGGTCGACCCCAAGGTCCATTTCCCGTCGGTGCCGACCCTGGTGCTGTCCGGCGACCTCGACAGCACCACCTCGCCGATCGAGGGGCTGGAGACGGCGCGGCTGTTCCCGAACGCGACCTATGTGCCGGTGCGCAACCTGACCCACATCACCGCCATCACCGACCAGGCGATCTTCGTGCCGCCGATGGGGGGCGACGCCACCGGCTGCGTCGCGGCGATCGTGCTGAACTTCGTGCGCAGCGGCAGCGAGGCCGGCGACACCTCCTGCACCCAGCGGATCCGGCCGATCCGCACGGTGCCGGCCTTCGCGCTCAAGGCGGCGCAGGTGGCGCCGGCCAGGGCGACCGACGGCAATGCCGGCACCGAGGCCGACCTGCGGCTGGCCTCGGCGGCGGCGGAGACCGCCGGCGACGTGCTGGCGCGCTATTTCGTCAATGGCGGCGGCAGCGGCGCCGGGCTGCGCGGCGGCAGCTTCAGCTTCGAGGCCTTCGACGCCGGCTTCGCCTTCACCCTCGACCATGTGCGCTGGGCCGAGGACCTGGCCGTGTCCGGCACCATCCGCTGGAACCAGGCGACCGGCGCGGTGACCGCCGACCTGACCCTGGACGGCGCCACCACCGGCACGGTGACCCTGGCCTGGAACGACCGCGAAACCGACGCCATGGCCCAGATCACCGGCCAGATCGGGGATCGGAAGCTGGCGGCGGAGCGACTGGCACCCTGATGGGGTGGAGCTACCTCCCCCTTCCTGTCATTGCCCGGCTTGCCCTCGGATCAAGTCCAAGGGGGGCAATCCAGGGGCCACAGGCACCGCTCTCGATGGCCCCTGGATCCTCGGGTCAAGCCCCGAGGATGACAGAGTGGGGTGGATCGGGACGCCTGCCCTGACGCCTTCCGCCTGCCCTCAGAAGTACTTGGCCAGGTTCTTGCGGATGCGCTCCAGCACCGGTGTGCCGGTGTCCGGCAGCTCGAAGCGCTGGCCGGTGATGGTCTCGAAGGCGCGGACATAGACCTGGGCGGTGGCCTGGATGATTTCGGCCGGGATCTCCGGGATCGGGTCCTTGTAGGGGTCGCAGCGCGCCGCCACCCAGCTGCGCACGAAATCCTTGTCGAAGCTCTCCGGCCGCTCGCCGCGGGCGAAACGG
Organism: Inquilinus sp. 2KB_23; assembly: GCF_052115705.1. Taxonomy (NCBI): domain Bacteria; kingdom Pseudomonadati; phylum Pseudomonadota; class Alphaproteobacteria; order Rhodospirillales; family Rhodospirillaceae; genus Inquilinus; species Inquilinus sp. 2KB_23. The sequence continues at coordinate 195,928 of NZ_JBFRHF010000007.1, read as the reverse complement.
TCGTCGTAGCTGTCCTGCAGCCAGTAGCGGCTGCTGTCCGGGGTGTGGATCTCGTCGGCCAGGACGATGCGGCCGTCTGCATCCGTGCCGAACTCGTATTTGGTGTCGACCAGGACCAGCCCATGCTGTTTGGCGATCTCCTGCCCGCGGGCGAACAGGGCGAAGGCGTAGCCGCTGAGCTGCTGCCACTGATCCGCGGTCAGCAGGCCCTGGCTGACGATCTGGTCCGGCGTCAGCGGCTCGTCATGGCCGCCGTCGAAGGCCTTGCTGGTCGGGGTGATGATCGGCTGCGGCAGCCGCTGGTTGTCGCGCAGCCCGTCGGGCAGGCGGATGCCGTACATCTCGCGCTGGCCGGCCTTGTACAGGGTCAGGACCGAGGTGCCGGTGGTGCCGGCGAGATAGTCGCGCACCACGATCTCGACCGGCAGGATGTCCAGCCGGCGGCCGATGACCACATTGGGGTCGGGGTACTCGATGACGTGGTTCGGGCAGATGTCGCGCGTCGCCTCGAACCAGAAGCGGGCGGTCTGGGTCAGCACCTGTCCCTTCAGCGGGATGGCCGCCAGGATGCGGTCGAAGGCGCTGATCCGGTCGGTGGCGATGATGATCCGGCGCCCGTCCGGCAGGTCGTAATTGTCCCGGACCTTGCCGCGATAATGGGCCGGCAGCTCCGGGATCGTCGCGTCGTCCAGCGTCGGGTAGGGGCGATCGCCCAGGGCCGTGAAATCCATCGTCCGCGTCCTTCGAGCCTGCCGGGGCGGTCCGGCTGCGGCGATCTTTAGCGCGGTATGGCCGGCTTGTCAGGCCGCAACGCCGCGCGCCGCCGGCATGGCCGACAGCCGGGTTCCGCACCGCCGGGAAATGGATCATCCTGGGTCGGTGCCGGCGACAGCGGCGCCGCGGGTGCATCTGTCGGAGGAAGCGCATGGGAACCCCCTACAGGCGGCTGCTGCTGAAGCTGAGCGGCGGCGCCATCGCCGGCGAGGACGGCTCGATCTTCGGCGCCGCCGCGATCGACCACATCGTGGCGGAGATCCTGTCGGTGCGCAGCCTCGGCATCGAGGTCGCCATCGTCATCGGCGGCGGCAACGTGTTCCGCGGCCGGGTGTCCGAGGATTGGAACATCGAGCGGGCGGAGGCCGACAACATCGGCATGCTGTGCACCGTGATCAATGCGGTGATGCTGCGCGCCGCGCTGACCGCCCGCGCCGGACAGGAGGTGCGGGTGATGAGCGCGGTGCCGATCCCGTCGATGGCCGAACCCTACATCCGGCTGCGGGCCGACCGGCACCTGGGCAAGGGCGCCATCGTCATCCTGGCCGGCGGCAACGGCCAGCCCTACGTCACCACCGACTACCCCGCGGTGCAGCGCGCCATCGAGCTGCGCTGCGACGCCGTGCTGGCGGCGAAGGACGGGGTCGACGGGGTGTTCACCGCCGATCCGCGCCTCGACCCCGCCGCCCGGAAATACGCCTCGCTGGCCTTCGCCGATGTGGTCAGGCGCGACCTCCGGGTGATGGACCAGGCGGCGATCCTGCTGGCGCGCGACCACGGCCTGCCGCTGCACATCTTCAACTTCACCCTGCCCGGCGCGATGCGGCGGATCTGCGAGGGCGAGAAGGTCGGCACGCTGGTGGCGCCCTCGGCCCGGACGGTGCTGGCGGAGTCCTGATCCCGACCGCCGGGCGACAAGCCGGGTGCTGTCAAGATCCCGTGTCTTGAGGGGTTGCCCGGCCGCCGCCCGATCCCGATTCTGATCGCAGGCCTTGCCGTGGCCAGCGGTCGGAGAATCCAAGCATGTTCGTGAAAACCATCGGAGAAGACGAGGCGAAAGGCTGGGTCGCCGAATCCTACGCCGCGGATCGGTCGCGCCTCGGCTTCGTCATGTCCGCCACCGCCTGCTGGACCGCGCGCCCCGACCTGCTGCCGGCCTGGGAGGATTTCTACACCAAGGTGAAGGCGGGCTTCTCGCTGTCGTCGCGGGACTGGCGCCTGATCACCTTCATCGCCGCCCGGCACGTGCCGTCGACCTACTGCTCGATGGTGTACGGCAAGATGCTGGTGGACGACCTCGGCTCCAAGGACAGGGTCCTGGCGGTGCAGGCCGACTTCCGCACCGCCGGGCTGTGCGAGCGCGACGTCGCCATGCTGGCCTATGCCGAGGCCATCGCCCGCAACGCCTCGCAGGTGACCGGGCTAGATGTCGACGCCCTGCGCGCCGTCGGCTTCCGCGACGTGCAGATCGCCGACATCGCCCTGTGTGCGTCGCTGCGATGCTTCATGGCGCGGTTCTTCGACGCGACCGGCGCCGAGCCCGAACCCGCCTTCATCGACCAGGACAGCGATTTCAGCGACGCGCTGACGGTCGGGCGCAAGCCGCGGCACGTGTCCTGACCTGGGCCTCACGGCGGCAGGCGGCCTGAGGCGCGGGGTCGCCGCGGTCAGTTCACGCCCTGGATCGAGCGCAGCGCGAAGTCGCCGCCGAAATTGACCAGCATCACGCCGTTCCAGCCGTCGCGGAATCCGTTGTCGCTGCCTTCGATGATGGTCTTGCCGTCCAGCGCCACCACCATCCGGCCGGCGGCGTCGCGGGTCCAGGTCAGGCGGGTGCGGTCTTCGCGGCGCAGGGCGGCCGTGTTGGTGGTCTGCGCCACCTGGGTGATGCCGGAGCGGCCGGCGCGGTACAGCGCGAAGGTCGGGCTGCTGGTCGGCAGGTAGACCAGGCGGAAGCCGGAATCCTTCGACGCGCCCTGGTAGACCCGGATCTCGAACTGGCCCTGGTTGGCGAGGTCGGCGAGGTCGAATTCGAGCCCGAAATTGTTCTTCAGCCCCTGCTGCAGCGCGATCGCGGCGACGCCGCCCTGGGTCTGGCCCTTGGGCGCGCGGGTGTCGCTGTGCAGGCCGCCGCTGTCGACGGTCCAGGTGCCCTGCAGCGAGGTCCAGGCCGGGTTGGCGGTGTAGTTGCCGTCACTGAAATCGTCGCTGAAGACCCGGGTGCCGGCCAGCGAGGCCGTGGCCGACGGCGCCGGCGCGGGGGCCGGTGCCGCGGCGGGCGCCGGGGCCGGGACGGGTGCCGCCGGCGGCACCGCCGGGACCGGCACGGTCGAGGGCGGGGCCGCGGACGCCGTCGACGAATAGCGCTGCTCCAGCCGCTTCAGGTCCGTGATGAAGTCGGGGCTGGCCGCCTTGTCGCGCTCGGCCTGGTCGATCATCCGCGACAGCTCGTCGAGCAGGGCCTTGGTCTGGTCCGACTGCGGCGGTTGCCACGGCGCGTAGCGCGGCGTGGTCTGTGCCATGGCGGTGCCGGACAGGAGGGCTGCGGCGAGGACGGGGAGAAGGGTGGCTCGGACGGGTCTCATCAAAAGGCTCCGCTTCCAGGTCGCGACGGCGTCGTCACGCCGTTCTGACGTGCCGGACGGGTGGGCTCAAGCCTTTCCGACCGTCGCCCGGGAAAAACGCCCGATGGAGGCGACGGTTCCGGACCGGCGATCGGGGATCGATTTCCGCTAGAGGCAGAGCGAGATGCCGGTGTAGGTCACCGTCACGTTCAGGCTGTCCGTGTAGCTGCCCGGGGAGATTCCGGTGCTGACCGGAATCCGACCGTAGAACGTGATGGGTTCGACCCAGGAGCTGCCGATGGCGCCGACCAGCCGGCAGCGCGTCGGCAGCGCCGTGCTGCCGGTGCCGTCGCCCCAGATCGTGGTACGGGCGGCGGTGGTGTAGCCGTTGTAGGGCAGCTTCGGTGTGCCGGCGCTCATCCGTCGCGGCGAGAAGGTGCCGGATCCGCCGAAGCTGACCGCGACCGTGTAGTTGATGCCGAGGCACAGCACCGGGCAGGTGCAGGTCACCGTCACCGTGGAGGTGGCGTCGAGCACCGTGCCGGACAGCGGCGCGAAATTGCCGAAGGCCAGCGGCGTCGCGACGACCGAGCAGTTCTCGCCCGCGGCAAAGGCCGGGCCGCCGCGGAGCAGGCACACCAGCAGCACCAGGAGGGCCGGCAGCAGGGACCGTCTCATGGCATTCCTCCGCAGATGACGGGGCCGATCTGGGGCAGTTCGCCCGCAACCGGGGCGAAGGCGAAGGCGATCCGGCACTGGCTGCCGTCGGGCAATGTCACCGTCCCGGCATTGTCCGGCTGCAGGCCGGTGGCATAGGCCATGCCGTCATAGCCGACCGGCAGCGGCCCCGCCCCCCCGTCCAGCGCCAGGGTCGCCCCCGGCGGCACGGCGCTGCCGTCGGGCCGGTGGATCAGCACCGTCGCGGCGTCGCCGATCTGGACCGGGAAATGCACCACGATGCCGCTGCGGTCGGCCGGCACCACGCTGCGGCGGGTGTCGTCGAAGGCGGCGTCGGCCGGCAGGTCGGTGACGTCGATCGCCATCTTGTTCGCCTCATAGGCCCGCAGGCCGCGCACCAGCAGCTGGCCGCCGCCGTCGGTGCGGCCGACCGGGCGATTCTCCAGCGTCACGCCGACATCCGGCACGCCGGTGTCGACCACGGCGAAGCTGTCGTCGATGCGCTGGTTGAGGAACACCCCGCCGGCGGCGGCGGTGATCGAGCCGCGGACCTCGCCGCGCACGTTGGTCGACCCGTCGATCTGGTCGGCCGAGGCGGTGAAGTCGGCCAGCCCGGTGCGGTAGTCGACCTGGCCGTAATAGCGGCGCAGGTCGCCTTCGGTCGCCTGCACATTGACCGCCAGGCCGCGGTCGGTGACGCCGGTGTCCTGGACGTAGCTGCCGCGCTGGGTCAGCCAGCGCCGGCCGTTCTGGGAGGTGGCATCGGCGCCGACGCTGGCGGTGGTGCCGAGCGGCACCGACAGCGACAGGGTGACCCCGGCATTCGAGCGGTCGTTGAGGTCGAGGAAGGCCGACCCCATCAGCTGCACATTGTCGAACACGGTCACCGTGTAGCTGCCGGACGCGATCTGCAGCCGGCCGAAATCCGACTGGTCGGTGTCGATGTAGGCGACGCCGAACGCGCCCCAGCGGTCGAGGTTGAGGCTGAGGTTCACGCGGGTGGTGCCGCGCAGCAGGTTGCGGTCCTCGACCGCGGCCAGGTCCCGGTAGGTGCCGATGGTGCCGGTGCGCTGCACGCCGGCGCTCCAGCGCGGATCGAGGTGCTCGAAGCCGACCGAGTATTGCAGCCCGCTGTCGCCCCCGGCGCGGCTGGCGGCCAGCGAGGCGTTGACGGTGCCGAGGGTGCCGACGCCGTAGACCGCGCCGACGCCGCCGAGCAGCAGGTCGCCGCTGCCCTCGAAATGCCCCTCCAGGGTCAGGTCGTCATCGAGGCCGTAGCGCAGCGAGGCCACGCCGGCGAAGCCGGAATAGTCGGCGCTGTCCTCGCCATAGTGCCGCCGCACCGAGCCGGCCTCGAAGGAATAGTCGGCGAAGCCTTCGCGCAGCAGGTCGCGGCTGGCGTAGAAGGGCAGCGTCTGCACCGTCTCGCGGCCCAGCGCGTCGCGCACCACCACTTGGGCGTTGCCGCCGCCGGTCAGCACCGGCAGGTCGTTGATCTCGAACGGCCCGGGCCGCACCTGGGTCGAGAACTGCTTCACGTTGTCGACATAGACGTCGACCGTGGACGGCACCGCCGCGTCGCCGCCGAATCGCGGGACCGGGAAGGTGACGAGGTCGGGCCGCAGCGCATAGTCGCGGTCGATCTGGGCGCCGATCATGCGCACCGGCCGGGTCCAGGCCAGGCCGCCGCTGATGAAGTCGCCAAGCCGGTAGCGCCGCAGCACGTCCGGGTCGGAATAGGTCCAGGTGGTGTCCAGCCGGATCAGCCGGTTGCCGTCGCTGAAGCCGTCGTTGCGGCCGTTGTCGCCGGAGCCGATGTCGCCGATGAAGCTGCCGTCGAGCACGCCGAGCGGACCGAAGACACGGCCCTCGACCAGGCCGGAGCCGGAGGTGGTGCCGCCGCTGCGGGTGCCGAGCAGGTCGTAGTTCAGCAGCACGCCGTAGTCGCTGTCGGCCTGGGTCACGCGCGTGTCCCGCGCGCCGATCGCGACCGGCTGGCGCCCGGCCTCCGGCAGCGTGATCCGCAGCGCCTGGCCGGGTTCATCATAGTCGTAGTGCAGCCCGAGAACGTCGGACAGCCGGACCAGGCCGTCCGCGGTCGGGCCGGAGCTGTCGGGGGGCCGGACGCCCACCGCCTGCAGCTCCTGCGGCGTCGCATAGAGGGTGCCGTCCCGCTCCACGAAGCCTCCGATCAGCTCCTGCTTCTGGCCGTTGATGGTGACGTCCAGATACAGCTCGCGGTCCTGCGCCAGGGCCGGGGCCGCGGCCACGCCAGCGACCGCGATCGTCATCACGATCGCACCGGCGCTGCGCCTAAGGCTGTCCGTCCAGGGCGAGCGTGACATTGACGTCGCCCTGATCGCCCGCGCCCTTGAGCGCCACCTGGCCGGCGCGGTCGAGCCCACGCGCCGCGATCCTCCACCGCTTCTCCTGGCCGGGCAGGACGTAGCCGCCGAAGGCCGCGCTGGCCGCGCCACCGCGGGTGGTCACGCTCAGCCCGTCGAACCGGGCGTGCCGGGTGCCGCTGTTGCGCGCCACCAGCTCGATCGCGCCGCCGCCGGCTGGCCGGGCCGACCAGGCGACCTGGGCGCGGACAGCCGCCCCGCTGGACACGAAGATCGGCAGCGACAGGTGAAGCGCCACGTTGAGCCGGCCCGGCACCAGCACCGGGATCTCGTCGACCGTCAGGCGATATGCCTGCTCCACGGTGCCGGAGGCCGGGCGCCGCAGCAGCACGCGAATCACCTGCTCCCGCCCCGGAGGGATGGTGACGATCGGCGGGCTGGCGACCACGGCGTCGGTCGGCGCCAGCCGTTCGACACCGCCGGGCTGCGACCATGCGAAGGTCCGCAACTGCACCGTCGCCGGCGCATCGGCCCGGTTGGTCACGGTGATGATCTGGGCCATCTGGCCCGCGTTGAAATCGACCCCGATCGGGGCGACCTCCAGCCCGCCGGCCCGGGCTTCCCCGATGCCGAACCACAGGCCGGCGCAGGCCGCCGCGATCAGGATCAGGCGCAGCCGGATCGCCGTCATCGGCCGCCCCCGATCAATAGGTGACGGTGACGTTGATGAGGTCGGTGTAGGCGTCGGGGGCCGAGAATTGGCCGGCCGGGACGCGGCCGTAGACCGTGGAGATGATGGGCACCGCGCCGGCCGTGAGACTCACCGTGTCGGTGCCGACGGTGTTGCCCCAGTTCACGGTGCGGCCCGTGTCGCTGTACAGGAAGTAGTTCAGCCGGGCGGCGGTGACGACCGTGCCGCTCATCTGGCGCGTGGTCACGGTGGCGCCCGCCGTCGCGCCGGCGTCGAGGCCGATGTCGTAGGTGGTGCCCGCCGTGCAGGTCACCGTGATGGTGGACGTGCTGATGGCTGCGGTGGAGCTGGTGTAGTTGCCGAACACCATCGGCGTCGCCAGCACGGTGCAGAACTTCAACACGGTCGCGGTTACCGCGAAGGTTGTGGTCGCCGTCGCGGCCAGAACAATGCTGCTGGGTGCGAGAAAGGCGATTGTCACGCCGATCAAGAAACAAAACGGGACCCGCATAACAAACTCCTGAAATATCGATTCTCATATTCGCGCTTCGAAGAAACGCCATTCCTATAATGGCCACAGAGTGTAGAATTAATCAAGCAAAACGCTACGCCTCGGCGACTGCGAGTCGCTCACAAAAATAATCGTCCGATCTAATCGAGATAGAAGAGCAGTCCTGATCTGCATACTATGATATGCAGCGACTTGCCTGGGCTGCGCATCGAAACGAAGCGGTAACTGTCGCCCTTACTGCCCCGCGCGAAGAAAAGCCGCGGCGCTGGGCCGCGGCTGGTCGATCCGATGCTGCGAGCCGCTCAGGCGGCGCGGGTGCCGCCCACGGTCAGGCCGTCGATCCTGAGGGTCGGCTGGCCGACGCCGACCGGCACGCCCTGGCCTTCCTTGCCGCAGGTGCCGATGCCGGGGTCGAGCGCCATGTCGTTGCCGACCATCGAGACCTTGGTCAGCGAATCCGGCCCGTTGCCGATCAGGGTCGCGCCCTTCACCGCGGGGCCGATCTTGCCGTCCTCGATCAGATAGGCCTCGGAGGCGGAGAACACGAACTTTCCGTTGGTGATGTCGACCTGGCCGCCGGCGAAGTTGACCGCGTAGAGGCCGCGCTTGACCGAGGCCAGGATCTCCTCCGGCGCCTTGTCGCCGCCGAGCATGACGGTGTTGGTCATCCGCGGCATCGGATGGTGGGCATAGCTCTGCCGCCGGCCGTTGCCGGTCGGCGCCATGCCCATCAGCCGGGCGTTCATCCGGTCCTGCATGTAGCCGACCAGGATGCCGTCCTCGATCAGGGTGGTGCTGCGGGTCGGCGTGCCCTCGTCGTCGACCGTCAGGCTGCCGCGGCGGTCCGGCATGGTGCCGTCGTCGACCACGGTGACGCCGGGCGACGCCACGCGCTGGCCCATCAGGCCGGAGAAGGCCGAGGTCTTCTTGCGGTTGAAGTCGCCCTCCAGCCCGTGGCCGATCGCCTCGTGCAGCAGGATGCCGGGCCAGCCGGGCCCCAGCACCACGGTCATCTCGCCGGCCGGCGCCTCCTCCGCGTCCAGCCGGACCAGGGCCTGGCGCAGCGCTTCGTCGGCCGCCGCCTGCCACTGCGCCGGCTCGAGGTAGAAATCATAGCCGGTGCGGCCGCCGGCGCCATGGCTGCCGCTTTCCATCCGGTCGCCCTCGCCGACCACGACCGAGACGTTGACCCGGACCAGCGGCCGGATGTCGGCGGCGTGGCGGCCGTCGCCGCGGATGATCCGCACCGCCTGCCAGCTGCCGCTGATCGAGGCGCTGACCTGGCGCACCCGCGAATCCTTCGACCGGGCATAGGCGTCGATCGCGGCCAGCAGGTTGACCTTGGTCTCGAACGGCACCGCCGAGAGCGGGTTGGTGTCGGTGTAGAGCTGTCGGTTGGTGCCCTGCGGCGGTTCGGCCAGGCTGCCGCCATGGCCGGCCTGCACCGCCCGCACCGTCTCGCCGGCCCGCTTCACCGCGTCCTCGGTCAGGATCGAGGCATGGCTGTAGCCGGTGGTCTCGCCGGCCACCGCGCGCAGGCCGAAGCCCTGTGATGTGTCGAAGCTGGCGCTCTTCAGCTTGCCGTCGTCCCAGCTCAACCCCTCGGACTGGGTGTATTCCAGATACAGTTCGCCATCGTCGGCGCCGTGCAGGCTGTCGCCGACGAGTCGCTCGAGCCGGGCGCGGTCGAGCCCCGCCTGGGTGAAGAACAGATCGTCGGTCTGATCGATGGCGCTCATGATCGGGCTTCCCGGACAACGGATCGGAACCCTTGAGATAATGCCGCCGGAGCCGCCGGAACAGCCCCGATCGACGGATCGCCGCGACTCGGCGATTCAAGAGGATGCGACCATTTGTTCTTGGGTTCCCGGAGCAGGGTGGTTGTTGCCCGGGAAACCGCGATGTACTTTCGGCGCGGTCGCGATCGTACCGACTTCGTGCGCCATGGATTCCGTGGGGGCTTCAACCCCGTCCGATCCATCGGTATAAGGCCGGACGAGTTCCGATAACGGCGAACGCCGGATGGGCCATGGGAACGGCAGTGACAACGAAAGAGCGGCACGGCATGCGATCGGGCAGACTGGGTGGATTACTGGCTGGCGCGACGGCGCTGCTTCTCCTCGGCACGGGCGCGGCCCTGGCCGACGGACCCCCGCGCAACTGGGAAATGGGGTTCCAGGGCGCGGCGACGGCGGTGCGGGAGCAGATGGACAGCTTCCACGACCTCCTTCTGATCATCATCACCGTCCTGACCGTCTTCGTGCTGGGGCTGCTGGTCTATGTGATGTGGCGCTTCAGCGCCAAGCGCAATCCGGTGCCCTCGAAGACCGCACACAACACCGTGATCGAGGTGATCTGGACCATCGCGCCGGTCCTGATCCTGCTGATCATCGTGGTGCCGTCCTTCCGGCTGCTCTATTTCGGCGACCGCACGCCGAACCCGGAGATGACCCTGATCGCTCATGGCTACCAGTGGTACTGGGGCTATGAGTATCCCGACCAGAAGGTCGCGGAGTACACCAGCTACGGCGTGAAGGACGAAGACCTGAAGCCGGGCCAGGTGCGCATGCTGTCGGTCGACAACCCGGTGGTCCTGCCGGTTGACACCGACATCCAGATCCTGACCACCGCCGGCGACGTGATCCATTCCTGGGCCATTCCCGCCTTCGGCGTGAAGAAGGACGCGGTGCCGGGCCGGACCAACGAGACCTGGGTCCGGATCGACAAGCCGGGCGTCTATTTCGGCCAGTGCTCGCAGCTGTGCGGCACCGACCACGCCTACATGCCGATCGAGGTCCATGCGGTGAGCCGCGCGGAGTTCGACAAGTGGGTGGTCGAGAAGGTGGGACCCAACCCCGCCGAGAAGCCCAAGCTTCTGACCATGACCTGGGACCAGGCCCAGGCGCGCACCAAGCTGGCCCAGGCCGGCCAGTGATCCCAATCGGGGAGTGATCCCACTCGGGGCCGGCGGCGGCCCCGACAGGCAAGGCCCCGGACGGGGGAGAGGTTGACACGATGGCTCACGCCGACGCGCACGCACATGGTCACGACGACCACCACGGCCACAAGCCGGGTTTCTTCACCCGCTGGCTGTTTTCCACCAACCACAAGGACATCGGCACGCTGTACCTGATCTTCGCGATCTGCGCGGGTCTGATCGGCGGCGTGTTCTCGCTGATCATGCGGCTCGAGCTGCAGAACCCGGGGCTGCAGTTCCTCAGCGGCGGCCAGGAATGGAACGTCATCGTCACGGCCCATGGCCTGATCATGATCTTCTTCACCGTCATGCCCGCCATGATCGGCGGCTTCGGCAACTGGTTCGTGCCGCTGATGATCGGCGCGCCCGACATGGCCTTCCCGCGGCTGAACAACATCTCGTTCTGGCTGCTGGTCCCGGCCTTCTGCCTGCTGGTCGGCTCGGCCTTCGTCGGCCAGGGCGCCGGCACCGGCTGGACCATCTACCCGCCGCTGTCCGAGGCCGGGCAGCCCGGGCCGTCGGTCGACATGGCGATCTTCGCCCTGCATCTGGCCGGCGCGTCGTCGATCTTGGGCGCGGTGAACTTCATCACCACCATCTTCAACATGCGCGCCCCGGGCATGACGCTGCACAAGATGCCGCTGTTCGTCTGGGCGATGCTGGTGACCGCGTTCCTGCTGCTGCTGGCCGTGCCGGTGCTCGGCGGCGCCATCACCATGCTGATCACCGACCGCAACTTCGGCACCAGCTTCTTCAAGCCGGAAGGCGGCGGCGACCCGATCCTGTTCCAGCACCTGTTCTGGTTCTTCGGGCACCCCGAGGTCTACATCATGATCCTGCCGGGCTTCGGCATGATCAGCCACATCGTGTCGACCTTCTCGAAGAAGCCGGTGTTCGGCTATCTCGGCATGGCCTACGCCATGGTCGCGATCGGCGTCGTCGGCTTCGTCGTGTGGGCGCACCACATGTTCACCACCGGCATCGACGTCGACACCCGTGCCTATTTCACCGCCGCCACCCTGATCATCGCGGTGCCGACCGGCATCAAGATCTTCTCGTGGATCGCGACGATGTGGGGCGGGTCGATCGAGTTCAAGACGCCGATGCTGTGGGCCGTCGGCTTCATCTTCCTGTTCACGGTTGGCGGCGTCACCGGCGTCGTGCTGGCCAATGCCGGCATCGACACCGCCCTGCACGACACCTACTACGTCATCGCGCACTTCCATTACGTGCTGTCGCTGGGCGCGGTGTTCTCGATCTTCGGCGGCTTCTACTACTGGATCGGCAAGATGTCGGGCCGGCAGTACCCGGAGACCTGGGGCAAGATCCACTTCTGGATGACGTTCATCGGCGTCAACCTGACCTTCTTCCCCCAGCATTTCCTCGGCCTGGCCGGCATGCCGCGGCGCCAGCCGGACTATCCGGACGCGTTCCACGGCTGGAACATGGTGTCGTCCTTCGGCGCCTACATCTCGGTCGCGGCCGCCTTCCTGTTCGTCGGCATCGCCATCTACACCCTGAAGTACGGCCGCAGGGTCGAGGCCAACTACTGGGGCGAAGGCGCCACGACGCTGGAATGGACCCTGCCGTCGCCGCCGCCCTTCCACCAGTTCGAGATGCTGCCCCGGGTCAAGTAGACCCAGGCAGGTTGTGAAAACGGGCCGGGCCGCGCGGATACCCCGTGCGGCCCGGTCCGCTTGAGGTTTAAGATGGTTGACGTGACCCTGGACCGGATAGCCAAGCCTGCCGCGGCAGATGCCGCCGCCGGCGCCACCTGGCAGGACTACTTCGCACTGCTGAAGCCGCGGGTGATGACGCTTGTCGTGTTCACCGGCATCGCCGGGCTGGTGGTCGCGCCCGGCCACATCCACCCGGTCCTGGCTGCGACCGCGATCCTGTGCATCGCCGTCGGCGCCGGCGCGGCCGGCGCGATCAACATGTGGTACGACCGCGACATCGACGCGATCATGAGCCGGACCTGCGGCCGCCCGATCGTGCGCGGCCGCATCGCCCCCAGCGAGGCCTTGGGCTTCGGCGTCTTCCTGTCGGTGGCCGCGGTGCTGCTGATGGGCCTGGCGGTCAACTGGACCGCCGCCGGCGTGCTGGCGCTGGCCTCGGCCTTCTACGTCTTCGTCTACACGATGTGGCTGAAGCGGCGGACGCCGCAGAACATCGTGATCGGCGGCGCCGCCGGCGCCTTCCCCCCGATGATCGGCTGGGCCGCCGTGACCGGCGACGTCACCCTGCCCTCGATCCTGCTGTTCGCGCTGATCTTCATGTGGACCCCGCCCCATTTCTGGGCGCTGGCGCTGTTCCGCAGCGGCGAATACGCCAAGGCCGGGGTGCCGATGCTGCCCGTGGTGTCCGGTGCGCGCGAGACCAAGCGCCAGATGCTGGCCTACACCCTGCTGCTGTTCCCGATCGGCATCGGCCCCTGGCTGGTCGGTATCGCCGGCCTGACCTACGCCGTCGGCGCGGCGCTGCTGGGCCTGCTGTTCATCCTGTGCGCCGTGCGGGTGATGCGCGAGGACGGCGAGGAGACCCGCCACCGCGCCGCCAAGCAGATGTTCGGCTATTCGATCTTCTATCTGTTCGCGATCTTCGGCCTGCTGATCGTCGACCACACCGCGGTGCATTTCTGAGATGGCCGCCCGCCCCACTGCCAAGCCGGCCCCGCGCCCGGCGCCGGCCGCCGACGCCCGGCAGCGCCTGCGCGGCCGCAACATCGCCGTGGCCCTGGGCCTGCTGGCCTGGGTCGTCCTGATCTTCGTGATCACCATCGTGAAGCTGAAGGGCGGCTGAGATGGATCCGAAGGTCCAGCGCCGCAACCGCATCATCATGACGTCGCTGTGCGGCGTCGCCTTCACCATGGGCCTGCTGGCCTTCGCCTCGGTGCCGCTGTACCGCATGTTCTGCCAGGTCACCGGCTATGGCGGCACCACCCAGGTCGCCGATTCGGTGACCGGCCAGGTGCTGGACCGCAAGGTGCGGGTGCGCTTCGTCGCCAACACCGATGCCGGCCTGCCCTGGACCTTCAAGGCCGAGCAGTCCGAGGTCGAGGTCCGGCTGGGCGAGCCGGCGCTGATCTACTTCCAGGCCACCAGCACCGCCAAGGAGCCGACCGCCGGCCAGGCGGTCTACAACGTCACGCCGGACAAGGTCGGGCTGTACTTCTCGAAGGTCGAATGCTTCTGCTTCACCGAGCAGATCATCCAGCCCGGCGAGACGGTGGAGTTCCCGGTCTACTTCTATGTCGACGCGGCGATGGATGCGCAGCCGAACCTCAACGACGTGCAGACCATCACCCTGTCCTACACCTTCTACGGCCAGCGCTCGAAGGCGCTGGAGAATGCGGTCGCCGCCTATTATCGTGCGGCGGCCGAGCGCAACGGCTGAGCACGGGCCGGACCACCAGAATGAACATCGGACGCGAGACCGAGAGGGCACCAGGATGAGCACCACCAACGTCCATGCCGACGGGCACGAGACGCATTACGAACTGAACGCGGTCCCGCACCCGTACCACCTGGTCGAACCCAGCCCGTGGCCGCTGCTCGGCTCGCTCGCCGCGGGCTGCATGGCGATCGGCGGCGTCGTGTACATGCATGAGAATTGGCCGTGGCTGCTGATCGCCGGCTTCCTCGGCGTGCTGGCGGTGATGTTCGGCTGGTTCCGCGACATCATCAAGGAAGCGACCTTCCGCAAGCTGCACTCCCCGGTGGTGAAGATCGGCCTGCGCTACGGCATGATGCTGTTCATCGCCTCGGAGGTGATGTTCTTCGTCGCCTTCTTCTGGGCGTTCTTCGACTCCAGCCTGTTCGTCGGCGAGGCCGCGCAATACGCCCGGGTCGCCGCCACCGGCGGCGTCTGGCCGCCGAAGGGCATCACCCCGGTCGACCCGTTCCACTTCCCGTTCCTGATGACCATGGTGCTGCTGCTGTCGGGCTGCACCGTCACCTGGGCCCATCACGAGATGGTCGAGGGGAACATGAAGGAGGCGGCCAAGGCGCTCGGGATCACCGTGCTGCTGGGCGCCATCTTCACCTGCATCCAGCTGTGGGAATACACCCACTCCGAGTTCGGCTTCACCGACGGCGTCTTCGCCTCGACCTTCTACATGGCGACCGGGTTCCACGGCTTCCACGTGCTGGTCGGCACCATTTTCCTGGCGGTGTGCTGGTTCCGCACCAGCCGGGGCGACTTCACCAAGGACAGCCATTTCGGCTTCGAGGCGGCTGCCTGGTACTGGCACTTCGTCGACGCGGTCTGGCTGTTCCTGTTCGTCGCCATCTACTGGTGGGGCGGCCATGGCGGCGCCGCCGCGGTGCACTGAGCCATAGCTAACCGGTAGTGCCATTTCCTCCGGTCTCACCCCTCGCCGCGGCGCTGGGCTGCAAATGCCCGCGCTGCGGCAAGGGGCCCTTGTTCAAGGGCCTCCTGACCGTCGCCGACCGCTGCACCGTCTGCGACCTCGACCTCTCCGCCATTGATTCGGGCGATGGCCCGGCGGTCTTCCTGATCTTCATCCTCGGCTTCACGGCGGTGCCGCTGACCCTTTGGCTCAGCTTCGCCACCAGCCTGCCGGATGGCGTCCCGATCCTGATCGGCGCCGCCTACATCATCGGCCTCGCCGCCCTGCTGCTGCGGCCGGCCAAGGCTTATATCGTGGCGTTGCAATACCGGCACCGCAGCATCGGCAATTGAGGCGCGGATGACAGCGCGGATGACGTCCCGGTTGCGGCCGGAGTTCTGGCCGACCGTCTTCCTGATCCCCGCCCTCGCCCTGCTGATCGGCCTCGGCATCTGGCAGCTCGAGCGCCGGGTGTGGAAGACCGACCTGATCGAGCGGATCGAGCACGGCCTGGCGGCAACCCCGGCACCGCTGCCGGCCGAGATCTACGACCCCGCCTTCGACTACCGCCACGTCACCGTGACCGGCCGCTTCGACCCGGCGCATGAATTCCGGCTGCTGGCCCGGGTGCATGACGGCAGTGCCGGCATCCAGGTGGTCAGCCCCCTGATCCGCGACGACGGCGGCCCGGCGGTGATGGTCAACCGTGGCTGGGTGCCGCTGGGCGCCGACGGCAAGCCCGCTGCCTATGACCCGCCGCCCCCAGGCCCGGTGACGGTCGAGGGCGTCGCCCGCCGGCCGCTGCCGCAGGGCTGGATGCAGCCCGCCAACAACGCCGCGACCAATGAGTGGTTCTGGGTCGACCTGCCGGCCATGGCCGCCGCGGCCGGGCTGGCCGGGGCGGCGCCGGTGGTGGTGGAGCTGACGCCCGGACCCGACCAGACCCGCCCGCCGATCGGCGGGCAGACCATCGTCGAGCTGCCGAACGACCACCTGCAATACGCGATCACCTGGTTCAGCTTCGCCGCCATCCTGATCGCGATCTACCTGCTGCATCATCTGCGGCGCGGCCGCGCCGCCCGGAAGGAGTCCTAGGGATGACCGCCTATTCCGACATCTCCGCCCATTTCGGCCGCATCGCGGCCCTGTCCAACGCCATCGGCATCCTGGACTGGGACAACGCCACGATGATGCCCAAGGGCGCCGCCGGCACCCGGGCCGAGAGCCTGGCGCTGCTGCAGGTGCTGCGCCACGGCATGATGACCGACCCGCGGCTGGGCGACTGGCTGCCCGAGGCCGAGGCCGACAACGCGCTGGGCGACTGGGAGCGCGCCAACCTGCGCGAGATCCGGCGGCTATGGACGGTGCAGACGGTGCTGCCGGCCGACCTGGTCGAGGCCTCGAGCAAGGCGACCTCGGCCTGCGAGATGGCCTGGCGCCAGGCCCGCGCCGATTCGGATTTCGCCGCCCTGCTGCCGCAGCTGCAGGAGGTGCTGGCCCTGCAGCGCGAGATCGGCCGGGCCAAGGGCGAGGCGCTGGGCCTGTCGCCCTATGACGCGCTGCTGAACGATTACGAGCCCGGCGGCCGGTCGGAGCGGATCGACGGGCTGTTCGACGACCTCGCCGCCTTCCTGCCCGGCTTCACCGAGGAGGTGCTGGCGGCCCAGGCACGGCGCCCGGCGGTGGCGCGGCCGGCAGGCCCCTTCCCGGTCGAGTCGCAGCGGGCGCTGGGCGTCGAGATGATGGGCGTGCTGGGCTACGACTTCGAGCGCGGCCGGCTGGACGTCTCGACCCACCCGTTCTGCGGCGGCGCCGACAACGACGTGCGCATCACCACCCGCTACGACGAGGCGGACTTCACCCGCGCCCTGATGGGCGTGCTGCACGAGACCGGCCATGCGCTGTACGAGCAGGGCCGGCCGCAGGCCTGGATGACCCAGCCGGTCGGCCAGGCCCGCGGCATGAGCCTGCATGAGAGCCAGTCCCTGCTGATGGAGATGCAGGCCTGCCGCAGCCGCGAGTTCATCACCTTCGCCGCGCCGCGGATGCGGTCGGCCTTCGGCGGGACCGGCCCGGCCTGGGAGGCCGAGTCGCTGTGGCGCCACTACACAAGGGTCGAGCGCGGCTTCATCCGCGTCGATGCCGACGAGGTGACCTATCCCGCCCATGTCATCCTGCGCTACCGGCTGGAGAAGGCGATGATCGCCGGCGACCTGGCCCTGGCCGACCTGCCCGGGGCCTGGAACGAGCAGATGCGCGCGCTGCTCGGGGTGGCGCCGCCGGACGACCGGCTGGGCTGCCTGCAGGACATTCACTGGCCGAGCGGCGGCTGGGGCTATTTCCCGACCTACACGCTGGGCGCCATGACCGCGGCGCAGGTGTTCGACGCCGCCTGCCGGGCCGAGCCGGAGATCCTGCCGTCGATCGGCCGCGGCGACTTCGCCCCGCTGGTCGGCTGGCTGCGGGCCAACATCCACGGCCAGGGGTCGCTGTGGCAGACCGACGAGCTGCTGACCCGCGCCACCGGCCGGCCGCTCGACGCCGCGGTGTTCAAGGCCCATCTGCGCCGGCGCTACGGCGGCGAGGGGTAGAGAGAGGGCCAAGGCCCCCTCTTGTTCTGTCATTGCCCGGCTTGACCGGGCAATCCAGGGGCGGCCAGGAGCCGCTCTCGGTGGCCCCTGGATCCTCGGGTCAAGCCCGAGGATGACAGTGAAGGAAGGCGGAGGGGCATCCGACCAAGCCCCGGCCACAGCCCGGGAGCCTGACGCCTGAAACTTGCATGCCTCCAATGTGAAATCGGCGCGCAGGATTCAGGCTCACCGGACGAGTCAGAACCGGAACCTCCGCTGCCAGGGGGGCCGCGCCGCTGCGGCCGCAGACATTGACGACCCGCCTTCCGCGCCAGGTGCTGATCCCGCTGATCATCGCCTGCGCGCTGTTCATGGAAAATCTCGACTCGACCGTGATCGGGACGTCGCTGCCGGATATCGCCAAGTCCTTCGGCACCGATCCGCTGCATCTCAGCCTCGCCATCACCTCCTATCTGCTCAGCCTCGCCGTGTTCATCCCGGCCAGCGGCTGGGTCGCCGACCGCTTCGGCGCCAAGAACGTGTTCCGCGCCGCGATCGTGGTGTTCACCCTGGGCTCGATCCTGTGCGGCCTGTCGAATTCGACGGTCGAGCTGGTCGGCGCCCGCGTCATCCAGGGCCTCGGCGGCGCCATGATGGTGCCGGTCGGCCGGCTGGTGCTGCTGCGCAGCGTGTCGAAGTCCGAACTGGTGCGGGCGATGGCCTACCTGACCACCCCGGCCTTGCTGGGCCCGGTGCTGGGCCCGCCGCTGGGCGGCTTCATCACCACCTACAGCTCCTGGCGCCTGATCTTCTTCATCAACGTGCCGATCGGCATCATCGGCGTGATCCTGGTGACGCTGTTCATCGACGACGTCCGCGAGACCGAGCGGACGCCGTTCGACGGCCGCGGCCTGCTGATGACCGGCGTCGCCCTGGCCTGCATGGTCTTCGCCTTCGAGTCGCTGGGCCGATCGATCCTGCCGCTGCCGGTCACCGCCGGGCTGTTCGCCGTCGGCATCGCCTCGCTGGTCCTCTATGTCAGGCACGCCCACCGGGCGCCGGCGCCGATCCTGGACCTGACGCTGCTGCACATCCGCACCTTCCGCATCTCGGTGGTCGGCGGCACCATCTTCCGAGTCGGCATCGGCGCCATCCCGTTCCTGCTGCCGCTGATGCTGCAGCTGGGCTTCGGCATGACCCCATTCGAATCGGGCATGCTGACCTTCATCAGCGCCGCCGGCGCCCTGCTGATGAAGATGACCGCGACCCGGATCATCCGCCATTTCGGCTTCCGCCCGGTGCTGGTGTGGAACGCGGTGATCAGTTCGCTCTTCCTGATGAGCTATGCGCTGTTCCGGCAGGACACGCCGCATCTGCTGATCCTGGGGCTGCTGCTGGTCGGCGGCTATTTCAGGTCGCTGCAGTTCACCAGCCTGAACACCCTGGCCTTCGCCGACATCGCGCCGCAGCGCATGAGCCGGGCGTCGAGCTTCAGCAGCACGGCGCAGCAGCTGTCGGCCAGCCTGGGCGTGGCCGGTGGTGCAGTGCTGCTGAACCTGACCCTGATGCTGCGCGGCGGCGGAACTCTGGTGGCGGCGGACTTCACCTGGGCCTTCGCCGTGGTCGGCCTGCTGTCGCTGTCCTCGGTGCTGATGTTCATGCGCCTGGCCCCGGATGCCGGCGCCGAGGTTTCCGGCCACGCCATCGCCCCGGTCCCGCCGCCCGCAAGCCAGGGTTCGGCCCGAGTCCAGCCCGGGGAGTGAGGGCGGAGGGAGCGGCTCAGGCCCCTCAATCCCCCAGCAGCCGGTCCCGCGCGGCGTTGAGTTTGGCGGCCATCTCCGCCGTACCGCCATGGTCGGGATGGTGCCGCTTCATCAGCCGGCGATGGGCCGCCTTGACCGCCGCGGGCGTGGCCCCGGCGGCGAGGCCCAGCAGGGCATGGGCCTCGGCCTCCGACATCCGGCCGCCGCGGCCCGCGGCCGGGTCCTGCTTCGCCCAGTCCTGGCCGAAGCGGCGGTCGAGATAGGTTTCCAGCACCCGCGCCGAATCGGCGTCGTCGGCGCGGCATTCCGCCAGCAGGCGCAGCAGCGCCGGCAGCGGCAGCGACGCCAGGCTGCGGCCCTGCAGCGCGCCCGGGCGCAGGACATAGCCGTCCATCGCGCCGGTGGCGTGGTCGAGCTGCATGTCCAGACTGCGCGTCTTCAGCCCCGAGGCGCCGCCCGGCGCCGGGCCGGTGGCGCCGCGGCGCGACTGATGCCAGCGCACCGCCCAGGGTGCCATCCGGATCAGGACCGGCGACAGCCGCATCAGCCACAGCAGGACCGCGCCGAGCACGGCGAAGACGCCGGCCAGCCGGCCGGTCAGCACCAGGAACAGCCCCAGCGCCGCCAGCAGCAGCACGCCGCCCCAGCGGGCGCCGCGCAGCACCTGGCGCGGTTCGGTGCTGGCGAACCAGCGCAGCACCAGCGGCACGCCCAGGCCGAGCGCCAGGACCAGGATGAGGAGTTGGAGCACGGCCGCCGCTCAGCCTCCGCCCATCCGGCCGATCAGCGCCGTCACCCCGGCACCGCGGCGCCGGCCGAGATCCTCCAGCGCCGCGCGGCCGCCGGCGGCGTAGACCGCGACCGCCGCCAGCAGGTCGCGCAGCTGGCCGGGGCTGGACGCGTCGAACGGGCAATAGGCGCCGCGGGTCAGCCGCGCGATCTCGCGGAAGGCGCGCGCCGCCAGCGGGTCGTGCCCCTCATGGAACAGGAAGGCCGGCACGCCGCGCAGGGCAAGCTTGCCGGCCAGGGCGCAGATCCGGTCGAGCGATTCCTCGAAGGCGTCGCCGACGAAGACCAGGGCGTCGACCTTGCCGCGCCCCGCCTCCGCCTCGGCATGGATCAGCACCCGGCCGAGTTGGGTCTCGCCGGCGCGGCAGCGCACCTTGCCCATCAGCCGCGCCAGCTCCGCCGTGTCCGAGACCCAGCCGGTGGATTTGCACTCGCTGAAGCCGCGGTAGAAGACGAGCTGGAGGTCGAGCCCGCCCAGGGCGGCGGTCTCGACGAACATCTCGCCCTGCAGCCGGCAGGCGCGGTCCCAGGCGGCCTCGCGGCTCTGCGTCGCGTCGAGCGCGAAGATCAGCCGGCCGCGGCGTTCGCCCTCGCGTCGCGCCGGGGTCGCCGCGACCTTGCGCAGGAAGGCGTCGATCTCCGCCCGGCCCTGGCCGGCCGGCAGCTTCTGGTCGGGCCCTGTCATGTGTTCGATCCCATCCCCGATATGATGGGGACCGGCGGAGTGAAATCCAATCGGGAACGGTCACGATCCGGCCGGTGCGGGTGGGATTCGGCGTCGGCGTGGCGGCGCCGCGCCGGGGAACGGATCTTGGATCACGCCGTTCCGGACGTGGCTTCTGGCGCAAAGTGCGGCCGACCGCTAGCCTCGGACCCGTCGCCACTGTCCCGGACCGATGATGCCCCTTCCGCGCGCCACCCTTTCGCCCGGCCTGGCCGCCGCCCTCCTCCTGCTCGGCCTGGCCGCCGGCCCGGGCGCGCAGGCCCAGACCGCGGCGCCCGCCGCCCCGGTCGCGCCGGAGGTCATCGTCGCCACCGCGCCGATCAACTCGCCGCTGGGCCGCTGGGGCACCGCCTTCGTGGAGCGGCTGAAGGCCGAGGCCGGCACGGCGGCGGCCCAGGCCGCCACCGGCGGGGCGCTGCCGAACAGCGCGCTGCTGCAGAGCGGCCGGGTCGCCATCGGCCTGGTCTCGCTCGACGTCGGCACCGCCGCCTGGGCGGGCAGGAGCCCGATGGCGCCGGGCCTGAAGTTCGACCATCTCCGCGCCCTGGCGCCGGTGGCCCCGGCCGCGGTGCTGCGCTTCGTGGCCCCGGCCGCCCGCGGCATCGCCGACGCCGCCGGCCTGGCCGGCAAGCGTGTGGCGCTGGCGACCGACGACGCCATGACCGAGCCGATGCTGACGGCGCTGGGCATCACCGCCAAGCTGCGGCGCATGCCGCTGTCCGAGACCGCCAAGCAGCTGGCCGCCGACAAGATCGACGCCGTCGCCGTCACCGGGCTCGACCCCTTCGTGCTGCCGCCGGAGCTGGCGGCGGTGACGATCGGCCTGAGCGCGCCGGACGTTGCGAAGCTGGCCGAAGCCATCCCCGGCGTCGCCGCGGCGCCGGTGCCGCTGCCGCCGCCCGCGCCGGTCGCACCGGTCGCACCGGTCGAGGCCCCGGCCGTGGATCCGGCGGCTGCCGATCCGGCCGCCCCGGCGCCGGCCCCCGTGGCCGCCGCGCCGCAGGCCCTGCCGCCCAGCGCCGGCATGTGGACCTGGCTGGTCGCGACCGATGCCCTGCCCGAGGACGTCGCCCGCCGCGCCACCGAGATCGCGATCGGCGAGGCCGGGCCGCTGGCCGAGGCCGCCGGCTTCGATCCGGTCCCGGCGCTCGACCCGCTGACCAACCGTGCCCTGCCGTTCCATCGCGGCGCAGCCGCCGCCTGGGCCGCGCATGGCGTCACCCTGCCGGCGGACCGGGTGCAGTGATGCCGCAGCGCCCGGGCGGGAGACCGCTCGCCGCCGTCCTCGCCGCGCTGCTCGCCTGCGCCGGACCGGCGGCGGCGCAGCCGGCGACGCCCGGCTCGATCTACGCCAACGGCGCCCGCACCTATTACGAGGCGATCGACCTCGGCACGGCCGAGGCCGCGGCGCAGGCCTTCCTGGCGGCCTGGGCGCGGCGCGACTACGCCACCGCCAATGTGGTGCTGTCACCGATGGCGCAGCAGGGCTGGCTGAACCAGATCGCCCGGACCTTCAGCTTCAGGACGCTGCTGCCGAAGCAGGCCGATGCGGTGATGAAGGTGTCGGCCTACGGCCCGAACGGCGCGGACTGGGCGGAGCTGATGAACGACCCCAACCTGGTGTTCGACAACATCATGCGCTCGGCGGAGGGATTCGACGCCCTGCCCTTCAGCATCGGCCTGGTGGCGAAGGCCGGCAAATCGGCGGGCTCGGGCGACGCCGTCACCGTAACCGCCGAAACCGGCGGCACCCCGGCGACGCTCGAGCTGCAGCTGGTGCGGCTGCCGAGCGGGCATTGGAAGGTCGACCGGATCGTGCTGCCAAACGCCGACCCGGCGCTGAAGCCCTGGGGCTTCAAGCCGAAACAATAGCGCGCGTAGGTTGGGTTCGCGCCTGGCGAACCCGACCTACGCCCGTCAGCCCGCCTTCAGCTGGTCCTCGACCAGGGTCGCCAGCAGCGAGGCGCCGAGGGGCAGGACCTCGTCGTTGAAGTCGTAATGCGGGTTGTGGACCATCGTGTCCCCCGCCACGCGCGCCTGGCCCAGGAACAGATAGGCGCCCGGCCGGGCGTTCAGGAGATAGGCGAAGTCCTCGCCGCCCAGCGACGGTTCGACGTCGCGCTGGACATTGCCGGCGCCGACCACCTTCTCCGCCACCTGCGCCATGGTCTCGGCCTGCTCGGCATGGTTCACCGTCGCCGGATAGCCGTACTGGTAGTCGACCTCGATCGACACGCCGAAGGCGGCGGCGATGCCGTCGGCGATCCGCCGGATGCCGGCGACCATCATCTCCTGCACCTCGGGCCGGAAGGTCCGCACCGTGCCGTTCAGATAGGCCTCGTCCGGGATCACGTTGTGGGTGGTGCCGGTGTGGATCTGGGTGATCGACAGCACCGCCGAATCCATCGGGTTGACGTTGCGGCTGAGCAGGGTCTGCAGCGCGCCGACCAGCTGGGCCGCGATCACCACCGGGTCCTTGGCGGTCTGCGGGATCGCGGCATGGCCGCCGACACCGCGGATCCTGATGTCGAACATGTCGGCCGCCGCCATCATCGGGCCGGGCCGCACCCCCACCGTGCCGGTCGGCAGCAGCGGCCAGTTGTGCAGGCCGTAGACCTCGTCGCAGGGGAAGCGGTCGAACAGGCCTTCCTTGACCATCACCTCGCCGCCGCCGCCGCCCTCCTCGGCCGGCTGGAAGATGAAGTGCACGGTGCCGTCGAAGTTCCGCGTCTCCGCCAGGTACTGGGCGGCGCCGAGCAGCATGGTGGTGTGGCCGTCATGGCCGCAGGCATGCATCTTGCCGGGCACGGTCGATTTGTGGGCGAAGTCGTTGAGCTCGTCCATCGGCAGGCAGTCCATGTCGGCGCGCAGGCCGATGGTGCGGCCGCCGTCGGTGCGGCCCTTGAGCACGCCGACCACGCCGGTCTTGGCCAGGC
The DNA here is from genome assembly GCF_052115705.1 of Inquilinus sp. 2KB_23. NCBI lineage: Bacteria > Pseudomonadati > Pseudomonadota > Alphaproteobacteria > Rhodospirillales > Rhodospirillaceae > Inquilinus > Inquilinus sp. 2KB_23. The sequence goes on along the minus strand of NZ_JBFRHF010000007.1, from coordinate 172,254 downwards.
CGCGATACACCTCGATGCCCCAGGAGGCGAGCTTTTCCGCCACCAGGTTCGAGGTCCGCACCTCCTCGAAGCCGAGCTCCGGATGGGCGTGGATGTCGCGGCGCCAGGCGGTCATCTCCTCCTTGCGGGCGGCGATCGAATTGATGACGGGCATAGGTCGAACTCTTCTTGCGCTGGCTGGAAGGGAAACCCCGATACTGGGCCGTCCGCGGCGCCGGGGCAACCCGGCGTGGGCAAAGTACGGATGATCGGGGCCGGCCTCACTCGACCTCGGCGACGCAGGCGATGTGCCCGCCCTCGCGGATCAGCCGGATCGGCACGCCATAGGTCTCGGACAGGCGCTCCGCGGTCAGCACCGCCCGGGTCTCGCCCAGGAGCGGCGGGTGGCGCGGCGACAGCACCAGGGTGCGGTCGGCCAGGGCATAGGCGTGGTCGGGCGCATGGGTGGTGAAGATGATGCCGAGCCCCTGCCTGGCCAGCCGCCGCACCAGGGCCAGGAAGCGGGCCTGGTTGGCGAAGTCGAGATGGGCGGTGGGTTCGTCCAGGATCATCAGCCGCGGCGCCTGCGCCAGCACCCGGGCGATCTGCACCAGCTGCTGCTCGCCGCCGCTGATCTCGGTGTAGGGCGCATCGGCGAGATGGGCGATGCCCAGCGTTCGCAGCGCCTCGACCGCGCGCTCGGCATCCTCCGGCCCCGGGCTGCCGAACCAGCCGAGATGCGGCGCCCGCCCCATCTCGACCACGGTGCGGACCGGGAAGGCGAACACCGTCTGGTGGCTCTGCGGCACCAGCGCCAGCTGCCGGGCGATCTCGGCCCGCCCGAGTTCGGCGATCGGCCGCCCGGCGACGTGGACGATCCCGGCCGAGGGCGGCGCCAGCCCGGCCAGGCAGCGCAGCAAAGTCGATTTGCCGATGCCGTTGGGCCCGAGGACGCACAGGATCTCGCCATCCGAGATGTCGAGCCCGACATCGCCGAACACCGGACGCGGACGCCCGGGATAGGCGAAGCCGAGGCCCTCGGCCGCCAGGATCACGCCCATCCGAACGACCCGCGCCGCAGCAGCAGCATGAACACCGGCGCCCCGACCAGGGCGGTGAGGATGCCCAAGGGCACCTCGGCGCTGGTCATCACCCGGGCGAGGTCGTCGATCACCAGGAGGTAGCAGGCGCCGAGCGACAGGGTGGCTGGCAGCAGGCGGCGGAAATCCGGCCCGACCACCATGCGGGCGAGATGCGGGATCACCAGCCCGACCCAGCCGATGATGCCGCTGATCGAGACGGTCGAGGCGGCGATCAGGGTGGCGAACAGCACCACCACCAGCCGCAGGCGCCCGGCCTCGACCCCGAGGATGCGGGCCTGTTCGTCGCCCATCGCCAGAATGCTGATGCGCCAGCGCAGCAGCAGCAGCACGGCGGCGGACGGCACGGTGACGGCGAGGACGACGACGACATCCGCCATCGACACCGAGGACAGCGACCCGAGCAGCCAGAATTCGATCACCGGCAGCTTGGAATTGGGGTCGGCGACGTATTTCAGCAGCGACAGCAGCGCGGTGAACAGCGACCCGACGATGACGCCGGCCAGCACCAGGATCAGGGTCGACCCCAGCCGGTACAGCCGGCTCATGAAGAAGCACAGGCCAACGGCGGCGAGGCCGAACACGAAGGCCGAGAGCTGCACCGCATAGCGCTGCTGGAACAGCAGGATGGCGACCGCCGCGCCGAAGCCGGCGCCGGAGGAGACGCCGAGGGTGAAGGGCGACACCAGCGGGTTGCGGAACACCCCCTGGTAGCAGACGCCCGACATCGCCAGCCCGCCGCCGACCACCATGGCGGCGATGACCCGCGGCAGCCGGACGTCGAGCACCACCGACCCGACCACGGCCGGCCAGTCCTGGGCGATCGGCAGGATCTGGGCGGCGATCACCCTGATCACCGTCAGCGGCGGCACCGGATAGCGGCCGAGCAGGAAGGACAGCAGGAAGAGGGCGACAGGTAGTGCTATCAGCGCGACCGTCATCAGCCCGGCCAGTGGCCGCGATCGAGGCACCTCAGAGGCCACGGCCTAGTTCGGGCCGGTGTAGGGTTGGCCGTAGAAGCGCTGGTAATAGGCGGTCGCCTCGGCCTGCATGTCGATGTCGGCGAAGCGGTCGGGGTACAGCGTCTTGGCCATCCACAGCTCGCCCAGCGCCAGCGCCTCGGGCAACGGATAGCCCCAGGGCTTCACATATTCCGGGGTGATGTAGATGCGGCCGGCCTTGACCGCGTCGACATGCTGCCAGGCGCTGCCCTGACGGATCTGGTCGGCCACCGGGGCGTAGCGGTCCTGGACGAAGATCACCTGCGGGTCCCAGGCCAGGATGTCCTCCATCGACACCTTGGTGGCGCCGCGGACGCCGGCGGCGACGTTGACGCCGCCCGACCGCGCCATGATCACGCCGGTGTACTTGCCCGAGCCATAGGTGCTGAGGTCCGGGTTGGCCATGTAGAGGCGGACGCGGTCGCCCGGCGGCAGCTCGGCGACGCGATCCTGCACCAGCTTGCGCTTGGTGAAGGCATAGTCCAGCAACTGGTCGGCGCGCTCGGACTTGCCGACGATGGCGCCGATCAGCTTGACCCCGGCCTTCAGGCCCTCGGCATAGGCCACGTCGTCATCGGCGAAGGTCGGGTTCAGCTTCGGCGCCTCGACCCCCTCGCCCTGGGACAGCGAGATGGCGACGACCGGGACGCCGGCCCGGGCGATCTGGTCGATCATCGCCGCCGGGGCGTAGTTGGTGACGAACACCACGTCGGGCTTCAGCCGCAGCAGCTCCTCGACATTGGCGGTCGACAGGTCGCCCGGCGTCGGCAGCCCGACCAGCTGCGGCGCGTATCTGTCCAGGCCCGGGATCAGGCTGGGCCAACTGCGCAGCACGCCGACGATTCTGTCGGCGGCGCCGAGTTCGACCAGGATGTCGAGGGTCTGGTGCTGCAGCACGACGATGCGCTGGATGTCGGCCGGGACGGTGACGGTCCGGTTCAGCTGGTCGGTGACCGTGCGGGTCTCCGCCGCCGTCGCGGCCGGCGCCGCCGCCAGCAGCCAGCCGGCGCACAGCAGCGCCAGCGCGCCGATCAGGCCACGATGCAAAGATGTCGGCATGCCCTCGAACCCTTTTCGATCACGGTCGGCGGTTGGGGGGATTCGCGATATATGTGACCGTATATAGCGATCGCGGCAGGCCGGCAACGGGGCCCGCCACCCTCGGGACCGTTCAGCGACTTTCGGACAGGGCGACGGGCCGGAAGCCGGATTGCCGCAGCAGCGCCTGCCCGTCCAGCGACAGCAGGAACAGCGCGAAGCGGGCGGCTGCCGGGCGGCCATCGTTCAGCAGGGCCAGGCCGTATTCGGGGCCGACGGCCAGCCCGGCCGGCAGCTCGACCAGGTCGAGATCGGCATGGCCGGCGGCGAGCGATCCCAGGCCGCTGGCATAGCCCAGGAACAGATCGACCGTGCCGTCCTCCAGCGCCTGGGCCACCGGGCTGTAGGGCGCGGAAACAGCGGCGCCTGGCGGCGGTTCGGCCCCGCCGACCAGTTGCTTCGCCTTGACGTCGAGCCGGGCGAAGGCCCCGGGCCGCAGCGCCTCCGCCCGGCGGAAGATCGCCCAGGCATAATCGCCGGACGGGTCCTTCAGCGGCGTCGAGGTGCCGATGCCGATCGCCGGATCGAGCATGCGCTCCAGCAGATTGGCGGTGGTCGCGCCGGCCCGGCAATGGGCCACGGCCACCATGGCGTTGCGGGCGAACAGCACGGCCGGCCCGGACAGCCCCGCTGCCGCGAGGCGGGCGGGGTGGCCGAGATCGGCCGACAGGAACAGGTCCGGCCGGTCGCCGGCCTCGATCCGCTCGCGCAGCAGCCCGGCCGGGCCGTGCCGCACCGCGACCGCGGTCCCGGTCGCTGCGGTGAAGGCGGCGGTCAGGGCCGGCAGAGCGACCCGCAGGCTGCCGGCGGCATAGACGCTGATGCGGTCCGGGGCGGCGGGGCTGGTCATCGGGCGAAGGCTCCTGCGGGTGCGCCGCTCAGCCGATCGGCGTGTTCGGCCCCAGCCGCGGGAGCGCGGCGTCGATGGCGGCGGCGGTCGGCATGCTTTCCTGGGCGCCGAGGGCGAGGCAGGCCAGCGCCGCACCGACGCTGGCCCGGCGCATCGCCTGGTCGAGCGGCAGCCCGGCATCGAGGCCGGCGGCCAGCACCCCGGTGAAGGTGTCGCCGGCGCCGGTGGTGTCGACCGGCTGGATCGGCAGGGCCGGCACCGCGAAGTCGGCCTCGCGCCCCACTGCGATCGCCCCGGCGCCGCCGAGGGTGACGACGCAGGTCAGGTCCAGCGTGTGGCTGAGCGCGGCGGCGGCGGCCTGCGGCGTCGAAATGTCGAGGCCGAGCGTGCCGGCGATCGACAGCGCCTCATGCTCGTTCACCACCAGCAGGTCGAGGTCGCGCAGCGCCGATTCCGGCACCGGCGCGGCCGGGGCGACGTTGAGGATGGCGCGGCAGCCCCGCACCCGGGCGCGCTTCAGCAGCGCCCAGTTCTCCTCCGGCGGCAGCTCCATCTGCAGCACCAGCAGGGTGTCCGGAGTCAACCGGTCGTCCGGCACCTGGTCGGCGCGGACCGCGAGGTTGGCGCCGCTGCCGACGGCGATGAAGTTCTCGGCCGCGGCGTCGACGCAGATATAGGCGACACCGGTGGGGCGCTCGCTGGTCGCGATCAGGGAGGTGTCGATGCCGTCCTTCGCCAGGGTGGCGCGCATCACCTGGCCGAAGCCGTCGTCGCCGACCGCGCCGGCCATGGCGACCCGGGCCCCGGCCCGCGCCGCGGCCACCGCCTGGTTCGAGCCCTTGCCGCCCGGCTTGGTGACGTAGCTGTCGCACAGCACGGTTTCACCCGGCCGCGGCAGCGCCGCCACCACCATCACCAGGTCCATGTTGATCGAGCCGAAATCCAGGATCACGCGAAGGGTCCTCCCACCGAAGCGGGCGATCCTGGCGCGTCGCGGGGCGGAAGGCAACCGGCGGGGTGGCGACCGGCCGGACGATCCTGTCGGGCGGCCGCGCCGCGACACCTGGGCGCAGGACAGAAAACCTGCAAAGCTGGCGCCCGGCCCGCCGCCCCGACGCGTCGCGGCCCCGAACCAGACGACCAGACAGAGAGGCACGCGAGTGACCGCCGACCCAAAGACCGTGCTGGACGCGATCAAGGCCTATGAGGCCGATCTGGTCGCCATCCGCCATGACATCCACGCCCATCCCGAAACCGGTTTCGAGGAGGTGCGCACCGCGGCGCTGGTGGCGAAGACGCTGCGCGGCTGGGGCATCGAGACCCATGAGGGCATCGCCAAGACCGGCGTGGTCGGCACGCTGAAGGGCGACCGGCCGGGCCAGCGCGCGGTGGCGCTGCGCGCCGACATGGACGCGCTGTTCATCGACGAGAAGACCGGCGCGGCGCACAGCTCGACCGTGCCCGGCAAGATGCATGCCTGCGGCCATGACGGCCACACCACCATGCTGCTGGGCGCGGCCCGCTACCTCTCGGAGAACCGGGACTTCGCCGGCACCGTGCACTTCGTCTTCCAACCCGCCGAGGAGGGGCTGGGCGGCGGCCAGCTGATGGTCGAGGAAGGGCTGTTCGACCGCTTCCCGGCCGACGCGGTCTACGGCATGCACAACAATCCCGGCCGGCCGGTCGGCGAATTCGGCATCCGCCCGGGCGCGATGATGGCGGCGGCCGACACCTGGACCGTCAGCTTCGGCGGCACCGGCGGGCATGGCGGCTCCGCCCCCCACCTCGCCACCGACCCGACCGTGGTGCTGGCGCATTTCATCCTGGCGGCCCAGGCCATCGTCGGCCGCAACGTGCCGTCGGTGGAGCCGGCGGTGATCAGCGTCGGCCACATCGCCGCCGGCGCCGCCGGGTCGCCCAACATCATCCCGCCCGAGGTGGTGGTGTCGGGCACGGCGCGCAGCTATTCGCCCGCGGTGCGCGACACGCTGGAGCGCCGGCTGCGCGAGACCGCCGAGGGGCTGGCCGCCACCTATGGCTGCACCGCCGAGGTCCATTATCACCGCCGCTATCCGCCGCTGATCAACCATCCGGAGCAGACCGCGATCGCCGCCGGCGTGGCCGCGGGCATCGTCGGCGCCGACAAGGTGGCCACCGACATCCCGCGCCTGACCGGGGCGGAGGATTTCTCCTTCATGCTGCAGCAGCGGCCCGGCGCCTTCATCCTGATCGGCAACGGGGTCGAGCCGGACGGCAGCTACCACTACGTTCACACCCCGCATTACGACTTCAACGACGCGATCATCGCCCTCGGCGCGACCTACTGGGTCAGCCTGGTCGGCCATGAGCTGGGGGTGGAGGGGTAAAGGGCGGGGCCTTTCCCGCCCCTTTCATCGTCATTGCGAGCGCAGCGAAGCAATCCATCGGGCAGCCAGTACCGGCACCATGGATTGCTTCGTCGGCTTCGCCTCCTCGCAATGACGGAGGAGGGCTGAGAGGCGGCCAGGCGCCGCCCTCAGGCCTCGGTCGTGTCGGGAACCTCGGTCATCCGCGAGAAGTCGCTGCCGATGGTGCCGTCGGGGCGGAGGCGGACGGTGAAGGGGTCGGCGATCTCGCCGGTGACGCTGAGATGCGACACCCAGCCGCTGACCTCGATGCTGCCATCGTCCAGGGTGCGGGCTGCCGCGGGGTGGATGGCGCCGTCGCGGGCCGGCGGCACCATGTCGCCGCCGCTGCGCAGCACCTCGCCGCCCATCACGATCTCCTCGACCCAGCGCAGGGCGATGGCCTCGCGGGTCAGCGCGTCGGCCGCGTCCCAGCCGGTGTCGGGCAGCAGCAGCGGGGCGAGGTCGTCCGGGCTGGCGACCGTCTGCCAGATGCCGTCGATGGCGACGCCGCGCCACAGCGGCCCGGCATCGGGCACGGCGTGGCCGATGAAGGTGACGCGGTGGAAGCTGTCGGGGCGGTAGAGATAGAGTGGCGCGCCGGCCGGGCCGTCGTCATTGGCGGCCACGGCGGAGCCGAGATAGGCCGCCAGCGCGTCGCCGTAGGGTGGCCGCTCGCTGGCCACGGCAAGGTCGGCCTGGCCCAGGCTGAGCAGAACCGACATGCCCCAATAGCGAAACTTCGCCATCTGCTTTCCCTTCGTCGGTGCCCCTTCGCCTCCCGGAAGTAAGGGGCAATTGCGGCGAAACAAGGGTCCGGACCGCGGCTTACGACACTGTATAGGCTCGGCGGAACACCGCCACGGCGCGCTGCGCCATCCGCCGGATCTCGCCGGCATCCGGCGCCCGCTCGATTCCGAAGAGGTAGCGTTGCCGCCGGCCGCCCTGCAGCAGGGCGACGAAATCCTCCGCCGCCTCGTCCGGATCGACCGGGCGCAGTTCGCCCTGCTCCACCTTCGACCGCATGAATTCCACCAGCGCCTCGCGCACCCGCCCGGGGCCGGCGGCGTAGACGATCCGCGCCAGGTCGGGGAAGGCGTCGGCCTGGGCGATCATCAGCCGCTGGATGCCCAGGGTCTCGGGGTCGAACAGCTTGCGCATCATGTGGTCGCCGAAGGCCAGCAGCTCGGCCCCCAGGTCGCCGGCCGGGTCCAGCCCGCGCAGCGTGTCGTGCTTGAAGCGGTCGGAGACGGCGCGGAGCAGCCCCTCCTTGCTGCCGAAATGGCTGTAGAGGGTCTGCTTGGCGACGCCGGCCCCGGCCGCCACCCGGTCCATGCTGGCGGCATAGCCCTCGGCCATGAAGACCTTCAGCCCCGCCGCCAGGATGGCCTCGCGCTTGCGGCGGCCGCGCGGGGTGGCCGCCGCCCGCGGAATCTCGTCCTGCTCACTCATACCGGGCAAACCAAATCCGTTGCCCCCCACGCCAGGGGATCATGCCGTACGACGCCTGCGGACACCAAATCCTTCGGGCCTCGCTTTCGTCGCATATCCAACAAACCTTCCCTAGTGGGAAGCGGGCTACGGCCGTAACCATCTGGCCGCCGCCGGACCGCCGGGGCGGCGTGCGGCGGATCGCCGCCCGAGACGCCGCAGTCTCGCGTCCTGCCCCAGTTCGACTATGGTGCCATTTCACGCAGGCGCGACAGATGCGTTACACTGGCTGCGTGCCCAGGACCTTGCCCGCGGCTCGGCGAGACGGTGGAATGGACTACGAGAGCATTTTCCAGACGGCGATCGAGACGCTGAAGGCCGAAGGCCGCTACCGCATCTTCGCCGAACTCGAACGCCACGCCGGGGCCTTCCCGCGCGCCGCCCATCACGGCATCGAGGGTTCGCCCGACGTCACCGTGTGGTGCTCGAACGACTATCTCGGCATGGGGCAGCACCCGGCGGTGCTGGCGGCGATGCATGAGGCGCTGGACCGTTGCGGCGCCGGCGCCGGCGGCACCCGCAACATCTCCGGCACCCATATCTACCACCACGCGCTCGAGGCCGAGCTGGCCGACCTGCACGGCAAGGAAGCGGCACTGCTGTTCACCTCGGGCTTCGTCTCCAACGACGCCTCGCTGTCGACCCTGGCGAAGCTGCTGCCGAACTGCGTCGTGTTCTCCGACGCGCTGAACCACGCCTCGATGATCGCCGGCATCCGCCATTCCGGCTGCGAGAAGCGGATCTTCCGCCACAACGACCCGGCCGACCTCGACCGGCTGATGTCGGAATACCCGGCGAACCGGCCGAAGCTGGTGGCGTTCGAGAGCGTCTATTCGATGGATGGCGACATCTCGCCGATCGCCGCGATCTGCGACGTCGCCGACCGGCACGGCGCCATGACCTATCTCGACGAGGTCCATGCCGTCGGCATGTACGGCCCGCGCGGCGGCGGCATCGCCGAGCGCGACGGCCTGACCCGCCGGCTGACCGTGATCGAGGGCACGCTGGGCAAGGCCTTCGGCGTGATGGGCGGCTACGTCGCCGGCTCGGCCATGCTGGTCGACGCGCTGCGCAGCCACGCCCCCGGCTTCATCTTCACCACCTCGCTGCCGCCGGTCGTCGCCGCCGGGGCGCTGGCCGCGATCCGCCACCTCAAGGCCAGCGGCGCCGAGCGCGAGCGGCACCAGGAACGGGCGGCGACGCTGAAGCGCCAGCTGCACGCCGCCGGCCTGCCGGTGATGCCGTCGGCCAGCCACATCGTGCCGGTCTTCGTCGGCGACGCCCGACTGTGCAAGGCGGCCAGCGACCTGCTGCTGGAGCGGCACCGCATCTACGTCCAGCCGATCAACTACCCGACCGTGCCGCGCGGGGCGGAGCGGCTGCGCATCACCCCGACGCCGCTGCATGACGATCTGCAGATGGCCCGGCTGGTCGAGGCGCTGCGCGACGTCTGGTCCACCCTTGCCATCCCGGCCGCCGCCGCGGCCTGAAAGGTTTGCGTCGGTGAGGCACCGCGCTTCATCGCGGTAGTATTAGCCGCTGCGCACGTTCATGATACGTTCCACGAACAAGACGCAGACCGCCCAGACACCAGAGGCCCCAGCCACTCCTGAAGGGGAGCGGGCGGCTCGGCATCTGCGGCTGCTGGCCCGGGCGGCCGAGATCCAGATGGAGGTGATGGAGGCGACCCGCACCGAGGCGCTGGGCGCGTCGCAGCCGGGCGTCGACTATTGCGGCCGGCTGGCCGTCCTCGCGCGGTCGCTGCGGCTGACCCTGCTGCTGGAAGAGAAGATGGCCCGGCCGCGCGAGGAGCCGGGGGCGGCGGTGCCGGTCAAGGACTGGCACCGGCGGCGGGTGAGCCTGGCCATCGCCTCGGCGATCCGCGAGACGGCCGAGAGCGCGGAGGAGGTCTACCGCCGGTGCGCCGAGACGCTGGAGCGGCTGGAGGAGCCGGAGCTGGCGGAGAAGGTCGATGGCTGGCCGGCGGGGCTCGCGGTGGCGCAGCTGTGCCGGATGTACGGGCTGCCGCTGGAGGTCCAGCGCTGGCTCGACGAAGCCGACGACCTGCTGGCGAAGGAGGAGGAGCCCGCGCCTGCCGATCGGACGGCAGCGTTGCCGGGGCGCCGTTCCGCCGGCCGGCGCAAGCCGCCGGACACGGGGTAGGTTGGGTTCGTTTTGGGCGAACCCAACATCGTGCCGCCGGAACCATTGTTGGGTTCGCGAACCGCGAACCCGACCTACGAGGATCACTGTTTTGCCTTTCCCGCGGGAGAGGTCGGAGGCGCTTGCGCTTTTCCCAATGACGATAGGGGGCGGGAGAGGTCACCACTTCTGAACCACGAGGAAGACCGCTCCGCGGCCATTGACATCCTTCCGAATCGAAAACATAAAGATATAAGTATCTCTTTATATATAGAGGCAAGCCATGGCCGTCAGCCTGATCGATGCGGGGTTGTTCTCATTGGCCGCGATCGTGCTGCTGGGGTCGCCCGGACCGGGGATCGCGGCGCTAGTGGCGGTCGGCAAGGCCGAGGGCTTCGCCCGGGGGCTGCGCTTCTATGGCGGGCTGCAGGTCGGCTTGGCCGTGGCCGCGGCGGTCAGCGCCGCCGGGCTGTTCTCGGCGATCCAGGCCCTGCCCTACGCCGTGACCGCGATGATGGTGGCCGCGACGGCCTACCTGCTCTATCTCGCCTTGCGGATCGCGACCGCACCGGTCGGCGCCGGCGGCCCGGCGGCCGCGACCGTCGCTGCGACCTCGGCCGGCGGCTTCCTGCTCGGCGTCACCAACCCGAAGGCCTACATCGCCTTCGCCTCGCTGATGGCGTCGGCCTCCCTCGTCCGCTCCGACAGCTCCGCCGACGCCGCCCTGAAATGGCTGCTGTGCGTGGCGGTGATGATCGTGGTCGACATCCTGTGGCTGTGGCTGGGCGCCGCGATCGAACGCGCGAAGCCGCGCCCGTCGACCGAGCGCGCGATCAACCTCGCCATGGCGGCGACCATCGCCGGCACGGCGCTGGCCGCGGTGCTCTAGGCCGGCTCGGACCCGAGATCGTCGAGGTCCTCCCGGCTGGCGGCGGGCCGCGGGCGGCCGACATCATGGGCCAAGCCCAGCCGCTCCAGGGCGCGGATCGCCCACCAGCCCGGGTCCGCCTGCCCCGGATCGAGGCCGATGCGCGCGGATTCGGGAAAGGCGTGGTGGTTGTTGTGCCAGCACTCGCCATAGGTCAGCAGGCCCAGCCCCGGCAGGTTGGAGGCCTGCACCGCCGCGTCATGCACCCGCCAGCGGCCGGGTCCCGGGTTGTGGCAGTAGTAGGTGATGGTCCAATGGCCGGCGGTGCTGACCAGCACCCGCAGGCAGACGCCCCAGACCACCCAGGACCAGCCGCCGATCAGGAAGAACGGGATGGCCGGCAGCAGCTGGTGCAGCCGCCAGGTCCGCTCCATGAAGCGGTACCAGGGGTCCTCGGCCCAATGCGGCTCGATCGTCAGGGTCGGCGGCCGCTCGAACTCGAACCGGAAGGCGAGCTGCCACAGCAGGTCGAGCGGCAGCGGCCGGGTGTGGGCGAAGAAGTCGTGGCAGGCCGGCTGGCGCTGCGCCCAGTCGCGGGTGTCGTGGATGCGGATGATCCCGAACGGACCCGCCACCCCCACCAGCACCCCGGCATAGACCAAAGCGCGCTCGACCGGCTTGGGGCAGCGGAAGCTGCGGTGGATCATCAGGCGGTGCATGCCGACGCTGTGGCCGACCAGCAGCAGGGCGTAGGTCGAGCCCAGGAACAGGGCCAGGGCCGACCAGGTGAACAGCGGGCCGGCGAAGACCAGGACCACCAGCAGCATGCCGCCGTTCCAGGCCGCCTTGGGCGGGTCCAGGACGGGACGGCCCGAGACGGGGCTGGCCGAGGCCCCCTCGATCCGGCCCACGGGCTTCATCATGCGGAACCCTCCCCCAGGGGAGGCTAGCGGCAAGGCCCGGCGGGGCGCAACGGCGCCCGTGGCCCGTCAGAAGGTCGAGGCGCCCAGCCTTGCCTCGTAATGCGCCTTCTGGCGGCGGGTGGCGACCACGGTGTTGCGCATCAGCACCGCCACCGTCACCGGCCCGACGCCACCCGGCACCGGGGTGATCCAGCCGGCCACCGGGGCGACGCTGTCATAGTCGACATCGCCGACCACCCGGCTCTTGCCCTCGTCGTCGATCACCTCGTTGATGCCGATGTCGATCACCGCGGCGCCGGGCTTGATCATGTCGCCGGTCACCAGCTTGGGCTTGCCCACGGCGACGAACACCGCATCGGCCCGGCGCGAATGCACCGCCAGCGACCGGGTCATGTGGTGGCAGACCGTGACCGTAGCGCCCTCGGACAGCAGCAGGAAGGCGATCGGCTTGCCGACGATCTCGGAATGGCCGATCACCACCGCCTCCAGGCCCTGCAGCTGTAGGCCGGTGCGCTTCAGCATCTCGACCGCGGCCAGGGCGGTGCAGGGCGCCAGCTCCAGCTCGTTGTAGACGATGTTGCCGATCGAGGCCGGGTTCATGCCCTCGACATCCTTCAGCGGATGGATCGTCGTCTGCATCGCCTTGATCGAGATGTGCTTGGGCACCGGGCGCTGCAGGATGATGCCGCTGACCTGGGGGTCGACATTGAGCGCGGCGATGGCGGCCCGCAGCTCCTCCTGGGTGATCCGCTCCGGCAGGCGCCGGGTCTCGAAGGCGATGCCGACGCTCTCGGCGGTGCGGCGCTGGTTGCGGACATAGACGTCGACCGCGCTTTCGTCGCCGACGGTGATCGACACCAGCTTCGGCGGCCAATGCGCCTCGCCCAGCGCCTGCACCTCGGCCGCCACCTCGGCCAGGATGCCGTCCGCCACCGCCCGCCCGGTCAGGTCCCGCTCGCCCATGGTCCGCTCCACCGCATCCCGGAATGCGCGGCTTGTGGCCCGGTCGCGTGGCAGCGTCAACCCACGGTCGCGGATGGCACCCTTGCTGCTTATTTCGCCTGGTGGGCGAAGCCGCGCAGCAGGTGCTTCTGGATGTAGCCCGCGACCAGCAGCACCGGCAGCGAGGACAGGAGGCCGATCGCCATCAGCCGGCCCCACAGCGTGCCGTCCTCGGTGATGAAGGTGGCGACGTAGAGCGGCAGGGTGAAGCGGCTGGGGCGCTGCAGGTACAGGAGCGCGAACAGGAACTCGTTCCAGCACAGGATCAGGGCGAAGATCAGCGTCGCCACCAGCCCGGGCAGGGCCAGCGGCAGCACGATGTGCCACAGCCGGCGCAGCAGGCCGGCGCCGTCGATCGCCGCCGCGGCCTCGATCTCCACCGGCACCTCACGCACGAAACCGAGCAGCATCCACAGGCAGAACGGCAGAGTGTAGAGCTGGTACACCAGCACCAGCCCGGACAGGGTGCCGAGCAGGCCGAGATCGAGCAGCAGCTGATGCAGCGGCAGCGCCACCACGATCGGCGGCATCAGCTTGACCACCAGCACCAGCAGCAGGAACAGCACGTCGAGCCGCTTCGGAAAGCGATACCGGGCCAGCGCGTAGGCGGCGAGGAAGCCGGCGAACAGCGACAGCAGGGTGGCGCCGAAGGCGACGATGGCGGTGTTCTTCAACCGGATGAGGAAGCCGTCGTCGAGCACCGCCCGGATGTTGTCGAGGGTCGGCGCCGTCGGAAAAAAGCCGCGGCCGGCACGGGCCGAATCCTCGAAGGCGGCGCCGACCATCCAGATCACCGGCAGGGCGAAGACCAGCACGAACAGGGCGATGCCGAGATAGGGCAGGGTGCGGCGGATCACTTGGACGAGCCCCGCATCGCCTGGGCGGCATAGACGGCGCACAGCGCGCAGGCGATCGCCATCATCACCACCGAGGCGGCGGCGGCGAGGCCGACATCGAAGAACTTGAAGCCCTTCTGGTAGACATACATCGACATCGTCTCGGTAGCGTTGCCGGGGCCGCCGCCGGTCAGGGCATAGACCTTGTCGAACAGCTTGAAGGTGTCGATCAGGCGCAGCAGCAGGGCCAGGAAGATCTGGCCGCGCACCAGCGGCAGCACGATCCGGGTCAGCAGCACCCAGCCGCGGGCGCCGTCGGTGCGCGCCGCCTCGACCACCTCGGGCGGGATCGACTGCAGCCCGGCCAGGACGATCAGCGTCGTCATCGGCGTCCACTGCCAGCTATCGACCAGCATCACCGACCACAGCGCGATGGCGGGGTCCGACAGCCAGGCCACCGGCGGCAGATGCAGCCAGGTCAGCGCGCCGTTGAGGATGCCGACGTCGTAGTGGAACCAGGACCGCCAGATCGCCGAGCACACCAGGGTCGACAGCATCATCGGGTAGACCACCACCGACAGCACCGCGCCGCGGCCGCGGAATTCGCGGTTCAGCAGCAGCGCCAGGGCGGTGCCGAGCCCGACCTGGACCAGCGAGGCCACCACCGCGAACCGGACCGTGTTGCCGATGTCGACCCGGAAGAACCAGTCGCCGAACAGGGTGATGTAGTTTTCGAGGCCGACCCAGCGCGAGGTGTCGGCCGTGTAGTCGATGTCCTGGAAGGAGTAGATCGCGACCTGCACCACGGGCGCGAGCGCGAACACGACCAGCAGCAGCGCGGCGGGAAGCAGGAGCAGGACGAGCTGCCGGCGATCGGTGAAGAGCATGGGGTTCTGTACGGTCCTGCGCGCTTTAGATCCTCCCCCTCCCTCTACCCCCTCCCGCAGGGGGAGGGGGAGGCCGGAGAGAGCAGACCGCCGTTACTTCTTCGCCAGCGCCACGTCGATGTCGGCCGAGGCCTTCTTCAGGGCCTCCTCGGGGGTGACCTGGCCGACCAGGGCGAGCTGCAGGTAGTCGCCGAGGATCGATTCGACCTGCGGCCACTGCTTGATCCGCGGCCGCGACACCCCGGCCTCGAGCGCCTTCAGCTGGTCCGGGTACCAGCGGTACTTGGCGACCAGGTCCTTGTCGGCGTAGAGCGCGGTCAGCGTCGGCGGCAGGCCGAAGCGCAGGGCCAGCTCCTTCTGCATGTCGGCGCCGTTCAGGAAGGCCAGGAACTTCTGGGCGCCCGCGGCATTCGGCGCGCCCGACGGCACCCCCACCTGCCAGATGCCCAGCATCGGCGCCGGGCCCTTGGTCTCGCCCGGGGCCGGGCCGATCGCGACCTTGCCGACCACCTTGGACTTGTCGGCATCGTCCAGCGACGGCACCCAGGCCGGCCAGACCTCGATCGCCATCGCGGCGCGGCCCTGCTGCAGCGCGTCGCGCACCTCGGTGGCGTTGTAGGTCTCGACCCCAGTCGGGGCGTAGGCCTTCAGCGACAGGAACTGCTGCAGCGCCTTGACCCCGGCCGGCGACGCCAGCGCCGCCTTGCCCGAGCCGTCGATGACCTCGCCGCCATGGGCCCAAAAGATCGGCAGGAAGCCGGTGACGATCGGGTTGCCCTTGGTGCCGCGGAACACCACGCCGGCGACATTCGGGTCCTTGGCCTTCAGCAGCTCGGCCGCCTTGACCACGTCGCTCCAGCTCTTCGGCGCGGCCAGGCCGGCCGCCTGGAACAGGTCGGTGCGGTAGGCGAACATCTCGACATTGCCGGCGAAGGGCAGCGCCACGACCTGCCCGTCCTTGCCCTTGGACAGGGCGGTCAGGCTGGGGATCACGCCCGACAGGTCGGCGGTGACCGGCTTCAGCCAGCCATTGGCGGTGAATTCCGGCATCCAGGTGTCGTCGGCGACGATCACGTCATAGGCGTCGGCACCGCCGCGCAGCGACACCACCAGCTTCTCGTACAGGCTGGCATAGGGCAGCTTCAGCAGCTCGACCTCGGTGTCCGGCGACACGGTCTTGTAGGCGTCGATCGCATAGGTCAGCGCATCGCCGTAGACGCCGTCGCGGCCGGCGATCACCAGCTCGTCCGCGTTCGCCACACCGCCCGCCAGCAGCAGCGCGGCAATGCCCGCCAGGCCGGCCACTTGACGTTTGGCCGCGCGCAACGCGGCGTGGCTGATCAACTTCGTCCCTGTCATCTCAATCCCTCCCAGTCCGCAGGATGGTCGACGGCGCCGATGGAAGCGTGAACACGTGTTCATAACTGCCCATTCCCGACGTCCGGCCGCGCCGCTCTCCGGCAGCTTGTCTATCATGGCTCGGGGACCCGCACGTTTTCAAGGAAATGAATGTTTGGTGACGGTCCCGTGACAATGCCAGAAAGGCCCCGTCGGCCCCTCCAAGCACCCTCGTCTTCGTGAACACGTGTGCGCTATGCTTCTCCCGAAACGGAGCGAGCATGGCACGGCGACGGCAGGACAGGACAGGGCGGCCGGTGACGGCGCAGGCGGTGGCGGAGCAGGCCGGCGTGTCGCGCGCCACGGTCTCGCGCATCATGTCGGGCCAGGCCCGGGTGGCGGCGGAGACGCGCGACCGGGTGCTGGAGGCGGCGGCGGAACTGGGCTACCAGGTCAACATGCTGGGCCGCGGCATGAACCGGCAGCGGTCCGACCTGGTCGGCATCGTGGTGCGCGGCGCCACCGACCCCTACCGCGCCAGCCTGTTCGAGGCGCTGCTGCGCGAGATCGACGCCCGCGGCCTGCAGTCCCTGGTCAGCGAGATCGGCGACGAGGCGGCGCTGGACCGCACCATCGCCCGCTTCCTGCAGTACCGCGTCACCGGGGTGCTGGTGACCTCCGGCGCGCCGCCGATCGCGCTGGCGGAGCAATGCGCCCGGCTGGGCATCCCGGTGGTGGCGATCAACCGGGCGGTGGCGATCGACGGCGTCGACGCGGTGCTGTCGGACAACGCCACCGGCGGCCGGCTGGCGGCCGAATCGCTGCTGGCCGCCGGCTGCCGCCACCTGGGGTTCCTCGGGGTCGAGGGCGGCACCTATAGCGGCCTGGCCCGCAGCGCCGCCTTCGTCGCCGCGCTGGCGCCGGCCCTGGCCGCCGGCCGCGCCACCTTCCGCCCGATCACCGCGGCCGGGCCCGACCACGAGGCCGGGGCCGCGGCCGCCGCCGGGGCCTGGGCGCAGCCGCTGGACGGTTTGTTCTGCGCCAGCGACGTGCTGGCCTGCGGCTTCCTGGACGGGGCGCGCGCGGCCGGCCGCATTGCGCCGCGCGACTTCTCGATCATCGGTTTCGACGACGTGCCCCCGGCCGGGCTGGCGCCCTACCGCCTGACCACCATCCGCCAGGATGCCGGCGGCGTCGCCGCCCGGGCGGTGGCGCTGATGCTGGAGCGCGCCGAGACCCCCGGCCGCCCGGCCACGATCGAGGCCGTGCCGGTGGCGCTGGTCAAGCGGGCGACGGTCGGCCCGGCCGGCTGAGACGTCAGCCCACCCGGCGCTGCACGCCGTCGATCGGCGAGAGATGCGAGATCAGGCGGCTGCCGGTCCAGTACAGCAGCCGGATCATCGGCGGCTCGATGCCGACCACCAGTTCGGCCCCCGGCTCGAGGTTGAAGCCGACCGCATGCGACGGGCTGGGGCCGATCGAGGCCGGGATGCCGGCGAAGGTGGTGTCGACGGCGCGGTGGACATGGCCGCACAGCAGATGCACCACCTGGCGGTGGCGGGCCAGGATCGGCGCCAGCCCTTCCGGGTTGCCGCAGCGCCAGCCATCCATCCGGGTCAGCCCGGTCTCGAAGGGCGGGTGGTGCATGAACACCAGCGCCGGCTGCTGCGGCGCCTCCGACAGCCGGGCGTCGAGCCAGGCCAGCCGGTCCTCGCACAGCACGCCCTCGATCCGGCCGGGGATGGTGGTGTCGAGGCCGATCAGCCGCAGCCCGCCGGTCTCGCCGGCGATGTTGAGGAACGGCCCGTCGGTGCCGATGCCGGCATGGCCGACGAAGGCGTCGCGCATCACCTCGCGCGAATCATGGTTGCCCGGGATCGCCAGCATCGGCAGGCCCAACGGCGCCAGCGCCTTCTGGAACAGGCGGTAGGAATCGAGGTCGCCGCGATCGACCAGGTCGCCGGTGACGAGCAGCAAATCGGGCCGCGGCGACAGGCTGGAGAGATGCTCGACGCAGCGGCGCAGCGCACCGATGGCGTCGACCCCGGTCTCGACCGCGACCTCGGGCGTCGTCACGTGGGTGTCGGTGATCTGGGCGATCAGCATGATCTCTATGATCTCTCCAACCAAACCTGGCGCCGGGGGTGAGGCGGGGATCGGCCCGGTCGCAGGCCGTCGCCCAGAGGTCGACGCCCAGCACCGTTACAACGGCGGCGAGGCCGGGCGCCAGCGCCAGATGAGGGGCGGCCCGTCGGCCGCCCCCGGGGAGAGGACGGGCGCTATTGCCCGCCGAGCGCCACCGGCACGCTGAGCGTGTCCTTGCCGCGGACCACCGTCAGCGTCACCGAGGTCTGCGGCCGCATCAGGCCGACCGCGTTGCGCAGCGCGGTGGCGCCGTCGATCGGATGCCCGTCCAGCGCCGTCACCACATCGCCGACCTTGAGCCCGGCCGAGGCCGCGACGGTGCCGGGGACGATGCCGGTGACCAGCGCGCCGCGGGTCACCCCGATGCCGCGCGACGCCGCCTTGGCCGCGGTCAGGTCCTCGATCGCGACGCCGAGCCGGGCGCGCGACACCGAGCCGAACTGGGTGATCTGGTCGATCGAGTTCTTCACCATGTGCATCGGGATGGCGAAGCCGATGCCGGCATTGGCGCCGGAGGGGCTGAGGATCGCGGTGTTGATGCCGACCAGCCGCCCTTCGAGGTTGATCAGCGCGCCGCCGGAGCTGCCGGGGTTGATCGCCGCATCGGTCTGGATGAAGTCCTCATAGCCCTCGATGCCGAGGCCGCTTCTGCCCGTGGCGCTGATGATGCCGAGCGAGGCGGTCTGGCCGAGGCCGAAGGGGTTGCCGATCGCGACCACGAAATCGCCGACCTTGGGCGCGTAGCTGTCGTCGACCGGCAGCTGGGTCAGCCCCCGGGCCGGGATGCGCAGCACCGCGATGTCGATGTCGGGCGCGGAGCCGACCACCTGGGCCGGTACTTCGCTGCCGTCGCCCAGGGTCACGCCGATCTCGGTGGCGTCCTCGACCACATGGGCGCTGGTGACGACCAGGCCCTTGGCGGCGTCGACGATGACGCCGGAGCCGACGCTGCGGAACGACTTCTCCTTCTCGCCGCCGAAATAGCGCCGCATGTCGGGGTCGCGCAGCATCTCCGCATTGGGGCGGACGCTGCCACGGACCTGGATGTTGATCACCGCCGGCATGACCTTCACCAGCAGCGGATTCAGCGACAGCGGCAGGGCGCCCCCGATGGGGCTGCCCGAGCCGGCGGTGTTGCACGCCGCCAACGCCAGCAGCACGGGAACGATCAACAGCGATCTGACGCGGCGCATTGTTTGTTCTCCTTCCGATCCCCTGGAGATGTGCGCCGGTTTGCGCCAAGCGTCCAGATCTGGGTTCACTCCGTCCACCGAACCCCCGAGAGCGGTGAAAGTTCACCGCCATAGGAACCGGAAGCCTTGGCATCCCGCTGCGAGGGTGACCGCAAGCCCGGCCCGCGGGCAAGGGTTTTACGGCCGCAGGCCGGCCTCCCCCTCCGGGACTCTCCCATTGCCCGCCGCACCCGTCTATAGTCCGACGATTGCGGCTGCGGTACGCCGCCCGGCCCGGCGCGAATCAGGCGCGCCGGATCACCGCGCAGCCAGTCGATCCTGGAGGACCAATGACCGAGCAGATGCAGCAGATTCACCCCGGCGGCGCGGATGCCGAGGCTTTGACGAAATTTTTGTCGGATTTCGGTTCGGCCGCGGTTGCGCCCTACGCCCTGGTGCGCCGGGGCAAGGTGATGTGCTTCTTCAGCGATGCCGCGACGGCGACCGAGAGCGGGACGCGCGCCTATGCCGACCAGGCGTTCTCGGTCTTCGACATCCACACCCGCAACGCCGTCCGCCGCCGCTGAGGCAGGGCGGGGGCTGCGCTTGGTGACACGTCAACCGTCGAAGGATTTCCAGCACCTCATCGTCATCCCCGCGGAAGCGGGATCTCGTCGCGCTTTGACCGGTAAGAGATTCCCGCTTCCGCGGGAATGACGTTCAGGCAAGCAGCGCGCCCGCCCTCAATCCCAGGGTTCGATGGCGCGCTGGCGCAGCAGGTGGTCGGCCAGGACGCAGGCCATCATCGCCTCGCCCACCGGCACGGCGCGGATGCCGACACAGGGGTCGTGCCGGCCCTTGGTCAGGATCTCGGTGTTGTGGCCTTCGATGTCGACCGTCCGCCGCGGCGTCAGGATCGAGCTGGTCGGCTTGACCGCGAAGCGCACCACCACCGGCTGGCCGGTCGAGATGCCGCCGAGGATGCCGCCGGCGTGATTGGCGGTGAAGCGCACCGTACCGTCATTGCCCATCAGCATCTCGTCGGCGTTCTCCTCGCCCGACAGCGCCGCGGCGCCGAAGCCGGCGCCGATTTCGACCCCCTTGACCGCGTTGATCGTCATCATCGCCCGGGCGAGGTCGCTGTCGAGCTTGTCGTAGATCGGGTCGCCCCAGCCCGCCGGCACGCCTTCGGCCACCACCTCGACGATGGCGCCGGTCGAGGAGCCGGCC
Source organism: Inquilinus sp. 2KB_23 (assembly GCF_052115705.1). Classification (NCBI taxonomy): domain Bacteria; kingdom Pseudomonadati; phylum Pseudomonadota; class Alphaproteobacteria; order Rhodospirillales; family Rhodospirillaceae; genus Inquilinus; species Inquilinus sp. 2KB_23. The sequence goes on along the minus strand of NZ_JBFRHF010000007.1, from coordinate 151,808 downwards.
TTGCGCACGCCGTCGAGATACTCCTCCCAGCGCGAAGCGGTCTCGGCGTCGGGGCAGAAGAACGGGTTGCGGTCGACCTCGTCCCAGTCCCAGCGGCCGCGGTCGATCGCGTGCGGGCCGATCTGCACCAGGGCGCCGCGCACCGTCACCCCGGCCAGGATCTTGCGGGCGACGGCGCCGGCCGCGACCCGGCAGGCGGTCTCGCGCGCGCTGGACCGGCCGCCGCCGCGCGGGTCGCGGATGCCGTATTTCTTCCAATAGGTGTAGTCGGCATGGCCGGGCCGGAACTTGGCCGCGATGTCGGAATAGTCCTTGCTGCGCTGGTCGGTGTTCTCGATCAGCAGCGAGATCGGGGTGCCGGTGGTCTGGCCCTCATAGACGCCGGACAGGATCTTGACCTCGTCGGCCTCGCGCCGCTGGGTGACGAAGCGCGACTGGCCGGGCTTGCGCTTGTCCATCCAGGGCTGGATGTCGGCCTCATCAAGGGGAATCCGCGGCGGCACGCCGTCGACCACCGCGCCGATGGCGGGCCCGTGGCTTTCGCCCCAGGTGGTGAAGCGGAACAGGGTTCCGAAGCTGTTGCCGGCCATGATCTCGTCCCGTCCGGACTAGCTGTCCGCTTTCGCCAATCGCTGGAAGGCGTCGCCCTCCAGCCGATAATAGACCTTCTGCGGCTGTCGCGCCGCCCCAAGCCGGTCGTAGAGGCGCTGCGCCCCTTCGTTCCAGGTTTCGGTGGTCCAGTCGAGCCGGCTGCCGCCGCGCTCCTGCGCCAGCCGCGCCAGGAAGCGGATCAGCGCCTCGCCGGCGCCCAGCCCGCGCGCGCCGTCGCGCACGAACAGGTCCTTCAGCTGCAGATGGCCGCTCAGGCCCGGCCCCGGGAACAGCATGCCGAAACTGGCGAGGCCGACCGGCGCGCCGTCGACCTCGGCCAGCGCGATCTCGGTCGGATGGTCGCCGAACAGGTGCCGCTCGATCCGCTCCGCCGTCACCGCCGCGGGGGCCACCGGCCGGTCCTTGGCGTAGAAGCGGTCGAGCTCCTGGAACAGGGCGACCAGCGCCGCCCGGTCGGAGTCGCCGGCCAGCCGGACCGCGACCCGGGTCACGACCCCGACGACGGCTTCGGCGCCAGGCCCTGCAGCAGCTCCGCCGTCGCCGCGGCGTTGTCGACCGCGACCATGCCGACGGTGTGGTAGCCGCTGTCGACGTGGTGGACCTCGCCGGTCACGCCGGAGCCGAGATCGGAGAGGAGGTACAGCCCGGCGCCGCCGACCTGCTCGATGGTGACGTTGCGCTTCAGGGGCGCGTTCAGCTCGTTCCACTTCAGGATGTAGCGGAAGTCGCCGATGCCGCTGGCCGCCAGGGTCTTGATCGGGCCGGCCGAGATGGCGTTGACCCGGATGCCCTTGCCGCCGACATCGACCGCGAGGTAGCGCACGCTGGCCTCGAGCGCCGCCTTGGCCACGCCCATGACGTTGTAGTGCGGCATCACCCGCTCGGCCCCGTAATAGGTCAGGGTCAGCAGGCTGCCGCCGTTCTTCATCAGCGGCACGGCGCGCTGGGCCACGGCGGTGAAGCTGTAGCAGGAGATGTCCATGGTGCGCAGGAAGTTGTCCCGCGACGTGTTGAGGTAGAGGCCGTCGAGTTCGTTCTTGTCCGAGAAGGCGATGCCGTGCACCAGGAAGTCGAGTTCGCCCCAGGCTTCGCCCAGCGTCTCGAACACGCTGTCGATGCTGGCCTGGTCGGTGACGTCGCAAGGCAGGACGTGCTTGGAGCCGACGCTTTCGGCGAGCGGCTTGACACGCTTGTGCAGGGCGTCACCTTGGTAGGTGAAAGCGAGTTCCGCACCATGGGCGGCGCAGGCGGAGGCGATGCCCCAGGCGATCGAGCGGTCGTTGGCGACGCCCATGATCAAGCCGCGCTTGCCTTGAAGGAGCGGAGAGGGGACCGTCATTGCTGAGCCTCAGTCTGGGTCAGGAAACCCGAACGGGGCGCGCCGCGGGTCCTCGATTAAAGTCGCGCGGATCGTACACGAACGCCCTAGCGGGTCAAATGTGGGCTGATCGATGACATCGGGACCGGGAGAACGGCAAGACAGCAGCTGGCGGGTCGGGCCCGGCATCGCCGGCTTCGCCCGGGCCGTTTATACTTTCGCCCGCTATGCCGGGCTGCGCTTCTGGAACGACCGCGGGGCGCAGGCGGCGTCGGCCCTGACCTATTCCTCGCTGCTGGCGATGGTGCCGATCGCCACCATCGCCTTCTCGATCCTGTCCGCCTTTCCCGCCTTCGGGCTGATCAAGGGCGCCGCCCAGAACTGGCTGGTCGAGATGCTGGTGCCCGAGGTCGGGCACACCGTGCTGAACTATCTCGAAGGCTTCAGTCAGAACACCGGGCGGCTGACCGCGATCTCGATCGTCGGGCTGGTGGTCAGCTCGGTGCTGCTGCTGGCCACCATCGAGGACGCCTTCAACGGCATCTGGCGGGTCAAGGAGCAGCGGGCCTGGGCGGTGCGGATCGTCACCTTCTGGGCGATCCTAACGCTGACACCGATCCTGGTCGTCGCCAGCTTCTCCTTCACCATCACCTTCTTCGGCACCTATGGCGGCGGCGGGCAGGAGCTGTGGGCGCCGTTCATCGGCTTCGTGCCGCTGATGCTGCAGTTCATCGGCTTCTCGCTCTTGTACCAGCTGATCCCCAACCGGTCGGTGCGCTGGGTCGATGCGGTGATCGGCGGGCTGATCGCGGCGGTGCTGTTCGACCTGTCGAAGCGGCTGTTCGCCTGGTACCTGCGCGCCTTCCCGGCCTATGAGACGATCTACGGCGCGCTGGCGACGATCCCGATCTTCCTGCTGTGGCTGTACCTCGCCTGGTCGATCGTGCTGATCGGCGCGGTGATCGCCGCCGCCCTGCCCGACTGGCGCTCCGGCCGCCTGCTGGGCGCCGAGATCGACGCCCTGCTGCCGGGGCCGCGCCTGACCATCGCCGTCGCCATGCTGCGCGAGCTGGCGGCGGCCAGCCGGCTGGGCGTCGGGCTGCACCGCCGCACGCTGGTCGAGCGGGTGCCGGTCGGCATCTCCGCCCTCGACGGCATGCTGGAACAGCTGCGCCGCGCCCGCTTCGTCGAACGCTCGGCCTCGGACACCTGGCTGGTGTCGCGCGACCTGCGGGTCACCACCCTGGCCGACCTGATGCGAGGCCTGGGCATCGGCATGCGCGGCAAGATCGGTGAAGTGCCGGGGCTGGAGGGACCATGGCTGCAGGCGCTGGCCGACCGGATCCACGCCGCCGAGGAATCCCATCAGGACAGCCTGGACACGCCGCTGGCGGCGGTGCTGGTCGACGAGCCGCCGCCGGCCGACCGGCTGCCCGGCCGGCGGCCCGACCCGCCGATCGCGCTGCATCGCGCGCCCCCGAATGCGGAAGGCCCGCCGTGACGGACACGGCGGGCCTTCGTCAAATCGTCGGGATGATCGCCGTCAGCCGTTGACGATCGCCCAGGTGCCGTCGCCGTTGCGGCAGGCGGTGCCGGTGCCGGTCTGGGCCCGGCCCTGGATGTAGATGGTCTGGGTGAATTCGCGGCAGTCGCGCCCGGCGTTCTGGTAGGTGCGGGTTGGGGTGACGGTGCCGTAGTTCCCCGAATCCGGGTTGCGCCAGGAGCTTTCGGTGCCGCTGCGGGTGCCCTCGAAGGCCTGGTTGTAGGTCCGCTCGGCATAGAGCTGGTCGGACCGGTCGAGCGAGGAGCCGACCGAATTGCCGAGCCAGGCGCCGATCAGCACGCCAGCGGCCGTCGCGGCCAGCTTGCCGCCGCCGCTGCCGAACTGCGAGCCCAGCAGGCCACCGCCGGCGGCACCGATCAGGGTACCGGCGCCCTGCTTCGGGCCGAAGTCCTGGCAACCGGCCAGTGCGACGGCGCCGACCAGCGCGGCGACGATGGTGAACTTCTTCATCACTTCGGATCCTCCTGCGATGCCCGTGGCGGGCATCGGACCTGTCCTGCGCGCCATGGACTTCACGGCGTCGATCCCTAATGTAGCCGAAATTCGACCGAATAAAGGCCGAGTCGCCATGACGACCCCATCCTCGACCCCGAATCCCGGCGGTGCCGGATCCGAACCCGCTAACCGGGATTTCGTTCCGCCGGGCGACCCCTTCGACCTGTTCGGGGACTGGTTCGCGCTGGCCACGGCGCATGAGCCCAACGACCCCAATGCGATGTCCCTGGCGACCGTGGCCGCGGATGGCGCGCCGTCGGTCCGGATGGTGCTGCTGAAGGGCGTCGACGGCGCCGAGGCCGCCGCCCGCGGCTTCGTCTTCTACACCAACCTGGAAAGCCGCAAGGGCGGCGAGCTGGCCCGCAACCCGCGGGCGGCGCTGTGCTTCTACTGGAAGAGCCTGCGCCGGCAGGTGCGGGTCGAAGGGCCGGTGACCCCGGTCGACCCCGATGAGGCCGACGCCTACTACGCCAGCCGCGCCCGCGGCAGCCGGATCGGCGCCTGGGCGTCGGCCCAGTCGCGCCCGCTGGCCGACCGCCCGACACTGGAGGCGGCGGTGGCCGAGGCGACGCGCCGCTTCGGGCCTGAGGAGACGGATGGGCCGGTGCCGCGGCCGCCGCACTGGTCCGGCTTCCGCCTGGTGCCGTGGCGGATCGAGTTCTGGCAGGAACGGCCGTACCGGCTGCACGACCGCGTGGTCTACGAACCCGGCCGCGGCGGCTGGCGGCACCACCGGCTGTATCCGTGACCGGCACCGACCCGGTCGACCCCAACCCGGCCAGCTCCGAGCCGGCCGGCCCTGCCCCGGCCGACAGCGACCAGACCCGGCGCGACCGGCTGCTGCGCACCGCGACCACGGTCAGCGTCTCGGTCGCCTCCTGCCTGTCGCTGCTGAAGCTGGCCGCGTGGCTGGTGACCGGGTCGGCCGCGATCCTGTCCTCGCTGCTGGACAGCCTGGTCGACGTCGCCGCCTCCGGCATCCTCCTGATCAGCGTGCGCCACGCCCTGCGGCCGCCCGACCGGTCGCACCGCTTCGGCCACGGCAAGGCCGAGCCGCTGGGCGCCATCGCCCAGGCGGCCTTCGTCGGCGGCTCGGCCCTGCTGCTGATCTTCGAATCGGCGGGGCGCTTCATCACGCCCGAGCCGGTCTCCGACCCGCCGGTCGGCATCGCCGTGATGATGGTGTCGCTGGTCGCCACCGTGGCGCTGGTGATCTTCCAGCGCGGCGTCGCCCGCCGCACCGCATCGACCGCGATCGCCGCGGACCGGCTGAACTATGTCGGCGACACCGCGACCAGCATGGTGGTGCTGGCGGTGTTGCTGATCGGGCAGAGCCCGGGCTGGCTGTGGCTGGACCCGGCGGCGGCGATCGGCGTCGCGCTGTGGCTGCTGGTCAGCGCCGCCCGCATCGCCCGCAACGCCGTCGACCACCTGATGGACCGCGAGCTGCCGCGCGAGGACCGGCTGCGGATCGCCGAGATCGTCCGCGCCGACCCGGAGGTGGTCGACCTGCACGATCTGCGCACGCGGAGCGCCGGCGGCACCCGCTTCATCGAGCTGCATGTCGAGATGGAGGGCGGCCTGACCCTGTGGCAGGCGCACACCGTCTGCGACCGGGTCGAGGCCTCGCTGTCGCGCGCCTTCCCCGACGTCGAGGTGATCCTGCACCAGGAGCCGGCGGGGCTGGACGACGACCGGCTGGACCACCGCATCGCCAGGCGGCCGGGCTAGGGCCGGACGGCCCTGGGCGGCACCGCGCGGGTTCGACCGCCGTGCGGCCGCCTGCTAGGGTGCCGCGGCGCGAGCAACAGGAGACGAGTCGTGCCGCAGCCCGACCATGTGATGGCCTTCCCAATCCCGCCCGAGGCGGCGCTGGACGACGACCTCAAGGCCTATTACGCCAGATGCCTGGAGAAGCTGGGCCTGGTGCCGAACGTGATCCGCGCCTACAGCCTGCGGCCGAAGAAGCTGCGCAACTTCATCGCCACCTACAACGAGCTGATGCTGGGCGACAGCGGCCTGACCAAGCTGGAGCGCGAGATGATCGCGGTCACCGTCTCCTCGGCCAACCGCTGCTACTACTGCCTGGTGGCGCACGGCCAGGCGGTGCGCAGGCTTTCGGACGACCCCGAGCTGGGCGAGATGCTGGCCTTCAACCACCGCGTCGCCCGGCTGCCGCCGCGCCAGCGCGCCATGCTGGACTTCGCCTGGACCCTGACCACCGAGCCGCACCGCGTCGGCGACGCCGAGCGCGCGGCGCTGCACGCGCAGGGCTTTTCCGACGAAGACATCTTCGACATCTGCGACGTGGTCGGGTTCTTCAACATGTCGAACCGGGTCGCGTCCGGCGTCGACATGATGCCGAACCCCGACTATCACGCGATGAACCGCTGACCCCAAGCCAGGACTCATCATGGGCCGCTTCATCCGCGCCATCCTCATCATCTGCGGCGTGCTGTTCCTGCTGCTGGCCGCCGTGGTCGGTGGCCTGGGCTGGTACCTGGCCGACCGCACGCCGCAGCTGCCGAAGGGCGACCTCGCCTTGGTGCTCGACCTGCGCAAGGGCGCCCCGGACCAGGTGCCGGCCGGCCGCTTCAGCCTGAGCGAGAGCCCGCTGACCCTGCACCAGACCATCGACGCGATCGACCGCGCCGCCGCCGACCCGCGGGTCGGCGCCATCGTCGCGCGGATCGCGACGGATTCGGTGCCGCTGGCCTCGGCGCAGGAGCTGCGCGACGCGATCGACCGGGCCCGGCGGGCGGGCAAGCTGACCGTCGCCCATGCCGACGACCTCGGCAGCTCCGGCCCCGGCAACGTCGCGATCTACCTCGCCGCCGGCTTCGACCAGAGCGTGATGATGCCGCTGGGCGGCGTCGGCCTGACCGGCATCACCGTCGAGGTGCCGTTCGTCCGCGACCTGCTCGACACCGTCGGGGTCCAGGCCGAGGTCAGCAAGCGCGGCCAGTACAAATCGGCGCCGGAGACCTTCACCGAGCGCGACTTTACCCCGGCCAGCCGGGCGATGAACGAGGCCATGGCCCAGGGGCTGTACGACCAGCTGGTCGCCGGCATCGCCCAGGGCCGCGGCCTGGTGCCGGACGACGTCAAGCGGCTGATCGACGGCGGGCCCTACACCGCCAAGGAGGCGGTCGATGCGCGGCTGATCGACAAGCTGGCCCATTGGGACGAGGTCGATGGCCTGGTCGAAGCCCGGATCGGCCACAAGCTGACCCAGGTGAAGGCCCGCGACTACCTCGCGGCCACCGAGCCGGAGATCAAGGACGACCAGCCGCGGATCGCGGTGATCTACGCCACCGGCGCGATCGTCGACGCCAGCTCCGACGGCAGCTTCGGGCACGAGATCGTCGGCCAGACCCTGGCCGAGACCATCGACGACGCGGTCGAGGACAGCAAGATCAAGGCCATCGTGCTGCGGATCGACAGCCCCGGCGGCTCGGTCGTCGCGTCGGCGCTGATCGGCCGGTCGGTGCAGCGGGCACGCGACGCCGGCAAGCCGATCGTGGTGTCGATGGGCGAGACCGCGGCGTCCGGCGGCTACTGGATCGCCGCCCAGGCCAAGGCGATCGTGGCCGAGCCGGCGACCCTGACCGGGTCGATCGGCATCTTCGGCGGCAAGCCGGTGCTGCAGGCGCTGTGGAAGAAGATCGGCGTCAACTGGGGCAGCGTGCAGCGCGGCCGCAACGCCGGGATCTGGACCCTGAACGAGCCGTTCGACGCCGGCGAGAAGAGCCGGTTCGAGACCGGCATCGACGCCGGCTACGACGCCTTCCTGCAGCTGGTCGCCAAGGGCCGCAGCATGGACACCAAGGCGGTCGATGCCATCGCCCAGGGCCGGGTGTGGCTGGGCACCGAGGCGTCGAAGAATGGGCTGGTCGACCGGCTGGGCGGCCTCGACGCGGCGATGGTCATCGCCCGCCAGGCGATCGGGCTGGGCCCCGACGCCAAGGTGGCGGTGGTGCGGCTACCGCACCCGCCTTCGGCGCTGGACACGCTGCGCCGCCTGATCTCGGGCGGCCCCTTCAGCGAGGAGGCGCTGGTCCGTGTCGGGCTGGGGCCGGTCACCGAGCAGTTCGGCGCCCTCGCCGCGGCCGCCGATGGCCCGGTGGCGGCGATGCAGCCGCTGGTGCTGGGACGTTAAGCTTGTGGGGGGATTCGCCATGGCGAATCCCCCAAAAATGGGGCAATTCACCCCTCGAATCGCCCGCCGATCAGGAATTCGACATTGCCCTCGGGGCCGGTGATCGGGCTGACGGTGACGCCGAGCACGCACCAACCCGGCCGGGCAGCGAGCCAGGCCTCGATGCGGTCGCAGACCTCGCGGTGCAGTTCCGGGTCGCGCACCACGCCGCCCTTGCCGACCCGGTCGGGCCCGACCTCGAATTGCGGCTTGATCAGCGCCACCAGCCAGGCCCCCGGCGCCGCCAGGGACAGGGCGGCCGGCAGCACGATCTCCAGCCCGATGAAGCTGGCGTCGCAGACCACGATGCCGACCGGGTCGGGGATCAGCGCGCGGTCGAGATGCCGGGCGTTGGTCCGCTCCAGCACCACCACGCGCGGATCCTGGCGCAGCGACCAGGCCAGCTGGCCGTGGCCGACATCGACGGCGTAGACCTTCGCGGCGCCGCGGTTGAGCAGCACGTCGGTGAAGCCGCCGGTCGAGGCGCCGACATCCAGCCCGACCAGCCCGGCCGGGTCGATGCCGAAATGGTCGAGGCCCTTGACCAGCTTCAGCCCGCCGCGGCTGACCCAGGGGTGGTCGCGGCCGCGCACCGACAGCGCCTCGGGCACGGCGACGCCGTCGCCCGGCTTGTCGACCCGGCGCGTGCCCTCATAGACCAGCCCGGCCAGGATCAGCGCCTGGGCCCGGGCGCGGCTCTCGGCCAGGCCGCGTTCGACCAGAACCAGATCCGCCCGCGGCCGCTTCGCCATCTATCCTCTCCGACAACCCGTCAGATGCGGTTTACACCGTTTGCGGTTCTGGAGTGTGATTCCGATCAGATCCCGAGTCGATGGCTCCGAGTCCCGAGGGAACGATCCCATGCCGCCCTGCAACTTCGCCATCGTCGGCCCCGGCTGGCGCACCGAGTTCTTCCTGCGCGCCGCCCGGGCGCTGCCCGACCGCTTCCGCATCGACGGGGTGGTGGTGCGCGACCCCGCCCGCGGCGCCGCCTTCGAGGCGCAATGGGGGCTGCCGACCTTCCGCTCGACCGAGGCGCTGCTGCGCCTGACCCGGCCGCGCTTCGCCGTGGTGTCGGTGCCGCAGCCGGCCGCACCCGGGGTGATCGCCGAGCTGGCGGCCGCCGGCATGCCGGTGCTGAGCGAGACGCCGCCGGCGCCGGACCTGGAGGGGCTGCTGCGGCTGGCCGAGCTGGTCCGCGGCGGTGCCCGGCTGCAGGTTGCGGAGCAGTATTTCCTGCAGCCGACCCACGCCGCCCGGCTGGCGCTGATCGCCGCCGGCCGGATCGGCACGCCCAGCCACGCCCATGTCTCGGTGGCGCATGGCTATCACGGCACCAGCCTGATCCGGAAATATCTCGGCCTGGGCTTCGAGAACGCCGCCATCCGCGCCCAGGGCTTCGCCAGCCCGATCGTGGCCAGCCCGACACGGGCCGGGCCGCCGGACGAGTTCCGCATCGCCCGGTCGGAGCAGACCATCGCGACGCTGGATTTCGGCGAGCGGCTGGCGGTGTTCGACTTCACCGGCGACCAGTACCATTCCTGGATCCGCGGCCCCCGCGTGATGGTGCGGGGCGAGCGCGGCGAGATCCGCGACGACGAGCTGCGCTATCTGGAGGACCACCGCACGCCGGTGACGCTGCGGCTGCTGCGCCAGGATGCCGGGCAGTACGCCGACATCCAGGGCCATCACCATCTGGGCATCCTGGCCGGGGCGGATCGGGTGTACCGCAACCCCTTCCCCGGCGCCCGGCTGAACGACGACGAGATCGCCGTCGCCGCCTGCCTGGAGGGTATGGCGACCTATGTCGAGACCGGGGCGGATATCTACAGCTTCGCCGAGGCGGCGCAGGACCAGTATCTGGCGCTGTCGATCGCGGCGGCACGGGCGTCGGGAGAGGTGGTGCGGACCACCACGCAGCCCTGGGCGCCCCAGCCCTGACGCGGGCTGCAGGGCCGGAGCCGGCAGATCAGTGGATGCTGGCTTCGCGGCCGACGGCGAAGATCGACTGCACCAGGCCGGAGAAGCGGCGCGGGTCGTAGGGCTTGGGCAGGATCGGCAGGTTGCGGTAGGCGGTGGGCAGGCTTTCGCGCGGATAGCTGGTCGCCAGGATCACCGGCACGCCGCGCTGCAGCAGAATGTCGATGGCGGGAAAGGCCGCGGCGCCGGCGAGGTTGAGGTCGACCATGGCGCCGTCGATGGTCTGGTTGCGCGCCATCTCGACCGCGCGCGACACGGTCGTCGCCGGCCCGACCACGGTGCCGCCCCAGGTCCGGAGCGTCAGTTCGAGGTCGAGGGCGACGATCTGTTCGTCCTCGACGATCAGGATGCGGCGGCCATGCAGATCGACCGCATCCTCCGCTTCGCTGTAGAGCAGTCCCATTTTCCACTTACCCACGGTGGCCGGCGCGCTGCGCGCCGGCCCGTCGGGCCCCTTCCTTTTGCCTGCCGAAAAAGGCGGCGGGAATTCGTCATCTCGATGCCATAAACACGCGATCGCATGGCCGGTTCCCCAATGGCAGCGATGCCACGACGGAATCCCGCCCCTGTGCCGTGAAGGATGCGCAAGGCGGAAACCAACAAGAAACGGGCCATTTGGACTACACTGTGCCGGCTGAACCGGCGCGGCGACGGAAGGGGGCTTCGCGGACGCATGCGCGTGTGGAAACAATTTCTGGTGATCGGCCTGCTTGCCGTCGCGGCGGCGGGCGCGTGGCATTTTGCGCCGTGGCGGGCGGACGGCGCGGTCGCGCCGCACCGTGACGCGTCGGTTCCGGTGATGCTGGCGCCGGTGCGCAGCGGCACGGTGACCGAGGCGGTCGACGCCGTCGGCACCACCCGGGCGCGCGAGGCGGTGACCATCACCGTCAAGACCACCGGCATCGTCGGCACCATCGCCTTCGAGGACGGCCAGACCGTCACGGCCGGGACGCCGATCATCCGGCTGGACAGCGCCGAGCTGGAGGCCGCGGTCGCCTCGGCCGAGGCCGAGCTGAGGAACTCCCGCCAGGCCCTGGACCGGGCCGAGACGCTGTCGAAGTCGCGCAACGTCGCCCAGGCCCAGGTCGACGCGCTGCGCGCCGACCTCGAGGTCAAGACCGCCGCCGTGGCGGCGCAGCAGGCGCGGCTGGCCGAACGCGTGATCACCGCGCCCTTCGCCGGCACGCTGGGAATCCGCCAGGTCAGCCTCGGCGCGCTGGTGTCGCCCGGTACCCCGATCGTCACCCTCGACGACCTGACCCGGGTGAAGGTCGACTTCAACCTGCCCGAGATCCTGCTGTCGCGCCTGTCGCCCGGCCTGGCCCTGGAGGTGCGCAGCGACGCCTATCCCGACCGCGCCTTCACCGCCGTCGTGACCTCGGTCGGCACCCGGATCGATCCGGCCACCCGGTCGGTCAACACCGTGGCGGAGATCGACAACCGCGACGGGCCGCTGCGCCCCGGCATGTTCATGACCGTGCGGGTGCAGCTGTCGTCCAACCCCGCCGCCCTGCTGGTGCCGGAGCAGGCGCTGGTGCCGCTGGGCACGCGCCAGTTCGTCTACATGATCGTCGGCGGCCGGGCGGCGCGGCGCGAGGTGACGCTGGGCATGCGGATGCGCGGCGAGGTCCAGATCCTGACCGGCCTGGAGGCGGGCGACCTGGTGGTGACCGAAGGCACCCAGCGGCTGCGCGACGGCGTGCCGGTCGAGGTGCAGGAGGCCGGCGCCACGCCGGCGGCGACCTGAGATGGTCCTCTCCGACACCGCGATCCGGCGGCCGGTCTTCGCCGTGGTGGTCAGCCTGCTGCTGGTGGTGCTGGGCGTCTTCGCCTTCCAGCGGCTGACCGTCCGGGAATACCCCAACATCGACCCGCCGATCGTGTCGGTCAGCACCGCCTATGAGGGCGCGTCGGCCCAGGTGATCGAGAGCCAGATCACCCAGGTGATCGAGGAGGGCGTGGCCGGCGTCGCCGGCATCCGCACCATGCGCTCGACCAGCCAGGAGGGCCGGTCCAGCGTCCGGCTGGAATTCGCCATCGACCGCGATGTCGAGAGCGCCACCAACGACGTCCGCGATTCGGTCGGCCGGGTGATCGGGCAGCTGCCCGACAATGCCGACACCCCGATCATCCGCAAGGTCGATTCCGACGCCAGCCCGATCATCTACGCCACCCTGACCAGCCAGGGCCGGTCGGCGCTGGAGCTGACCGACCTGGCCCAGCGCTATGTCGTCGACCCGCTGTCGGCGGTGTCGGGCGTGGCGCAGGTGACGATCGGCGGCGAGCGCGAGCCGTCGATGCGGATCTGGCTGGACCGCAACGCCATGGCGGCGCGCGGCGTCACCGTGCAGGACGTCAGCAGCGCGCTCGAGGCGCAGAATGTCGAGCTGCCGTCCGGCCGGGTCGAATCGAGCGACCGCGAGCTGACGGTGCGCACCAACACCCGGCTGTCGACCCCGCCGGAATTCGCCCGCATCGTGCTGCGCCGCGAGGGCGAGACGCTGGTGCGGCTGGGCGACGTGGCCCGGGTCGAGGTCGGCGCCCGCGACGACCGCAGCGGCTTCCGCGTCGACGGCCGCCCGGCCATCGGCGTCGGCGTGGTCAAGCAGTCGACCGCCAACACGCTGGACGTCGCCGCCGATGTCCGTCAGGCGATGGACACGCTGCGCCAGTCGCTGCCGCCGGACGTACAGATCGAGATCTCGTCCGACGACAGCGTCTTCATCGACAAGTCGATCGACGAGGTGTTCATCGCGCTGGGCATCGCCCTGGCGCTGGTCATCGGCATCGTCTTCATCTTCCTGCGCAGCGTGCGCGCCACGCTGATCCCGGCGGTCGCCGTGCCGGTGTCGATCACCGCATCCTTCATCATCCTCGCGGCCCTGGGCTATTCGATCAACGTGCTGACCCTGCTGGCGATGGTGCTGGCGATCGGCCTGGTGGTCGACGACGCCATCATCGTGCTGGAGAACATCAGCCGGCGGATCGAGCTGGGCGAGCCGCCGCTGGTGGCCGCCTATCTCGGCTCACGCCAGATCGGCTTCGCCGTGGTCGCCACCACCGCGGTGCTGACCGCCGTGTTCGTGCCGATCTCGTTCCTGCAGGGCAATGTCGGCCGGCTGTTCAGCGAATTCGGCATCACCGTCGCCTCCTCGGTGCTGTTCTCGGCCCTGGTCGCGTTGACCCTGACCCCGGCGATGTGCAGCCGGCTGCTGCGGCCGGCGAATGAGGAGACCTGGCTGCACAAGGTCACCGAGCACGGCTTCGACCTGCTGAACCGCGGCTACCGCGCGGCGCTTGGCTTCGCGCTGGGCGCGCCGGTGCTGATCTGCGCCATCGCCCTGGCGCTGAGCGTCGGCGCCGCGGCGCTGCTGCACAGCCTGCCGCAGGAATTCGTGCCGACCGAGGATCGCGGCCGGGTGATCGTCAGCGCCACCGGGCCCGAAGGCTCCAGCATCGACTACACCGGCGCCCAGCTGGCACGAATCGAGAGTGCGCTGTCGCCCTATGTCGCGGCCCAGGACGTCACCCGCCTGCTGTCCATCCTGGCGCCGGGCTGGGGCCCGACCGGCGTCAACCGGGTCACCGTGATCGGCCAGATGAAGCCGTGGGACGAGCGCACCCGGTCGCAGCAGCAGGTGGTGCGCGAGCTGTCGGCCAAGCTGTCGGACATCCCGGGCATCCGCGCCGTCGGCATCAACCCCAGCGGCCTCGCCCGCGGCTCCGGCGCGCCGGTGCGCTTCGTCATCGGCGGCAACACCTATGAGCAGCTGGCGGCCTGGCGCGACCAGCTGCAGGACCGGCTGCGCGGGTCGCCGGTGCTGCGCAACCTGCAGGCCGACTACGACGAGACCAAGCCGGAGCTGCGCGTCGCCATCGACCGCGACCGCGCCGCCGACCTGGGCATCTCGATCCGCGCCATCGGCGAGACGCTGGAGACCATGTTCGGGTCGGTCGCCGTCACCCGCTACGAGGATGACGGCGAGGAGTACGACGTGGTGCTGCAGGCCCGGGCCGAGGACCGGCAGACGCCGCGCGACCTGTCCAACATCTTCGTCCGGGCGTCCGGCGGCACGCTGGTGCCGCTGACCAGCCTGGTCAAGCTGCAGGACGTGGCCGGCCCGGCCAGCCTGGGCCGCTTCGACCGGGTGCGCGCCATCACCTTCACCGCCAGCCTGGCCGACGGCGCCACGCTGGGCGACGCGGTGACCGAAGTCCGCGTCGCCGTCGCCGACACGCTGCCGGCCGAGGCCCGGCTGTCCTGGGACGGCGACACGCGCGAGTTCCTGGAGAGCAGCGCCTCGCTCTACATCACCTTCGGCACCGCGCTGCTGATCGTGTTCCTGGTGCTGGCGGCGCAGTTCGAGAGCTTCGTCCACCCGGTGACGATTCTGCTGACCGTGCCGCTGGCGATCTTCGGCGCGCTCGGCTCGGTCGCGCTGCTGGGCATGACGGTGAACATCTACACCCAGATCGGCATGGTCATGCTGATCGGGCTGACGGCCAAGAACGCCATCCTGATCGTCGAATTCGCCAACCAGCTGCGCGACGAGGGGCGGGACGTGCTGGCGGCGGTGCATGAGGCGTCCGCCACCCGGCTACGGCCGATCCTGATGACCTCGATCGCCACCGCGCTGGGCGCCCTGCCGCTGGCGATCGCGACCGGGGCCGGCGCCGAGTCGCGCCAGGCGATCGGCGTGGTGATCTTCGGCGGCGTCATGGTCTCGACCCTGCTGTCGCTGTTCCTGGTGCCGGTGATCTACCAGGCCCTGGCCCGCTTCACCGCCCCGGCCAGCCGCACCTCGAAGGAGCTGGAACGCCAGCTGCTGGTCCATCGCAGCGAGAATCCGGCGGCGGAGTAGGGAACGCCGCCGGGCCTGGGAAAATCCGCCGAAGCGTGGCGGAATTTTCGCCGGGCGCCCTCACCCTTCATGCCCCACCCCAGGCGGCCGGCCGCCTGCCGCTGCGGCACGCCGGTTGCTAGGCACCCCATGCCGGCCGAACCGGCCGTGGATGCAGGTGGGGGGGAACAGCCATGAGGCGATGGGCGATCGCGGCCGGGATCGGGGCCGTGCTGATGGTGGCGGCCGGGGCGGCGGCGGGGGCCGCCTATCTGGTGGTGGTGCGGCCCAACTACCCGCAGCTGGCGCCGGCCGACTTGCCCGCCCCCGGCACCCGGGCCGAGGCGCAGCGCCAGGACCTGGAGCGGCTGCGCCAGCTGCCCGAGATCGACCGCAGCTTCTCGCCCGAAGCGCTGGGCCGGTTCGACCAGCGGATCGACGGCCTGCTGGCCGAGGTCGCGGCGGCGGCGCCCGGCGGGCTGGACGACGCCGGGTTCGAGCTGGGCGTCACCCGCGCCGTCGCCCTGGCCGAGAACGGCCACACCTATGTCCGCGGCGGCGCCATGGGCCGGTCGCTCAACGCGCTGCCGCTGCGCCTGGTGTGGTTCGACGACGGCCTCTATGTCGTCTCTGCCCGGGCCGCGCTGGCCGACCTGCTGGGCGCCCGCGTGGTGACGCTGGGCGGCCGCACGCCGGAGGCGCTGGCCGGCACGCTGCGCCCCTATTTCGGCGGCCGCGACAGCCGGGCGCGGCTGCTGTCGGTCTCCCTGATCTCGTCGCCGGCCGCCCTCCACGCCCTGGGCCTGCTGCCGTCGCCCGATGCGGCTTCCCTGGTGCTGGACCTGGCGGACGGCCGCCGCGTGACCCGCGAGATCGCCGCCGACCCGCGGCCGGCGATGCGCGGAGAGGGCGCGGTCCGCCAGCCGGCGATCGACCTGCTGCCCACCGCCCTGCCGGAGGATGACGGGCCGTGGCAGCATGTGCTGTCCGGGGCCGCGACCCTGCCGCTGTACCTGCAGCAGGGCGACCGCACCTACTGGCAGGCCTATCCCGACGCCGGCACGCTGTTCGTGGAGCTGCGCGGCATCAGCGACGATGCCGGGACCGGCCTGGCGGACTTCCTGGCCCAGGTGGTCGAGGAGGCGTCACGGCGCAAGCCGAAGAGCGTGATCGTGGACCTGCGCGCCAACCCCGGCGGCAACTATGTGCTGACCGCGGATTTCACCCGGCGCCTGCCCCAGGCGCTGGGGCCGGAGGGTCGGATCTATGTGCTGACCGGGCCCGACACCTTCTCCGCCGCGATCACCACCCTGGCCCGGCTGAAGTATTTCGCCCCTGGCAATGTCGAGATCGTCGGCCAGGCCACGGGCGATTTCACCGCCTTCTGGGCCGAGGGCGGGCGCACGGCCCTGCCCAATTCCGGCATCTCGATCCGCTATGCCAGCGCGTTCCACGACTGGCGCAACGGCTGCGGCCTAGCCGAGATCGGCCGCTGCTTCTGGCTGAACTATGTGTACGGCGTCGCCGCCGGCGACCTGTCGCCGACCGTGCCGACCGGCTTCACCTTCGCCGACTACCGGGCCGGGCGCGACCCCGCCCTCGACGCCATCGCCGCCCGCGGGCCGGCCGCCTCGGCCGGCGGCTGACCCTCGCCCGTCAGCGAATTACGAAACTTTAACCGGTGCCGCGGGTTGAAGCCGGGTTCCCAAACCGGCTGGGTTCGTTCACAAGCGATCCGGCCGCATCATCCCGGAGAGCACCGTCTTGGACCATCTGAGCGCGATCATCCTCGGGGTGATCGAGGGCATCACCGAATTCCTGCCGATCTCGAGCACCGGGCACCTGATCATTGCCGAGCATTGGCTGGGCGAACGGTCGGACACCTTCAACATCGTGATCCAGGCCGGCGCGATCCTGGCGGTGACGGTGATCTACTGGCGCCGCCTGCTGGACCTGATCCTGGGCTGGCGCCAGCCGGAAAACCGCCGCTACGGCATCCGGCTGCTGGTCGCCTTCGCCATCACCGCGGTGCTCGGGCTGGTGGCCAAGAAGCTGGGCTTCACCCTGCCGGAAAACATAGCGCCCATCGCGTGGGCGCTGATCATCGGCGGCGTCTGGATGATCTGGGCGGAACGCCAGGCGGCGAAGCAGCCCGACAGCTCCCGGGTGACCTGGCTGGTCGCCATCGTGGTCGGCCTGGCACAGGTCGTCGCCGGCGTTTTCCCCGGCACCTCGCGGTCGGCCGCGACCATCTTCGTCGCCATGCTGGCCGGCACCAGCAACCGCGCCGCCGCCACCGAATTCGCCTTCCTGGTCGGCATCCCGACGATGTATGCGGCCAGCGCCTACCAGCTATACGGCGCGTTCAAGGAGGGCGCCCCGCACGAGGATTGGAGCGCGCTGGGCATCGCCTTCGTGGTCTCCACCATCACCGCCTTCATCGCGGTGAAATGGCTGCTGGGCTACATCCAGTCGCACCGCTTCACCGCCTTCGCGATCTATCGGATCGTGTTCGGCGTGCTGTTGCTGGGCGCCGCCGCGCTGGGCTGGATCGCCTGATTCGCGAAGGCGTTACCCGACGGTTCTAACGGCTGCGGCCGTAGCCGCCATATCCGCCATGGCCGTATCCACCATAGCCGCCGCGGTAGCCGTAGCCGGGCTGGCCATAGTAGCCGCCGCGATTGCCGTAGTAGCGCGGATAGCCGCCGTAATAGTTGCGATACCCACCGTAGTAGCGTGGGTAGCCGCCATAGTAGTAGTTCGGCTGCACATAGGCGTAGCTGTCGCCATAGCCGTAGCCGTCATAGCCGCCGTAGCCCACGGGATAGGCGACGCAACCACCGAGACCGACCGCTGCTGCGGCCAAGACGCCGGCCAGAACAAACCGGCGCAGACGGGTCCGTGACATGACCTGATACTCCATCAGGTCGCGGGCTGTTGCCGCAGTCATCGCGGCATCCGCGACCTCATGGAATAACGTTGGGCGGCGTTGCAGGTTCCACCAGGAGCCTCGGCGTCACAGCGGATGCACCCTCCGTACGCCTCTGCTGTACGCTTCTGGCATACGTTCGCACCTATCCGCGGATCCGCTGCTGCAGCCAACCCCAGCTGGCCTTCGGCTGTGGCACGTCGGCCCGGTCGGCCCAGGCCACCAGCCCGGCGGGCGGGGCCCGGCCGTCGTCCAGCACCGGGCCGGCGAAGACGGTTGCGACCGGCACCCCCGCCGCCCAGGCCGCATGGGCGGCCTCGAAATGCGCGTCCAGCCGGGCGATGCGAACCGTGTCCTCGATCCGCCCCTCCTGGGCCGGCGGGTCGTCGACGGCGAGGCGCAGCGACAGCTGGACCGGCAGCTTCGGCCAGGCCTGGACAAGCCGGTCGAGCGCCCGGCGCAGCGAGTCGGGGCCGGCGGTCTCGATCGCTACGGCGCCGCGCGGCCGTTCGGCCAGCGCCACCCCGCCCGGCGCATCCGCCTCCATCCGGGCCCACAGCGGCCCGGCATGGTCCAGCAGCAGCAGGTCGACCGGGCCGCGGCAGCGCGCCGCGTCGTCGTCCACCACCACCCGGCCCAGCCGCTCCAGCGCCAGATCGGGATAGCGGCCGTCGCGCAGCGTCGCCACCGACGCCTCCCAGCCCAGCGCGTCGGCGAAGGCCACGGCGTCGGACGAGGCCAGAGTGTCGTCCCAGGGGTCGGGCGGCGGCGACGCCAGGGCGGCGCCGAGGCGCCAGCGCGTGCTTTCCTGGCGCAGCGCCGCCAGCGCCAGGCCGCGGCCGAGCAGCAGGTGGTGCAGCGCGGCGGTGAAGGCCGCGGCTTCGGCCATGCCGATCGGCCGGTCGCGCCATGCCGCCTCGTCGCGGGCGAAGCCGGGCGCGCCGGCATCGATCGCCAGCGCGGCCATGCGGTCGCCGATGCGGTCGGCCGCGCGGCAGGCGAATTCGGCGAAGCGCCAGGCGGTGTCGCGCCCGGTCCAGCCGCCGCGCAGCCGCAGCTCGCGCGGCAGCCGCGCCGGCGCCAGCACCGGCCACGGGGCCAGCCCGGCCTCGCCCAGCGCATCGACATGGCGGTCCAGCCGGCCCAGCGCCGCGGGGTCGAGGCGGCCACGGCCTTCCGGCTGCAGCGTACCCCAGTCGAGCGCGAAGCGGCCGGCGACGGCCCCCATCTCAGCGGCCAGGCGCAGCGCCTCGGCCGCCTGCTGCGGCGGCGCCTCCGCCCCCGGGCCGAGATCGGCGCCCCAGCGCGGTTCGGCCGGCGCCGGCTCTAATTCGTCTCCCCGCCCTCCGGGCCCCAGAAGATCACCCATGTCGCAAAATCATCGCTGAACTCCTCGAACCGGTGCTCCATATGCGCCGGAACGAAGATCACGTCACCCGGCCCGAACGGCTTGCGCTCGCCGTCGCGGAAAAAGACGCCGGTGCCGCGCCACACGACATAGAGCTCGTCGCGCTTGTGTGGGCCCTGCGGATCGGTGCCGCGCGGGGCGTACAGCCCGGTCTTCATGGTGCCGTGCTGCATGCGGTCGATGAACTGCTCCGCCGGCAGCCCGGGGATCAGCGCGGCGGTCTGGGCTGCGGTGATCAGCCAGTCCTGGTCCATGGCGTCCTCCTTCGTCCCTGTTTTCGGAAACGGTAGGACGATGCGGGCCGCCGGGCGACCGGAACCTTGTCTCGCGACAACCGGCGGCTTTGCACTGGGGCCGATTCGGGTCTATGTCGCGGGAAGCCCCGCCCGGAGAGCGACATGACCGAGACCAGCTTCGATCCTACAGATCCCGCCTCCTATCCGCATTGGGCGGACGAGCGCGTGCGCTATTCCGACACCGACGCGCTGGGCCATGTGAACAACAACGCCTATGGCGTCTATTTCGAGACCGCCCGCCTGCACTTCTTCCTCGATTCCGGGATCAAGCTGGGCAAGAGCCGCGGTGCCGTGGTGGTGCGCATCACCATGAACTTCCTGCGTGAGCTGACCTGGCCGAACGACGTGCGCATCGGCACCCGGATGACCAGGCTGGGCGGCAAGTCCTTCACCTATGCCCAGGCCCTGTTCGTCGGCGACCGCTGCCACGCCACGGCGGAGACGGTGAGCGCGATGTTCGACCTGGAGACCCGCCAGTCCTTCCCGCTGCCGGAGGAGCTGCGCGCCCGCTTCGCGTCGCAGGTCTGATCCCGTCCGACCGCGCCCGGCCGGCGCTTCCCATCGGCCCGGCGCTTCCATAAAGTCCGCCCGAAAGCCGCTTCGGGCTTGCCAGGAGACCCCTCCCATGCCGAAACCCGCCCTTCATGTCGCCGTCACCGGCGCCGCCGGCCAGATCTGCTACTCGCTGCTGCCCCGCATCGCCCAGGGCGACGTGTTCGGCAAGGACCAGCCGGTGGTGCTGCAGCTGCTCGACCTGCCGCAGGCCCTGAAGGCGGTCCAGGGCGTGGTCATGGAGCTCGAGGACTGCGCCTTCCCGCTGCTGGCCGGCATCGTCGTCACCGACGACCCGAAGACCGCCTTCCGCGACATCGACGCCGCCTTCCTGGTCGGCTCCCGCCCCCGCTCCCAGGGCATGGAGCGGCGCGACCTGCTGTCGGCCAATGCCGAGATCTTCAAGGTCCAAGGCCGCGCCCTGAACGAGGCGGCCAAGCGCGACGCCAAAGTGCTGGTGGTCGGCAACCCCGCCAACACCAACGCCTACATCGCCACCCGCAGCGCGCCCGACCTGCCGCTGGGCAACATCACCGCCATGGTCCGGCTGGACCACAACCGGGCGCTGGCGCAGCTGGCGGCGAAGGCTGGCGTTGGCACCGCCGCGATCGACAAGCTGGTGATCTGGGGCAACCATTCGCCGACCATGTTCGCCGACTACCGCTTCGCCACCGCCAACGGCCGCAAGCTGCCGGAGCTGATCGGCGACGAGACCTGGTACCGCGAGACCCTGATCCCGACCGTGGCCCGCCGCGGCACCGCGATCATCGAGGCGCGCGGCTCCTCCTCCGCCACCTCCGCCGCCAATGCGGCGATCGACCATATGCGCGACTGGGTGCATGGCAGCGACGGGCGCTGGGTGTCGATGGCGGTGCCCTCCGACGGCTCCTACGGCGTCCCCGAAGGCCTGGTCAGCGGCGCGCCGGTGATCTGCGCCGGCGGCAGCTACAGCCGCGTCACCGGGCTCGAGATCGACGGCTTCGCCCGGTCGATGCTGGACAAGACGGTGGCCGAGCTGACCGAGGAACGCGACGCGGTCGCCGCCCTCCTGGCCTGATCCTGATGCGGCCGGGGGCGTGCCCGAAGCGGGCATGCCCCCGGCTTGCTGCACCTGCGAAATCGCGCTAGGACACCGCCTGTCTTTTCTGCGGCTCATCGGAAGGATGGCACGTCATGGCGCGCAACAAGATCGCCCTCATCGGCGCGGGGCAGATCGGCGGCACCCTCGCCCTGCTCGCCGGGCTCAAGGAGCTCGGTGACATCACCCTGTTCGACGTGGTCGACGGTGTGCCCCAGGGCAAGGCGCTTGATATCGCCGAGGCCTCGCCGGTCGAGGGCTTCGACGCCGTGCTGAAGGGCGGCAGCGACTATTCCGCGATCGCGGGCGCCGACGTCGTCATCGTCACCGCCGGCGTGCCGCGCAAGCCGGGCATGAGCCGCGACGACCTGATCGGCACCAACACCAAGGTGATGCAGGCGGTCGGCGCCGGCATCAAGCAATACGCCCCGGACGCCTTCGTCATCTGCATCACCAACCCGCTGGACGCCATGGTCGGCGTGCTGCGCGAGGCCTGCGGCCTGAAGCCGGAGAAGGTGGTCGGCATGGCCGGCGTGCTCGACTCCGCGCGGTTCCGCTACTTCCTGGCCGAGGAGTTCAAGGTCTCGGTCGAGGACGTCACCGCCTTCGTTCTGGGCGGCCATGGCGACAGCATGGTGCCGCTGGCCCGCTATTCCACCGTCGCCGGCATCCCGCTGCCCGACCTGGTGAAGATGGGCTGGACCACGCAGGAGACGCTGGACCAGATCATCCAGCGCACCCGCGACGGCGGCGCCGAGATCGTCGGCCTGCTGAAGACCGGCAGCGCCTTCTACGCCCCCGCCTCCTCCGCCATCGCCATGGCCGAGAGCTATCTGCGCGACAAGCGCCGCGTGCTGCCCTGCGCCGCCTACCTGACCGGCCAGTACGGCGTCACCGGCCTGTACATCGGCGTGCCGGTGGTGATCGGCGCCAACGGTGTGGAGCGGATCGTCGAGGTCCAGTTCACCGCCGAGGAGAAGGCCGCCTTCGACACCTCGGTCGCCGCGGTGAAGGGCCTGGTCGAGGCCACGAAGAAGCTGATCGCCGCGGCCTGATCCGCCGCCCACTCTCGATCGTCCGGAACGGCCGGCGCATTGCCGGCCGTTTGCGTTTCAGCCGGTGAAGGGCAGCGTATACCGGCCGCCGCCATCGGCCCGGCGGCCCGTCACCGCATCGCTGGCCGTGCCCTTCAGCACCTGGACGATGTCCGCCGCCACGCGTGGGATGCGCCGATAATACTGGTGGGTGTCGAGATCGGCCTGGTCCACCGGCACCACCGGCGAGCAGTTCACCACCGCGACATTCGCGGCCAGCCCGGCCGGCAGCGACGGCCCCTGGCGGCCCAGCCGCAAGGGATTGGCCATCACGGACCAGCTGAACCAGAGCGGCACGTCCTGCTGGTTGAGATAGACCGTGACCCGGTCGGTGAGGCCGCAGAGCCGCTGCAGCTTTCCCGCGTCGGTCAGGGTGTCGAAGTCCTCGTCCGCCGCGGCCAGGATGGTCTCATCGGCCAGCCGCGTTGCCGGGAGGATCTGGCCCCGCTGCAGCAGCGATTGCACCCCGTTCCGCAGGGCCCAGTTCCCCATGCTGTGGGCAAGGAGGATACGGCGCGGCTGCGATGGCAGCGTGGGGCCGAAGTTCGACCAGCGGATCAGCGCGTCGCCACAGGCGATGCCCGAGCGCTGCGCCGCATCTCGATCGGCGCGATAGGCGGATTTGCCCTCGCCGACCAGGGACCCGAAATCGATGACCTTGCCCAGGGATGGCCAGCAGAACACGAAGGGGCAGAGCGGGCCGGAGCCTTGCGCCTGGTAGAAGCCGGTCAGCTGCGCCGCGCGCGCCAGCGCGTTGCGGAAGGTGTTGGCGAAACCGTGGACGAAGAACATCAGATCCGCCGGCTCGGCCTGGATCTGCTGCCGCAGCGTGTCGAAAGTGGCGGTGACGCCGTGGCGCCCGGCCCCGGCATCGTCCGATTCGCGCGGCACGTTCAACCCGGTGGCGTTCCCGTTCGAATCGACATCCGCCCAGCCGAACCAGATTTCGTCCGCCGCGATGCTGGACAGTTCGGCGGTGAAATCCGTCGGGTTGGATCGCGGGCTGGGCGCCCGGTTGGTCGCGAAATAAACGCGGGTCATGGTCAAATCCCCTTTGACTATGGGCCGCGTCGCGCCGCCGGGGCGGAGCCGCGCGGATCGGCGATGATACCACCACTCGCGCGGCTCGGGCGCCGTGAGCCGTCTCACGGCGCCCACCGGTTCACCCTTCCGATTTCCGCCGCAATCGCACGGCAGCCTACGGGCCGGCCAGGGGCTGCGGCGCCCCCTCGCCTTGGCCTGCCCGGATGACTACAGTGCCCGCCGATCGAGACTGGAGGACTGACCGATGACCCGCCTGATCCTGGCCGCCGCGGCCGCCACCCTGCTGCTGGCCTCCTGCGGCAGCGACACCATTCCGATCGACAAGTCGCAGCAGGCCGAGCCTTCGCCGCCGGCGGTTCCGGCCGAACCGATCGAGCGCCAGCCGCTGTCGGCCCCGCCGGCATCGCTGACCGGCGCGCCCGACCCGTCGCAGACGACGCCGCAGACCCCGCCGAAGTAGGGCCTTACGCGACCGGCAGGTTGTCGAGCAGCCGCGTGGCGCCGAGCCGGACCGCGGCGATCAGGCGCCGCGGCCGGCCCGGCACCGGGTCGGCCAGGGTCTCGGCATCGCGCAGCACAAGATAGTCGACCGCATCGAATCCCGCGTCGCGCAGCCGGTCGGGCCCGGCCGCCAGCCGGCCCGGCTCCGCCGCGATCTCGGCCAGGATCCGGTTCAGCCGCCGGGCCACCGCCAGCTGCGCCTCGGTGAGGAAGGCGTTGCGCGACGACAGGGCGAGGCCGTCGCCATCGCGCACCGTCGGCACGGCCAAGATGGCGCAGGGCAGGTCGAGGTCGCGCACCAGCCGGCGCACCAGCAGCAGCTGCTGGTAGTCCTTCTCGCCGAAGGCGGCGATGTCGGCCCCGGCCTGGATCAAGAGCTTCGCCACCACCGTCGCCACCCCGGCGAAATGGCCGGGTCGGATCGCGGCCTCGAGATCGGCCACGATCGGCCCGCCCGGCACGATCGAGAAGGCGAAGCCGGGCGGATAGATCTCCTCCACCGTCGGCAGGTAAGCCAGATCGGCGCCGATGCCGGCCAGCTTGGCCAGATCCTCGGCCTCGCGCCGGGGATAGCGGCTGAAATCCTCCTTCGGCCCGAACTGGGCCGGGTTGACGAAGATGCTGAACAGGATCCGGTCGGCCCCCGCCCGCCGCGCCGCCTCGGCCAGGGTGAGGTGGCCCTGGTGCAGCGCGCCCATGGTCGGGACCAGGCCGATCCGGGCGCCGTCGCGGCGCCAGCCGGCCACCACGGTGCGCAGTTCGGCCGCCGTCCGGGCGACCAGCGGAAGGGCGGGCGCCGCAGGGCTCATGACGGCTTCTTCTCGGCAAAGACGTGTTCGGGGCCGGGGAAGCGCCGGGCCTTCACATCCGCGGCGAAGGCCGACGCCGCCTCGGTGATGGCGCCGGCGAGGTCGGCGTAGCGGCGGACGAAGCGCGGCGTGCCGGCCCCGGTCAGCCCCAGCAGGTCGTCCACCACCAGCACCTGGCCGTCACAATCGACCGAGGCGCCGATGCCGATGGTCGGCACCGCCACCTCTTCCGTGATCCGGCGGGCCAGCGGCTCGACCGTGCCTTCGATCACCAGGGAGAAGGCGCCGGCCTCGACCATGGCCTTCGCTGCCGCCAGGATGCGCTCGGCCTCCTCCGGGCTGCGGCCGCGGGCGTTGTAGCCGCCGAGCATGTTGACCGATTGCGGCAGCAGGCCGACATGACCCATCACCGGGATGCCGCGGGCGGTGAGGAAGGCCACCGTCTCCGCCATCTCCGCGCCGCCCTCCAGCTTCACCGCCGAGGCGCCCTCGACCATCAGCCGGTGCGCGGCGGCGAAGGCGTCGCGCGGCGACGCCTGGTAGCTGCCGAAGGGCAGGTCGGTCACGATCGCGGCACGGACGGAACCGCGGCGCACCGCGGCGGTGTGCAGGGCCATCATCTCGACCGTGACGCCGACGGTGCTGTCCAACCCGTGCACCACCATGCCGACGCTGTCGCCGACCAGCAGCACGTCGACATGCGGGTCGAGCAGCCGGGCCACCGGCGTGGTGTAGGCGGTCAACGCGACGATCGGCTCCTGCCCTTTGCGGGCGCGGAGCTGCGGGATCGTGATGCGCCGGATCGCGGCGGAAACGCTCACCTCGGTGCTCTCCCAGTCGAACGGGATCTGTCGTCCCCGGACCAGGATGCTGCAGTGCAAAATCATCCAGCGCAAGCCGGATGTCATGTAGTGAAAAACCGTGGGCGGCCGAGGCCGCCCACGGTCAGGTCATGGGCCGGACGTCAGGCCGCGGCGGCCTGGGCGCTGGCCGCGTCCGGCTTCGGCGCCGCGGCGAAGCCGACCGCGATCCGGTTCCAGCTGTTGATCGAGCACACCGCGAGGGTCAGGTCGACCAGGTCGCGGTCGCTGAACTCCGCCTTCACCGCCTCATAGATCGCGTCCGGCACCTGCCGGGTGTCGGCGATGCGGGTCAGCGCCTCGGCCCAGGCCAGCGCCGCCTGCTCGCGGGCGCTGAACAGGCCATGCGCTTCGCGCCAGCCGGCGACGCAGTCCAGCCGCTGCTGGCCCTCGCCGTCCTCGCGCAACGCCTTGGAGTGCATGTCGAGGCAGTAGGCGCAGCCGTTGATCTGCGACACCCGCAGGAAGATCAGCTCCTGCAGGGTCTTCGGCAGGTTGGAGCTTTCGAGATAGGCGTGCACGCCCAGCTGGGCCTGCAGGGCACCCGGCGCGGCGGCGGCATAGTTGAGACGCTTGGACATTTCGGAACGGCTCCCGTTTCGGATCGGAGCCGCCGCTCCCCATGGAAACGGCGGCCTCGATCATAAGACGAGATGGTGCTCGCGGATGTGACAGGGGCGGGAGAAGAAGGTTCCGATCCTCCCCTATGCCGCCTCCTGGCCGTCGATCAGGCCCATCGCCTGGTGCTCGAACAAGGCGCGGTAGTGGCCGCCCTCACGCTTCACCAGCTCGGCATGGGTGCCCTGCTCGACGATGCGGCCGCGGTCGAACACCAGGATGCGGTCGACCTTCTGCACCGTCGACAGCCGGTGGGCGACGATGATCGTGGTGCGCCCGACGATCAGCTTCTCCACCGCCGCCTGGATCAGCGATTCCGACACGCTGTCCAGGCTGGACGTCGCCTCGTCCAGGATCAGGACCGGCGCGTCGGCCAGGATGGCGCGGGCCAGGGCCACGCGCTGCCGCTCGCCGCCCGACAGCTTCACCCCGCGCTCGCCGACCGGCGTCTGGTAGCCCTGCGGCAGGCGCTCGATGAAGTCGTGGGCATAGGCCTGCTTCGCCGCATCGATGATCTGCTCCAGCGTCGCCTCGGGCCGGCCATAGGCGATGTTCTCCGCCAGCGAGCGGTGGAACAGGATCGGCTCCTGCGGCACCAGCGCGATCTGGCGGCGCAGGCTCTCCTGCGTCACCGCGGCGATGTCCTGGCCGTCGATCCGGATGGCGCCGCCATCGATGTCGTACAGCCGCTGCACCAGCTTGACGAAGGTGCTCTTGCCGCTGCCGGAATGGCCGACCAGGCCGATCTTCTCGCCCGGGGCAATGGCCAGCGAGAAGTCGTCATAGATCGGGTCCCGCTGCCCCTGGTAGCGGAAGGTCACGGCGTCGAGGTCGATGCGCCCGGCTGCGACGGCGATCTCCGGCGCGCCCGGGCGGTCCTCGACCCCGAGCGGCTGGTCCATGAAGTCGACCAGCTCCTCCATGTCGTTGACCGCACGCTGCAGGTTGCGGACGTGCATGCCGACGCCGCGGAGATAGCCGTGGATCAGGGCGTAGGTGCCCAGCACATAGGTGATGTCGCCCGGCGTCGCCTGGCCGCGGCTCCACAGCCACAGGGCGATGCCCAGCACCATGCCGTTCAGCGCCACCATCAGCAGGTTCTGGGTGGTGCCGGAATTGGTGCCGCGGTGCCAGGTGCGGATGGTGCGGCTGCGCCAGATCTCGACCGTGCGAGCGATGAAGGCGTCCTCGCGCCGCTCGGCGCCGAAGGTCTTCACCACAGCGTTGCAGCCGATCGAATCGGCCAGGTTGCCGCCCAGCTTCGAATCCATCTCATTGGCCAGCCGCGCCGCCGGGGCGACGTAGCGCAGCACCAGGATCAGGCTGAGCAGCAGGAACAGGGCGACGCCGAACGCCACCGCCACCCCCATGATCGGCCAGCGCGCCGCCAGCAGCGCGGTGGCGCCGAGCAGAACCAGCACCGAGGGCAGCAGCTCGACCAGGATGACGTCGTTGAGCAGGTCCATCGCCCAGGTGCCGCGGTTGATCTTGCGCACCGTGGCGCCGGCGAAGCTGTTGGCGTGCCAATCGGTCGAAAAGCGCTGGACCCGCCAGAACGCTTCCTGCGTCATCGCCTGCATGATCCGGGTGGTCAGCCGGATGATGGCGCGGAACACGGTGTCGCGCAGCGCGACATAGACGATGCCGAGCCCGACGATGGTCAGCAGCGCCGTCAGCGCCGCGTCGAAGCCGCCGCCGCCCGCCGCGATGGCGTCGACCATGCGGCCGGCGAAGATCGGCAGCACCACGTCGATCGCGGTCGAAGAGACCACGGCGCCGATGGCGATCGTCACCGCCAGCGGATGGCGGCGCCAATGGGCAAAGGTGAAGCGCAGCACGCGCGCGAGGGGATTCTGGGTGTTCTGGTCTACGGCCACGGTCGTTCCGACACCGCCAAAGCGGCATCCTCCCGGCTGAATCGTTCTGGCGAATCGACAACGGCGCGAACCGGCATCGACGGCGATCTGGAGGGGTTTCGGGACGGGACGCCGGTTTCGGAAGTCGTCGGGCGTCCTCGGCGTGGATCCGGCGGCCCCCGGGGCCAAACCTGCCGGGAGCGCGGGGCGGGACCTACCTAGTGACGGAGGTCCGGGGAGCTGGCGAAGCGTGTTGGTGTCACTGCAACTCCCCCTTTGTCGTTTCGTGGACGCCGATCAACCCGCCGCACGGGACGGGAGAGTCTTGATACCAGCGACCGAATGTTTCGGCAAGCCGGCATGGGAAGAATGTCGGCACAAGCCGGATCGCGGGCATGAAAAAAGGGCCGGGCGTCGCCACCCGGCCCCTCGAGATTCGACCGGCTGCGATCAGCGCTGCAGCATCGGACCCTTGTACAGCGGGCCGCGCTGGGCCGAGGCGGCGCGCTTGGCGGCCGACGCCGCGAACCCTGCGGTGTCGACCACCGGGTCGCGTCGCATCGCGAAGGTGATCACCGAATTCGCCACCGCGTCCGAGAACTGGTCCAGCGCGGTGTTGCTGACGTTGGCGATGCCGTCGCAGGGCTGGTGGTAGCAGGCATCGTAGGGCTGGCCGGCGGTGCCGCCATAGATCCGCGCCTCGGCCGCGGTCTTGACGTTCTCGGCGCCGCTGAACAGGCCGCCGGCCGGGATGCCGTTCTCGATGAAGGGGCCGTAGTCGGACCGGCCGTCGAAGGCGGTGGGGGCGGTGGCCAAGTTCTTCCGGGCGAAATGGGCCAGGAACACGTTCTCGATCAGGCCCGAGCCGTTCGGCCCCGCATCCGGGGTGTCGGAGCCGTTGCCGTCATAGACGAAGCGGACGTAGTTGGGCGACGCCAGCATGTCGAAGTTCAGGTTCAGCAGGATCTTCGCCTTCTCGGCGTCGCTGAGCGATCCGACGTAGTGGGTCGAGCCGAGCAGCCCCAGCTCCTCGCCGCCCCAGAAGGCGAAGCGCACCTTGTTGCGCAGCAGCAGCTGGCGGCGGCCCACCTGCTCGGCGACCTCGAGATTGGTCGCGGTGCCGCTGCCATTGTCGTTGATACCAGGGCCGACCTGCACCGAATCGAGATGCGCCCCGACCGTGACGATCTTGTTCGGGTTGCCGAACCAGGTGTCGGCGATCACGTTCCAGTTCGTCCGCCGCTCGTTGACCGCCTGGACCTTGATGCGGACGGTGACCGGGCCGGACTGGGCCTGGGTGTACAGCTCGTTGCCGACCTCGAAGGTGGTGAACACCCCCGGATACGGCCGCGGCGCGCCGAGGCCGACGCCCTCGACCACCTCGGTGCGGCCGGGTTGACCCTCATTCATGATGATGACGCCGATGGCGCCGGCCGCCTCCGCCATCTCCGCCTTCTGGGCGAAGGGGCAGGTGCCGCGCTGGATCAGCGCGATGGCCCCCGCCGTCTCCGGCGGATAGTCGGCGGCCTCGCAGCCGCTGGCCGAGCTCGGCTCCGGCGTCGGCGGCAGGACGATGTTGCGGGTCGGGACCACCCGGCCGGTGAGCTCGGTCGAGGCGGAGTAGAGCGTGGTCGCGAAGTCGGTGTGGGGCGTGTAGGTCCGCGGCGCCGGCGACACCCGCCCGAACTCCGGCGTCCCGGTCTCCTGGAAGAAGTCGAACGGGAAGGGCTGGACGGTGACCTGGTAGCCGGCGCGCTGCAGCCGCTGCTTCACATAGTCGACCGAGGCCTTGTAGCCCGGCAGGCCGGCGGCGCGGTTGCCGCCATTGGCGGTGGCGATCGCCTGCAGCGCGGTCAGGTGCTGGCGGATGCCGGCGACCGTGACCGCGCGCTGCAGATCGGCGCTCATCAGCCCGGTGATCAGGTCGCCGATCGGATTGCTGCTCTGGGCGGAGGCCGTGGCGGCATGGGCCGAAGACGCAGGAATCGCGATGGCGGTCGCCAGCAGGGCGACCGCCAGACAGCGGATTTTCACGATGGATCCCCCTTCAATTCGTTGCGGAGGGGCTTGTGCCGCCCGAGTCGCATCGAATGGCCCCGTCTGGCCAGCCCCCACTTGACTGCACTGTCCGGCACCGTCGCAAGAGACGTCAAATGTTTTGTTACGGTTTTCTTTGAGAAATATTTGAGAAAATTTTATCTTATCTCGATTTAGTCTTTCATAATCTTAGAACTCTGGAATCATCCCTTTCAATTTCCGGACAATACGTGATTTTCCCTTGGCGAGGCCTGAGACAAAGAAAAGGGCCGGACGCGAGCGTCCGGCCCCCTCGATGGTCAGGTTGCAACCGTCAGCGGATGAGCAGCGGGCCCTTGTAGAGCGCACCGCGCGTCGCGGCGCGGGTCGCGGCACGCTTGGCGGCCGAGGCCACCAGGCCGGCGGTGTCGACGACCGGCTGGCTGCGCTGGGCGAAGACGACGACCGAATTCGCCACCGAATCCGAGAACTGGTCGAGCACGGTGTTGTTGATGTTGGCGATGGTGTCGCAGGCCTGGTGATAGCAGGCGTCGTAGGGTTGGCCGGCGGTGCCGCCGTAGATCCGCGCCTCGGCCTCGGTCTTGATCCCCTCGGCGCCGGTGAAGATGCCGCCGGCCGGGATGCCGGCATCGGTGAAGGCGACGTAGTCGGACCGCCCGTCGAAGGCGGTCGGGCTGGTCGCCAGGTTGCGCTGGGCGAAGAACGCCAGGAACACGTTCTCGACCACGCCGGAGCCGTTCGGGCCCGCCGCGTCCGGGAAGGTCGACCCGTTGCCGTCATAGACGAAGCGCACGTAGTTGGGCGACGCCAGCATGTCGAAGTCCAGCATCACCTTGACCTTCGCCCGCTCGGCGTCGCTCAGCGTCTCGACATAGTGGAACGCGCCGAGCAGCCCGAGCTCCTCCGCGCCGAAGAAGGCGAACCGCACCTTGTTGCGCAGCAGCAGCTGGCGGCGGCCCAGCTGCTCGGCGACCTCGAGGTTGGTCGCGGTGCCGCTGCCGTCGTCGTTGATGCCCGGGCCCGCGGGCACCGAGTCATTGTGGGCGCCGACCACCACGACCGAGTCGGGCCGGCCGAAATACGTCTCGGCGATGACGTTCGAGGTTGGACGGTTCTCGGACAGCGTGTTGGTGGTGACATGCACGGTGACCGGGCCGGCCTGGGTCTGGGCATAGAGGTCGGCGCCGACCTGGAAGGTGGCCTTCAGCACCGGAATGTCGATCGGCACATCCATGGCGGCGGTGGGGAACAGGTCGGTCCGGCCGGGCTGGCCTTCGTTGAAGATGACCACGGCCCTGGCCCCGGCCGCCTTGGCGTTGGCCGCCTTGGTGCTGAAGTCGCAGGTGCCGCGCTGGACCAGCGCGATCTGGCCGGACACCGCGGCCGGGAAATCCGCGGCCTCGCAGCCGCTGCTCGAATTCGGCGCCGGGGCCGGCGGGATTTCGATGTCGTTGGTCGGCACCAGCCGCCCGGTGACGTCGCCCGACCCCGAGAACGGCATCGTGGTGAAGTCGGTCAGGTCGACATAGGTCTTCGGGGTCGGCGCCGTCTCGGCGAAGCTGCCCGGGCCGAGCTCCTCGTAGAACGGGATGTCGAAGTTCTGCACCGTCACCCGGTAGCCGGCGCGCTGCAGCCGCTGCTTGAGGTAGTTGACCGTGGCGACGTTGCCCGGCGTGCCCGCGGCGCGGGTGCCGTCATTGGCGTCGGCGATCCGCTGCAGGGCGTTGAGGTGCTGGCGGATGCCCGGGACGGTGACCGCCCGCTGCAGGTCCAGGCTCATCAGACCGGTGATCAGGTCGCCGAGCGGATTGCCCTGGGCGGAGACGTTGGTGGCCGTGGCGGCCAGGGCAGAAGACGCAGGAATGGCGATGGCGGACGCCAGCAAGGCGGCCGCCAGATGACGCACTTTCACAATGGTCCCCCTTCATTTCGTTGCGGTGGGGCTTTTGGCCGCCCGGATCGCATCGAATGGCCTTAGGTCCAGGCCAGCCCCCACTTGCCGACACTGTCAAACAGTGCAGAGACAAAGGTCAATAGACCAAAGTTGAATTCATTTTATCCATCTTTGAGCAAACTTGACGTCAGATTGATCGAGTTTGCCCTTCTCTTGTCCTATCTTATGAACGCTTGCTCAATTGCCAGACAAAACGTTGGATTGCTCCGGCAGGGACTGCATAACCGCGTCCTCACCGCCCGCGTCTCAGTCGAAATACTGGACCCAGGCCTCGGCCACGACAGGGTTCGCCAGCATCCGCTCCCAGGCGATGCCCAGCGGCGGCATCTCCTCGCGGAAGTCGTACCAGGTCAGCAGCATCAGCAGGTACAGGTCGGCCGCCGTCATCTGGTCGCCCAGCAGCAGCGGCCCGGGGTCGAGCGCGTCGGCGATCAGCGCCCAGCAGCGGTCCACGGCGCGGTCCGCCGCCTCCTTGACCCCCGGCGCCCCGGCGGGGTCGGTGGTGTAGCGCTCGGGGTGGAACTGCCGCAGGGCGGCGCCGTACAGGTTCACCGCCATGAACAGCAGCCAGCGGTCGAACCGGGCGCGGTCGGCGCTGCCGGGCGGCGGCGCCAGCCCGGCCTGCGGGTGGGCGTCGACCAGATGCAGCAGCATCGCCGCCGATTCGGTCAGCACCGTGCCGTCGGGCAGCACCAGGGTCGGCACCTCGCCCATCGGGTTCAGCCGGAGATAGTCGGGCCGGCGGTGCTCGCCCTGGAGATGGTCGATCCGGATCCGTTCGCAGGGCACGCCGGCCAGGCGCAGCACCACGTCGGGCGCGAAGGCGCCGGTGTCCTTGTTCCAGTACAACCTGTACATCGCCGACATCCTCGCCCCAGGGGACCACCGCGGAGCATTGTATCACCGCGGCGGGACGATGGCCGGGATCAGCGAGCCCGTCGCCCGCGGTTTTGCTGCATTGCGGCGACTCGGTTGCCCGCTGCGATTCAGGTGCTATTGTGCCGCCCGTTTCGCGGGCGGCCTCAGGCGCCGCGCTCTCACCCAGGACGGACGGTCCATGAACATCCACGAATATCAGGCGAAGGCGCTGTTGGGACGGTACGGTGTCCCGGTGCCGCGCGGCGGGGTGGCGTACACGCCGGAGGAGGCGGTTCGCGTGGCGGAGGGTCTCGGCGGCGGTGTTTACGTCGTGAAGTCCCAGATCCATGCGGGCGGCCGCGGCAAGGGCCACTTCAAGGAGGATCCGGCGGGCAAGGGCGGCGTCCGGGTGGTGAAGTCGGTCGAGGCGGTGAAGGCCGAGGCCGAGGCGATGCTGGGCCGGACGCTGGTGACGGTGCAGACCGGGCCGGCGGGCAAGGAGGTCGGCCGGGTCTATGTCGAGGAAGGCTGCGACATCGCCCGTGAGCTGTATCTGTCGCTGCTGGTCGACCGCAAGAGCGGCCGGGTGACGGCGATCGCGTCGACCGAGGGCGGCATGGCGATCGAGGAGGTGGCGGAAGCCACRCCGGAGAAGATCCTGACCATCGCCATCGACCCGGCGACGGGGCTGTCGGACTTCCACGCCCGCAAGGTGGCCTTCGGGCTGGGGCTCGAGGGCAAGCAGGTCGGGGCCGCGGTCAGCTTCCTGAAGGGGCTGTACAAGGCGTTCACCGAGCTCGACGCCGCGCTCTTGGAGATCAACCCGCTGGTGGTGACGGGCGCGGGCCAGATCATCGCGCTCGACGCCAAGATGGGCTTCGACGACAACGCGCTGTTCCGGCACCAGGAGATCGAGGAGCTGCGCGACGAGAGCGAGCAGGACCCGACCGAGACGGCGGCGGAGAAGGCRTCGCTGAACTACGTCAAGCTGGACGGCAACATCGGCTGCATGGTCAACGGCGCCGGGCTGGCGATGGCGACCATGGACATCATCAAGCTGGAAGGCGGCGAGCCGGCCAACTTCCTGGATGTCGGCGGCGGCGCCACGCGTGAGCGGGTGACCACGGCGTTCAAGCTGATCCTGTCGGACCCGAATGTCGAAGGCATCCTGGTCAACATCTTCGGCGGCATCATGCGCTGCGACGTGATCGCCGAGGGCGTGGTRGAAGCCGCGCGCGAGGTGGCGCTGCACGTGCCGCTGGTGGTGCGTCTCGAAGGCACCAATGTCGAGCGCGGCAAGCAGATCCTGGCCGAGAGCGGCCTGCCGATCCTGTCGGCCGACGACCTCGGCGAYGCCGCGACCAAGATCGTCCGTGCCGTGAAGGAGGCCGCATAATGGCCGTGCTCGTCGACAAGACCACCAAGGTGCTGTGCCAGGGCTTCACCGGGGCCCAGGGGACGTTCCATTCCGAGCAGGCGATCGCCTACGGCACCCGCATGGTCGGCGGCGTGACGCCGGGCAAGGGCGGCACCAGGCACCTGGACCTGCCGGTGTTCGACACCGTGGCCCAGGCGGTGGACCAGACCGGGGCCAACGCCAGCGTAATCTACGTGCCGCCGCCCTTCGCGGCGGATGCGATCCTGGAGGCGATCGACGCCGAGATCCCGCTGGTGGTGTGCATCACCGAGGGCATTCCGGTCCTGGACATGGTCAAGGTGAAGCGGGCGCTGGCCGGGTCGGGCACGCGGCTGATCGGGCCGAACTGCCCGGGGGTGATCACGCCGGGCGAGTGCAAGATCGGGATCATGCCGGGGCACATCCACCGTCGCGGCAAGATCGGCATCGTCAGCCGGTCGGGCACGCTGACCTATGAGGCGGTGGCGCAGACCACGGCGGCGGGCCTGGGCCAGACCACCTGCATCGGCATCGGCGGCGACCCGGTGAACGGCACCAGCTTCGTGGACGCGCTGGAGCTGTTCCTGGGCGAYCCGGAGACCGAGGGCATCATCATGATCGGCGAGATCGGCGGCGACGCCGAGGTGATGGGCGCCGAGTTCCTGAAGGCCAGCGGCACCAAGAAGCCCGTCGTGGGCTTCATCGCCGGGCGCACCGCGCCGCCGGGCCGSCGCATGGGCCATGCCGGGGCGGTGATCTCCGGCGGCCACGACACCGCCGACCACAAGATTGAGGCGCTGAAGGCCGCCGGCATCGCCGTCGCCGAATCCCCCGCCGATCTCGGTCGCACCATGCTCGCGGCGATGAAGGGCTGATCGGCCCGTCACCGCACGACACCAGCCCCCGACCGGTGCACGCCGGTCGGGGGCTTTTTCTTGGCCGGACGGGATCGCCGCGCCGCCGGAGAGTGGCTAGGCGCCTGATGTCTGTGCGATCGAATCCGACATCCGCACCGCCGATCCGGACAGATTCGACCTTTCTGTTCCCGACACCATGTCGCGTTTGCGTTCTTTGCGTGGGTGATCTGTCGTAATGACGCCGGAAATTGCTCGTTCCGCGCCCGACATATCTTTCATCGCCAACACTTTCGGCGTAGGTTGCGCGCCACTTGGACCCGTCCCGCAAGGGACCGCCCGGTCGCGGCGTCAACGCGACAGCCGACCGCCAGGGAAACGGCCGGACACCGGCCGTTGAGAATGATGGGTAGCCCGTCGGAACAAAGTTCCTTCCTTTTCGCCCCGAACGCAGAATTCATCGCCGAGCTGCATGACCGGTACAGGGCCGATCCGGCCTCGGTCGACGACAGCTGGCGTGCGTTCTTCGACGGCCTCGACGAGGCCGTGCCGGAGACCGAGGCCGGACCCTCCTGGGGGCCGCGCAACGGCGCGATCCCGGCGGTCAGGCTGAACGGCCTGGGCGAGGCCTTCGGGCTGGAGGCGCCGACCGAGGCGCCGGCCAAGGGCCAGAAGTCGGGCAAGGCCCCGGCGACGGCCGCACCGGTCGGGGCCGATGCCGATGCGGTCCGGCGCGCCGCGCATGACACGCTGCGGGCGATGCAGCTGATCCGCGCCTACCGGGTCCGCGGCCACCTGCTGGCCGATCTCGACCCGCTGGGCCTGACCGAGCACAAGTCGCACCCCGACCTCGATCCCGCGACCTACGGCTTCACCGAAACCGATTTGGAGCGGCCGATCTATGTCGCCGGCCAGCTCGGCCTCGACACCCCGACGCTGGGCCAGATCGTGACCCGGCTGCGCGCCACCTATTGCGGCCATATCGGCGTCGAATACATGCACATCCAGGACCCGGCGGTCCGCGCCTGGATCCAGGAACGCATCGAGACGATCGAGAACCGCACCGAATTCACCCCACAGGGCAAGCGCGCCATCTATGAGCGCCTGACCGCGGCCGAGACCTTCGAGCGCTTCCTCAACGTCAAGTACACCGGCACCAAGCGCTTCGGCCTGGACGGCGGCGAGGCGATGATCCCGGCACTGGAGCAGGTGCTGAAGCGCGGCGGCCAGCTGGGCCTCGAGGACGTCGTGTTCGGCATGGCCCATCGCGGCCGGCTGAACACCCTGACCAACGTCATCGGCAAGCCGTTCACCGCGATCTTCTCGGAGTTCCAGGGCAACCCGGCCAACCCCGAGGACGTGCAGGGGTCGGCCGACGTCAAATACCATCTGGGCACCTCGTCCGACCGCGAGTTCGACGACAAGGTCATCCACCTCTCGCTGACCGCCAACCCGTCGCATCTCGAATGCGTCAACCCGGTGGTGGTGGGCAAGGTCCGCGCCAAGCAGACCCAGCGCCGCGACGAGGACCGCAGCCGGGTGCTGCCGCTGCTGATCCACGGCGACGCCGCCTTCGCCGGCCAGGGCGTGGTGGCCGAGACGCTGATGATGTCCGACCTCAAGGGCTACCGCGTCGGCGGCACCGTCCATTTCGTCATCAACAACCAGATCGGCTTCACCACCGCGCCGGTCTATTCCCGCTCGGGCCCCTACTGCACCGATGTGGCGCGGACGGTCCAGGCGCCGATCTTCCACGTCAACGGCGACGATCCGGAGGCGGTGGTCCACGCCTCGCGCATCGCCATCGAGTTCCGCCAGGAATTCGGCCATGACGTGGTGGTGGACATGTTCTGCTACCGCCGCTTCGGCCACAACGAGGGCGACGAGCCGGCCTTCACCCAGCCGCTGATGTACAAGACCATCGCCCAGCACGCCTCGGTGCGCGAGCTGTACGCCAAGCAGCTGGTCGAGGAAGGCCTGCTGAAGGCCGAGGAGGCCGAGGGCATCGTCCGCGACTTCCAGAAGCATCTGGAGGACGCGTTCCAGGCCGCCACCTCGTACAAGCCGAACAAGGCGGACTGGCTGGGCGGCGCCTGGTCGGGCTTCACCATCGCCGCCGGCGACGAGCGGCGCGGCGCCACCGCGGCGCCCGACGCGCTGCTGCGCGAGGTCGGCCGCGCCATCAGCAGCGTACCGGACAGTGTCAAGGTCAACCCCAAGGTCGCGCGCCAGCTCAAGGCCAAGGCGCAGATGATCGAGACCGGCCGCGACATCGACTGGGCGACGGCCGAGGCCCTGGCCTTCGGCACGCTGGTGGCCGAGGGCATCCCGGTGCGGCTGTCCGGCCAGGATTCCGGCCGCGGCACCTTCAGCCAGCGCCATTCGGTGCTGGTCGACCAGGAGACCGAGGAGCGCTACGTCCCGCTGAACCATGTCCGCGAGGGTCAGGCGACCTTCGAGGTGCATGACAGCCCGCTGTCGGAATTCGCGGTGCTGGGCTTCGAGTACGGCTATTCCCTGGCCGAGCCGCGGGCCTTGACCCTGTGGGAGGCGCAGTTCGGCGACTTCGCCAACGGTGCCCAGACCATCATCGACCAGTTCATCTCCTCCGGCGAGCAGAAGTGGCTGCGCATGTCCGGCCTGGTGATGCTGCTGCCGCATGGCTATGAGGGCCAGGGGCCGGAGCATTCCTCGGCCCGGATCGAGCGCTACCTGCAGCAATCGGCCGAGGACAACTGGCAGGTGGTCAACCTGACCACCCCGGCCAACTACTTCCACGCGCTGCGCCGCCAGATCCACCGCGACTTCCGCAAGCCGCTGGTGGTGTTCACGCCGAAGTCGCTGCTGCGCCACAAGGAATGCGTCTCGACCCTGGCCGATTTCGGCGTCGGCTCGGCCTTCCACCGCGTGCTGCCGGAGACGGCGGAGCTGGTGGCCGGCGGCGAGGTCAAGCGCGTCGTGATCTGCTCCGGCAAGGTCTATTACGACCTGAAGAAGGAGCGCGACGAGCGCGGGCTGAAGGACGTCGCCATCATCCGCCTGGAGCAGCTGTTCCCATTCCCGCGCAAGACGCTGGGCGCGGAGCTGGCGAAGTATCCGAAGGCCGAGGTGGTGTGGTGCCAGGAGGAGCCCGAGAACCAGGGCGCCTGGTACTTCGTCGACCGCAAGATCGAAGCCGTGCTGGGCGACATCGGCCGCGCCGGCGCCCGCCCGCGCTACGCCGGCCGGCCGGAGGCCGCGGCCCCGGCCACCGGCCTGCTGCGCCGCCACAACCAGGAACAGGCCAAGCTGGTCGACGAGGCCCTGTCGGTCGGCTGACCCCCGGACTGCCACCGCCCCGGTCGAAGGAATGGAGACTCTATGAGCGTCGAGATCAAGGTGCCCGCGCTGGGCGAATCGGTGACCGAGGCCACCGTCGCCCGCTGGCTGAAGAAGCCGGGCGAGGCGGTCGCCATGGATGAACCCCTGGTCGAGCTCGAGACCGACAAGGTGACGCTCGAGGTCAACGCCACCGCGGCCGGCGTGCTGGAATCGGTGACGGCCGAGGAAGGCGCCAATGTCGAGGTCGGCGCCCTGCTGGGCAGCATCGGCGAAGGTGCCGGCGCCCCGGCCGCCAAGCCGGCGGCGAAGGCCGAGGCTGCTGCCCCGGCCCCTGCGGCCAAGCCTGCCGCGGTCGCCCCGGCTGCCAAGGTGAATGGTGGCGACGCCCCGATCGTGATGCCGTCGGCGGCCAAGATCATCGCCGAGACCGGCCTCGACGCCGCCGCCATCGCCGGCAGCGGCAAGGGCGGGCGCATCCTGAAGGAGGACGCGCAGAACGCCGCCGCCGGCGGCGCCAAGCCGGCGGCCACACCGGCCACCGGCGCCACCATCGAGATCCCCGCCTTCACCCGTCCCGACAGCGGCCCGCGGCCGCAGAAGGACCGGGAAGAGCGGGTGCGCATGTCCAAGCTGCGCAAGACCATCGCCTCGCGGCTGAAGCAGGCCCAGAACAACGCCGCCATGCTGACGACCTTCAACGAGGTCGACATGACGGCGCTGATGGCGCTGCGCAACCAGTACAAAGACAGCTTCGAGAAGAAGCACGGCGTGAAGCTGGGCTTCATGTCCTTCTTCCTGAAGGCCTGCATCGTCGCGCTGAAGGAGCTGCCGGCGGTCAACGCCGAGATCGACGGCGACGACCTGGTCTACAAGAACTACTACGACATCGGGGTCGCGGTCGGCACGCCGAACGGGCTGGTGGTGCCGATCGTACGCGACGCCGACGCCCTGTCCTTCGCCGAGGTCGAGAAGACCATCGGCGACCTCGGCCGCAAGGCGCGCGACGGCAAGCTGTCGATCGCCGACATGACCGGCGGCACCTTCACCATCTCCAATGGCGGGGTCTACGGCTCGCTGATGTCGACGCCGATCCTGAACCCGCCGCAATCCGCCATCCTGGGCATGCACAAGATCCAGGAGCGGCCGATGGCGGTGGCCGGCAAGGTCGAGATCCGGCCGATGATGTACCTGGCCCTGTCCTACGACCACCGCATCATCGACGGGCGCGAGGCCGTGACCTTCCTGGTCCGGGCCAAGGAGTGCCTGGAGGATCCCCAGCGCATCCTACTCGACATGTGATCGTCACGAAGGGCACGCTGGGCGTGCCCTTCTTCGTTTCGGAGCCCCGCCTTGGTCCGCGCCGCCGTCCTCGCCCTGCCTGTCCTGCTTGCCGCCACGGCTGCCGCCGGCGCACAGGAGGCCGAGGGCTGGGGCACCAACTACCATCTCGGCACCTTTTACGCCGGCCTGACCAATGCCGGCGGCGCCCATCTCGGCGTCTACTGCGCCGAGATGGTGGGCGTGGCGGGATCGGCGGCCCCCACCGGCCCCTATGTGCTGTTCTCGGTGCCGCGCAAGCTTGCGGTGGCCGGGCCGAAGGCGACCGTCACCTTCCGCGTCAACGACAAGCCGATGCCGGTGCCGATGACGGCCACGGTCGAGGAGGCGTCGACCAGCTTCGACTGGCGCCCGGGCAAGGCCTACACCGCCGACCAGATGAAGGCGCTGGTCGAGGCGCTGCGCCACGGCAAGACGCTGCGCGTCGATCTGGCCGACCCGGCCGTGGCCGAGCCCTTCACCCTCGCCGGTTCCGGCGCCGCACTGAACGGCATCCTCGACTGCGGCAAGGGCTGACGGCCCGCCGTCGTTCTTGACAGCGAAGCGGCTTGCCGGCTAACTAGAACGAACGTTCGATCGAGTACAATTCATGGATGGCGACAGCAAACGCGGCGCGATCCTGAAGGCAACCCTGGAGTTGGTGGCGGAGCGTGGCTTCCACGACACGCCGATGTCCCTGGTGGCCAAGCGGTCGGGCGCCAGTCCGGGGGTGATCTACCACTACTTCACCAGCAAGGACGAGCTGATCCGCGACCTCTACAGCGAGGTCAAGGCGGTGAAGGGGCGGGCCCTGGTGCAGGGCGATTTCGAGGGTCTTTCGCCGAAGGAGACGTTCAAGCGCACCTGGCTGAACGCCTATGCGTTCTACCGCACGCATCGGCAGGAGGCCCAGTTCCTCGACCAGTACGAGAACTCTCCCTATCACCGGCCCGTCGAACTGGCGGCGCTGGCGGCCGAGGACCCGAACTTCGCCTGCCTGGCGCAACGGCTGAGCCTGAGCGACGGCAGCAGCCCGTTCAAGGCCCTGCCGTCGGACATCGTCCAGGACCTGACCTTCGCGGTGGCGGCGCGCCTGGCCAAGCGGACGACGGAGACGCCGCTGGACGATGCGGCGCTGGACGACATTGCCGAGGGCTGCTGGCGCGCAGTGGCCCGTTGAGTCGATTTTTTGACCGGAACCAGATCGAACATTCGATCTAGGACAAAGATCCGCCGGTTTCGAGCGGACATGCCAGCCCCGGCGCGGTGCCCGGCCCTCTTCGCACCGCACACTCAAATTGGGACATCGACCATGGTGAAACTGAACATCAATGGCGCGGACCACGAGCTCGACATCGATCCGCAGATGCCGCTGCTGTGGGCCCTGCGCGACCACCTCACGATGACCGGCACCAAGTTCGGCTGCGGCCAGGCCCTGTGCGGCGCCTGCACCGTGCATCTCGACGGCCAGCCGGTGCGGTCGTGCCAGACCTTCGTCGGCGATGTCGGCGCCAGCAAGATCACCACCATCGAGGGCGTCTCCGGCAAGGTCGCCGAAGCGGTGCGGGCCGCCTGGACCAAGCTGGACGTGGTGCAGTGCGGCTACTGCCAGTCCGGCCAGATCATGTCGGCGATCGGCCTCTTGACCCAGACGCCGAAGCCGACCGATGACGACATCGTCTCGGCGATGGATGGCAACATCTGTCGCTGCGGCACCTACCAGCGCATCCGCGCGGCGATCCACGACGCCGCGTCGACGCTGGCATAGGGAGGACGCATCCATGTTCGCCAAGCCCATCGCCGCCTCGGCCCTCGCCGCGTCCAGCGTCGCCGCCGAATCCGCCACGCCGAACCGCCGCTCCTTCCTCAAGGGCGCCAGCGCCCTGGGCGGCGCGCTGGTGATCGCCACCCACCTGCCCCTCGTCCGCCGCGCCATGGCCGCGGCCGGGGACGCGCCCTTCGCCCCCAACGCCTTCGTCCGCATCGCGGCCGACGACACCGTGACGGTGCTGATCAAGCATTGCGAGATGGGCCAGGGCGTCACCACCGGCCTGACCACCATCGTCGCCGAGGAGCTGGACGCTGACTGGGGCCAGATGCGCTTCGGCTTCGCCCCGGCGGACGCCAAGACCTACAACAACACGCTGTTCGGGCCGATCCAGGGCACCGGCGGGTCGACCTCCACCGCCAATTCCTGGGACCAGCTGCGCAAGGCCGGCGCCACCGCCCGCGCGATGCTGGTCCAGGCCGCCGCAGCCGCCTGGAAGGTGCCGGCCGGCGAGATCACCGTGCTGAAGGGCGTCGTCGCCCATGCCGCCTCCGGCAAGTCGGCCCGCTTCGGCGAGCTGGCGGCCCAGGCCGCGACGCTGACGCCGCCGGCCGAGGTCACGCTGAAGGACCCCAAGGCCTTCACCCTGATCGGCACCCGCGTGCCGCGGCTGGACACGCCGGCCAAGATCACCGGCAAGGCCGGCTTCTCGATCGACGTCCGCCGCCCCGGCCAGCTGACCGCGCTGGTCGCCCACCCGCCCCGCTTCGGCGGCACGCCCAAGAGCGTCGACGCCGCGGCGGCGAAGCAGGTGCCGGGCGTGGTCGACGTGGTGACCATCCCGACCGGCGTCGCCGTGGTCGCCCAGGACACCTGGGCGGCGATGAAGGGCCGCGAGGCGCTGAAGATCGAATGGGATGCGGCCGCGGGCGAAGGCCAGTCCAGCG
The DNA here is from genome assembly GCF_052115705.1 of Inquilinus sp. 2KB_23. Taxonomy (NCBI): domain Bacteria; kingdom Pseudomonadati; phylum Pseudomonadota; class Alphaproteobacteria; order Rhodospirillales; family Rhodospirillaceae; genus Inquilinus; species Inquilinus sp. 2KB_23. Next base: position 109,303 of record NZ_JBFRHF010000007.1, on the reverse strand, counting down.
ATGCGATCATGGCCGGCTACAAGGCCGCGGCGCAGACGCCGGGCCTGACCGCAGCCAAGCGCGGCGATGCCGAGGCGGCGCTGAAAAAGGCGGCCAAGGTGGTCGAGGCTGAGTTCGAGTTCCCCTACCTCGCCCATGCGCCGATGGAGCCGCTGAACGGCGTGCTGGAGCCGACGGCCGACGGCGCGGTGTGGTGGGCCGGGTCGCAGTTCCAGACCGTCGAGCAGGCCACCATCGCCGCCATCCTCGGCCTGAAGCCGGACCAGGTGACGATCAACTCGACCTACACCGGCGGCTCCTTCGGCCGGCGCGCCACCCCGACCGCGGATTACGCGGCCGAGACCGCGATGATCGTCAAGGCCACCGGCATGAAGGCGCCGATCCACCTGATGCGGACGCGCGAGGACGACATGAAGGCCGGCTATTACCGGCCCATGGCCTACCACAAGGTCCGCGCCGGGATCGACGCCGCCGGCGCCATCAGCGGCTGGGACCATGTGGTGGTGGCCAAGTCGATCATGATCGGCACCTCGTTCGAGGCCTTCGCGGTGAAGGACGGCATCGACGCCACCAGCATCGAGGGCGCGTCGGACACCGCCTATGCCGTGCCGGACCTGACCGCGACGGTGCACAACGCCAAGGAGGGCGTGCCGGTGCTGTGGTGGCGCTCGGTCGGGCACACCCACACCGCCCATGCGGTGGAGACCATGGTCGACGAACTGGCCCATGCCGCGGGCCAGGACCCGGTCGCCTTCCGCACCGCATTGCTGAAGGACCAGCCGCGCCATGTCGGCGTGCTGGCCCTGGCGGCGGAGAAGGCGGGCTGGGGCCAGGCCATGCCGGCCGGGACGGGACGCGGCGTCGCCGTGCACCAGTCCTTCGGCACCTATGTCGCCACCGTCGCCGACGTCTCGGTCAAGGACGGCGCGCTGAAGGTCGAACGGGTGGTGGCGGCGGTCGATTGCGGCATCGCGGTCAATCCCGACGTCATCCGGGCCCAGGTCGAGGGCTCGGTCGGCTTTGCCCTGTCCGTGGTCCTGCGCAACAAGATCACGCTGAAGGACGGCGAGGTCGAGCAGGCCAATTTCGACACCTATGAGCCGACCCGGATGTCGGAGATGCCGAAGGTCGAGGTCCACATCGTGGCATCGGCCGAGGCGCCGACCGGCATCGGCGAACCCGGCGTGCCGGGGCTGGCCCCGGCGATCGGCAATGCGGTGTTCGCCGCGACCGGGCAGCGGCTGCGGTCGCTGCCGCTGGACCTGAGCAAGCTGACCAGCACCTGAGCCGTCGGCCGCAACGGATCGGCTGAACCCGGATCAAGGCTCGCGCTCACCCGCGGGCCTTGATCTGTTTCCGGCGCCGGCGCTGCCCTGGATTGCGCGACTCGGCGGGGTCCGTGGCAATTCGCACCTGACCCCGCGGAACAAAAGGTCTACAAACGCGCCTCGCGGAAGGCGCGGCCCCGATCGTCAGGCCCGCCTGGCATCGCCGGATTGGTGGCATGGGCTACGTCGTCAAAGAGATCTTCAAGACCCTCCAGGGCGAGGGCCGCAACGCCGGGCGGGCCTCGGTGTTCTGCCGCTTCGTCGGCTGCAACCTGTGGACCGGCCGCGAGGCGGACCGGGCCGGGGCCGTGTGCAAGTTCTGCGACACCGATTTCCTCGGCACCGACGGGCTGGGCGGCGGCCGCTTCGACGACGCCGAGGCTCTGGCCGACGCCATCGAGGCCTGCTGGGCCGGGGCGGCGGCCGACCGCTTCGTCGTCTTCACCGGCGGCGAACCCCTGCTGCAGCTCGACCCCACCCTGCTCACGGCCGTGCGGTCGCGCGGCTTCACCGCGGCGGTCGAGACCAACGGCACCATCGAGCCGCCGGCCGAGCTGGACTGGGTCTGCGTCAGCCCCAAGGCCGGCGCCCCGCTGGTCGCCCGCCGCGGCGACGAGCTGAAGCTGGTGTTCCCGCAGCCCGGCCTGATGCCGGACGCGGTGGCGGACCTCGATTTCACCCATTTCTGGCTGCAGCCGATGGATGGGCCCGACCGGGCGGCGAACACCGCCGCCGCGGTGGCCCATTGCCTCGCCCACCCGCAATGGCGGCTGAGCCTGCAGACCCATAAGCTGATCGGGATTCCATGAAAGTCGTCTGGCCATGAGGATCACCCAGGCCTTCACCTTCGAGGCGGCGCATCGGCTGCCGCATGTGCCGGCCACCCATCGCTGCCACCGGATGCATGGCCATTCCTACCGGGTCGAGCTGCGGCTGGACGGCCCGGTTGATCCGGAGACCGGCTTCTTGATCGACTTCTTCGATGTCGAGGCCGCCTTCGCCCCGCTGCTGGCCCGGCTCGACCATTACTGCCTGAACGAGATCGAAGGCCTGGAGAATCCGACGGCGGAGCACATCGCGATGTGGATCTGGACGCGGACCAAGCCCATGCTGCCGCTGCTGTCTGCCGTCGCGGTCTACGAGACACCCCTTTGCTGGGCGGAATACGATGGTCACTGACAAGAAGGACGGCGCCCTGGTGCTGTTCTCCGGCGGCCAGGATTCGGCCACCTGCCTGGCCTGGGCGCTCGACCGCTTCAAGCGGGTGGAGACGGTAGGCTTCGACTACGGCCAGCGGCACCGGGTCGAGCTCGACGTCCGACCCAGTATCCTCGAGGTGTTCCGCACCGAGTTTCCCGACTGGGCGGGCCGGCTGGGCCCCGACCAGCTGCTGCATCTCGCGGCGCTCGGCGAGGTCAGCGAGACGGCGCTGACCCGCGACGTCGAGATCGCGATGGAGGACAGCGGCCTGCCGAACACCTTCGTGCCCGGCCGCAACCTGATCTTCCTGAGCTTCGCCGCCGCCCTGGCCTATCGCCGCGGCCTGCGCCACATCGTCGTCGGCGTCTGCGAGACCGACTTCTCCGGCTATCCCGACTGCCGCGACGACACCATGAAGGCGATGCAGCTGGCACTCAACCTGGGCATGGACCGGCGCTTCGTCGTCCACACCCCGTTGATGTGGATCGATAAGGCCGAGACCTGGCGGCTGGCGGCATCGCTGGGCGGCCCCGCGCTGGTCGAGCTGATCCGGGACGAGACCCACAGCTGCTATCGCGGCGACCGCGGCACGTCCCACTTGTGGGGCCATGGCTGCGGCGAGTGCCCGGCCTGCAAGCTGCGCGCCGAGGGCTGGCGCCGTTACCGCGCCGCCCCCGCCGCCGGCGTCACCGTGCGCTGCTAGCCGACCCGGCCGGCGACGGCCGGCGCTGCAGGCTGCGGTGGATCGCCCAGTTGGCCACCGCCCCGGCCAGCATCAACGCGCTGGTGGCGAAGAACACCGAGCGCATCCCGAACTGCGCGCCGACGAAGCCGCCGACCAGCGGGCCGGTGATCTGGCCGAGATACTGGGCCGACTGGGAATAGCCGAGCACGCCGCCCGTCACCGTGTCCGGCACGCTGTGGCGGATCAGCGAGGTGATCGACGGCAGCAGCCCGGCCAGTGCCAGCCCCATCAGGAAGCGCAGGCCCACCAGCTGCCAGGCGTCGGTGACGAAGGCCTGGGGGATCAGCAGCACGGCGCAGGCGGCGAGGCAGCCGATCACCACGCCCCAGGCGCCGATCCGGTCGGCCAGCCGGCCGACGCGCGGGGCGGCGATGATGCTGGCCAGCGCCGCCGCCGCCATCACCAGCCCCGACATCAGGGCGATGCGCCCGCCTTCCGGCACCAGCTGGGCGACATAGACGGTGATGATCGGTTCGATCGACATGTTGGCGAACATCAGCATCAGCGCCGTCGCCAGCATGGCCAGCACCGGGCGACGGTCCGGGATCGCCGCCCAGGTGCCGATGCGCGGCGCGCCCGATGCGCGCCGGGCGGCCAGCGCGCCGTGATCCTCGCGGATCAGGAAGCAGGTCGCCAGGAAGGCGATGAAGATGGTGCCGCCGGCCGCGAAGAAGGTCTGCCGCAGCCCGATCAGATCCGGCAGCACGCCGCCCACCAGCGGCCCGACGAAGCTGCCGGCCATGACGCCGATCGACAGCGTGCCGAGCGCCCAGGCGGAGCGGTCCTTCGGCGTCTGCATCGCCACCAGGATCACCGCGCCGGAGGCATAGCCGCCGGCCAGGCCGGTGAGCAGCCGCAGCGCCACCAGCTCATAGACATTGTGCGCCAGCCCCATCATCGACATCACCACGGCCATGCCCAGGCTGGCCCGCACCAGCATCAGCTTGCGGCCATAGCGGTCGGCCAGCCGGCCCCACAGCGGCGACACCAGCGCCGCGGCCAGGAAGGTGATGCCGAAGGCCACGCCGGACCATTGCACGATCCCCGCCGGCGACCGCACGCCGAGATGTTCGACATAGAGCGGCAGGAACGGCAGCAGCAGCGTCATGGCGATGATGGTCGTGAACGACCCGAACAGGCAGACATAGAGGTTCTGCCGCCAATGGGCCGCTTCGGTCGGGATCGCGGGAGTGTCGGAGAGCATGGACGCCAAGTGGTCTGCTTTGCCGGGCCCTGTCAACGCGTCGGAGCGGGTGTATCTGCCATGCCGATGCAATCGGCGGGACGTCGCCTGAGGTCCCCACATCAAGGCATCGCGGCCACACATCGCCTACAGCCGTAACCCGATGCCCCGATGAGGACATCACGACGTAACGGAGCGGCGACACGCTTTGCCCTCAACCGATCTCCCGGCGAGGAAAAGCATGGCGACTCCAAGGCTGAAGCGGCGCGACGGCGCCATCGTCGACGCGGCGTCGATCGCGGCGTTTGCGGAAGGGTTCAGCGGCGCGGTGATCCAGCCCGAGGACGCCGGCTACGACGCGGCGCGGCGGATCTGGAACGTCAGCATCGACAAGCATCCCGGCCTGATCGCCCGCTGCCAGGGCGTGGCCGACATCGTCCGCGCCGTCCACTTCGCCCGCGACAACGGCCTGCTGGTCGCGGTCCGCGGCGGCGGCCACAATGTCGGCGGCCGGGCGGTGTGCGATGACGGCATCGTCATCGACCTGTCGGCGATGAAGGCCGTCTTCGTCGACCCGCAGCAGCGGACGGTGCGGGTGCAGGGCGGGACGACGCTGGGCGACCTGGACCGCGAGACCCATCTGCACGGCCTGGCGGTGCCGACCGGCGTGGTCTCACGCACCGGCATCGGCGGCCTCGCCCTCGGCGGCGGCGTCGGCTGGCTGGTGCGCAAGCACGGCCTGACCTGCGACAACATCCTGTCCTGCGAGGTCGTCACCGCCGCCGGCGAGATCGTCACCGCCAGCGCCGAGTCCAACCCGGACCTGTTCTGGGGCCTGCGCGGCGGCGGCGGCAATTTCGGCATCGTCGCCTCGTTCCTGTTCCAGGCGCATCCGGTCTCGATCGTGCTGGGCGGCCTGGTCCTGTACCCGCGCGACCAGGCGGCGGCGCTGCTGCGCCACTATCGCGGCTTCATGGCCACCGCGCCGGACGAGCTGACCGCCTATTGCGGCCTGATCTCGACCCCGGACGGCATGCCGGCCGCCGCCGTGGCCCTGTGCTACAGCGGCGACATCGCCGAGGGCGAACAGCTGCTGCAGCCGCTGCGCGGCTTCGGCACGCCGTTCCTCGACATCGTGCAGCCGATGCCGTTCCCGGCGATGCAGCAGCTGGCCGACGGGTCCTTCCCGGACGGCACCCACAACTACTGGAAGTCGACCTTCCTCTCAGACCTGAGCGACGAGGTCATCGACCTGATCGTCGAGCACGGCAACCGCGCAAAGTCGCCGCTGTCCGGCGCCCTGGTCGAGTTCTACGGCGGTGCCGCCGGCCGGGTCGCCCCGGGCGACACCGCATTCGCCCAGCGCCAGTCGGAGTTCAATGTCGGGATCACGGCGCAGTGGACCGACGCGGCCGAGACCCAGCAGCACGTCGCCTGGGCCCGCGAGGCGTGGGACGCGCTGCAGCCCCATTCCAGCGGCGGCTACTTCCTGAACTTCCTCGGCGAGGAGGCCCCGACCACGATCCAGGCGGCCTTCGGCGCCAACCACGCCCGGCTGGTGGCGCTGAAGACCAAATACGACCCGACCAACTTCTTCAGCCTCAACCAGAACGTGGCCCCGGCGCGCTGAACCGCGCGCCCCGTCCCGGACTCTCCGCCGGTGGGCCTGGCGGAGAGTCCGGCCGAAATCGTTTGAACCCCCGGAATCCTGTCCCAGCATGCCCCGATCGATGCGAGGTGAGAGCAGGCGATGCACCCGCGCTAGGCTGTTGGGTGCCTCGCATGGTTCAGCGCGGCGGCCACGGTGATCCTGTTAATGATTATACCTGTATAATCTCACGACTTTAATAGAACTGGATACGGCGCGACACGACTCTCCGAACCAATCGGAGAGTCTCCCATGCGTGTGTTTCTCACAGGCGCGACCGGCTTCATCGGGTCCCGCATCGTGCCCGAGCTGCTGGCCGCCGGGCACCAGGTCCTGGGCCTGACGCGATCCGACGCCGGCGCGCAATCCCTGGTGGCGGCCGGCGCGGAGGCGCATCGCGGCACCCTCGAGGATCTCGACAGCCTGCGCGCCGGTGCGGCGCAGGCGGACGCCGTGATCCACACCGCCTTCGATCACGACTTCGCGCATTTCGTCGCGAACTGCGAGAAGGACCGGCGGGTGATCGAAGCCCTGGGCACCACGCTCAAGGGTTCCGACCGGCCCCTCATCATCACATCCGGCACCGGGATGGGCGGTGCCGGGCTGGGCGGCCTCGCGACGGAGGATGTGCTCGACCGGAGCCACCCCAATCCGCGCATCGCCTCCGAGCTGGCGGGCCAGGCGCTGCTGGAGGCGGGGGTCGACGTGCGCGTGGTGCGGCTGCCGCAGGTCCATGATCCGGTCCGGCAGGGGCTGATCACGCCCCTCATCGCGATCTCGCGGCAGAAGGGCGCCGTGGCCTATGTCGGCGAGGGCGCCAACCGCTGGCCGGCGGCCCATGTGCTCGATGTGGCGAAGCTCTATGCGCTTGCCCTCGACAAGGGCCGCCGGGGCGCCCGGTACCATGCCGTTGCCGAAGAGGGCATCGCCGCGCGCGACATCGCGGAGGTGCTCGGCGCGGGTCTCGGCCTGCCGGTGGTGTCCCTGTCGCCTGAGGAGGCGCAGGCGCATTTCGGGTGGCTCGCGATCTTCATAGGCCTGGACCTGAGCGCCTCCAGCGCCTGGACCCGCGAGCAGCTGGGCTGGAACCCGACCGGCCCGGGACTGATCGCCGACCTCAAGCGGATGGACTATTCCGCATCGGCGGCTGCCTAGCCTGTAGCCTCGGCCACCAGCCAGTCGCGGAACGCGGCTCGCAGGGGGTCGGGGCGGTCGGCCAGGGGCTGGGCCAGGAAATAGCCACGCTGGGTGCGGTAGGGCGCGGCCAGGCCGGCCACCAGCTGGCCGGCCGCCAGCAGGTCGTCGACCAGCGGCCGCCAGCCCAGCGCCAGCCCCTGCCCGGCCAGCGCCGCCTGCAGCACCAGCGGATAGTTGTTGAGGCGCAGCGACCGGCCATGCGGCGCGCCCTCGACCCCCTGGCCGCGGAACCAGCCGGGCCAGTCGAGCCAGCGCGACGGGTCCGGGCTGTCGAGATGCAGCAGCGGCAGCCCCAGCAGGTCGGCCGGCGCCGCGATCCGCGGCAGGCGCGCCAGCAGGGCGGGGCTGCAGATCGGCAGCACCACCTCGGGGAACAGCCGGTCGACGGTGCAGCCGGGCCAGCGCCCCGCCCCGAAGGCGACCACCGCATCGACGGCACGGTCGCGCGGGTCGATCACGTCCTGGCTGGCCAGGATGCGGATCTCGACCCCGCCCAAGGCCCCGCGCAGCCGTTCCAGCCGCGGCAGCAGCCAGTAGGTGGCGAAGGCGAAATCGGTGGCGACGGTCAGCCCGCCCGGGTCGCGCGCCTGCCGGATCTCGGCCGCGGTGTCGGCGATGGCGTCGAGCGAACGCGTCACCACCTGCAGCAGCCGCTCGCCGTCCGGGGTCAGGGCGACGCCGCGGTGCAGCCGGCGGAACAGGGCGGTGCCCAGCCGCGCCTCCAATGCGGCGATCTGATGGGAGACGGCCGGCTGGGTGGCCCCGAGCTCGCGCGCCGCGGCGCTGAAATTCGACAATCGGCCTGCGGCCTCGAAGGCCAGCAGCGCCGGCATCGGCGGCAGGTCGCGGCGACGCGTTGCCATAAATCCAGCTAATGCCTCCATGAGCGGCGCCGGTCTTCACCGGCCGGCCGGCCGCGCCCCATCCTGTCGGTTGAACTGAGACACGCCGCCGGCCCCGACGCAAGCAGGGCCGCGGTGCCAGGAGGGGCTGATCGTGACATCGCGGCGACCGAACATCCTGATCCTGATGGCGGATCAGCTGACGCCCTTCGCCCTGCCCGCCTATGGCAACCGGGTGGTGCAGGCGCCGGTGATGACGGCGCTGGCGCGGGACGGCGTGGTGTTCGACGCCGCCTATTGCAACAGCCCGCTCTGCGGCCCCTCCCGCGCCGTGTTCATGTCCGGCCGCCTGCCCTCGGCGATCGGCGCCTATGACAACGCCGCGGAGTTCCCCTCCGACATCCCGACCTTCGCCCATGGGCTGCGGGCCCAGGGCTACCGCACCATCCTGGCCGGCAAGATGCATTTCTGCGGCGCCGACCAGCTGCACGGCTTCGAGGAGCGGCTGACCACCGACATCTACCCCGCCGATTTCGGCTGGACCCCGGACTGGGACCGGCCGGAGGCGCGGCCGAGCTGGTACCACAACATGGCCTCGGTGCTCGACGCCGGGCCCTGCATCCGCACCAACCAGCTGGATTTCGACGACGAGGTGGTGTTCGCGGCCGAGCGCCGGCTGTACGACCTGGCCCGCCGGGTGCCGGGATCGGCCGATGACCGGCCGTTCTGCCTGACCGTGTCGCTGACCCATCCGCACGACCCCTTCGCGGTGCCGGAGCGGTACTGGAACCTGCATCGCGACGAGGACATCCCGCTGCCCGAAGGCGAGCCGGCCGACGACCCGCATTCGCGCCGGCTGCGTGCGGTGTGCGAGCTGGACCGCACCCCGGTGACGCCGGAGCAGACCCGCCGGGCCCGCCGCGCCTATTACGGCGCCATCGCCTATGTCGACGAGCAGTTTGGCCGGGTGATGGAGGCGCTGCGCCGCACCGGCCTGGCCGAGGACACGATGACGATCGTCCTGTCCGACCACGGCGAATTCCTGGGCGAGCGCGGCCTCTGGTACAAGATGAGCTTCCTGGAGGGCGGCAGCCGCATCCCGCTGATCGTGCATGCGCCCGGCCGCTTCGCCCCGCGCCGGGTCGGGGCTGCCGTGTCCTCCGCCGACCTGCTGCCGACCCTGATCGACCTGGCCTCGCCCGCAGGCGCGGCGCCGCACCCGACCCCGCTGGACGGCCGCAGCCTGCTGCCGCATCTGGCCGGCACCGGCGGCCACGACCTGGTCCATGGCGAATACCTGGCCGAGGGCGCGGTGGCGCCGATGGTGATGGTCCGGCGCGGCGCCTGGAAGTTCATCCACAGCCCCGCCGATCCCGACCAGCTGTACGACCTGGCCACCGATCCGGGCGAGCGGGTGAACCGCGCCGGCGACCCGGCCGAGGCCGCCCGCATCGCCGCCTTCCGGGCCGAGGTGGCGGCGCGCTGGGACCTGCCGCGGCTGCATGAGCAGGTGCGCGAGAGCCAGCGGCGACGGCACTTCGTCGACACCGCGCTGCGCCAGGGCGCGGCGCATGGCTGGGACTGGCAGCCGCGCCAGGACGCGACCCGGCAATACATCCGCAACCACATGGATCTCGACGACCTGGAGGCCTCCGCCCGGTTCCCGCGCGTGGCGCGCGGTGGCTGACGACACCGGCGACAACGATAACAACGGGGAGACTGCATCATGTCCGGACCACGTCTCATCATCCTCGCCTTGACCGGCCTGCTGCTGGCCGCGGCGCCTGTAGCGGCGGCCGATCCTGACGCTTGTGCCACCGTGCGCATGTCCGACCCGGGCTGGACCGACATCACCTCGACCAACGGCATCCTCGGCACCCTGCTGGCGCCGCTGGGCTACACCCAGAAGGTCGACACCCTGGCCGTGCCGGTCACCTTCGAAAGCCTGAAGAACCAGCAGATCGACGTGTTCCTGGGCAACTGGATGCCGGCGCAGAAGCGCTTCATCGAGCCGCTGACGGCCGAGAAGGCGATCGAGGTGATCCGCCCCAATCTGGACGGCATCCGCTTCACCCTGGCGGTGCCGGCCTATGTCGCCGAGGCCGGGATCAAGGATTTCGCCGACCTCGCCAAGCATGCCGACCGGTTCGACCACAAGATCTACGGCATCGAGTCGGGGGCGCCGGCCAACCAGAACATCCAGAAGATGATCGACGCCAAGGATTTCGGCCTGGACGGCTGGTCCCTGGTCGAATCGAGCGAGCAGGGGATGCTGAGCCAGGTGGACCGGGCCACCCGGAAGAAGGATTGGATCGTGTTCCTGGCCTGGGAGCCGAACCCGATGAACACCAAGTATCCGCTGAACTATCTCAGCGGCGGCGACGCCTATTTCGGCGCGAATTACGGCGGCGCCACCGTCTACACCGTGACGAGGCGAGACTTGTCCCAGAATTGCCCCAATCTCGCCCGGCTGCTGTCACAGCTGACATTCACGGTGGAGATGGAAAATCAGATCATGGGGTCGATCCTGGACCAGGGAGAGGACGGCAAGACCGCCGCCACCCGCTACCTCAAGGATCATCCCGATCTTCTCGCCGGCTGGTTGGCCGGTGTCACCACCCGCGACGGACAGGATGGGCTCACCGCCGTCCGCGCCGCATTGACCAAGGGCTGAAGGAGGCCCGACGCGCATGTGGACCGTGATCCGGGGTTGGATCGACCAGCTGATCAAGCCGCGCTATCGCCCGGAGCGGCACTACATGCGCGGCCGCCCGTCCAACCCGACGTCGCGCTGAGAGACGTCGCCTCGGCGACAGGCCCAGAACAATTCGTCGTCGCGAGCCCCGCTCCTTACACTTGATTGGGGGCGTGGCGATCCAGCGGCACCGACCTCTGGATCGCCACGGCGCTTTGCGCCTCGCGATGACGGTTCACATCACCGGCGGACCGGCGGTCAGCCCTTGACGAAGGCCAGCAGGTCCGGGTTGAGCACCTCGGCATGGGTGGTCAGCATGCCGTGCGGGTAGCCCTTGTAGATCTTCAGCGTGGCGTGCTTCAGCAGCTTGGCCGAGAGCACGCCCGCATCCGCATACGGCACGATCTGGTCGTCGTCGCCATGCAGCACCAGCACCGGCACCTCGATCGCCTTCAGATCCTCGGTGAAATCGGTCTCCGAGAACGCCTTGATGCAGTCGTAATGGGCCTTGGCGCCGCCGATCATGCCCTGGCGCCACCAATTGTCGATCACGCCGGGATAGACCTTCGCGCCCGGGCGGTTGAAGCCGTAGAACGGCCCTTCCGGCAGGTCCCGGTAGAACTGCGCCCGGTTCGCGGCCAGCGCGGCGCGAAGGCCGTCGAACACCTCGATCGGCAGCCCGCCGGGGTTCTTGTCCGACTTCACCATGACCGGCGGCACGGCGCTGACCAGCACCGCCTTGGCCACCCGGCCGTTGCCGCCATGCCGGGCGACATAGCGCGCCACCTCGCCGCCGCCGGTGGAATGGCCGATATGGACGGCGCCCTTGAGGTCGAGATGCGCCACCAGCTGCGCCACGTCGGAGGCGTAGGTGTCCATCTCGTTGCCGGTGTCGGTCTGGCTGGACCGGCCATGGCCGCGCCGGTCATGGGCGATGACGCGGTAGCCCTGGGCCAGGAAGAACAGCATCTGGGCGTCCCAGTCGTCGGCGCTGAGCGGCCAGCCGTGATGGAACACGATCGGCTGCGCGGCGCGCGGGCCCCAGTCCTTGTAGAAGATGTTGGTGCCGTCCTTGGTCGCGAACAATCCGCTGCTCATGGTGCTGTCTCCCGATGTTGGCCGTGTGGGTGCGGCGCCATTCTGCGCCAGGGAAGAATGCGGCAGGGCCGCCACGGCGGCGAGTCCAACCCCCGCCGCCAGAACGAGCCGGCGCGAGATTCCGTCCGTCCCATACTCGCTGTGAACCATCTGCGGCTCCGTTGGTATCACCATAATGAATAGGTTACATCGCGATAATTATTATCGCGATAAATAAAGAGATAGCCGACCGCTCTGCCCGCGTCCAGCGAAATTTTTATCGCGATATTATTTTTCATGATAAATATGATCGCGCATCAGGAACAGGAGGGCGCCGCATGCCCTTGCCGAAGGACCGCCCGCTCGCGCTCGACGAGCAGATCTGCTTCACGCTGTACCGCACCGCCATGTCCATCAACCGGACGTACAAGCCGATGCTGGACGAGATGGGCATCACCTATCCGCAATACCTCGTGCTCAACGTGCTAGGCGAGGAGGACGGCCGGACGATCGGCACCATCGCCGCCCGCCTCGCCCTCGATTCGAGCACGATCACGCCCCTGGTGAAGCGGATGGAGGCGGCCGGGCTGGTGCAGCGGCGACGCAGCCAGGACAATGAGCGCGAGGTCCAGGTCCGGCTGACCGAGGCGGGCCGCGCCCTGTTCGCCCGCAGCCGGTGCCTGGGCGAGGCGCTGCTGCAGCGGTCGGGCCTGACGCTGCCGCAGCTCGACGCCCTCAACCGCGAGATCCAGGCGCTGGGAGCCGCCCTTGATGACCAGCGCGGCCGCGGCTTCGGACCATAGGCCCGCATATCATCGCGAGATGGCAGAACTCCGCTCGACGCAGTTGCGGCGGCGGCCCCGCTCATGCAGGGTGCGGCCACCCTTTCCGCCACGCTGAGTGCGAGCGATGACTGACCCCGTTGCCTCCTATGACGTGATCGTGATCGGTTCCGGCCCCGGCGGCTATGTCGCCGCCATCCGCGCCGCCCAGCTGGGGCTCAAGACCGCCTGCGTCGAGAAGATGCCGACCCTCGGCGGCACCTGCCTGAACATCGGCTGCATCCCGTCCAAGGCCCTGCTGCACGCGTCGGAGAAGTTCTCCGAGGCCGGCCATGCCCTGGCCGCCTTCGGAGTCAAGGTGGCGGGCGTCGAGCTCGACCTGCCCGGGATGATGGGCCACAAGGACAAGGTGGTGAAGGCGAACGTCGACGGCGTCGACTTCCTGTTCAAGAAGAACAAGATCGACCGCCTGCTCGGCACCGCCCGCTTCACCGCCAAGGACCGCATCGAGGTCGAGGGCAAAACCTACGCCGCCAAGAACTTCATCATCGCCACCGGCTCCGACTCGACCCCGCTGAAGGGCGTGGAGGCCGACGAACAGCGCATCGTGACCTCGACCGGCGCGCTGTCGCTGCCGGAGGTGCCGAAGCATCTGGTGGTGATCGGCGGCGGCGTCATCGGGCTCGAGCTCGGCTCGGTCTGGTCCCGCCTCGGCGCCAAGGTCACGGTGGTGGAGTTCCTCGACCGCATCCTGCCGACCAATGACGGCGAGGTGTCGAAGCAGATGCAGCGCGTCCTGACCAAGCAGGGCATGGCGTTCAAGCTGAGCTCCAAGGTCACCGCCGCGCAGAAGACCGACAAGGGGGTCACCCTGACGGTCGAGCCGGCCAAGGGCGGCGATGCCGAGACCATCGAGGCCGATTACGTGCTGCTGTCGATCGGCCGCCGCCCCTACACCGAAGGGCTGGGGCTGGACGCGGCCGGCGTGGCGCTGGACGAGCGCGGCCGGGTGAAGACCGACAAGCACTTCCGCACCAATGTCGAGGGCATCTACGCCATCGGCGACGTCATCGCCGGGCCCATGCTGGCGCACAAGGCCGAGGATGAGGGCATCGCCGTGGCCGAGATCCTGGCCGGCCAGGCGGGCCATGTGAACTACGACGCGATCCCGAGCGTGGTCTACACCTGGCCCGAAGTGGCCTCGGTCGGCCGCAGCGAGGAAGAGCTGAAGCAGGCCGGCGTCGCCTACAAGAGCGGCAAGTTCCCGTTCCTGGCCAATGGCCGGGCGCGCGCCATGAACGCGACCGACGGCTTCGTGAAGATCCTGGCCGACGCCAAGACCGACCGGGTGCTGGGCGTGCACATCATCGGCGCCGAGGCCGGCACCATCATCGCCGAATGCGTGCTGGCGATGGAGTTCGGCGCCTCGGCCGAGGACATCGCCCGCACCTGCCACGCCCACCCGACTCTGAACGAGGTGGTCAAGGAAGCCGCCCTCGCCGTCGACGGCCGCCCGATCCACATCTGAGACGGGCGGCGGCCCTCGGGGGGGCGGTCGGGACACAACGCGTCGGCTCTCCCGCCTCCCTTCTCCGTCATTGCGAGCGCAGCGAAGCAATCCATGGCGCCGTCCGGCATGGATTGCTTCGTCGGCTACGCCTCCTCGCAATGACGAAGAGGGGGCGGCGCGCTCCCTCTGGTGGCCCCCTCGCCCCTACCCCAGCGCCGGTTTCAGCCTTGCGGTGGCGTCGTGCAGCAGGGCCAGGGCCCGGTCGCGGGCGGGGGCGTCGAAGCGGGCGGCGAGGCCGGAGACCGCCAGGGCGCCGCGGAACCGGCCGGCGCCGTCGAACACCGGCACCGACACCGCCGCCACCAGCGGGTCGCGTTCGCCCAGCGAGACGGAATGGCCCTGTGCCCGGACCGCCGCGCTCGCCGCATCTTCTGGCGCATCCTGCGGGGCCGTGAACGCCATCAGGATGCGGGCGCTGGCGCCGGCGGTCAGCGGCAGCTGCGCGCCCTCGTCGAGATGGTGGCGTGCCGCCTGCGGCGAGTTCTGGCGGTACAGGCACACCCTGGTGTCGCCGTCGCGGACATAGAAGGACGCGGTCTCGCGCGTCGCCTCGACCAGCCGCGCCAGCTCGGGCCGGATCGCGTCGGCCAGGTCGAAGCCGCTGCGGTAGACCGTGCCCAGCCGCCCCAGCGCCGGCCCCAGCCGCCAGGCGCCGTCATCCTGGCGCAGCAGGTAGCCGCAATGCTCCAGCGACCCGGCCAGGCGCAGGATGGTGCTCTTGTACAGGCCGGTCGCCGCCGCCAGCTCGGCCAGCGTCCGCCGCGGCTGCGCCGCATCGAAGGCGCCGAGGATCGCCAGGGCGCGCTCCACCGCCTCGACCCTGTCCTGCGTCATCCCCCGCCCTCCGTCGTCGTGCCCGCACAGTGTCGCGCAACATCGTTCTGACTGCCAGAACGATATTGCACCTGACGGAATTCCAGACTAATAGAACATCATTCTATCAGTCGGAACGACCGTCCGGAAACAGGGCGGTCCCGCGGGAGGGCACCTTGGGTCTGCTGTCGGGCGTGCGGGTTCTCGATCTGACCAATGTGCTGGCCGGGCCCTTCGCCGGCTATCAGCTGGCCCAGCTGGGCGCCGACGTGATCAAGGTCGAGACGCCGCAGGGCGGCGACCTGGCCCGCCAGCTGGGCGCCGACCCCGAGCTGAACCGCCGCCACATGGGCGTGTCCTTCCTGGCCCAGAACGCCGGCAAGCGGTCGATCACCCTGAACCTGAAATCGCCCCAGGGCGTCGCCGCCTTCAAGCGGCTGGTCGCCACCGCCGATGTGGTGATCGAGAACTTCCGGCCCGGGGTGATGAACCGGCTGGGCCTGGGCCCGGCTGTGCTGATGGAAGCGAAGCCCGACCTGATCTACTGCGCCATCTCCGGCTTCGGCCAGGACGGGCCGCTGCGCGACAACCCGGCCTATGACCAGATCATCCAGGGCCTGTCCGGGGTGATGAGCGTGACCGGCGACGCCGAGAGCGCGCCGCTGCGGGTCGGCTATCCCGTCGCCGACACCATGGGCGGCATCACCGCCGCCTTCGCCGTCGCCGCCGCCCTGGTGCAGCGCGGCCGCACCGGCCAGGGCGAGGTGATCGACGTGTCGATGCTGGAATCGACCCTGGTGGCGATGGGCTGGGCGGTGTCGAACTGGCTGATCGCCGGGGTGGCGCCGCGGCCGATGGGCAACGAGAACATGACCGCCGCCCCGTCCGGCACCTTCCGCACCGGCGACGGCCTGCTGAACATCGCCGCCAACAAGCAGGAGCAGTTCGTGACGCTGTGCCGGCTGATCGGCCGCGACGACCTGGCCGCCGACCCGCGGTTTTCCGAGCGAGAGGAGCGCAAGCGCCATCGCGCCGCCCTGACCGCCGAGATCGAGGCGGCGCTGGCGGACAAGCCCGCCGCGGAATGGTCGCCGCTGCTGAACCGCCACGGCGTGCCGGCCGGCGAGGTGCTGTCGGTGCCGGCGGTGCTGGAGCACCCGCAGCTGGTCGAACGCGGCCTGCTGCAGCGCTTCGAGACGGTGCCCGGGGTCGACCGGCCGGTCCGGGTGGTGCGCAGCGGCTTCCGCCTCGCCAGCGGCGATCCCGCCCCGTCCGGCCCGCCGCCGGCGCTGGGCGCAGATACCGGTTCGATTCTGGCCGAACTCGGATACTCTGCCTCCGAGATCGATGCCCTGAGGGGAGAGGGGGCACTATGAGCGGACGTCCGCAGAAGACGCCCGAGGACTGGTGGGCGACCGGCATCATCGAGATGCGGCCGGGCCATATCGCCATGCGCGGCTATGCCATCGAGGACCTGATCGGCCGCGTCTCCTACGCCGAGATGGTCTATCTGATGACCCGGGGCGAGCTGCCGGGCCGCGAGGCCGCGGCGCTGCTGGAGGCGGCGCTGGTCGCCGCCGTCGACCACGGGCCGCAGGCGCCGTCGATCGCCGTCGCCCGCATCGCCGCCACCTGCGGCGTGGGTATCAACAACGCCATGGCCTCGGCCATCAACACCCTGGGCGACGTCCATGGCGGCGCCGGCGAGCAATGCGTCGCCCTGTATGGCGAGATCGCCGCCGCGCTGCCGGAGGGCGAGATCGATCCGGACGAGCTGCACCGGGCGGCCGCGGAGGCGATCGACGCCCTGGCGGCGCGCGGCATCCGGCATGTGCCGGGCTTCGGCCACCGCTTCCACCCGCTGGACCCGCGCGCGCCACGGCTCTTGGCCCTGGTCGACCGCGCCGCCGAGGCCGGCACCGTGACCGGGCGCTTCGCCGCCATCGCCCGCGCGGTCGAGGCGGTGCTGGCGGCGCGCAAGGGCAAGCCGATCCCGATGAACATCGACGGCGCCACCGCCGTGGTGTTCGCCGAGCTGGGCTTCCCCCCGCCCCTGTGCCGCGGCCTGTTCGTGCTGTCGCGCTCGGTCGGGGTGCTGGCCCATGCCTGGGAGGAGATGCAGTCGGGCGAGCGCAACAAGGGCCCGATCCCGCGCCACCTGATCTGGAGCTACACCGGCCAACCCGCGCGGCCGGTGCCCAAGCCTCGCGAGGACCAAGACGAGGCGTCGACACACTGAGAACCGCGCCGGCCGGCCGCCGGACAAGGACGCCCGAGAGCGTCCGGCTTCACTATCGACACGGGGGAGACCTGATGATCAACCGACGCCACCTTCTGCTCGGAACCCTCGCCGCCCCGGCGCTGGCCGGGCTGGCGACGCTGCTGCCGGCCGGACGGGCCGAGGCCGCCATCGACCTGCTGAAGATCTTCGTGCCGGCCGCGCCCGGCGGCGGCTGGGACCAGACCGCGCGCACCATCGAGCAGGTGCTGCGTGCCACCGGCGCCGTCGGCGGGGTGCAGATCACCAATGTCGCCGGCGCCGGCGGCGTGGTCGGCCTGCCGCAATTCGTCAACCAGTGGAAGGGCCAGGGCAACGCCCTGATGGTCGCCGGCATGGTGATGGTCGGCGCCATCGTCGCCAACAAGAGCTCGGTCGACCTGACCAGCACCACGCCGATCGCCCGGCTGACCGGCGAGTTCCTGGCCCTGGTGGTGCCGGCGGAATCGCCGTTCAAGACCGCCAAGGACTTCGCCGACGCGCTGAAGGCCGACCCCACCAAGGTGCCGGTGGCCGGCGGTTCGGCCGGCGGCTCCGACCACATCCTCTTGGGCCTGATCGCCAAGGCGGTCGGCGTCCAGGCGTCGCAGCTGGGCTATGTCGCCTTCGCCGGCGGCGGGCCGGCCACGGCGGCGCTGCTGGGCAACCAGGTCGCCGCCGGCATCTCCGGCTACGGCGAGTTCTCCGAGCAGGTCAAGGCCGGCAAGCTGCGCATCCTCGCCATCTCGGCCGACAAGCGCCAGCCCGGCATCGACGCCCCGACCCTGATCGAGCAGGGCATCCCGGTGGACCTGTTCAACTGGCGCGGCGTGTTCGCCCCGCCGGGTGTCGACGACGCCGAGCGCGCCGCGATGATCGAGATGATCAAGGCGCTGGCCGCGGCGCCGCAATGGGCCGAGGCCTGCAAGACCCGCGACTGGACCCCGATCCCGCTGTTCGGCGACGAGTACAAGGCGTTCCTCGAGACCGAGACGGCGCGGATCGCCGGCATCCTCAAGGATCTCGGGCTGGCCTGATGAGCGGGCAGCAGGCGGACCGGCCGGTGCCGCGGCACCGGCCGGTGGGGGAGCTGGTCATCGCGCTCGGCGTGATCGCCCTCGCCATCGTGATCTACTGGCAGACCCGGGCGATGCCGGTGTCGCCGATCTACGCCCAGGCCGGGCCGACCATCGCGCCGAAGATCTCGGCCGCGGGCCTCGGCCTGCTGGGCCTGGCGCTGCTGGCCTCCGCCCTGCGCGGCGGCTGGCAGCCGGAGGATGAGCGCGAGACGGCGCCCGACCTGCCGGCCCTGCTGTGGGTCCTCGCCGGGCTGGTGCTGAACGTGCTGCTGATCGGCGTCGCCGGCTTCACCGTCGCCTCGATCCTGCTGTTCGTCTGCGTGGCGCGGGGCTTCGGCTCCCGCGCCTTCCTGCGCAACACCCTGATCGGCGCCGCCTTCGCCCTGATCGCCTATTTCGGCTTCGCCGAGGCGCTGGGCATCAACATCGGCGCCGGCTGGGTCGAGAACGGCCTGGATTCGCTGCTGCGCGGCAGGGGGCATTGAGATGGACAGCTTCAACCAGCTGCTGCACGGCTTCGCCGTCGCGCTGACCCCGGTCAACCTGCTGTGGTGCCTGCTGGGCACCACCGTCGGCACCGCCATCGGCGTGCTGCCCGGCATCGGCCCGGCGCTGACCATCGCGCTCTTGCTGCCGATCACCTTCCAGGTCGAGCCGGCGGCGGCCTTCATCCTGTTCGCCGGCATCTACTACGGCGCGATGTATGGCGGCTCCACCACCTCGATCCTGCTGAACACGCCGGGCGAGAGCGCCACCATCGTCACCGCGCTGGAGGGCAACAAGATGGCCCGCAAGGGCCGCGGCGGCGCAGCGCTGGCGACCTCGGCCATCGGCTCCTTCGTCGCCGGCACCATCGGCACGCTGGGCATCGTCTTCCTGGCGCCTGTCGTGGTCGACTTCGCGCTGAGCTTCGGCCCGGCCGAGTACTTCTCGCTGATGGTGTTCTCCTTCGTCACCGTCTCGGCGGTGCTCGGCTCCTCCGCCATCCGCGGCCTGACCTCGCTGTTCGCCGGCATCTTCCTCGGCCTGGTCGGCATCGACCTGCAGACCGGCCAGGCGCGCTTCACCTTCGGGGTGCCGGAGCTGCTGGACGGCATCAATGTCATCGTCGTCGTGGTCGGGCTGTTCGCGGTCGGCGAGACCTTCTACGTCGCCTCGCGCTACCGCCACGGCAAGGACGAGATCATTCCGCTGAAGGGGTCGATCTGGATGACGCGGGACGAGTGGAAGCGGTCGTGGAAGCCGTGGCTGCGCGGCACCGTCATCGGCTTCCCGATCGGCGCCATGCCGGCCGGCGGGGCCGAGATCCCGACCTTCCTGAGCTATTTCGTCGAGAAGAAGCTGTCGTCGAAGCCGGAGGAGTTCGGCCATGGCGCGATCGAGGGCGTGGCCGGGCCCGAGGCGGCGAACAACGCCTCCACCGCCGGGGTGCTGGTGCCGCTGCTGACCCTGGGGCTGCCGACCTCGGCCACCGCCGCGATCCTGCTCTCGGCGTTCCAGAGCTACGGCATCAACCCCGGGCCGCTGCTACTGGAGAGCCAGCCGACGCTGGTGTGGGGCCTGATCGCGTCGCTGTTCATCGGCAACGTCATGCTGCTGGTCCTGAACCTGCCGATGATCGCGCTGTGGGTGAAGATGCTGCAGATCCCGGCGCCGCAGCTCTATGCCGGCATCCTGGTCTTCGCCACCATCGGCACCTACGGCATCACCCAGTCGCCGGTCGACCTGGTGCTGCTCTATGTCGTCGGCGCCATCGGCTACGTCATGCGGCGCTACGACTTCCCGACCGCGCCGGTGATCATCGGCATGATCCTGGGGCCGCTGGCGGAGCAAAACTTCCGCCAGGCGATGACGATCTCGGCCGGCGACATCTCGGCGCTGGTGACCCGGCCGCTGTCGGCCACGCTGCTGGCGCTGGCGGTGCTGGCGCTGTTCGGGCCCAGGCTCTACGCCCTGGCCACCCGGCCACGGCAGCCGAGCCGCACACCGGGCTGACCGGTCACGCCGCCCGCCGCGGCGGCGGACAGCGATCCTGCATCGGGGACGGCACCGCGCCGTCCCCGATCGCGTTTCCGGGCGGGGCCGCAGGCCTCGCCGCAGCCGCGGCCTCCTGGTCCGCCGCGAACGCCTCCAGCTCCGCCGCCACCGTCGGTGGCAGGTGCGAGAACCGACCGGCCAGCCTGCGTTCCATGAGATAGCCGACCAGCGGGAATCCGGTCATGAATGCCATGACGGTCTCCTTTGAATCGATTTTTTGAATCGATTCATATTTGGTGCGGACGGTCCCGTGGTCAAGCAGAATTTGAATCGGTTCAAAGCAGCCGGTAGGGTGTCGCCATGACCGCGGACGATCCTCTCCCGAAGCCCAAGGCCCGGCTGCGCGACATCGCCGTCGCGGCGGGGGTGGCGCAGGGCACCGTCTCCAACGTCTTCAACCATCCCGAGCGGGTCAGCGACGCGATCCGCGCCAAGGTGATGGCAGCGGCCGAGGCGCTGGGCTACCAGGGCGCCGACCCGCTGGCCCGGATGCTGCGCACCGGCCATATCGGCACCATCGCGGTGGTGATCCCGGAGGGGCTGGGCTACGCCTTCGGCGACCCGGCGGCGCTGGCCCTGATCCAGGGCGTCGCCGCGGTGTGCGACGAGACCGGTCGCGGCATCTCGGTCTACGCCGCCGCGGATGTCGAGGCGGCGCGCAAGGCCCTCGCCTCGGCCGCGGTCGACGGCTTCATCATGTACTGCATGGAGGAGGAGCCGGGCGTCCTCGACATCATCCGCGGCCGCGGCCTGCCGGTGGTGACGGTCGACCAGCCGCTGCTGGAGGGCTGCCGCACCGTCACCGTCGCCGACCGCAGCGGCGCCGCGGCAGCCACCCGGCACCTGCTGGGCCTGGGCCACCGCCGCATCGGCGTGCTGTCGATGGAGCTGATGCCGGATTCGCGCGAGGGCGAGGTGTCGCTGGACCGGATCCACGGCTCGATCTACGCCGCCGGCCAGGAGCGGCTGTTCGGCATTCTCGACGCGGCGTTCGCGGCCGACATCCCGGCCGCGCGGCTGCCGATCGAGGAATGCCTGTTCGACGTGGAGTCAATCGAGCGCGGCACGGCGCGGCTGCTGCAGCGCCAGCCCGGCCTGACCGCGATCCTGGCCACCTGCGACCGGCTGGCGCTGGGGGCAATGGGCTGGCTGGCGCGGCAGGGACTGGCGGTGCCGGGCGACGTCTCGGTGATCGGCTTCGACGACATCCCGGCCGCCGCGACCGCCGCCCCGCCGCTGACCACCATCCGCCAGCCGCTGGTCGGGAAGGGCCGCGCCGCCGCCGGGCTGCTGATCGACCCCGGCGACCGCCGCGAGATCCATTTCGAGACCGAGCTGGTGCTGCGCGGCTCGACCGGCCCGGCCAAGGGCTGACCCGGAACCATTCCCGCCGCGCCGGGTTTTTCAGGCCGCCCGCGCGCTTCGCCGCGGGATCCCGAGAGAGCCCAAGGGGAGCCCTTCCGTGAAGAGCCTCTTTCTCGCCGCGACCCTGACGCCGCTGCTGGCCCTGCCGGCCTTCGCCGACTGCACCGCCGATTTCACGGCGCAGACCAGCAAGATCCCGGCCCTGCAATCCGCCTCGCTGTTCAAGCTGGGCGCGCCGCCGGCCGAGAAATGCGCGGCGCAGAAGGACCTGCTGGACGGCTACATCAGGCTGAGCGAGATCTACAAGACCTGCCAAGCCGAACTGAAGATCCCGGAGTCGGACATCAAGGACCAGGACCAGGTCATCGCCGACCAGCAGCAGAGCTACGCCCAGGATTGCGGCGGCTGATCCGGGCCGGTCCGCGGAGTCTCAAGCCCCGACCAGGGCCGGCAGCTCCGCCAGCGACGCCACCTGCCGGTCCGGCGCACCGGGCAGGCGTTCCGGCCGCTGGCCGTAGCGGTTGCACCACACCACGCGCAGGCCGAAGGCCGAGGCGGCGAAGGCGTCCCAGGCGTTGGACGACTGGAAGGCGATTGCCCCGGCCGGCAGGCCGAGCGTGTCGAGCGCCAGCTGGTAGACGCTGGGATGCGGCTTGTAGACACCGACCTGCTCGACCGACAGCACCGCGTCGAACTGGTCCTGCAGCCCGGCGCCGGCGACCAGCGCCTCCAGCATCGCCGGCGTGCCGTTGGACAGGATCGCCGTCTTCAGCCCGGCGGCACGCAGCCGGCGCAGCACCGCCGGCACCTCCGGGAACGGTTCGAGCGTGAGGTACAGGTCCATCAGCCGGTCGCGCAGGCCGGGTTCGCGGATCCCCTGCGTCTCCAGCGCGAAATCGAGCGCGTCGCCGGTGACCTGCCAGAAATCGGCGTGGCGGCCCTGCACCGCCCGCAGCCAGGAATAGCCGAGCTGCTTGTCGCGCCACAGCGCGGCCAGCGGGCCGACCCGGTCGCCCAGCGCATCGGCGCAGCGCCGGGCGGCCGAGACCAGGTCGAACAGGGTGCCATAGGCGTCGAAGACGCAGGCCTTGACCCCGGTCAGTGGCACCCCGGTCAGCGGATCGGTGTCCATGCTGTCACTCGCTCCTCG
The DNA here is from genome assembly GCF_052115705.1 of Inquilinus sp. 2KB_23. Taxonomy (NCBI): domain Bacteria; kingdom Pseudomonadati; phylum Pseudomonadota; class Alphaproteobacteria; order Rhodospirillales; family Rhodospirillaceae; genus Inquilinus; species Inquilinus sp. 2KB_23. Next base: position 86,335 of record NZ_JBFRHF010000007.1, on the reverse strand, counting down.
GTCGTGGCCCCCCGGACTCCGTTCGTGTCAGCCCGCCGCCGGGTCAGCCGCCGCGTCGTCCGGCCGCAGCTCCGCCCATCGCAGGATCTCGTCCAGCGCCGGGCACAGCGCCTGGCCCCAATCGGTCAGCCCGTATTCGACCTTGGGCGGCACCTGGTGATGGACGATGCGGCGGACCATGCCGTCCGCCTCCATCCCCCGCAGCTGCTGGATCAGCATCTTTTGCGAGATGGCGGGGATCGCGCGCTCCAGCTCCGAGAAGCGCAGCACCTTGCCGCCGAACAGGTGGAACAGGATCAGCAGCTTCCACCGCCCCTCCAGCATCTTCAGCGCCTGTTCGATGCCCTCGGCCGCGCTGCCGGCGGTGTAGGCCGGGCGCTTACTTTCCGGTGGGTACCTTACTTTTTCGTGCGTTCTTGCCATTGCGAAACCGTATTCCCATCCTTGGCGTCATGCAATCCGCCCGCCGAGGAGCCGTCATGACCCTGTCGCTGCCCGAACCGATCGCCACCTACATCGCCGCGGAAAACGCCGATAATGCGGCGGCGCTGTCGGCTTGCTTCGCCGCCGACGCCGTGGTCCGCGACGAGGGCCGCACCATCCGCGGCCTGGAGGCGATCGCGGCCTGGAAGGCCGAATCCAAGCGCAAATACCAGCACACGGTCGAGCCCCTTGATGTGACCGAGGCGGACGGCAGGACCGTGCTGACCGCCCGGGTCACGGGCCAGTTCCCCGGCAGCCCGGTCGAGCTGCGCTTCGCCTTCGGCCTGGCGGGCGACAGGATCGCGTCCCTGGAGATCGTGGGATGACCAGCCGTCGTCCCGTCTTCACCGCCGACCCGCGCGAGCTGGCAGGCCGGCGCGCCCTGGTGACGAGTGGCAGCCGCGGCATCGGCGCCGCGGTGGCGGCGCGGCTGCGCCGGGCCGGGGCCAGGGTCCTCGCCGTCGCCCGCAGCCGGCCCGCCGAGCTGGACGATGGCGAGCCGTTCGTGGCGGCGGACCTGGCCACGGCCGAAGGCTGCGCCGCCGTGGCCGATGCGGTGCGCGGCGATCTCGGCGGCGCCGACATCATCGTCCACGTCCTCGGCGGGTCGAAGGCGCCGTCCGGCGGCTTCGCCGTGCTGGACGACCGGGAATGGCAACGCGCCTTCGACCTGAACCTGCTGCCTGCTGTGCGACTGGACCGGGCGCTGCTGCCGGAGATGCTGGACCGGGGGTCGGGCGTGATCGTCCATGTCGGGTCGATCCAGAGCCGGCTGCCGCTGCCCGAGGCCACCACCGCCTACGCCGCGGCCAAGGCGGCGCTGTCCACCTATAGCAAGGCGCTGTCGAAGGAGGTCGGCCCCAGGGGCGTGCGCGTGGTGCGGGTGTCGCCGGGCTGGGTCCAGACCGACGGCGCCACCGGGCTGATCGCGGAGCTGGCGGCCAAGCTGGGCACCGACACCGAGGGCGCCCGCCAGGCCCTGATGGCATCGCTGGGCGGCATCCCGATCGGCCGCCCCGCCTGGCCGGAGGAGGTGGCGGAGCTGGTGACCTTCCTGGCCTCCGACCGCGCCGCATCGATCCATGGCAGCGAGCATGTGATCGATGGCGGCACCGTGCCGGTGGCCTGAGAGCCTGTTTGATAATGCACCTGGCGCGGCCGTCTGACGGCGGTTTCTGCACTTCCGGTGCTCACGGACCCAAACGTCCGCTGCGCGCCGGGTCTCGAAACCACCGCCAGCCGACTCACGCCAGCGTATTTCCAAACAGTCTCTGAGCCGCAGGCCGCCGCTTTCGTCAGCGCGCGTTGGTCAGGGGCCGGCCGGCGAAGAAGTTGTCCAGGCTTTCGATCGTCATCCGGCACATCTCGCGATGCGCCGCCTGGGTCATGCTGGCGATGTGCGGCGCCAGCACCACATTCTCCAGCCGGATCAGCGCCTCCGGCACCGCCGGCTCGTGCTCGAACACGTCGAGTCCGGCGCCGGCGATGGTGCCGGACTCCAGTGCCGCGATCAGCGCCGCCTCGTCCACCACCTCGCCGCGGGCGATGTTGACGACATGGCCCTGCGGCCCCAGCGCCGCCAGCACGCTGCGGTCGACGATGCCGCGGGTGCTTTCGTCGGCGCGGCAGGCGACGACCAGGATGTCGGCCCATTCCGCCAGCGACGCCAGCGTGTCGTGATAGGCCCAAGGGGCATCCGGCTTCGGCCGGCGGTTGTGGTAGGCGACCTCCATGTCGAAGGCCGCCGCCCGGCGCGCGATCTTCTCGCCGATCGAGCCGAGGCCGAGGATGCCGACGCGACGCCCGGCCATGCCGGTCGAGATCAGCGCCGGCGGTGCCGCCGGCTTGGTCCAGCGCCCGGCGCGCAGGAAGCGTTCGCCCTCGCCCAGCCGGCGGACGCTGGCCAGCAGCAGCGCCAGCGCCATGTCGGCGACGCAGGCGGCGTTGGCGCCGATGTTGCTGGTGACGACGATGCCGCGCTCCCGCGCCGCGACGATATCGATCCGCTCATAGCCCGAGCCGTAGCAGGCGATGATGCCGAGGTTGGGCAGCCGCTCGATCAGCGCGCGGTCGATGCCGATCACGCCGATGGTGACCACGCCGCGGATGCGGTCGGCCTGCGGCAGCGGGTCGGCGGCGATGCCGGCGAAGGCCCGCTCGACCAGGTCGTAGCGCTCGCGCAGCGGGCGGAGCGACGCTTCCGGCATGCCGGGATGAAGGTTCAGGACGGTTTCGGGCACGGGCGTGGATCCATCGCCGGGGAGGTCCGGCCGAGATCCGTCCTAGCACGGGAGGCCGGCCGCGGCGACCGGCCGCCGATGCGGCCGGCGCAGATCCGCCATCGCCGGGCCGCGGGCGGCGAACAGGGTCTTGTCCGGCGCGGCCTGACGGTGCAGCGTGGCGGGACGATCCTGAGATCGTCATCCGGACCGCCCGGCGCGGCGTATCCATACGGACGACGTGGCTTGGAGATCCCGCGATGCTGGCCCGATTCCTGCTCCTGGTGCTGATCATGACCACGACCCCCGCCGCGGCCACGCCGCTCGACTGGTCCGCCTTGCCGCTGCCGAAGATCGAGGGCGGCGCCTTCACCCCCGACGCCTTCGCCGGCAAGGTGGTGCTGGTGGTGAACACCGCATCCTTCTGCGGTTACACCAAGCAGTATTCCGGGCTGGAGCAGCTGTGGGCCGGGCATCGCGACCAGGGCTTCGTCCTGCTCGGCGTACCGTCGAACGACTTCGGCGCGCAGGAGCCGGGCAGCGCCGACGAGATCAAGGATTTCTGCGAGACCACCTTCGGCATCGACTTCCCGATGCTGGCCAAGCAGGTGGTGGTCGGCGACACCGCGCATCCGCTGTATCGCTGGGCGGCGAGCCAGGCCGCCGGCGCGGTGCCGAAATGGAACTTCCACAAGCTGCTGATCGGCCGCGACGGCACCCTGCTGGACGCCTTCCCGAGTTCGGCCGAGCCGACCGGGCCGGAGGTGACGAAGGCGGTTGAGGCGGCCCTGGCGCGCTGATTCACCAACCCCCGCATCTTCCCCGCGACCTATTTGTCCGATCTGTCGCAACGGACGCTTGCAGCCGCGTCCGGATGCGGCTTACGATCGAAATACCTTAAGCTTAAAACAATTGGCAGGGCTGGAGACGGCCGTACCGCGCAACCGCGGTGACGGCCAAACTCGGCCCGGCGATCCGACGTCGGGCCGGCACCCGTCCGGGGCCTGTCCCGTCGTCCAACGCGGGGGGCAGGGCATGTCGGCAGACGCAGCAGCAGTCGCGGTCTCGGCACGCGATGGCGGGACCCTGAGACGGGCCGTGATCGCCTCGGTCGTGGGCAACACGCTCGAATGGTACGATTTCTTCCTGTACGGCACCGCCGCGGCGCTGGTCTTCGGCCGGCTGTTCTTCCCGGCCGGCACCGACCCGATGGTCGGCACGCTGGCGGCCTTCGCCGGCTACGCCATCGGCTTCATCGCCCGGCCGCTGGGCGGGCTGGTGTTCGGCCATCTCGGCGACCGCCAGGGCCGCAAGGTCGCCCTGGTCTGGACCCTGTCGATCATGGGCTTCGCCACATTCGCCATCGGCCTGCTGCCGGTCTACGCCACCGCCGGGATCTGGGCGCCGGTGCTGCTGGTGGCGCTGCGCCTGCTGCAGGGCGTGGCCGCCGGCGGCGAATGGGGTGGCGCTGTGCTGATGACGACCGAGAACGCGCCCGCCGGACGGCGCGGCTTCTACGGCGCCTGGAGCCAGGTCGGGGTCGGCGGCGGCTTCATCCTGTCCGCGCTGGTCTTCTACCTGGTGCAGCAGCTGCCGGAGGCCGACTTCCTGGCCTGGGGCTGGCGCATCCCGTTCCTACTCAGCGTCGCGATCTTCGGCGTCGGCATCTACATCCGCTTCAGCGTGCAGGAGAGCCGCGACTTCCAGGAGGCCGCCGAGCGCACCGGCGTCCCGCACCAGCCGATCCTGGAGCTGTTCCGCCGGCATCCGCGCGAGATGCTGGTCGGCATCGGGGCGCGGCTGGCGGAGATGGGCGGGTCGCACCTGATGATCGTGTTCTCGCTGGCCTACGGCAAGTTCGTGGGGGCGCCGACCGATGTGCTGCTGCTGGGCGTCGCCCTGGCCATGGCCGTCGATGCGGGGATGATGCTGGTGTTCGGCGCCCTGTCGGACCGCTACGGGCGCCGCCGCGTCTATCTGTTCGGCATCATCACCATGGCCGCCTTCGGCTATCCCTTCTTCCTGATGATCGCCAGCCAGTCGACCGCCCTGATCCTGCTGGCGCTGCTGGTCGGCAACGGCGTCTGCCATGCCGCCATGATCGGGGTGCAGCCGGCCCTGTTCACCGAGCTGTTCCCGACCGAGCTGCGCTATTCCGGGCTGGCCGTGGCGCATGAGGTGTCGTCGGTGGTGGTCGGGGCGGCGCCGCTGATCGCGACGGCGCTGTTCGCGCATTACCAATCGGCGGTGCCGGTGGCGATCTACCTCGCCGTGCTATGTCTGCTTTCGGCCATTTCCGTGCTGTGCGCCCGGCCGGCGCGGCCCGACACCGGAGTTTAGGATGACCGAGGCGGCGACCATCGCCGATGCCGCAGTGGCGGCCCTGCTGGCGGCGCTGGGGGCGGACCTGGTCCGCACCGGCGACGCGATCGACCCGCGCTTCCACCACGACTGGGCCGACTACCCGGCGACGCGGCCGAAGGCCCTGGTGCTGCCCCGGACCACCGAGGACGTGTCCGCCGCCCTGCGGATCTGCCACGCGCATCGCCAGGGGGTGGTGACGCAGGGCGGCCTGACCGGGCTGGCCGGCGGCGCCCATCCCGGCCCCGATGACGTCGCCCTGTCGCTGTCGCGCATGGTCGGGATCGAGGAGGTCGACGCCTCCAGCGCCACGCTGACGGCGCTGGCCGGCACGCCGCTGGAGCAGCTGCACCAGGCGGCGGAGGCGGCAGGCTTCACCTGCGGCATCGATCTCGGCGCCCGCGGCAGCTGCACCATCGGCGGCAATGTCGCGACCAATGCCGGCGGTATCAACGTGCTGCGCTACGGCATGACCCGGCAGAATGTCCGCGGGCTGGAGGTGGTGCTGGCGGACGGCACCGTGGTCCGCTCGCTCAACAAGCTGATCAAGAACAACACCGGCTACGACTGGCCGCAGCTGTTCATCGGGGCGGAGGGCACCCTGGGCGTCGTCACCCGCGTGGTGCTGGCCCTGCACCCGCCGGTCCGCAGCCGGCAGACGGCGCTGTGCGCGATCCGGGACTTCGACGCGGCCCTGGCGATCCTGCGCTTCCTGGAGGAGGAGATCCCCGGGCGGCTGCTGGCTTTCGAGGCGATGTGGCCGGACTTCTACCGCTTCGCCACCCGGACGGCGGGGATATCGGCGCCGCTGCCCGGCGACGCGCCGCTGTACCTGCTGGTCGAGACCAGCCTGCCCGACCAGGAGAGCCTGGAGGCGCCGCTGGCCGTCCTGCTGGAGCGCGGGCTGCTGCACGACGCGGTCCTGGCCAAGTCGGAGGAGGAGCGGCGCAAGCTGTGGGCCATCCGCGAGGTGCCGGCGGAATACGCCCGGCATTTCCGCGGCGGCAGCGTGAAGTTCGATGTCGGCATCCCGCTGGGCCATATGGGCGAGGCGGTGCGCACCCTGCGGGACCTGATCGACCGCAGCTGGCCGGAGGCGACCGCCGTGTTCTACGGCCACGTCGCGGACAGCAACCTGCACCTGGTGCTGGGGCGGCTGGACGGCGCTGTCCTGCCGCAGCACGAGATCGAGGACGCGGTCTACGGCATCGTCTCGCGCTTCGAGGGGTCGGTGTCGGCGGAGCACGGGATCGGCCGCAGCAAGAAGGCCTACCTGCCGCTGTCGCGGTCGCCCGAGGAGCTGGGGCTGATGCGCCTGATCAAGGGCGCGATCGACCCGCTCGGCCTGCTCAACCCCGGCAAGGTGCTGTAGCTACCCCTCCGTTCCCAGCCGGGCCAGCAGCGCCGCGAGCGACGGCCCGAGGCGGCGCAGCTCGTCGCGATGGATCGCCGACAGGCCAGCCAGCACGGCTTCGGCCTGGTCGGTCAGCGCGACATGGATGCGGCGGCGGTCCGCCGGATCGGCCTCACGCCGCACCAGCCCCAGCGCCTCCAGCCGGTCGACCAGCCCGACCGTGCTGTGGTGCCGCTGCACCAGCTGCTCCGCCAGCTCGCCGATCGTCACGGAGTCGCGCCCGGGGAAACCCTTGATCGCCAGCAGCGCCTGGTGCTGCTGTGGCGTCAGCCCTTCCGCCTTCGCCGCCTCGCCGCTGAAATCGAGGAAACGCCGCAGGGCATGGCGGAAGGCGGCCAGCGCCTCGTAATCCGCCTTGGTCAGGGCCGTCTCGGGGGCCTCGGTCATCGGGTCGCACTTCCCTGCCCTTGAAATTATATCGTACTGCGATATTTATCCGGCATCCGGGCTCAGCGTCGGATACCCCTTTGATCATCCGGAATCCGGCCTCATGTCGAGACCCGCAGACCAGGCGGCGCCATCCCGCGCCGCATCGGCCCGTCCCGCTCCGCATCCGCCCGGCCCGGCCGACCGCGCCGTCAGCCGGTCCGTCCGCATCCTGGGCGACTTCACGGTCGACCCCGGCGTGCTGCGGCTGGTCGCCATGGCGCCGATCGTCGGCACCGCCGGCACCGCGGCCGCCTGGGTGCTGCTGCAGCTGATCGCGCTGGTCACCAACCTCGCCTATTTCGGCCAGATCTCCACCGCCCCGGTCGATCTCGGCCAATCTCCCTGGGGCATCGCCGCAGCGCTGGTGCCGCCGGTCGGCTGCCTGATCATCGGGCTGATGGCCCGCTACGGGTCGGAAAAGATCCGCGGCCACGGCATCCCCGAGGCGATCGAGGCGATCCTGATCGGCAGCAGCCGGATCCAGCCCAAGGTGGCGATCCTGAAGCCGCTGTCCTCCGCCATCTCGATCGGCACCGGCGGGCCGTTCGGCGCCGAGGGGCCGATCATCATGACCGGCGGCGCGCTGGGGTCGCTGTTCGCCCAGCTGTTCCACCTGACCGCGGCGGAGCGCAAGACCGTGCTGGTGGCCGGCGCCGCCGCCGGCATGACCGCGATCTTCGGCACCCCGGTCGCGGCCGTGCTGCTGGCGGTCGAGCTGCTGCTGTTCGAATGGAAGCCGCGCAGCCTGATCCCGGTCGCCACCGCCGCGATCGCCGCCGCGGCCTGGCGCCCGCTGGCCTTCGACGCCGGCCCGCTGTTCGCCTTCCACGGCATGGTCGACCTGTCCGGCCCGGCCCTGGCCGCGGTGATCGGCGTCGGCATCGTCGCCGGCCTGGGATCCGGCATCCTGACCGCGCTGGTCTACGGCTTCGAGGACCTGTTCGAGAAGCTGCCGATCCACTGGATGTGGTGGCCGGTGCTGGGCGGCATCGCCATCGGCGTCGGCGGGCTGATCGACCCGGCGGCGCTGGGCGTCGGCTACGACTCGATCCGCGCCCTGCTGGCCGGCAGCCTGTCGCACCAGGAGGTGCTGCGGCTGTTGATCGTCAAGGCGCTGATCTGGTCGATCGCGCTGGGGTCCGGCACCTCCGGCGGCGTGCTGGCGCCGCTCTTGATCCTGGGCGGGGCGCTGGGCGCGCTGGAGGGGCTGGTGCTGCCCGGCGGCACCGGCGTGTGGGCCCTGCTGGGCATGGCGGCGATGATGGGCGGCACCATGCGGTCGCCGCTGACCGCCGCGGTGTTCGCGGTCGAGCTGACCGGCGACCTGGCGATGCTGCCGGCGCTGCTGGCCGCCTGCATCGCGGCCTATGCGGTGACGGTGCTGCTGCTGAAGCGGTCGATCCTGACCGAGAAGATCGCCCGGCACGGCCACCACGTGCTGCGCGAATACATCGTCGACCCGTTCGAGCTGACCCGCGTCGCCGACGTCATGGTGGCGCCGGTGGACACCCTGCCGGCGGCGATGACGGTGCAGGACACCATCGCCTTCTTCACCAGCGACGCCGACCGCCCGCGGCACAAGAGCTATCCGGTGGTCGACGCGGCCGGTCAGGTGGCGGGCATGGTGGCCCGCGCCGACGTGCTGCGCTGGACCGTCGCCGGTTGGCCGCACGGCACCACGCTGGGCGAAACGCTGGCAGATGGGCCCCTGCTGGCCGGCCATCCCGACGAGATGGTCGGCCGGCTGGCCGACCGCATGGCGGAAGCCGATATCGGCCGCGTGCCGGTCACCCGGCGCGAGGACGGGACCCTGGTCGGCATCGTCGCGCGCAAGGACCTGCTGCGGGTGCGCGCCAAGCTGCGGAGCGAGGAGATCGAGCGCGCGGGGCTGCTGCGCCCCGGCGGGCAGCGCTGAGGCCTATTCCGCCGCGGCGCGGTGGGCGTCGCGGTCGGCGACATAGCGGCGGACCGCCACGCCGAAGGCCTTGAACAGCGCGGTCGAATCCGGGTTCTCGCGGAAGCGCCATTCCGGGTGCCACTGGGTGGCGAGGCCGAAATAGGGGGCGGCCTCGATCCGCACCGCCTCGATCTGGCCGTCCGGCGCCGTGGCCTCGACCGCCAGGCCGGCGCCGAGCCGGTCGATGCCCTGGGCATGGATGGTGTTGACCGTGGTGCCGGCCTTGCCGAACAGCGCGGCCAGCGCGCCGCCTTCCGCCAGGGCCACGTCATGCGCCGGGCCGTACTGGACCTCGACCGCCTTGCTGTCGTCGGCACGGTGGTCGACCCGGCCGGGCACCCGCTCGACATGCTGGTGCAGCGTGCCGCCGCAGACCACGTTCAGCTCCTGCAGCCCGCGGCAGATCGCCAGCACCGGGATGCCGCGTTCGATGGCGCGGCGGATCAGCGGCAGGGTGGTGGCGTCGCGGTCCGGGTCGTGCAGCGTGCCGGGTTCGCTGGCCTCGCCGTCATAGTGCTTCGGCTCGACATTCGAGGCGCTGCCGGTGATCAGCAGCCCGTCCAGCCGGTCCAGCACGGCGTCGATGTCGTACCAGCCGCCCAGCGCCGGGATCAGGAAGGGCAGGCAATCCGCCCCCTCGGACACCGCGCGGATGTACTTGTCGCCGACCGCGTGGAAGGGGTGGGCCCCGACCGGCTTGATGCAGGCGGGAATGCCGACGACGGGGCGGGACGGGGCAGGCATGCGATGGCTCCAGGACCAGGCGCCGCGCGGCGATGCGGCGACAGCCCTATATTTCGGCCCGCGGCCGGTTTCGACCAGCCCTGCACGGACGGGAATGGCCCTGCGGCGGGCGCATGGCTCGCGGCGCGGGATCGGCGCGGCTGCCCGCCTCGACAATGCCTTGTTCTGCCCCCTATCGGCCGGCCGGGATCCGTGGTTATAAGCGATTCAGAACAGCGAAAGCGGGGGCCCCATGTTCCTGGTTCCGACCTATGTCGCGCCGAGCGCCATCCATGGCCTGGGCGTCTTCGCCACCGCGCCGATCGCCCGGGGCACGCCGATGTGGCGGTTCGAGCCGGCGCTGGACAAGGTGGTGCCGGAGGATGTGGTGGCCGCCCTGCCCGACGTGCCGCGCCGCTTCTTCGAGACCTACGCCTATCTGTCGCCGGACATTCCGGGCGGCTTCGTGCTGAACGGCGACGACGCCCGCTTCCTGAACCATGACGACGACCCCAACACCGACAATTCCGGCCCGGTGACCCTGGCCGCGCGCGACATCGCGGCCGGCGAGGAGATCACCTGCGACTACCTGGTGTGCTGCCTGGAGGAGCGCGACGGCCCCCTGGCGCGCCGGCTGGAAACCACGGGGTCGTGAGCGGCGGCCTGACCGTCCGGCCGATCCGCGAGGCCGATCTCGACGCGGTGCGCCGGCTGCAGGCCGAGTCCTTCGCCGCCCTGGCCACCGCCCTGCACAGCCCGGCGCAGATCGCAGCCCATGTCGCGATGATCATGGCGCCGGACTATGCCGGGGACCTGCTGTCCAACAACATCCTGGTGGCCGAGGCGCCGGGCGGCGCGCTGGTCGCCACCGCGGGCTGGTGCCGGGTGCCGGACGACGCCGCCGTGGCCCGGCTGCGCAAGGTCTTCGTCGCCCCCGACCGGGCCGGCCAGGGCCTGGGCCGCCGCATGGTCGAGGCGGCAGAGGCTGCCGCCCGTGCCGCCGGCTTCGCCCGCTTCCGGGTGCGCGCCAACGCCAATGCCGAGGTCTTCTACGCCAGGCTCGGCTACCGCGCGATCCGGCACGAGGAGATGCCGACCCCCGCGGGCGTCGCCATGCCGACCGTGATCATGGTGAAGGGCTGAGAGCGGGCCCTGCGCGTCAGGCCCGCGCCGGGGCGGAGTGGACCGGGATGGTCACCGCCCGGTCGTTGATCGGGAAGTGCAGCGCCGCCGCCACCAGCCCGGCGGCCGCGGTGGCCGCCCAGATCAGCGAATAGGAGCCGGTGACGTCGAAGACGAAGCCGCCCAACCAGGCGCCCAGGAACGAGCCGATCTGGTGGCTGAGGAAGCAGACGCCGAACAGCGTCCCGAGATGGCGCGTGCCGAACACTTTCGCCACCAGCCCGCTGGTCAGCGGCACCGTCCCCAGCCAGGTCAGCCCCATCACCGCCGCGAAGATGACGACCGAGGCGCTGGATTTCGGCAGCAGGAAGAAGGCGGCGATGGCGACGCCGCGGATCAGGTAGAGCCATCCCAGCACATAGTGCTGGCGGTAGCGCCCGCCCAGCCAGCCGCAGGCCCAACTGCCCACCATGTTGAACAGCCCGATCAGCGACAGGGCGGTGGCCCCGAGCCCGACCGGCATGTGGCAGAGGACCAGGTAACCCGGCAGATGGGTTCCGATGAAGGCCAGCTGGAATCCGCAGGTGAAGAAACCGATGGTGAGCAGGCGATAGCCGCTGTGGCGACAGGCCTGGGACAAAGCCTCGCCCAGCGACGGCGGCGGCGGGCCTTGCACCGGCGCGACGCTCGACTCGCGGCGGTCGAGGATGATGCCGAGCGGCGCCGCCGCCAGCACCAGTAGCGCGAGCACGAGAAGCGATGCGGCGATGCCTGAGGTTTCCGTCACCACCTGCGCCAGGGGCACGATCAGGACCTGGCCGAGCGACCCGCCGGCGCTGGCGAGGCCCATCGCCATGCTGCGCTTCTCGGCGGAGGCGACGCGGCCGACCGCGGTCAGCACCACGCCGAAGGTGGTGCAGCTGACGCCGATGCCGACCAGCACACCCATGCCGACAACCAGCATGATCCCCGACGGCGCCACGGCCGCGAGCACCAGCCCGGCGGCGAAGGCGACCGCGCCGAAGGCCACCACCGGCGCGGCGCCGTAGCGGTCCGCGGCGGCGCCGGCGAAGGGCTGGGCGAAGCCCCACACCAGGTTGTGCAGGGCGATGGCGAAGGCGATCAGGGTCACCGGCAGGCCGCGGTCGAAGGAGAACGGCCCGATGAACAGCCCGAAGGTCTGCCGGATCCCCATCGCGGCGCTGAGGATCAGCGCGGCCGCCAGGACCACCAGCGTGGCCTTGTTCCTGAACGTGCCAAGATATGGTCGATGTGCCGCCGGCATGCTGGGCCCTCCCTCGACCGGACAATGGCAAGGGGCGGCCGCAGCGGCAAAGGAGAAGGTTTCGACGATGGATGAAGGATCTTCACCTGTCGCCCGATCCGTCAGGGCTCCCGGCAACCCTCGAAGGCTTCGGCCTCGCGCAGCAGCCATTGCTTGAAGCCCAGCAGGTCGGGCCGGTGGTCCGCCCCGTCCGAGCTGACCAGCCAGTAGGCGGTCTGGGCGATCCTCTCTTCCGGGCTGATGGCGACCAGCGTCCCGGCAGCGAGGTCGCGGTCCACCAGCGGGCGCCGCCCCAGCGCCACGCCGAGGCCCTCGATGGCGGCCTCGAACGCCAGCTGGATGGTGTCGAAGCGCAGGCCCCCGGCGGATTCGACGCCGGCGACGCCGCTGCCGTCCAGCCAGGCCTGCCAGTCCTCGCTGGCGGGGGTGACATGGATCAGGGTCGCCCGGCGCAGATCGATGGCCCCGGCCTCATCGACCAGGGTGTCGCGATAGGCCGGGCTGCACACCGGCACCAGCCTTTCGCCGAACAGCCTGGTCCAGGCCGCCCCGGCGACCGGGGCCCGGCTCATCCGCAGGGCGAAATCGAAGCCGTCGACGGGAAAGCCGACCTGGCCCCGCGAGGTATCGACGCTGACGCTGACATTCGGCCAGCGCTTGCTGAAGCCGTGCAGCCGCGGCAGCAGCCAGCGCGAGGCGAGGGTCGGGGCGCAGCTGACCGCGATGGTGCGGTTGGCGCGGTGGTTCGGCAGGCGCTGCGTCCCCATCGCGATCAGGGACAGCGCCTCGGAGACATAGGGCAGGTAATCCGCGCCCTCCGGCGTCAGCGACAGCCGACGGGGCTCGCGGATGAAGAGTTCGACGCCGAGGGCCTGCTCCAGCCCCACGATGCCGTGGCTGACCGCGCTCGGCGTCACGTTCAGCTCCGCGGCGGCGAGCTTGAAGCTGCGATGCCGTCCGGCGGCCTCGAAGAACCGAAGGGGCGACAGCGGTGGCAGGCGCAGCGGCATCACATGTCCCCGACGTCGGCTCGACCGATACCCACCCCAACAGCCCGCAAGGCCCGCGACAGGAGCTTACGTCAGCGCGACGGCCGGCGGCCGCGTGGCACGATGAACAGCTTGTTGTCCAGCTCCACCCCCGGGCGGATGCCGGTCAGGTCGACCTGGGTGACGGTGCCTTGTGGGTCGACCGCCACCCAGCTCTGCAGCAGGATCGGCGTGGCCGTGAAGTTCAGGGTCAGGCTGCCGTCGTCCGGCTTGTCGGTCTGCACCAGCTGGACGCTGAGCAGGTTGTTGCCGCGGGTGACCTTGGTGACGGTGACGTCGCCCGACAGCTTGACGTTCGCCCGGGTGATGAAGTCGGCGATGGTGGAGCCCAGCGGCACGTCCTTCCGCTGGTTGAGCTCGGCATCGTAATAGGTCAGCCAGGTGCCGTCGGCGATGTACATGAACGAGATCGGCGGCTCGTATTCCAGCCGCATCTTGCCCGGCCGCTTCAGGTAGAAATGGCCGCGGTAGAGGTCGGTGTTGTTGGTGGTCTGGACGAAGTCCGCCTGCACCGTGGTCAGCCCGCCGAGATACTGCTCGACCCGCCGCAGGTCGGCCTGGTCCTGGGCGGTCAGCTGCGCCGGCTGGACCGCGGCGACGGCGGGGCCGGCGGCGAGGAGGAAGGCGGCCAGGGCCGCGGCGATGAGGCGTGCGATCGTCATGTCGGTCCGATTAGCCCGGTTGTGTGTTCCAAGTTGGGCACGGATCGCCGGAAGTCCAGTGCGGCCTTTGCGGATGGCCGGCAGTTCACCATCCCGCCAGGATCGAAAGCCCGCCGGGATCGAGAGAACGTCGCGCCTGAGGCAGCGGGGTTCGAACCGAGGCGCAAACCCGGACACCGCACTGTTAGGATGGGCCCGGTTTCGCAGCAGCCGAGGCACCGCATGAAGATCGCATCGCTCCAGACCCATGTCGTCGCCGTGCCGCCGCCGCATATCGGCGGCATGTACTGGATCTTCGTGCAGCTGAAGACCGACGACGGCATCGAAGGCGTCGGCGAGATCTACTCGACCGCCTTCCACCCCCGGGCGATGGTGCCGCTGATCGACGACGTGTTCGAGCGCCACCTGCTGGGCCACGACCCGCACCGGATCGAGCGGTTCTGGCGGTCGGCCTATTCCAGCGGCTTCACCCAGCGCCCGGACCCGACGATGATGGGCATCGTCTCGGGGCTGGAGATGGCCTGCTGGGACATCATCGGCAAGGCGGCGGGCCGGCCGGTCTACGACCTGCTGGGCGGCCTGGTGCATGAGAAGCTGCGCGCCTACACCTATCTCTATCCGAAGAACGCGGCCGGCGAGTTCGACTTCAACGACCCCGATTTGGCCGCCGAATGCGCGGTCGAGATGGTCGGGATGGGCTTCACCGGGGTGAAGTTCGACCCGGCCGGCCCCTACACCGCCTATTCCGGGCACCAGGTGTCGCTCGGCGTGATGGACCGCTGCGAGACCTTCTGCCGCAAGGTGCGCGAGGCGGTGGGCAGCAGTGCCGACCTCTTGTTCGGCACCCATGGCCAGATGGTGCCGTCCTCGGCCATCCGCCTGGCCAAGCGGCTGGAGAAATACGACCCGCTGTGGTTCGAGGAGCCGGTGCCGCCGGGGCAGGAGGAGGCGATGGCGCAGGTGGCGCGCGCCACCTCGATCCCGATCTCGACCGGCGAGCGGCTGTGCACCAAATACGAGTTCCAGCGGGTGCTGGAGCTTGGCGCCGCCTCGATCCTGCAGCCCGATATCGGCCGGGTCGGCGGCATCCTGGAGACCAAGAAGATCGCCAGCATGGCCGAGGCCTACTACGCCCAGATCGCGCCGCATGTGTATTGCGGCCCGGTGGTCGCTGCCGCCAGCATCCAGATCGGCGCCTGTTCGCCGAACTTCCTGATCCAGGAATCGATCCTCGATTACGGCGGTTTCCACGGCGAGATCCTGAAGACGCCGCTGACCTTCGACGACGGCTATCTGATCCCGTCGCGCGAGCCCGGGCTGGGGGTCGAGCTGAACCTGGACGTGGTGGCGAAGCATTCGCCCTACACCGGCGACCGGCTGCACCTGCAGATGGCGTCCGAGCCGGCCGACGTGAAGCAGTTCGCCCCGGCGCGGGGGTGAGAGCCGACCCATGACCTACGACTACGTCATCGTCGGCGCCGGTTCGGCCGGCTGCATCCTGGCGGCACGGCTGAGCGAGAACGGTCGGCACAGCGTGCTGCTGCTCGAGGCCGGCGGCCGCGATGATTCGGTCTGGTTCCGCATCCCGGTCGGCTACGCCCGCAGCTACTACAACCCGCGGGTCAACTGGATGTACTGGTCGGAGCCGGAGGCGGCGCTGGGCGGCCGCCGCATCTACTGCCCGCGCGGCAAGGTGCAGGGCGGGTCGGGGTCGATCAACGCCATGGTGTTCGTGCGCGGCGCCGCCGCCGATTTCGACGACTGGGCCGCGGCCGGCAATCCCGGCTGGACCTATGGCGACGTGCTGCCGCATTTCCGCAAGCTGGAGCGCCATGCCGGCGGCGCCTCACCCTGGCATGGCGGCGACGGGCCGATCCATGTCACGCCGATGCGCGGCGCCACCCATCCGGTGACCGACGCCTATCTCGCCGCCTGCCGCGAGCTGCAGCTGCCGGCAAACCCGGACTTCAACGGCGCCGCGATCGAGGGCGCCGGCGTCTACGACGTCAACACCCGCAACGGACAGCGGTCCTCCTCCAGCTTCGAATACCTGCACCCCGCGCTGCAGCGGCCGAACCTGACGGTCGAGCGCGACGCCCTGGCCCGGCGGATCATCCTGGATGCCGACCGCCGCGCGACCGGGGTCGAGGTGCGGCAGGGATCGCAGACCCGGGTGTTCACCGCCCGGCGCGAGGTCATCCTGGCCGCCGGCGCGGTCGACACGCCGAAGCTGCTGCAGCTGTCCGGCATCGGCGACGGGGCGCAACTGGCCGCGGCCGGCATCGCCACGGCGCATCACCTGCCGGCGGTCGGCCAGAACCTGCAGGACCATCTCTGCGCCAGCTTCTACTACCGCTCGCGGGTGCCGACGCTGAACGGCGACTTCGGCAGCCTGTGGGGCCAGGCCAGGCTGGGCCTGCGCTGGCTGCTGACCCGCAAGGGTCCCTTCGCCATGAGCGTCAACCAGGCAGGCGGCTTCTTCCGCGGCGCGCCGGACGAGAAGCGGCCGAACATCCAGATGTATTTCAACCCGCTGTCCTACCGCATCCCGGACAGCCCGAAGGCCGGGCTGAAGCCCGAGCCCTATCCCGGCTTCCTGCTGGCGTTCAACGCGTGCCGGCCGACCAGTCGGGGCACCATCTCCATCGCCTCGCCCGACGCATCGGCGGCGGCGAAGATCCGGCCGAACTACCTGTCGACCGACCGCGATATCGAGGAGGTGCTGCAGGCCAGCCGGCTGGCGCGCCGGATGATGGCGGCGCCGAGCCTGGCCGCGATCGCGGTGGAGGAGATGCCGCCCTCGGCCGGGGCCGAAAGCGACGCGGCGCTGCTGGACTGGTTCCGCGCCAACAGCGGCTCGATCTACCACCTGTGCGGCAGCTGTGCGATGGGGCCGGACGCGGGGACTTCGGTGGTCGACGCGACGCTGCGGGTGCACGGGCTGGCCGGGCTGCGGATCGTCGACGCCTCGGTGTTCCCCAACATCACGGCCGGCAACATCAACGCCCCGACCATGATGGTGGCGGAGAAGGGCGCGGCGCTGATCCTGGCCGACGCCGCCTGAGGCGCCGCCGCCGAGGCCAAAGAAAAAGGCCCGGCCGCATCTTGCGACCGGGCCTCCGTCATCGGGTGGTCACGCCGCCGGGGCAGCGCGGGATCGGCTGGATCACTCGCCGTCGGTCGACGGCGCGTCTCCGGCAGGCGCGCCCTGATCGGCCGGCATCTGGCCCGACGGCGCCATCTGGTCCTGCATGCCCTGCCCCTGCATGCCCTGGGCCGGGGCCGGGGCGCCCCCACCGCTCAGCTGAGCCTGGTTCAGCTGCCGGGTCTGTTCCTCTTCGGCGCTCGAGGCCTTCGAGCCGCGGCGGTGATGGGTGGTTGCCTGGTCGTCGCTCGAGGTCCGGGCGTGATGGCGGCGGTGATGCTGGGTCTTGTGGTCCATCGAATCCATGGACTGCGACGGCGAGGCGGCGGGAGCCTCGACGCCAGGCGCCGCGCCGGGGCTCGGCTCGGTCGTGGTCTGCGCCATGACGGGCGCCGCGAACAGCACCGGCAGGGCGAGGGCGGCGAAGACAAAACTCCTGCGCATAAAGATCTCCATCGAAGGGTCCAAGAGACCGGGGCTGCGACGGCGGACCGACCGCAGCATCTGGTCCGATCAGATCCTCAACAAGGAACGGCGCCGAATGGATCCCGGAAAACGACATCATGAACGATGTTTCACGTTACAGATGTAGAACCGAGGCCTCCGCGGCCGGATCTGCCGCGGCCATAAAAAGAGGCCCGGCTGCTCGCGCAGCCGGGCCTCTGGGGCCGCGGGATCTCGTCTCGGAWGGGGGGGGTGGGGACGAGGTCCTTTGGGGCGGCCCTAACCGGTTACGGGGCCTTGCTGAGCTGGCCTTCGTTCAGCTTGCGGGTCTGATCCTGCTCGCTGGTCGCCGTCGTGGCGCGCTTGTGGTGGGTGGTCCGCGCCGCGTGGTGATGGGACTTCACCATGGTGGTGGCGCCGGCGGCGGCCGGGGCCTGCGACGCCGCAAAGGCGGGGGCCGCGGCGAGAACCGGCACCGTGAGCACGGCGAACAGAAGGCTCCTGCGCATAACGATCTCCATCGAGAGTCAACGAAGATCGGAGGAGAGGCGAGGCGGGAGGCCGCGTCTTGGCTCCGATGAGGAGACGGTAGCGCGACCCGGATGACGCCCCGGTGGGCTGGACATGAAATCCACGTAACCATCCAGCCCGAACGAGGCGGCAGACACCCAGCCCTAGTGGTTGCCCGCCAGGACCTCGCGCTTGCCGACATGGTTGGCCGGGCTGACCACGCCCTCCTGCTCCATCCGCTCGATCAGCCGCGCCGCGCGGTTGTAGCCGATCTGCAGGTGGCGCTGGATGAAGCTGGTCGATGCCTTGCGCTCGCGCGCCACCAGCGCCACCGCCTGGTCGTACAGGTCGTCGCCGGAGCCGCCCTCGCCGTCGAGGCCGAGCGAGTCGAAGGCGCCGCCGTCGTCCTGGTCCTCGAGCACCGCGTCGTTGTAGGCGGGCTCGCCCTGGGCCTTGAGGTGGCGCACCACCTCCTCGACCTCGCCGTCGGACACGAACGGGCCGTGGACGCGGGTGATGCGGCCGCCGCCGGCCATGTACAGCATGTCGCCCTGGCCCAGCAGCTGCTCCGCCCCGCCTTCGCCCAGGATGGTGCGGCTGTCGATCTTGGAGGTGACCTGGAAGCTGATGCGGGTCGGGAAGTTGGCCTTGATCGTGCCGGTGATGACGTCGACCGAGGGCCGCTGCGTCGCCATGATCAGGTGCAGGCCGGCGGCGCGGGCCATCTGCGCGAGGCGCTGGATCAACGCCTCGATGTCCTTGCCCGCCACCAGCATCAGATCGGCCATCTCGTCGACGATGATGACGATGTAGGGCAGCTCGGTCAGGTCGATCGGCTGGTCCTCGAACAGCGGCTTGCCGGTGTCGGGGTCGAATCCGGTCTGCACCCGCCGGGTCAGCACCTCGCCCTTGGCCTTGGCCTCGCGCAGCCGCTGGTTGTAGCCCTCGATGTTGCGGACGCCGACCTTGGACATCGCCCGGTAGCGGTCCTCCATCTCGCGCACCGCCCATTTCAGCGCCACCACCGACTTCTTCGGATCGGTGACGACGGGGGCGAGCAGGTGCGGGATGCCCTCGTAGATCGAGAGTTCGAGCATCTTCGGGTCGACCATGATGAAGCGCACCTTGTCCGGCGGCAGCCGGAACAGCAGCGACAGGATCATGGTGTTGATGGCAACCGACTTGCCCGAGCCGGTGGTGCCGGCGACCAGCAGGTGGGGCATGCGGGCGAGGTCGGCGATGATCGGGCCGCCGCCGATGTCCTTGCCCAGCACCAGGCCGAGCTTGGACCCCGCCTTCTCCATCTGGTCGGAATCGAGCAGCTCGCGCAGCAGCACCATCTCGCGCTTCGGGTTCGGCAGCTCGATGCCGATGACGTTGCGGCCGGGCACCACGGCGACGCGGACCGACACCGCGCTCATCGACCGGGCGATGTCATCGGCCAGGCCGATGACGCGGCTGGACTTGGTGCCGGGCGCCGGCTCCAGCTCGTACAGCGTGACCACCGGGCCGGGATTGACCTTCACGATCGAGCCGCGGACGCCGAAATCGCTCAGCACCTGCTCCAGCGCCGCGGCGTTCTGCTCCAGCACCCGCGGGTCCATCACCGCCGGCCGCTTGGTCGGGTCGGGCAGGGTCAGGAGGTCGAGCGGCGGCAGCTCGTAGGTGTCGGACGGCGCCAGCTCGAAGCTGGTCTGGCGCGGCGGTTGCGGGGTCGGGCGTCGCGCCGGGGGCTCGATCGCGGCAGGGGCGACGCGCTGCGGCGGCACCGGGCGGCGTGGCGGTTCCACCACCGGCCGGGCCGAGGGCAGGTCGATCAGGTCGTCGTCATCCTCCTCCGGCCCGTAATCGTCGTCGATCGCAGGACGGTCGCCGCCGCCGATGATGATCGGCGGGCGCGACGGCGCGGGCTCGTCGCCCGGCTCGAGGTTGCGCGGGGCGGGCGGGTTGGCGCGGGCGAAGCGCGGCCGGGCGGCGGGCCCCGCCTCGGGCATGGCGAAGGCCGGCGCGGTGGCGGGGGCCGGCTCGCGCCGCATCATGCTGCCGGCGACGGTGCCGGCGCCCTCCAGGGTGCGTAGGCCGAGCCAGCGCAGCACCCGGCCGAGCGTGCGGGTCATGCTGGCGCTGACCGCCCAGCCGGCGCGGGTGACGGCGCGGATCACCGCCCCGACGCTCTGCCATTCGGTCGGCGACAGGCCGAGCGCGATCAGCACCAGCAGCAGGCCGAGGGCGCCGACGGCGAGCGCCAGCCAGAAGGTGGCGACCGGCCCGGCCGAGAGGATGATGGTGTCGGAGATGCGGTGCAGCAGCATGCTGCCGACCACGCCGCCGAGCGACCCGCGCGCGGCCCAGCCTTCGATCGCCGGCAGCGGCGACAGGCCGGCGGCCAGCAGCAGCACGCCGAACAGCATGCTGGTGACCCGCCACCACAGCCGGTCCAGCGGCTGGTGCCGCATCAGCCGCCAGGCCCAGAACAGCGGCAGCACGGCGAGCAGGAAGGCGCCAATGCCCAGCGTCTGGATCAGGAGGTCGGCGAGATGGGCGCCGGGCCGGCCGAGCAGGTTGTTGGCCATCCCCGCCTTGGCGGTGTTCCAGGACGGGTCGGCATGGTCGTAGCTGACCAGCGCCACCAGCACGCCGCAGCCGAGGGTGGCGATGCCGAGGCCGCTGAGCTCGCGCACCCGGTTGCGCAGGAAGTCGCGCACCACGGGCGGGAGGAAGGAGCGCTTGGCCGGGGCGCCGCGCGAGCTGCGCGTCACCGCGGTGCGGTTGCCGCGGGAGGGGGTTCCGGCCATCGTCATGCGGCCCTCGTCATGCTGCGGCCCCAGGCGCTGCAGAGTCGCCCTGGGACAGGATCTCGCCGAGCCGGGTCAAGGCCCGGCCGACGGTCTCGGAATCATGCACCACGGCGATGCGCAGGTAGCGGCGGCCGATCTCCGGCCGCACCGAATGCGCGATATAGCCGCCCGGCAGGGTGCGGATCGCGGCCTCGGCCCACAGCCGGCGCGCCGCCGCCTCGCCGTCGCCGACATCCAGCCACAGGAAGAACCCGCCCTCGGGCCGGCGGAAGCCGAAGCGGCCGCCCAGCGCCGCCTCGGCGGCATCGAACTTGGCGCGGTACAGCGCGCGGTTGGCGACGACATGGGCGTCGTCGGCCCACAGCGCGGCCGAGGCCGCCTGGATCGGCAGCGGCATCCCGGCGGCGGAGTGGTTGCGCAGCCGCAGGAAGGCGGCGACCAGCGCCGGGTCGCCGGCGACGAAGCCGCTGCGCAGCCCGGCCGCGTTCGACCGCTTGGACAGCGAATGGAACACCAGCAGGTTGTCGAGCGACCCGCCGTCCCGCGCCGCCGCGACCTCGAGCACGCCGACCGGCGGCGTCTGGTCGTAGATCTCGGCGTAGCACTCGTCCGCCGCCAGGATGAAGCCGTGGGCGCGGGCCAGGCCGATGGCGCGGTCGAGATAGGCCCGGCTGGCGACGGCGCCCTGCGGGTTGGTCGGGTTGCAGAGGTAGAGCAGCTTCAGCCGCGCCAGCAGCGGGGCGTCGGCCTCCAGCGCGTCGAGGTCGGGCAGGAAGCCGGTGGCCGGGCCTGCCGGCAGGAACACCGGCTCGGCCCCCGCCATGGTCGCCGCGCCCTCATAGGGGGCGTAGAACGGGTCGGGCAGCGCCACCGCCGGCACCTGGTTGGCACCGGGCCTGTGGTCGACCGCCAGCTGGGCCGCCAGGAACAGCGCCTCGCGGGTGCCGGACAGCGGCAGGATGTGGGTGGGGTCGATCAGCCCAGCCGGCAGGGAGAAGCGGCGCTGCAGCCAGGCGGCGCAGGCCTCGCGGAAGGCCGGGGTGCCGGCAATGCCGGGATAGCGGTTCCAGCTGTCGGCGTTGGCGGCCAGGATCTCGGCCAGGAAGGCCGGCGGCGCGTGCTGCGGCTCGCCCACCGACATGGCGAGCGGCGCCAGCCCCTCGGGCGGCGTGACGCCGGCCAGCAGGGACGCCAGGCGCGCGAACGGATAGTCCGCGAGCCGTTCCAGTGCCTCGTTGAGTCGAACGCCCCGCATGCTCTTCTGCAACACCCGCTTCCGTGCCGGACCGGCCGTTGCCGGCCTTTCCCCCTCGCCTCCGGCAGCCCAAGGCCGCCGTGAAACAGCTCTTAGATTCCAACTACTTTATCCGTTCTTCTGACCTCTCCTGTCAAATCAAGCGTGGCGCCGCGGCCGGCGCCGGACGCTTTTCCGGCCACAGTGTGGCCGGGTCGGCACGCTTTGAGAACGAACGGACGAATCACGAACGAATCAGGATCGGCGCCCGACTCGCGGCAAACCTTGAGGTTCAGGGGCCGATCGGGATCGACAGCGCCATCATGCTGCCGCTGCCGCCGGAGGAGCCCCAGCTGCCGCCGCCGGCCAGGCCGACGCCCCGCCGCTCGGAACATGCGGCCACCAGGATGAGGGAGGTGAGAAACAGGATCCGGACCATGCCATCGCTCCGATCGCCGGCAGGAACTCTATCACATTGCGATGGCAGAACGGAGCCGACGCGACACGGCGCCACTGGACAGCGGGGCGCGGCACACCGATTCTGCGCGGCATGAACGACAGCACTTCCCTGCGCACCCAGGTGGTCGTGGTCGGCGGCGGCCTGGCCGGGGCGACCATGGCGGCCGCGATCGGCCAGGCGGGCATCGACACCGTCATCCTCGACCAGGAGCCGGCGGCGACCCGCACACTGCCGGAGTTCGACGGCCGCACCACCGCCCTGTCCTTCGGCTCGCGCAAGATCGTGGCCGGGGCCGGCCTGTGGGATGCGGTGGCGCGCCAGGCCGAGCCGATCCTGGACATCCGCATCGCCGACGGCCGGGCGCCGGTGTTCCTGCATTTCGACCACCAGGAGATGGCGGCGGAATCGGATGGTGCACCCTTCGGCCACATCGTCGAGAACCGGCTGCTGCGGCTGGCGCAGTTCGAGCGGCTCGAATCGCTGCCGACGGTCCGCCACATCGCCCCGGCCAAGGTGGTGGCGGTCGAGACCGGAACCGGCCATGCCGCGGTGACCCTGGCGGACGGACGCGTGGTGCGGGCCGACCTGATGATCGGCGCCGACGGCCGCGCCTCCTTCACCCGCCAGGCCCTGGGCATCCCGGCGCGCAGCCACGCCTACCGCCAGAAGGCGGTGGTCTGCGTCATGGCCCATGCCGAGCCGCATGACGGCATCGCGGTCGAGCATTTCCTGCCGGCCGGCCCCTTCGCGGTGCTGCCGATGACCGACGACGCCGTGGGCACCCACCGCTCCTCGATCGTCTGGACCGAGGAGCCGGACACCGCCGACGACCTGGTGCATCGCCCGATCGCCGCCTTCGACGCCGCGCTGCAGGCCAAGGTCGGCGACTGGCTGGGGCCGGTGCGGACGCTGGGCAAGCGCTTCGCCTACCCGCTCGGCGTGGTCCATGCCCGGCACTACAGCACCCGCCGCGCGGCGCTGATCGGCGAGGCGGCGCACGGCATCCACCCGATCGCCGGCCAGGGCCTCAATCTCGGGCTGCGCGACATCGCCGTCCTCGCGGAGCTGCTGGTCGAGCGCAGCCGGCTGGGCCTCGACCTCGGCGATCCCACTCTGCTGCGCCGCTACGAGCAGCGGCGCCGGCCGGACAATGTCGCCATGATCCTGGCGACGGACGGGCTGAACCGGCTGTTCTCGACCGACCTGGCCCCGGTGCAGCTGGCCCGCGACATCGGCCTCGCCGCCGTCGGCCGCCTGCCGCCGGTGAAGCGCTTCTTCATGCGCCAGGCGATGGGGCTGGGGATCAGGCCGCGGTGAGCGTGTAGGTTGGGTTCGCGAATGCGAACCCAACCTACGATAGCGGATAGCTTTCCAGGATCTCGTAGACCGCGCCCTCGCGGCCGAGATGGCTCTGGTAGAGGTGGAAGGCGTCGACCGGGAACGGGTCGGCGCGGAACAGCCCGTGCTCCAGCAGCCAGCGCTCCACCCGCTCCGCCGGCGCCTGTCGCAGCCGGGCCAGGGTGACGTGGGGGGCGTAGCTGCGGTCGTCCGGCGGCTGGCCGGCGGCGACCAAAGCGCGGTCGATCTTGGCGTGCAGGAAGCGCAAAGCCGGCTCCGCCGCCACCCCGGCCCACAGGATGGTGGCCGCGCGCTTCGTCCCGAAATGGCCGACGCCGTCCGGCGCCAGGGTGAACCCCGGCGCGGCGACGGCACGCAGCGCCTCGTCGATCTCCTCCGCCTCCAGCGCGTCGACTTCGCCGATGAAGCGCAGGGTCAGGTGGAAATCCGCAAGGTTGGTCCAGCGCGCCCCGGGCACGCCGCCCTGGAGCAGGGCCAGGCGCTGGCGCAGGACTTCGGGGATGGCGATGGCGACGAACAGACGGAACATGGCGTTGCCCCGGCTCAACCGAGGCTGAAGCCCGCGCGGTACCGCGCGGGACTGGTGGCGAGGCGGCGGCGGAAATGGTGGCGCAGCGTGTCGGCCGAGCCGAAGCCGCATTCGGTGGCGATGCGTTCGACCGGCAGTTCCGTGGTCTCCAGCAGGTCGCGGGCCAGCGCCAGGCGTTCGCCGACCAGCCATTCCGCCGGGGTCATGCCGGTGGCGTCGCGGAAGCGGCGCAGGAAGGTGCGCAGGCTCATCCCGGCCTGGTCGGCGAGGCGATCCAGCGGCAGGTCCTCGGCCAGGTTGCGCCTGATCCAGTCGAACAGCGCGGCCAGGCGCGGCCGGTCCTCGACCTGCACCGGCCGGTCGACGAACTGGGCCTGGCCGCCCTCCCGGTGCGGCGGCACCACCAGGCGCCGCGCCACCTGGTTGGCGATCCGCGCCCCCCAGTCGCGCCGCACGATGTGCAGGCAGAGGTCGAGCCCGGCGGCGCTGCCGGCCGAGGTCAGCACCTGGCCCTCGTCGACATACAGCACGTCGGGCACCACGGAGATGTCGGGATAGCGCGCGGCCAGCGCCTCGGCGTAGCGCCAATGGGTGGTCACCCGCCGGCCGGCCAGCGCCCCGGCCGCGGCCAGCACGAACACGCCGGAGCAGATCGAGACCAGCCGGGCACCGCGGTCGCGGGCCCGGCGCAGGGCGGCCAGCAGCGGTTCGGGCGGGATCTCGCGGATGTCGCGCCAGCCGGGGACGACGATGGTGCCGGCCTCCTCAAGCGCCTCCAGCCCGGCGGCCGCCGTGACCTGAACCCCGCCGATGGCGCGCAGCGGCCCGGTTTCGACGGCGCAGACGGTGAAGCGGTACCACTCGGCGAATTCCGGCCGCGGCAGGCCGAACACCTCGACCGCGACGCCGAACTCGAAGGTGCACAGCCCGTCATAGGCCAGGACGGCGACGGTGCGGTTCGGCGGCGAGGTGGGGCGGTTGGACGGCGAGGGCATGGCCGGGAGATGGGACGCGATCGGGGGCTGAAGCGTCAAGGGCGGGGGATGTGCAGCGGCTCCGACACGCGCGACGACTCTCCCAGCGGCAAGGTCTCAATCGTCATTGCGAGGAGGCGCAGCCGACGAAGCAATCCATGGAGCCGCCTGGCATGGATTGCTTCGCTGCGCTCGCAATGACGATTAAGGGAAGACGGAAGCGACTCCCCGCCCTGATCGCTACCGCCGCTTGCTGGTGCCACTGCCGGCCAGGCCGGCGCGACGCAGGGCCTCGGCCATGGCGCCATCGGGCTCCGGCGCCGGGGCGCGGGGCTTCTGCTGGTAGGGCTGCTGCTGCGGCCTGGACTGGCCCTCGCGCTGCGGCCCGGACTCCTGCCGTGGCCGGTCCTGCCGCGGCTGGCCTTGTCCGGCCTGGGCCTGGCGCGGCTGCCCCTGCCCGGGCTGCCCCTGGCGGCCCTGGTGCTGCCGCGGCGGGCCTGAACGGTCGCGGCCGCCGGGGGTGCCACCGCCCTCGCGGCGCGGCGGGCGGGCGGCGCCGTCATCGTCCAGCCGCATGGTCAGGCCGATGCGCTTCCGCTGGGGGTCGACCTCCAGCACCTTGACCTTCACCACGTCGCCCGGCTTGGCGATGGTGCGCGGGTCCTTCACGAAGGTCTTGGACATCGCCGAGATGTGGACCAGCCCGTCCTGGTGCACACCGATGTCGACGAAGGCGCCGAAGGCCGCGACGTTGGTCACCACGCCTTCCAGCACCATGCCCGGCTGCAGGTCGGACAGCTTCTCGACGCCGTCCTTGAAGGTGGCGGTCTTGAAGCCCGGGCGCGGGTCGCGGCCCGGCTTCTCCAGCTCGCGCAGGATGTCGGTCACCGTCGGCACGCCGAAGCTGTCGTCGGTGAAGGCCTCCGGCGACAGGCCGCGCAGGGTGGCCGCATCGCCGATCAGCGCCTTTATCTCCCCACCCGTCGCCTCGATGATCCGGCGCACCACCGGATAGGCCTCCGGATGCACGCCGGACGCGTCGAGCGGGTCGTCACCGCCGGGGATGCGCAGGAAGCCGGCGCATTGCTCGAACGCCTTGGGCCCGAGGCGCGGCACATCCTTCAGCGCCGCGCGCAGCCGGAACGGCCCGTTGGCGTCGCGATGCTGCACGATGTTCTGCGCCAGGCCTTCGCCGACGCCCGAGACCCGGGCCAGGAGAGGCGCGGAGGCGGTGTTGAGGTCGACCCCGACCGCGTTGACGCAATCCTCGACCACGGCGTCGAGCGAGCGCGACAGCTTGGATTCGGCGAGGTCGTGCTGGTACTGGCCGACGCCGATCGACTTCGGGTCGATCTTCACCAGCTCGGCCAGCGGGTCCTGCAGCCGGCGGGCGATCGAGACCGCGCCGCGCAGCGACACGTCCATGTCCGGCAGCTCCTGCGACGCGAAGGCCGAGGCGGAATAGACCGAGGCCCCGGCCTCGGACACCATCGCCTTGGTCAGCTTCAGGTCCGGGTGCAGCTTCATCAGCTCGGCGGCCAGCCGGTCGGTCTCGCGGGACGCGGTGCCGTTGCCGATGGCGATCAGGTCGACGGCATGCGTCTTGGCCAGCTCGGCCAGGGTGGCGATCGAGTCGTCCCAGCGCTTCTGCGGCTCATGCGGGAAGATCGCGGTGGTGGCCAGCACCTTGCCGGTGGCGTCGACCACGGCGACCTTCACCCCGGTGCGGAAGCCCGGGTCCAGGCCCATGGTGGCGCGGGTGCCGGCCGGGGCGGCCAGCAGCAGGTCGCGCAAATTGCCGGCGAAGACCTTCACTGCCTCCTCCTCCGCCGCCTGCCACAGCCGCAGCCGCAGGTCGACGTCGAGATGGACCAGGATCTTGGTGCGCCAGGCCCAGCGCACGGTCTCGGCCAGCCACTGGTCGCCCGGGCGGCCCTGGGCGACCACGCCGAAGCGATGGGCGATGCGCTGCTCGTAGAGGCCGGGGGCCTTGTCCTTGAGCGCGGAGTCTTCGGGCGCCTGCTCCGGCTCCAGCGTCAGCGACAGCACCTCCTCCTTCTCGCCCCGGAACAAGGCGAGGATGCGGTGCGAGGGCAGCTTGGTCAGGACCTCGGCATAGTCGAAATAGTCGGAGAACTTGGCACCCGTGGTCTCCTTGCCCTCGCGGACCTTGGACAGCAGGCGGCCGCGCGACCACAGCTCCTCGCGCAGGCTGCCGATCAAATCGGCGTCCTCGGCGAAGCGCTCGACCAGGATCGAGCGGGCGCCGTCCAGCGCCGCCGCCACATCGGCCACGCCCTTCTCGGCGTCGACGAAGGGCTCGGCCGCCACCTGCGGGTCGTTCTCGGGACGGCCCAGCAGCCCGTCGGCCAGCGGCTCCAGCCCCGATTCGCGGGCGATCTGCGCCTTGGTCCGCCGCTTCGGCTTGTAGGGCAGGTAGATGTCCTCGAGCCGCGCCTTGGTCTCGGCCGCCTCGATCTGCGCGCGCAGACCGTCGTCCAGCTTGCCCTGCTCGGCGATGCTGTCGAGGATCGTCTTCCGCCGTTCCTCCAGCTCGCGCAGATAGCGCAGCCGCTCATCCAGCGCGCGCAGCTGGATGTCGTCCAGCCCGCCGGTCGCTTCCTTGCGGTAGCGGGCGACGAAGGGGACCGTGGCGCCGCCGTCGAGCAGTTCGATCGTGGCCGCGACCTGGTTTTCGCGAACCGCAAGCTCGTCGGCGATGCGCTGGCTGATGGAGATCATCGGCTGACCGGAAGGGTTGTGAGGAAGGAACAGAAGGCGCTGCTTCTACCGCGCGGCGAGGCCGCAGGTCAAAAGCCGCTTCCACGGGGCCGAGGGTCGAGGGCCGGATTAAAGTCCCCCTGCGATTCTTGCGGTGGTCCATCGTGACATGATACTGAACCACACAGTTAACAAAAACCGCGCCGCCCCCGATCGACAGATCGGGCGGAGAGCCGGGCCATCGCGTCACGGGCGCCGGGCCGGGACCGGCGCAAGCGAAGGGGAAACGCCATCATGACGGACAGCCGTACCACCGACCGGACCTCCGTGCCCCCGGCGCCGGGCAGCGGGCGCTGGCTGGCGCTGACCATCCTGTGCCTCGGCGTGCTGATGATCGTGCTGGATTCGACCGTGGTGAACGTCGCCCTGCCCTCGATCAAGGCCGATCTCGGCTTCACCGAAGCCAGCCTGGCCTGGGTGGTGAACGCCTATCTCCTGACCTTCGGCGGCTTCCTGCTGCTCGGCGGCCGGCTGGGCGACCTGTTCGGCCACCGCCGGCTGTTCCTGATCGGCCTGGCGGCGTTCACCCTGGCGTCGCTGGCCTGCGGCCTGGCCGGCAGCCAGACCTTCTTGGTCGCGGCCCGCGCGGTGCAGGGGCTGGGCGGCGCCGTGGTCTCCGCCGTGGCGCTGTCGCTGATCATGGACCTGTTCACCGAACCGGCCGACCGGGCCAAGGCGATGGGCGTCTACGGCTTCGTCTGCGCCGGCGGCGGCAGCATCGGCGTGCTGCTCGGCGGCCTCTTGACCGGCGCCTTCAGCTGGCACTGGATCTTCCTGGTCAACCTGCCGATCGGCATCGCGGTCTTCGCCCTGTCGCTGATGCTGCTGCCCGCCGGCCGCGGCGAGGCCCCGTCCAGCCGACTCGACATCGCCGGCGCGGTCACCGTGACCGCCGCGCTGATGCTGGCGGTCTACGCCATCGTCGGCGGCAACGAGGCCGGCTGGACCTCCGGCCGCACCCTCGGCCTGCTGGGCGGCGCGGTGGCGCTGCTGGCGGTGTTCCTGGTGATCGAGTCGCGGGTCAGCGCGCCGCTGATGCCGCTGGGCCTGTTCCGGCTGCGCAGCCTGGCCGTCGCCAACATCGTCGGCGTCCTGTGGGCCGCCGCCATGTTCGCCTGGTTCTTCCTGTCGGCGCTGTACCTGCAGCAGGTGCTGGGCTACGACCCGATGGCGGTCGGCCTGGCCTTCCTGCCGTCCAATCTGATCATGGCCGCCTTCTCGCTCGGCCTGTCCGCCAGGCTGGTGATGCGCTTCGGCATCCGGGCGCCGCTGGGCGGGGGGCTGCTGCTGGCCGCGGCCGGGCTGGCGCTGTTCGCCTGGGCCCCGGTCGACGGCAGCTTCACCCTGCATGTCCTGCCCGGCATGCTGCTGCTGGGTCTTGGCGCCGGCATGGCGCTGAACCCGCTGCTGCTGGCGGCGATGAGCGAGGTGGGGCCGACCGACTCCGGCCTGGCCTCGGGCGTGGTCAACACCGCCTTCATGATGGGCGGGGCGCTGGGCCTGGCCGTGCTGGCCAGCCTGGCCGCGGCGCGCACTGGCGGGCTGCTGGCGGCGGGCGCCGACCGGCTGGTGGCGCTGCTCGGCGGCTACCAGGCCGCCTTCCTGGTCGGGGCCTGCTTCGCGGCGCTGGCCGCGGTGCTGGGCGCCGCCCTGCTGCGCAACCCAGCCACGGCAGCGCCGGACGAAGCCAAGGCCGAGACCGTGACCCCGTAGCTGCCGGCCGCAGAGAGCATGCGGCGAATTAGGCGAACGTCCTGTTCGACCGCGGGCGGGTTGCTATAGTCCCGGTCCGGTCCGGAGAATCGCGATGCCCGTTCCCGTCCTGCATGTCTGCTGCGGCGACAGCGCCGCCGAAGTGATCCGCGCCGGGCTGAACCTGCCCGAAGCGGCGGTGCTGGTCCTGCGCGACGACCTGGCGGTCGGGCCGCTCGGCGATGTCGACAGCGACCGGCCCGACGCCCGCGCCGCCTTCTGGCATGCGGTGTTCCCGGATGAGGATCGCGCGGCGATCGAGACCGGCGGCCGGCTGGTCGACCAGTTGGCGGAGGAGGCGGCGGTGCTGCGGGCGCTGCCGGACGCGGCGGAAACGTTCGTCCTGTGGCATGGCAGCGGCGCCGCCGAGCAGTTGAAGCTGCGCCGGGCGATCTGGGCGCTGCGCGACGCCACCGCGCCGCTCGAGGAGGTGGCGGTCGGCCCGGACCTGCTGCCCGGAGCCTTGCGCCGCGACATGACGGCCGTGGGCATGCTGGAGCCCGAGGATGTCCCGCGCGCCGCGGCCACGGCCCGGCCGGTCGATCCCGATCGCCGGGCCCGGTTGGCCGCCGAGTGGGAACGACTGCGCGCCGATGGCGGCGGGCTGCGGCACCACCGGGGCGGCATCATCACCACCCATCCGATCGACGCGCATGACGCCGAGATCCTGGCCGCGGTCGGGACCGATTGGATGCCCGCTGCCCGCGTGATCGGCCAGCCGATGGGCACGATCGCCGGCTTCTTCGCCACCGACGCCTTCTGCTTCTGGCGGCTGCGCCAGCTGGCGGCGCAGGGCCGGGTGGAGTTCGAGGGCAGCCCGGCCACCATCCGTGGCTGCCGGGTGCGGCGGACACGCTGACAGAGGAACGAAACACCGATGGAACTCGACCGGAACCGGTTCAAGGCGGCGCTGGCCGCCGGGCACACCCAGATCGGGCTGTGGAGCAGCCTGTGCAGCAACATCGTCGCCGAGATCATCGGCGACAGCGGCTTCGACTGGATCCTGTTCGACACCGAGCATTCGCCGAACGAGCTGCCGGACCTGCTGGCGCAGCTGCAGGCGGCGGCGCGCGGCACCGCGACGGGCATCGTGCGGCCGGCCTGGAACGACCCGGTGCTGATCAAGCGCATCCTCGACATCGGCGCCCAGGCGCTGCTGATCCCCTTCGTGCAGAATGCCGAGGAGGCGCGCCGCGCCGTGGCCGCCTGCCGCTACCCGCCAGCCGGCATCCGCGGCATCACCACCAGCGGCCGCGGCAGCCATTACGGCCGGGTCGCCGACTACCTGAAGAAGGCGGATGCCGAGATCTGCGTGCTGCTGCAGGTCGAGACCGGCGAGGCGCTGGCGCGGATCGAGGACATCGCCGGGGTCGACGGCGTCGACGGCGTGTTCATCGGCCCGTCCGACCTGTCGGCCTCGATGGGCCATATCGGCAACCCGGCCCATCCGGAGGTGCAGGCCGCGATCCAGGACGCGGTGCGGCGGCTGACCGCGATCGGCAAGCCGGCCGGCATCCTGACCCCGATCGAGGCCGAGGCCCGGCGCTACATCGAATGGGGTTACCGCTTCGTCGCGGTCGGCTCCGACCTCGGCCTGCTCGCCCGCAACGCCGACGCGCTGGCGCGCAGCTACAAGAGCTGATCTGTCGCACAGCGGCCGGGTTTGCGCCCGGCCGCGGCCGTGATATCCCGGCCGGGCTGAAGGGGGAACGCAGCGACGTGCGGATGAGGCGCAGGCAAGGACGGACATCATGGGTCGCGCTGTGCGCGGCCTATCTGCTGTTCTTCCAGGCCCTGATCGGCGGCTTCGCCATTGGCGCCAGCGCCGCCCCCGTCGCCTTCGACCCCCTGTCCGGCCTGTGCCGCGCCGATGGCGGCCCGTCCACCCCCGACCGCCCGGACCAGCCCGCCGGCCACGGCCACCTGCCCGATTGCTGCACCATCGGCTGCAGCATGTTCGGCGGCCACATGGCCCCGGTCTTCGTCGCGGTGCTGCTGGTGCCGCAGCTGGCCGGCGAACCCGAGGCCACGCCCCTCCGCACCGCGCCGGCCGTCGTCGCCGTGCCGCGGTCGCCGGCCAACCCCCGAGCCCCGCCCTTCCAGGCCTGACCCCGCCCGGACCTTCGGGTCCGCAACGGTTCACGACCGCGCCCCCGCCATCCACCCTAAAAATGGGGTGAATCGGGGGGCGGTCCTGCCTGGAGCACCCCATCATGTCCCTGTTTGCGAAAGCCGCCCTGGCGCTGGCGCTGCTGGCCGCCGGGCCGGCGCTGGCCCAGGAGTTCAAGGCCGGCGCCATCGAGGTCACCCATCCCTGGAGCCGGGCCACTCCGGCCGGGGCCAAGGTCGCCGGCGGCTATGCCGCGATCGAGAACGCCGGGTCCGAGCCCGACCGGCTGGTCTCGGCCACCGCCGAGATCGCCGGCCGTGTCGAGATCCACCAGATGGCCATGACCGACGGCGTCATGACCATGCGGCTGATGCCGGACGGCCTGCCGGTGCCGGCCAACGGCCGGGCCGCGCTGGCCCCCGGCGGCTACCACCTGATGTTCCTGGAGCTAAAGCGGCCGCTGAAGGCCGGCGAGGACTTCGCCGGCACGCTGACCTTCGAGAAGGCCGGCACCCTCGATGTCCGCTTCACGGTCGAGGCGATCGGCGCCACCGCGCCGGACCACGGCGCCGCGACCATGCCCGGGATGGGGAATTGAGATGCGCCTCCGCATCCTGGTCCCGCTGCTGCTCGCAATCGCCGCCATCCTGGTGGGGGCCGCCGGCTTCCTGCTGGTCTATTCGAAGGACCCGTCGGCCACCCGGACCGTGGTGTCCGGGGCGCTGCCGGGCGGCGCCTTCCGGCTGACCGACCAGAACGGCGCCATCGTCAGCGACGCCGACCTGAAGGGCCGGCCCTTCGCCATCTTCTTCGGCTTCACCCGCTGCCCCGAGATCTGCCCCACCACGCTGTGGGAGATGTCGCAGGCGCTGGCGGCGCTGGGCCCCGAGGCCGACCAGGTGAAGGTTCTGTTCGTCACCGTCGACCCGGAGCGCGACCGGCCGGAGATGCTGCAGCAGTACCTGCAGTCCTTCGACCCCCGCATCACCGGGCTGACCGGCAGCGAGGCCGAGATCACCGCCGTGGCCAAGGCATACCGCGTCTACTGGCGGAAGGTCCCGACCAGCGACGGCGACTACACCATGGACCATTCGGCGATGATCTACCTGATGGATCGCCAGGGCCGCTTCGCCGACACCATCGCCTACGGCACCCCCGGCCCCGAACGGGTCGCGGCGCTGCGCCGGCTGATCGCCGGCGCCTGAGCCCCTTTTCCCCTTTTTGAACGCCATCCGACCGGCCGCGGCCGGTCCCATCCTGGAGTACGGACCATGCTGAAGTCCTTCCTGCCCGCTTTGGCAGTCGCCGCCCTGACCGCCGCCCCGGCCTTCGCCCACATCACGCTGGAGACGCAGCAGGCGGCCGTGGGCGGCGCCTACAAGGCGGTGCTGCGCGTGCCGCATGGCTGCGACGGGT
Source organism: Inquilinus sp. 2KB_23 (assembly GCF_052115705.1). Taxonomy (NCBI): domain Bacteria; kingdom Pseudomonadati; phylum Pseudomonadota; class Alphaproteobacteria; order Rhodospirillales; family Rhodospirillaceae; genus Inquilinus; species Inquilinus sp. 2KB_23. Next base: position 53,119 of record NZ_JBFRHF010000007.1, on the reverse strand, counting down.
CGGCCACCGTCAAGATCCGCGTCCAGATCCCGGAGGGGGTGATCGCGGTCAAGCCGATGCCGAAGCCCGGCTGGACCCTGGCCACGGTGAAGGGCAAATACGCCGCCTCCTACGACTACTACGGCACCCCGACCAGCGAGGGTGTGAAGGAGGTGGTGTGGAGCGGCGGCAACCTGCCGGACGAGTTCTATGACGAGTTCGTGTTCCGCGGCTATCTGACCGCCGACCTGAAGCCGGACACCAAGCTGTACTTCCCGGTGGTGCAGGAATGCGAAAAGGGGACCGACCGCTGGATCGAGATCCCGGCCGAGGGCAAGGACCCCGACGACTACGAGACCCCGGCCCCCGGCATCCGGCTGCTGCCGAAGCCGTGAGAACGTCCTCGACCTGCCTCCTCGGCGCTTCGCAAAAGGAGTCCCCCCTCCCCTCGCGGGAGGGGGCCAGGGGGAGGGGGTTGCCGATCGTAAGGCGCCGGAACCTGGTCGTGAGACCTGACGAATCCGCCCACTCCTTCGCATTCAGAGGTCGTTCTTTCGGCTCGAACCCCCTCCCCCTGGCCCCCTCCCGCAAGGGGAGAGGGGACAAGAGAAGATTCGCTGCGCTCCGGTTCGTTCTCCTGATCGCCATCCTGGCCGGGCTGATCGCCCCCCATGCCGCCCTGGCCCATGCCTCGCGGATCCAGGCCGAGCCGGCGGACAATGCGGTGGTCGCGGCGGCGCCGGCCGGCTTCTCGCTGACCTTCAACGAGCCGGTGTCGCCGCTGGTGCTGCGGCTGATCGGGCCCGACGGCACCGCCACGGTGCTGGACCACTACCGGCTCGAGGACGCCACGCTGGTGATCGAGGCGCCGCCCGGCATCGGCCCCGGCACCCATGTGCTGAGCTGGCGCGTGATCTCCGAGGACGGCCATCCGGTCGGCGGGTCCGTCGTGTTCTCGGTCGGCGCGCCCAGTGCCGGGCCGGTGCCGGGGACGGCGGAAGCGGTCGACAGGCCGGTCCGCGCGGCGATCTGGCTGGCCAAGGTCGCGCTTTACGCCGCGCTGTTCCTCGGCGTCGGCGCGGCGGTGTTCCGCGCCGCGGTGGCGCCACTGCCCCGTGCTACCACGCGGACCGCCGTCGTCCTGATGCTGCTGGGGCTGGCGGCCGCGCCGCTGTCGGTCGGGCTGCAGGGGCTGGATGCGCTGGACGTGCCGCTGTCCGGCCTGGGCCAGCGCATCGCCTGGGCCACCGGCTGGGGCACCAGCTACGGCACCACCGCACTGGTCGCGGCCTTGGCGCTGGCGCTCGGCCTGCTGGCCCTGGCGCTGCGGCGCGGACCGATGGCGGCCGTGCCGGCGCTGCTGGCCCTGGCCGCGACCGGCCTGGCGCTGGCGGCCAGCGGCCATGCCAGCGCCGCCGCGCCGCAGACGCTGACCCGGCCGGCCGTGTTCGTGCACGCGGTCTGCATCACGGCCTGGGCCGGGGCGCTGCTGCCGCTGGGCCTGCATCTGCGCGCCGGCGGCCCCGGGGCGGTGGCGGCGCTGCGCCGCTTCGCCGCCCTGATCCCCTTCATCGTCACGCCGCTGGTGGCCGCGGGCCTGACCCTGGCCGTGGTCCAGCTGGACCATTTCTCGGCGCTGTGGACCACCGCCTATGGCCGGGTCCTGCTGGTCAAGCTGGCGCTGGTGCTGCTGCTGTTCGGCTTGGCCGCGCTGAACCGCTGGCGGCTGACCAGCCGGGCCGAGGCCGGCGACGGACCGGCGGCGCGGCACCTGGCCCGGTCGATCGCGGTCGAGACGCTGCTGGTGCTGGCGATCTTCGCCGTCGCCGCCACCTGGCGCTTCACCCCGCCGCCGCGCGCTTTGGCCGAGGCCGCGGCCCGGCCGGCATCGATCCACATCCACACCGCCCCCGCCATGGCTGACCTGACCATCAGCCCCGGCCGCGCCGGCCCGGTGACGGCGTCGATCGTGGTGATGACCGGGGATTTCGGCGCGCTGGACGCGCAGGAGGTGACGCTGGTGCTGTCCAACCCCGCCGCCGGGATCGAGCCCATCCGCCGGCCGGCGGCCAAGGCCGGGGACGGCAGCTGGCGCGTCGACGGGCTGACCATCCCGGTGCCGGGCCGCTGGACCGCCCGGATCGAGGTGCTGATCTCGGATTTCGAGATGGCGCGGCTGGAGGACGAGGTCGAGATCCGGCCGTAGCCGGACCGCAGCCTCAGGGGCCGAGCAGGCGCATCGCCCAGATGCCGAGGGCCAGCCAGGGCCCGAAGGCGATGGCGGTGTGCCGGGTCAGCCCCCCGCGCTGAAGGATCAGCGCCGCCGCCAGCGCGCCGCCGGCGCCGATCAGGATCACGCCGGGCAGGGCCTGCCAGCCGAGCCAGGCGCCGCCCGCCGCCAGCAGCTTGGCGTCACCCAGCCCCAGCCCGTCGCGGCCGCGCAGGCGGCGATAGGCGAAGGCGAGGCCGGCGAACACCGCATAGCCGACCGCGGCGCCGGCGATCCGGTCGATGGGCGGCGCGCCATCCATCGTCACCAGCCCCTCCAGCAGCCCGGCGGCGATCAGCGGCAGGGTCAGCATGTCGGGAAGGAGGCCGGTGCGCCGGTCGATGGCCCCGAGCAGCAGCAGCCACCAGCCCAGCAGGCAGGTCGCTGGCATCGCCGCGGGGCTGCCGGCCACCAACGCCAGGACGGCGACGCCGACCGCCGCCAGCTCGATCACGGGATGCATCCGGTCGATCGCCGCGCCGCAATGGCGGCAGCGGCCGCGGAGCGCCAGCCAGCTGGCGATGGGAATCAAATCCCGTGCCGTCAGCGGCTGCCGGCAATGGTCGCAGCGCGAGCGGCCGAGCAGCAGGCCCCGGGCGTCGTCCGGCAGACGCTGCGCCGCCGCAGCAAGGAAGCTGCCGATGATCGGCGAGGCGGCGAGCAGCGCGATCGCGACCGGGGTCACGGCGCCCGGCGGGTCAGAGCGGCTTGGGCGGCCGGGTGGGGGAGCCGGTGCGGGGCCGCAGCGCCTCCATCCGCGACCGCAGCTCCTGGGTGATGGCCGCAGCGTCGGCGGCGTTGCGGATCACCCGCGGGGTGATGAACACCATCAGCTCGGTCCGGACCCGGCTGTCGTTGGTGGAGGAGAACAGGTTGCCCAGCAGCGGGATGTCCTGCAGCACCGGCACGCCGCTGCGCCCGTTGGTCTGGTTCTCCTGGATCAGCCCGCCCAGCGCCACGGTCTGGCCGTTGGCGACCGAGACGATCGAGCCGATGCGGCGGGTCGAGATCGTCGGCGCCAGCGCGTCGTCGGCCGAGGAGGAGGCGTCGGGAACGATGTTCGAGACCTCCTGCTGCACATCCATGCTGACGTCGCCGTTGGAGTTGATCCGCGGCGTGACCTTCAGGATCACGCCGGTGTCCTTGTATTCGATGTTGCTGATGACCGGCGAGTTGCCGGTGTCGGTCGACTGGCTCTGCTGCGTCCGCACCGGCACCTGGTCGCCGACCTGCAGCCGGGCGGTCTGGTTGTTCAGCACCGACAGGGTCGGGGCCGAGATCACCCGCACATCGGTGATCGACGACAGCGCGTTGATGATCACCCGCGAATTGGCGCCGGCGACGACCAGGTTGAGGCCACCCCCGGCGGTCGGCTGGGGCGCGTTCACCGATCCGGCCGCGGGCGTGCCGGTGGTGAAACCGCCGGAGAAGTTGCCGGATTCGAGGTAGTACTGGACGCCGTATTGCAGCTTGTCGTTCAGCGTCACCTCGGCGATCGTCGCCTCGATCACCACCTGCAGCGGGCTGGCGTCGATGGCGCGCAGCGCCGTCTCGATCATGCGGAACGCCGCTGGCCGGGCCCGGATCAGCAGCGCGTTCTTGTCCTTGTCCGGCACCACCCGGACCTCGCCCAGCTTGTCCAGCTTGAACACCGCCGCCTTGCCGGCGGAGGTGCCCGCCAGGCCGAGGATCGAGGCGTCGCCTTCCTTCGACTGGGCGTTGAAGTCGATCGGGGCGAATTGCGACTGCGACCCGCCTGGCTGCCCGGCCCCGGCCTGGGCTGTGCTGCCCGGCTGGCTGGCGGTGCTGCCGCCGGGCGAGGATTGCTGGCCGGCGCCGCCGCTGGTGCTGTCGGTCAGGCCGAGCCCGGGGGCCGTGGTCGAGCCCTGTTCGTCGTCGAAGGGCGAGCTGCCGTTCTGGTCGACCTTGCCGAAGGCCTGGCCCAGCACCCGCGCCATGTTCGCCGCGGTGCCGTTCTGCACCATGTAGACATAGACCCGCTCTTCGTCGGAATCGCCCTGGTCCAGCCGCTTGATCCAGCGGCCGGCCTCGTTGAGCTTGTCGACCCGCGACGTCACCACCAGCACGGCGTTGAGCCGCTCGACCGGCATGAAGTTGATCAGGCCCTTCAGCGGGCCGCGGTCCGGCGCGCCGCCGAACACCGAGCTCAGCTCGCGGATCACCGCCTCGGGCGTCGCCTGGTGCAGCGGGAAGATCCCCGACGACATGCCGCGCAGCCAGTCGACGTCGAAGGATTCGACGGTGGCGCCCAGCGCCGCACGGTCGGCGCTGGTGCCGGAGATCAACACCAGGTTGCGGGTCGGGTCGACGCGCACCAGCTCCGGGTTGGTCGCCGGCGCGATCAGCGGGCCGATGGTTTCGGCCGAGACGTTGCGCAGCGGGATGATGGTGATGCCGTAGCCGGCCGGCAGCGGCTTCGGATCGGTGCCGAGCTGCAGCACGGTGCGGCCGGCGACCGCCTCGCCGAGCGGCAGGATGCGGTAGCCGGCGCGGCCGTCCTGCACCAGCGCGGCGCCGCTGGCGCGCAGCACGGTCTCGAGCATGGCCAAGAGGTCGTTGGGGCTGATCGGCCCCTGGGTCGACAGCGTCACCGTGCCGGTGACCCGCGGGTCCAGCGTGTAGGGCTGGTGCAGCAGGTCACCCAGCACGCCCTGGACCACCTGCGCCAGGTCGGCGTTGTTGAAGTTGATCTGGTAGCCGCCGGGCTGCGCCTGGATCGGCGCGCCGATGTCCGGCTGGCCGCCGGGGGCTGTGTCGATGCCGGGGAAGACCTGGGCCTGGCGCACCGGCGCGGTGCGTCCCGCCGAGGCCACCACGTTCGAACGCGACCGATTGTCCCCCGGCGCCGCCAGGGAGCGGTTGGACAGGTCGTCGAACATCGAGGGCTGCCGGTCCTGGCCCTGCGGCTGCGCGCAAGACACCAGCGCGAGCAGCAAGGGAATCCCAAGGATCCTGAAGGAAAACGCCCGACAAATCACTGATGCTATCCCCGCGGCGACGTCGAGCCATAGCCCGTCCGGCCCTGGCTCCACAAGAGCCAAGAGCGGTGGGCCCGGAATCAAGACAGCCTTGTTGCATTAATGTTAAGTTTTATTGAAATCGGCAAAGTAACCCCATGATAAGACACAAACATTTCGGTTGACCGTTACAGTCGGGCGGCCGAGATTGCGCGCGGTCGCCGACGCGCCGATGATGCAGGGTCGCGGCCAAGCCTGCCGCCATACGGACCGGAAAGGGCGTCGTGAAACCCCTGTTGGACATTCTCGTCGAACTCGGCAAGCTCGGCCCCGAGGATCGGACGCGGGTGTCGCGCCTGCAGGAAAGTTCCGGCGACGCCGTCCCTGCCCTGCTGTCGAAGCTGGGCCTGGTGTCGGGCCGCGACCAGGCGCTGGCCCTGTCGCTGCAGCATGACGTCCCGCTGGTCGGGCCGGACGCGTTCCCGGCCGCACTGCTGTTCGACGGCAAGCTGTCGGCCCGCTTCCTGCGCGAGACCCGGGTGCTGCCGCTGGCCGAGGCCGAGGACGGCGTCGTCCTGGCCATGGCCGATCCCGGCGACCTCTACGCCCGCCAAGCGGTCGAGCTGGCGACCCGCCGGCCGGTCCGCCCCTGCGTCGCGGCGACCGAGGACCTGGACGACGCCTTCGCCCGCTATTTCGAGAGCGGTCGCACCGCTGTCGAGCGCATCGTCGACGACATCGGCAGCGATCCCGAGGAGTCAGCGCGCGACCCGGATGTCGAGCACCTGCGCGACCTGGCGCAGGAGGCGCCGGTGATCCGCCTGGTCAACCAGATCTTCAGCGACGCGATCCGGCTCCACGCCTCCGACATCCACGTCGAATGCTACCGCGACGAGGTCAAGGTCCGGTACCGCATCCACGGCATCCTGCGCGAGATGAAGGGCCCGCCGGTGCGGCTGGCCCCGGCCCTGGTCAGCCGGATCAAGATCCTGTCGCGGCTGGATATCGCCGAGCGCCGGTTGCCGCAGGACGGGCGGGCCCGCTTCGGCGTCGGCGGCCGCAGCATGGACATGCGCGTCGCCACCATCCCGACCCTGCATGGCGAGAACGTCGTCATCCGCCTGCTCGACACCGCCGGCATGGACATCGCGCTGACCGCGATCGGCTTCGCGCCGGAGGTCGAGGCGGCGCTGCTGCGCCAGCTGGCCAAGCCGCACGGCATCCTGCTGGTGACCGGCCCGACCGGCAGCGGCAAAACCACGACGCTGTACGGCGCGCTGCGGATCCTCAATCAGCCGAGCCGCAAGATCCTGACCGTCGAGGACCCGATCGAGTACCAGATCAAGGGCGTCAACCAGATCCATGTCCGGCCCCAGATCGGCCTGGATTTCGCCCGGGTGCTGCGATCCTGCATGCGCCACGATCCCGACGTGATCATGGTCGGCGAAATCCGCGACGGCGAGACCGCCAACATCGCGGTGCATGCCGCCCTGACCGGCCATCTGGTGCTGTCGACCCTGCACACCAACAACGCCGCCGGCGCGGTCAACCGCCTGCTCGACATGGGCGTCGACAACTACCTGCTGACCTCGACCATCGGCGGGGTGATCGGCCAGCGTCTGGTGCGCAAGCTGTGCACCGAATGCCGCCGGCCGGTGACGACCCCGGACGAGCTGGTCGAGCGGGCCCAGGCGGTGCGGCCGCTGGCGACGGCCACGCCGCAGCTGTACGAATCGGTCGGCTGCAGCGCCTGCGACGGGCTGGGCTACACCAGCCGGATCGGCATCTTCGAGTATTTCGCGCCGGACGATGCGGTGCGCGAGCTGCTGCGCGACAAGGTCTCGACCACCGCTTTGGCCCAGGCGGCGCGCGCCGGCGGCATGGTCACCATGTTCGAGGACGGGCTGCACAAATGCCTGGCCGGGCTGACCACGCTGGACGAGGTCCACCGCGTCACCGAGGAGTGGTAGGGCGGTGCCGGTCTTCGCATACAAGGCGATCGACGCCACCGGCGCCCTGGTCGAAGGCCGCGCCGAGGCCGCGGACGAGGCCAGCCTGGCCACCCGGCTGCAGGCCACCGGCATCCTGCCGCTGGACGTGGCGCCGGTGCGCGCCGGCAAGGGGCCTGCCACCGGCCGTCGCAGCGGCCGCGCGCCAAAACCCGGCGACATCACCACCCTGACCCGCGAGTTGGCGATCCTGCTTGCCGCCGGCCAGCCGCTGGAGCAGGCGCTGGTCACCCTGTCCGAAGGCGCCGGCGTGATCTCCGCCCTCTCCGCCCGGATCCTGGCGCGGGTGCGGGCCGGGGCCAGCCTGAGCACGTCGCTGGAGGAGCAGGGCGCCACCTTCCCCAAGCTGTACGTCAACATGGTCCGCGCCGGCGAAAGCTCCGGCACGCTGGACGTGGTGCTGGAGCGGCTGGCCGAACTGCGCGAGCGCGGCGAGAAGACCCGCGAGATGGTGGTCTCGGCGATGCTGTACCCGGCGATCCTGGTGGTCGTGTCGCTGTCGTCGGTGTTCCTGCTGCTGGCCTTCGTGGTGCCGCAGTTCGAGACCATCTTCAAGGATGCCGGCGCCGCGCTGCCGACGCCGACCGCCATCGTCATCGCCGTGGGCCGCTTCGCCCAGAACTACGGCTGGGTGGTCGGCCTGGGCATCGTGGCGGCGGTGATCGCGGTGCGGCGGCTGCTGGCGATCCCCGGGCCACGCTTGGCCTGGGACAAGGTGGCGCTGCGCCTGCCGCTGTTCGGCCCGCTGCTGCGGCTGCTGGTGACGGCCCGGTTCTGCCGCACCCTGTCGACCCTGGTCGGCAACGGTGTCGACCTGCCGACGGCCATCGCCCTGTCGCGCGACGTGATTTCGAACACCGCGGTGGCCACTGCGATGGAGACCGTCATGAGCGGCGTGCGACAGGGCCGCGGACTGGCCGAGCCGCTGGCCGAGATCGGTGTGTTCCCGCCGCTCGCGGTGCAGATGCTGCGGGTCGGCGAAGAGACCGGCAGGATCGACATGACCGCTGCGCACATCGCCGACGCCTATGAACGCAAGCTCGAAGCTGCCATCAAGCGCCTGGTCACGCTGGTGGAGCCGGCCCTGATCATCATCCTCGGCCTGGCCGTGGGCGGCATCGTCATGTCGATCCTGCTGGCCGTCATCAGCATCAACGACCTCGCCTTCTGAGATCCCGCATGCAGAACACCCCGCACGACACGCCCGCCCTTCCCGCTGCCGCCGAACCGGACCGGCAGGCCGGCTTCACCCTGATCGAGCTGCTGGTCGTGCTCGTCATCCTCGGCCTCCTGGCCGGGCTGGTGGGCCCCCGCGTCCTGGCCTATCTCGGTGGCGCCCGGTCCGATTCGGCGCGGCTGCAGATCGAGAACTTCAAATCCGCGCTCGACCTCTACGCCATCGATGTCGGCGGCTATCCGACCACCAGCCAGGGGCTGAAAGCCCTGCTCGTCTCTCCGGGCGGGCTGCGCGGCTGGAACGGCCCCTATCTGCGCACCACCGATCTGCCGCAGGATCCCTGGGGCGTGGCCTATGGCTATCGCGCGCCGGGGCAGCACGGGGCGTTCGACCTCTACTCCTTCGGCGCCGACAAGCGGGAAGGCGGCAGCGGCGATGACGCCGACATCACCAGCTGGTGAGAGGGCCCGTGACCGGGACAGCCGCGGCTTCACCCTGCTGGAGCTGCTGGTGGTTCTGGTCATCCTCGGCGCCATGGCGGCGCTGGTACCGCCGATGCTGTCGCGCGGCGCCGCCCAGGCGTCGCTGAAGCGCACCGTGGCGACGCTGGCGTCGGAGCTGCGCCAGGCCCGCAGCGACGCCATCCTGCACGCCGACCCGCGCGGCGTGGTGATCGACCCGACCGGGCGGACCTTCGGCCCGGTCGACGCGCCGCTGCGCAACCGCATCGCCGACGGCATCGCCGTCCGCGTCACCGCCGCCGACATCGCCGCCGACCCCGACGGCCGGCCCGGCATCCGCTTCCTGCCCGATGGCCGGTCGACCGGCGGCACCATCTTCCTGGGCGACCAGCGGCGAACCTACCAGGTCGAGGTCAACTGGCTGACCGGCCGGGTCCGCATCGGCGAGGCCGGCGATGGCGCATAGGCGAGGACTGCGCGACCGGACGGCGCCCCAGCGCGGCTTCACCCTGATCGAGGTGGTGGTCTCGCTGGTCATCCTCGGCCTCGTCCTGACCGTCATCTTCCGCATCTTCTCGACCGGGCTGACCGGGCTGGCCCGCGCCGACGGGCTGCAGCGCGCCGCTTTCGTCGCCGAAGGGCTGTCGGCGCAGCTGGGCGCCTCAAGCACGCCGCTGAAGCTGGGCGACCGCCTGGCCGGCGAGGCCGACGGCTATCGCTGGCGGATCGACGCCGACCGCTGGGCCGATGCGCCGCGGGAGAAGGTCAAGCTCGGCGGCCGCGATGCGGTGCTGGCCCAGGTGCGCATCGCGGTCGAAAGCGCGGCCGGCACCCGCTTCGAGATGACCACCGTGACCCTGGTGGCGGTGCAATGATCGCCCGCCGGAACCAGCGCGGCTTCACGTTGATCGAGACGATCATCGCCATGGTCGTGCTGGCCCTGGTGATGGTGCTGCTGACCGGCGGCCTGCGCTTCGTCACCGCCGGCTGGGACCGCGGCGCCCGGGCGACCGACGCCAGCGAGACCATCGCCCTGGTGCAGGCCACGCTGCGGCGCGAGGCGGCCGCGGCGGGGCGCCTGACCCTGCAGGGCGGCCCCAAGCCGGCCGTCGCCTTCCGCGGCGAGGCCGATCGCGTCGGCCTGGCCGTGGTCGATCCCGGCTTCCCCGGCGCGCCCGGCCTGGCCATCGCCATCTTCCATGTCGACGTGGCGGCGGGGGTGTCGACCCTGCGCTACGCCCGCGCCGGCTTCGACCCGCGGCTGGACGATTTCAGCGCGGCCAAGACCACGGACGACCTGATCCTGGCCCACGGCCCGACCCGCTTCGCCTTCGACTATTTCGGCACCGTGCCCGGCGAGGCCAAGCCGCGCTGGGTGTCGCCCTGGCCGGACCGGCAGGCGCCGCCGCTGCTGATCCGGCTGCGCAGCCGCGACGCGGCCGGGCAGGCGCCGTGGCCGGACATCGTGGTGCCGCTGCCGGTCGACCTCGAGGCCGCCTGCGCCCGCACCGCCCCGGCCGCCGGCGCCCAGCCGCCCGAGCAGCCGGATACGACGGGGAAGGACGCCGCCACGCCGCCGGCGCAGCCCAATCCACCGGCGCAGAATGGCCCGGCCAACCCCGCTGCCAACACTACCGCCGCCGCCACGCCCGTCGCGGGCGACGGCGATTTCTGCAGCCTGTCGGTGTCGCACGATGCCAGCAAACCCGGCTGACCCCCGCGCCGATGGCGCCCGTCACGGCGAACGCGGCATCGCGCTGGTCGTGGTGCTGTGGACGCTGGTGATGCTGGCGATGCTGACGCTCGGCTTCAGCGTCAGCAGCCGGACCGAGGCCCGGGTCGCCGCCAACGGCGCCGAGCAGACCCGGCTGCGCGCCCTGCTGCGCGGCGGGGTGGAGCTGGCCGTGCTGGGCCTGGGCACCGCCGATGACGAGCGCGGCTGGCATGCCGACGGCACCGCCTATCCCGCCGAGATCGACGGCGGCCGCGTCACCGTCCGGATCCGCGACGAGGCCGGCCGCGTCGACCTGAACCGCGCCGATGCCGACACGCTGCAGCGGCTGATCACCGCCGTGATGGGCTCGCCGGAAGGGGCGCCGCGCCTGGCCGCCGCCATCCTGCACCAGCGCGGCGGCGACGCCGCCCCCGCCGGCGCCGATCCCACCGCCGCCAGGCCCCCGCCCGCCGGCCCGAACGGCCCCCAGGCCGCACCGCCGACCAAGGCGATACCGCCGGCCCGGACCGATCCGGACGACCCGGCGGCCGGCCGTCCGTTCCAGTCGCGCGAGGAGCTGCGGCGGGTGCCGGGCGTCACCCGCGCCATCGCCGACGCGCTGATGCCGCATGTCACCGTGCTGTCGCCCGCCGCCGGCATCAACCCCTTCGCCGCCGACCCGTTGGTGTTGCAGGCGCTGCCGAGGGTGACCAAGGCCCAGGCCGAGGCCGTGGTGCGGGCGCGACGGGAGAAGCCGCCGCCGACGCCGGAGCGGCTGGCCGCGATGCTGCCGGCCGATGACGCCAACCTGCTGCGCACCGCCGCCGGGCCGATCTATGCCGTCACCGTCGACGCCGTCACCAGCCGCGGCGGGCGCGGCCGGGTCGAGGCGGTGGTGTGGATCGCTGCCGACTCGCAGGCCTTCTATCGTATCCTGGATTGGCGCGAGGCCGGATTCGACCGCCCGCGCAAGGGGGAGGACCCGGCATGATCGCCGGCATGACCAGTCGATTGGCCAAATTCCTGCGCTGGTGGGGGCGCGAGCTCGCCGCCGTGGTGCCGGACCGCTGGCTGCGCCGCCCGGCCCCCCGGCGCCGGGCGATCCTGCTGTGGCGGGACGACGGCCCGCGGCTGATCGAGGCCCGCGGCGCCCGGATGCTGCGCGAGGCGCCCTTCGACCGGGCCATGCCGAAGCCGCGCGGCGCCGCCGTCATCCTGCGCTTTCCGGCCGGGGACGGGCTGCGCCGGCAGATCGTGCTGCCGCGGGCGGCGGAGGCGGCGCTGGGCCGGGTGCTGCGCTTCGAGATCGACCGGCTGACCCCCTGGCCCGCCGACGGCGTCGCCTTCGGCGCCCGCCGCCTGGGCCCGGTCGGCGACGGCGCGACCTTCGCGGTCGAGATCTCGGCGGTGCCGCGCGACCGGATCGACGCCGCACTACACGCGCTGGCGGGGACCGGCTGGACCCCCGACGTGGTCGACCTCGCCACCGAGGATGAAGCCGCACCGCCGGGACCGGATCTGCGCCGGGACATCGATGCCGAACGCCGCCGGGCCCTGCGCCGCCTGGGCTGGCTGTGCGGCCTGGGCCTCGCCGCCCCCGCCGCGATAGCCGGGCTGTGGCTGGGCTGGACCGTGGTGGCGCATTGGTCGGCGGTGTCGGCGCTGCGCGACCAGGTCGCCACCGCGCGAGCGGCAACCGCGCCGATCAGCGCCATGCAGGCGGAGATCCGCGGGCTGGAGGAGGCGGATTCCTATCTCGGCGCCCAGCGCCGCACCACGCCCTATGTCTCGGCCCTGCTCGAATCGATCAGCCGCACCGTGCCGGACACCGCCTTCCTGACCGACCTGTCGCTGGAACAGGGCACGCTGCGGCTGGGCGGCTTTTCCGACGACGCGGCCGGCCTGATCCCGCTGCTGGCGGCGCTGCCGCAGCTGGACGCCGTCGCCTTCGCCGCGCCGAGCGTGCGCGACCCCGAGCGCAACCAGGACCGCTTCGCCGTGAGTGCGACGCTGGTGCCCGAGTCGGCGGCCCCTGGTCCGGGAGGCCGCCGATGAGCTTCGACCTCAGCCCCGCCGCCGCCCGCGCCCTGGCCGTCGGCCTGCTGCTGCTGCTGGTGGCGGGCATCGGCGTCGGCTTCGCCGCCGGGACGGTCGCCATCCGCGACGCCGACGACACCGCCGCCGGGCTGCGGCAGGAGCTGGCGCTGCTGGCCCGGCTGTCGATGACGCGCGACCGGCTGGAGGAGCGGCGGGCCGCGCTGGTCGCCGCCGCGGGCGGGGCCACCCCGGCGCTGCAGGGCGCCAGTCCGGCGATCGCCGCGGCCTCGCTGCAGCAGCTGGTCGGCGGCATCGTCGCGGCCCATGCCGGCCGGGTCGACAGCACGCTGGTGCTGCCGGCGATCGAGGATCCCGGCTATACCAGGATCGGGCTGCGGGCCACCTTCAGTGCCCGGATCGGCGCGCTGCGCGACATCCTGTATGCTTTCGAGGCGGGCGCGCCGCCGCTGTTCATCCCGGCGTTCACCATCCGCGCCGACACCGCGGCGGGGGATTCCGAGGACCCGGACCTGACCGTGTCGGTCGACCTCTATGGCGTGATGCGCCGATCGGCGGAGGGCAGTTGAGATGGCGTGGCACCCCCTGACCCGGCTGCTGGTGGCGCTCGGCCCGCTGGTCATCGCCGGATCCTACCTGCTGACGCCGGAGGATCCGTCCGCGGTGCCCGCCGTGGTCCGCGCCGGCAACGCCCAGGCCGCGCTGCCGCCGGAAGGCGGGGCCGCGCCACCCGCGCCGGCCCTGGTGGCGGCACCTGACCTGGCCAGCCTGACCGAGACGGTGGAGCGGCCGCTGTTCAGCACCTCGCGCCGGCCGCCGCAGCCGTTGCCGGAGCCGGAGCCGACCGTCGAAGCCCCGGTGGCCACGCCGGCGCCGCCGCCGCCGTCGATGACGCTGCAGGGCATCATGCTAGCCGGGGACCGCAGCGCCGCCTTGCTGCGCCGCGACGACACCGGCGAGACCGTGACGCTGCACGAGGGCGACAATCTCGCCGGCTGGCAGGTCGAGCGGATCGCCGCGGGCTCGGTGACGCTGAGCGGCCCGGACGGAGCGGCCGAGCTGCCGCTGTTCCCGCCCGCCCCGTGACGCGCCGCCCTCTGAAACGCCATGGGTCCCGTTCCCTGGCGCTGCTGGCGGCGCTGGCCTGCCTGGCGCCCGGTCCCGGGCTGCGGGCGCAGACCCTGCCGGGCGAAGGCTGGATCATGCCGGCGGACCCCGACCCCGGCAGCCTGATCCCCAGCCGGCCGGACGCCGACGCCACGGCGGCCGTGCCGCAGCCGGCCCAGAAGAGCGCCGTCACCCCCGCCCAGATCCGCCGCCTGATCGTGGCGCGGCTGCGGCTGGCCGATGCCCGGGCGCGGCCGACGGTGCTGCACCAGGCCAGCTGCCTGGCCTATGCCGTGTATTTCGAAGCCCAGGGCGAGCAGCGGCTGGGCCAGCTGGCGGTGGCGCAGGTGGTGCTGAACCGGCTGCGCGACCCGGACTATCCCAAGACCATCTGCACCGTGATCGGCGACCACGGCCAGTTCCCCTGGACCACCGGCGACCTGACCATCCGCGACATGCCCCGGTTCCGCATCGCCTGGTCGGTGGCGCTGCATGTGATGGCCGGCATCTTCACCGACCCGACCGCCGGCGCCACCCATTTCTACGCCCCGGCACGGGTGCGGGCGCCGGCCTGGGCGACGGCGGAGGCCTACCGCACCACCATCGGCGGCCACCGCTTCTTCCGGCCCTGAGCCGGCGGATTGGCAAGATCTGCCCGGTCCCTGTCGTTCACGCCAATGGCAGCGGACCCTCCGGCTGGGCAGAGTGGCGGCGTCGCAATTGGAGACCCGCCATGACCAGCCCTGCCCCGAGATCCGCCCCCAGCGTCGTCGCCGCGATCCCCGCCGCCCCGTCCGATGTCGCCCTGGCGCATTTCCGCGCCCGACTGGGCTTCGAGACCGACTGCTCCGACGTCCATGCCGCCCTGGCGTCCGGCGCCCCCGACTTCGTCCTGGCCGAGGCCCGTGGCCCGAACGCCTATGCCGCCGGCCGCATCGCCGGCGCGATCAACCTGCCGCATCGCGAGATCACGGCGGAGCGGATGGCGGAATGGCCTGCGGACACGCTGTTCGTGGTCTATTGCGCCGGGCCGCACTGCAATGGCGCCGACCGCGCCGCCATCAAGCTGGCCGAGCTGGGCCGGCCGGTGAAGGTGATGATCGGCGGCCTGGCCGGCTGGCTGGACGAAGGCTTCACCCTCGAGCAGGCGTAACCGCCGAGTCCGGCGCGCCCCTTGGAACCGTCGGCCCGGCCCTGTATGGTCGGGCCGCAACCGCCGCGCCGAGGCCCGATGAAGACGCTGCCCGAATTCCCCAACCTCTTCATCCTCGACCACCCGCTGATCCAGCACAAGCTGTCGCACATGCGCGACAAGGGCCGGTCGACCAACGGATTCCGCACCCTGCTGCGCGAGATCTCGCTGCTGATGGGCTACGAGATCACCCGCGACCTGCCGATGACCAGCGAGCGGATCGAGACGCCGCTGGAGCCGATGGACGCCCCCGTCCTGATGGGCAAGAAGGTGGCGCTGGTCGCGATCCTGCGCGCCGGCCTCGGCATGACCGAGGGGCTGATCGAGCTGATCCCCTCCGCCCGCCAGGGCCATATCGGGCTGTATCGCGATCACGACACCAAGATGCCGGTCGAATACCTGGTGAAGCTGCCGGAGCCGCAGGGCCGCATCTTCATCGCGGTCGACCCGATGCTGGCCACCGGCAATTCCGCGGTGCACGCGATCGACGTGCTGAACCGCCACGGCGTGCCGGACGAGCTGATCCGCTTCATGGCCCTCGTGGCGGTGCCGGAAGGCGTGCGCACGCTGCACGCAAAGCACCCCGGCGTGCGCATCTACACCGCGGCGCTGGACCGCTGCCTCGACGGCAACGCCTATATCCTTCCGGGCCTCGGCGATGCCGGGGACCGCATGTTCGGCACGAAGTGAGCGAAATGACCGACCAGCCCAAGCAGCTGCTGCACCTCGTCCTCGGCGGCGACCTCAAGGACCCCACCGGGATCGAGTTCTCCGACCTGTCGAAGCTCGACATCGTCGGCGTTTTCCCGAACTACGCCGAGGCCTATGCCGCGTGGCGGGCCAAGGCGGCGGCGACGGTGGACGACGCGCAGAAACGCTATTTCGTCGTGCATCTGCACCGGCTGCTGGACCCGTCGACCGACCCCAGCCGCAAGGGCTGACGCGCCCAGGCTTTCTGGCGGTCTTACTCGGCCGCCCCGGCGCTGGCGTGCAGGCTGTCGCGCACCTTCAGCAGTGAAGCCCGCAGGCTGCCCGCCGTCTCCAGCGTCAGTTCGGCGGCGCAGCCGATCCCCTCGCCCACCGCCGCCACCTCGGCCTGCAGCGACCGTCCCGCGGGGGTCAGGTGGATGTTGACCACCCGCTCGTCCTCGCGGCTGCGGCGGCGCTCGACCAGGCCGGCCGCCTCGAGGCGCTTGAGCAGCGGCGTCAGCGTGCCGGAATCGAGGAACAGCTGCTCGCCGATCGCCTTCACCGCCAAGCCATCGCGTTCCCACAGCACCAGCATGACGAGGTATTGCGGATAGGTCAGGCCGATCCGGTCGAGCAGTGGCTTGTAGACGCGGTTGAAGGCATGCGCCGTGGAGTAGACGGCGAAGCACAGTTGCTGCGCCAGGCGCTGGTGGGGTTCCAGGGTATCGGGCATCGCGGGCTCTCCCGGGGTGGGGAACGGGACAATCCGATTGGATACGCTCCACAATTGGATTGCGCACCATTCAATTTTGCGGCCGCGCCATACCGGAATCACATATCGAGCAATTCAATTGTGCGCTATTTAATTTCTCGCAAGCGGCAACCCGCCGCCCCCTCATCAGCGAGATCCGATCATGAGCATCCTCTATCGCACCAAGGCCACGGCAACCGGCGGCCGTGACGGCCGCGCCACCAGCGAAGACGGCAAGCTGTCCGTCGCGCTGACCACGCCGAAGGAGCTCGGCGGCCAGGGCGGCGACGCCACCAATCCGGAGCAGCTGTTTGGCGCCGGCTATTCCGCCTGCTTCCTGAGCGCGCTGAAATTCGTTGCCGGCCAGCTGAAGGTGAAGGTCCCGGCGGACGCCACCGTCACGGCCGATGTCGGCGTCGGCCCGCGTGACGACGGCCAGGGCTTCGGCCTCGAGGTCGGGCTGACCATTGCCCTGCCCGGCGTGGAGCGTGCGGTCGCCGAGGACCTGGTCGCCCGCGCCCATGTGGTCTGCCCCTATTCGCACGCCACCCGCGGCAATCTCGACGTCCGCCTGACCGTCGCCTGATCCCCCGGCCGGGCCGGCGATGACGCCGGCCCGCCTTCCTTCTCCTTCCGGAGTCGTTTCATGAGCCTTCCCCTGAAGTCGCTCGCACTCGCCGCCGTCGCCGCCCTGGCGCTCGGCCTCGGCCCGGTGTCCGCCGAGGCCGCGCCCACCGGCGTCAAGAACATCGTCCTGGTCCACGGCGCCTTCGCCGACGGGTCGGGCTGGAACGGCGTGGTCGCCGCACTGCAGGCCAAGGGCTATCACGTCACCGCGGTGCAGAACCCGCTGACCTCGCTGGCCGACGACGTCGCCGCCACCAAGCGGGTGCTGGCGCAGCAGGACGGCCCGACCCTGCTGGTCGGCCATTCCTGGGGCGGCGTGGTGATCACCCAGACCGAGTCGCCGAACATCGCCGGCCTGGTCTATGTCGCCGCCCTCGCGCCGGATGTCGGCGAATCCGCGGCCGATGTGTTCAAGCACGGCCCGGCGGCGGTCGAGGCCGATGCCATCCAGCCCGGCCCGGACGGCTTCGCCACCATCCCGGCAGCCCGCTTCCACAGCGCCTTCGCCGCCGATTCGTCGGTCAAGGAGGCGGCGGTGATGGCCGCCACCCAGGGCCCGATCGCGCTCGCGGCCTTCGGCGAGAAGGTGACCGTCGCGAACTGGAAGACCCTTCCGTCGTGGTTCCTGGTGTCGACCGCCGACCGCGTGATCAACCCGGACCTTGAGCGTTGGGAGGCCCAGCGCATCGGCGCCCATGTCGTGTCGGTCACCGGCAGCCACACCGCCTTCGTGGCGAACCCGGCCGTGGTCGCCAAGGCGATCGAAGAGGCGGCGACGTCGCTGCACAAGTGATCTCCCTCTCCTGAGCGAAGGCCGCCCGTGGCGTTGCGCCACGGGCGGGCTTTCGTCTAGGACGGGGGAATGACGATCGAACTGCTTGCCCCGTCCCTCGCCCGGCTGCCCTTCTATGCCGACGCCCTGCGGCGCGGCTGGTCGCCGGACACCGTTCGCAAGGCCGCGGCCGCCACGGAGCAGTTGGAGCGCATCGCCCAGGATCCGGTCGCCTTCGTCGCCGGGCTGGACGATCCCGAAGCCTGCGGCGGCCCGATCCCGATGCCCGACGGCACCACCGTGCCGCGGCTGCCCGGTTTCCAGCGCTGGCTTTGGGATGGCGAATTCTGCGGCAGCATCAACCTTCGCTGGCAGCCCGGCGGGGCCGCTCTGCCGCCGCATGTGCTGGGCCATATCGGCTATTCCGTGGTGCCCTGGATGCAGGGCCGCGGCCATGCCACGCGGGCCCT
Source organism: Inquilinus sp. 2KB_23 (assembly GCF_052115705.1). Lineage (NCBI taxonomy): Bacteria > Pseudomonadati > Pseudomonadota > Alphaproteobacteria > Rhodospirillales > Rhodospirillaceae > Inquilinus > Inquilinus sp. 2KB_23. The sequence continues at coordinate 34,868 of NZ_JBFRHF010000007.1, read as the reverse complement.
GGCCCTGCTGCTGCCGGAGGCCCGGGCGCACGGCCTGCCCTATGTCGAGCTGACCACCAACCCCGACAACATCCCGTCGCAGCGGGTCATCCTGGCGAATGGCGGCCGGCTGGTCGAACGCTTCCGCAAGGCGGCGGCCTATGGCGAGGACGAGGCGCTGCGGTTCCGCATCGACCTGTGACGGCGGCGCAAGCCGCCGTCGCGGCGATGGAGTCCGGGCCGGGCTTGCCGTAAACCGGTCCCGGCTTCGCGATTCGGGACGGGAGATCGGCATGGCGGCAAGCGGCGACAGATCATCGGCGGCCGTGCTGGTGCGGCCGATGCTGGGCCTCGCGCTCGGCGCCGGCACCCTGCCGCTGCTCTATGCCGGGGTGTTCCCCCTGCTGCTGCCGGCGATGGCGGCGCAGGTCGGCGCCGGCGGGCTGGTGGCGGCGGAAGCGCTGCTGGCCCTGCTGCCCTACCTGCTATGGGCCACCCTGGCCCGGCGCCGCGACGAACGCGCGCCGATCATCGCCGGCGGCGTGCTGCTGGCGGTGGCGCTGGCCGGCCTGCTGGTCCTGTTGCGCCGGCCGCTGGCGCCCGGCGACGGCGTCCTGCTTCCCGGCCTGCTATGGGCGGCGGCGGTGGCCGGTGCCGCCGGGCTGGTGGTCGGCAACCATCTGCGGCTGGTCCGGCTGAGCGGCGGGTCCAGTGGCCGCACCGCGGTGCTGGCCGCCGCCTCCGCGACGCTGCTGGGCCCGATCCTGGCCAATGCCATCCTGGAGCTGCTGACGCCGGCCGCCGGGCAGCCGGGGATCTCGTCCGGGCCCTGCCTGTTCTGGGCGGCCATGGCGCTGGCCCTCGCCTTCGTCAGCTGGCGCAGCCCGGCGGTCGACGCGAGCCCGTCCGCCCCGGCCGCCTGGCCGGCGATCCTGGCCGCGACCATCGGGCTGGTGCTGCTGCTGGCCCCGGTCATCTGGCTGAACGCCGTCCGGCTGCCGCTGCTGGTCCATGCCGCATCGGTTGCCGGCGTCGCGGTGCCCGGCCTGCTCGGCCAGGCGGCGATGTTCGGCTATCTCGCCATCGCCGTGGTGCTGGTGCTGGCGGCGCTGCATCCCGGCCTGGCCACCCTGCTGGCCGGCCCGCTGGCCGTGGCCATCGTGGTGTGGGCGCTGGTCGGGCTCGACATCCAGGTGCCGGTCTCCCTGGCCTGGGCGGTCAGCAGCGATCCGGCCTATGCCCTGGCCCTGATCGCCGGGCTGGCGGCGATCCTCGGCCGCGGTGCCGGGCCGGTCCGCATCGCCCTGGTCTGGACCGCGCTGCAGGCGGCGTCGGTGCTGGGCAACCGCGGCGGTCAGGCCTGGTGGCAGCAGAACCAGTTCGTGGTCACCGATGCGATGCGCCAGGCCGGCATCGGCATGGCCGTGCTCGGCGCGCTGGTCCTGCTCGGCATCATCCTCGCCCGCCGCGCCCGGGGCTGAAGCCAACAGAAAGGAAGCCCCCGGAGGGTGCTCCAGGGGCTTCGAGTGTGGATCGGGCCGGAGGAACGCCAGCCAGGGACCGGCCCGATCGTCGACGGATCGACGGCTTTCGCGATGGCGGCGGCTTAGGTCCAGCCCGCCCGATCCGCGATCTCCACGGCCCGAGGGCCGCCGGCGGCCGCGCTGCTGAGGAGGAGGCGACCGGTCTTCGTCATCTCCCGCTCTCCTCGGCATGCAACTGCAATTCATTCGCAATCGCAGAATACGACTCTGGCTGGCCGGCGCAAGCAGAATCGTCGAGACCCCGACCGGCGACGGTCGGGGTCTCTCGCATCAATCGAAGCGCAGCGGGATGTTGATGGTGATGCCGGGCGCCGGGGCGACGTAGACCGGTGGCGCCGGCTCGACATAGACCGGGCGCGGCCGCCGCCGCTCCACATAGTAGCCGTCGTCGTCATCCGGATCGCCATAGACGACCACCCGGTCCCGGTGCGGCCGGGCGTAGTAGTAATCCGGCGGGCCGCGCCAATGGCCGTGACGATGGCCATGCCAGCGGTGGCCGCCATCGTCATCGTCGTCGTCATCATCCGCGATCGCCGCCGACGGGTGGAGCAGCAGCATCGGGGTTGCCGCGGTCAGGGCAAGCAGCGCCAGGAATGACAGGCGCATCAACGGCTGGCGCATGCCCATGCCTCAGTCGAACCGCAGCGGGATGTTGACCGAGATGCCGGGGGCCGGCGCGACGTAGACCGGCGGCGGCGGCGCATAGTAGACCGGCGGACGCTCGTAATAGACCGGGGGCCGTTCGTAGTAGACCGGCGGGCGCTCGTAATAGACGACCGGCGGGCGCGGCCGCACCACCACCACCGGACGGCCGTAATAGCCGCGATCGTAGTAGCCACGGTCGTAGTACCCGCCATGGTGGGCCCAGGGCGGCCCCCAGCCATGATGGTTCCACTTCTTGGCGAGGGCCGGCGACGACACCGCCAGCGTGGTCGCCGCGACGACCAGGGCACTGGTCAGGATTCGGCGTATCGTGATCATCTCGTTCATCCTTCTGGCTGCCGGGCGGCGCATTGCGCCAAACCCACCAACGCTCGAAGGGATCAACCCCCGACCCGGTTGCTTCGATCCGGATTCAATCTGGGCATTTTTGTGGCAGCGACCCGGGCGCCGGCTCCCAGCCGAAGACGCTGCGGCCGCCATAATCGTGCGAGCGGCGGCGCTCCTCGGCGATGTGTTCGGGCAGGGTCGGGCCGGTGGCGTGCCGTTCGACCCGCCGGGCCTGGTCGTCGAGGCGGCGGATCGCGTCGAGCCGTTCGTCATTGCCGAGCTTCGCGGCGGCGACGGCGGATTTCAGCACCGCGATGGTCTTGTCGTAGACCAGGGTCGGCACCGGATAGGGGTGCCGGTCCTTGCCGCCATGGGCCAGCGAGAAGCGCCCCGGATCGGCGAAGCGGCACGGCGCGCCGTGCACCACCTCCGCCACCATGGCCAGCGACCGCACGGTGCGGGCGCCGACGCCCGGCACCAGCAGCAGCTCGCCGAAATCGGCCGGCGCCCGGTCCGCCGCGGCGCTGAGCGCCCCGTGCAGCCGGCGTAGGATCACGTCGCTGGGCCGGACGTCGTGATGCGCCGGCATAGTCAGATGCGGCAGCCGGGGCTGGTCCGGCGGCGGCGGAACCCGGCCCTCCAGCACCGCGACCTCGCCGACGATGCGGTCCGGCCCGAGATCGCGCAGCAGGTCGATCTGGCCGTGGCGCGAGGCCCGCGCCCGCCGGTCGGTCAGGTTGACGATGACGCCCTGGCCGGCGCCCTCGATCGCGGTGTGCGGGGCCTCGACGAAGCTCTTCAGATCCTCGGAATGCCAGTGGTAGCGGCGGGCCAGGCGGCTGTCGCCGTTCATGCCCTGCTGCACCACCACCCAGCGCCCGTCATCGGCGACGATGAAGCCGTGGAGGTACAGGTCGAAACCGTCCTGCACCGCGGCGCTGTCGACTTTGGCGACCAGCCGGCTGGCCTGCGCCAGGGCCGCGCCGTCGAAGCCGACGCGGTCGCCGATGGCGACCAGCTCCGCCGGGGTCCGCCGCGAATGCGCGCCGCGCCCGCCGCAGACATGCAGGCCGAGCTCGCCCGCCATCGGCTGCAGGCCGCGCTTCAAGGCGCCGATCACGCTGGTGGTGATGCCGGAGGAATGCCAGTCCATCCCCATCACGGCGCCGAAGGACTGGAACCAGAAGGGATGGGCCAGGCGCCGCAGGAAGTCGTCGCGGCCGTAATGATGGATGATCGCCTCGGCAATCACCGCGCCCAGCCGGGCCATGCGCTGGCCCAGCCAGGCCGGGACCCGGCCATGGTGCAGGGGCAGATCGGCGCTGCCGGCCCGTTTCGCCACGCATCCTCCAGGAACAAAGATGGAACGATCCTAGCGCGGACCTCGCCGGGACGCCAGCGCCCAGGTGGCTGAGTTACGCAGCCGGATCCCGCTGACATGCAGGCTGCTCTCCCACAGCGAGGCGAGCGGGACCAGCGAATCGACGACGCAAAGGTCGACGCCGCACCGCGCCAGCTCGCCGTCGAGCCCGGCCAGGGCGACGCAGCCGAGCGGGACGACCGGCGCCTCGGACACCCACATCCCGGCATCCTCAAGGCTACGGAAGGTCTCGGACGGCAGCTCATAGCGGTGGATCGCGGCGGAGCGCAGCCGGCCGATCCAGGCGGCCTCGACGAAGGCGACGGCGCAAGGCTCGCCGGGTCCCAGCCAGCGCGCCCGGTCCGCCGCCGTGCTCCCCGGCGTCGCCCAGGCAAGGATCCGGGGACAGTCCCGCGGGAACAGGTACAGCATCTGATGGGCGTCATCGATCGCCCAGACCAGCGGCCCGTTGAGCCACTCCAGCCCGGCGGGGCGAACCGACGGCACGCGTGCCGGGCGAGGCTCGAACCGGGCGATCGCCGGATCGTCGCTGAAATGGAACAGCCGCACGATCGCGCCCGCCGGAGGCCCTACGCCGCTGCCGCCCGCGCCTTGCTGATCAGGGTCAGGATCTCGGCCGCCGCCTGCGGGATGTTGGTGCCGGGGCCATAGACGGCGCTGACGCCGGCGGCCAGCAGCGGCTCGTAATCCTGCGGCGGGATCACGCCGCCGCACACCACCAGGATGTCGCCGGCGCCCTCGGCCTTCAGCGCATCCATCAGCTGCGGCACCAGGGTCAGGTGCCCGGCCGCCTGGGACGACACGCCGACGACATGGACGTCGTTCTCGATCGCCTGGCGCGCCGCCTCTTCCGGTGTCTGGAATAACGGACCGATATCGACATCGAAGCCGATGTCGGCGAAGGCCGTGGCGATCACCTTGGCACCGCGGTCGTGGCCGTCCTGGCCCATCTTCACCACCAGCATGCGCGGCCGCCTTCCCTCGGCCTCGGCGAAGCGCGCGACTTCGGCCTGGATCCTGGCATAGCCCTCGTCGCCGGCGAAGGCGCCGCCATAGACGCCGGAGACTGAGCGGACCACGGCGCGGTGGCGGGTGAACACCTGCTCCAGCGCGTCGGAGATCTCGCCCACCGTGGCGCGGGCGCGGGTGGCCTTGACCGCCAGGTCCAGCAGGTTGCCCTCGCCGGTCTTCGCCGCCTCGGTCAGCGCCGCCAGCGCCGCCCGGCAGGCCGCGTCGTCGCGGCTGGCGCGGATCTGCTTCAGCCGCGCCACCTGGGCCTCGCGCACCGCCGAATTGTCGATCGCCAGCACCTCGACATGGTCGGGCTTCTCCGGCACGTATTTGTTGACCCCGACGATGGTCTGCTCGCCGCGGTCGATCCGGGCCTGGCGGCGGGTCGCGCTCTCCTCGATGCGCAGCTTCGGCAGCCCGGCCTCGACCGCCTTGGTCATGCCGCCCATGGCCTCGACCTCGTCGATCAGCGCCCGAGCCTTGTCCACCAGCTCCTGGGTCAGCGCCTCGACATAGTAGCTGCCGCCTAGCGGGTCGACGGTGCGGGTGACGCCGGTCTCCTCGGCGATCACCAGCTGGGTGTTGCGGGCGATGCGGGCCGAGAACGGGGTGGGCAGGCCCAGCGCCTCGTCGAAGCTGTTGGTGTGCAGGCTCTGGGTCCCGCCCAGCACCGCGGCCAGTGCCTCGATCGTGGTGCGCACCACGTTGTTGTAGGGGTCCTGCTCGGTCAGGCTGACGCCGGAGGTCTGGCAATGGGTGCGCAGCATCAGGCTCTCGACCTTCTTCGGCGCGAATTCGGCCTGGATCAGCTCGGCCCACAGCCGGCGGGCGGCGCGCAGCTTCGCCACCTCGGTGAAGAAGTCCATGCCGATGGCGAAGAAGAAGGACAGGCGCCCGGCGAAGGCGTCGACGTCGAGCCCGCCGGCGATCGCGGCACGGACATATTCCAGCCCGTCGGCCAGGGTGTAGGCCAGCTCCTGCACCGCCGTCGCCCCGGCCTCCTGCATGTGGTAGCCGGAGATCGAGATCGAGTTGTATTTCGGCATCCGCGCGGCGGTGTAGGCGATGATGTCGGCGACGATCCGCATCGAGGGCCCGGGCGGGTAGATGTAGGTGTTCCGGACCATGAACTCCTTGAGGATGTCGTTCTGGATGGTGCCGGACAGCTTGGCCTCCGGCACCCCCTGCTCCTCCGCCGCGACGATGTAGCCGGCCAGCACCGGCAGCACCGCCCCGTTCATGGTCATCGACACCGACATGCGGTCGAGCGGGATGCCGTCGAACAGGATCTTCATGTCCTCGACGGAATCGATCGCCACGCCGGCCTTGCCGACATCGCCGACCACGCGCGGATGGTCGCTGTCGTAGCCACGATGGGTGGCGAGGTCGAAGGCCACTGAGACGCCTTGCTGCCCGGCCGTGAGGTTGGCGCGGTAGAAGGCGTTCGACGCCTCGGCCGTGGAGAAGCCGGCATATTGCCGGACGGTCCAGGGCCGGCCGGCATACATGGTGGCGCGCACGCCGCGGGTGAACGGCGCGAAGCCCGGCAGTTCGGCCTCCGCCTGCGCCGGCAGGTCCGCGGCGGTGTAGAGCGGCTTGACGTCGACGCCCTCGGCCGTCTCGACGGCGAGGTCGGCCAGCTTCTTGTCGCGCAGTTCCTTCTGCGCCAACGCCTCCCAATCGGCGCGGCTCCGCTTCTCGAAGGCGGTCATGGGCGGCACTCCTCCAGTCACGGCGCGAGTATAGGAGGGGCGATCGCCGCGGTCACGCGGGCCGCGCAGCTTTCTTTCGCTTGCTCAATTGCGGCTGAGCGCCATGTGCGCGCCGAGGCCGACCAGGGCCGAGCCGCTGCCGATCCTCAGCCAGCGCGCCACCCGGGCGCTGCGGCGCAGCCGGGCCATCGCCTGGTCGATACACAGCAGCGTCACCACGTCGGCGGCGAAGAACACGGCGTTGACGATCAGCCCCAGCACCAGGAACTGGGCCCAAACCGGGAGCCCGGCGGCGGGGTCGACGAACTGGGGCAGGAAGGCGATGAAGAACAGCGCCGTCTTCGGGTTCAGGAGCTCGACCGTCACGCTTTCGGCGAAGGCGCGGCGCGCGGTCTTCTGCGCCACCTGCGGCAAGGCGTCCGCGGCATGGCGGCTGCGCACCATGCGGAAACCGAGCCAGACCAGATAGGCGGCGCCGAAGATCTTGACCGCCAGGAACAGGGTCGGCGACCAGCGGAACACCGCCGACAGCCCGGCCGCGGCCGCGGCGACATGCACCAGGTCGCCGACCGCGATCCCGGTGGCCGCGCGAAAGCCCGCCGCCCGGCCGCGCGCCAGGGTCTGGGCCACGGTGTAGAGGATGGCGGGGCCTGGGATGATCGCGATCAGCACGGTGGCCAGGAGGAACGGCAGCAGGTGGGCGAGGGACGGCATGGCGGGCCTCCTGTGGAATTGCGAGCCATCATAGCGCGGCCGGACGCAGGCGTCAGGCATCCGGCCTCAGCGGTTGCACCCATCCGAGCGACAGATTATATCTGGCTAAGCCTAGCTAGGATCGACGCCATGACCACCGTCAACATCTTCGAGGCCAAATCCAGCCTCTCCCGTCTGGTGGCAGCGGTCGAGGAGGGGCGCGAGACGGAGATCGTCATCGCCCGCAACGGCCGACCGGTGGCGCGCCTCGTTCCCATCGCCCCCGCGGCGGACGCGACCAGGCGCCTCGGCCTTCTCGCCGGCCGGTATCCGGCGATGACACTCCAGGAATTCGACGCCGACAACGAGCGGATCGCGGCGCTGTTCGCGGGCGAGGCGGAGTGAGGCTGCTGCTCGACACCCATGTCGCGATCTGGGCCCTGGTGTCCCCGGAGGTGATGCCGGCGGCGATCCAGGCCCTGATCGCCGACCCCGCGAATGCCATCCACGTCTCCGCCGCCAGCGTCTGGGAGATCGCGATCAAACATTCGATGGCGCGGCGCGGAGCACCGCCCTTTTCCGGGTCTCAGGCGCTCGCGTATTTCGGCCAGGCCGGATACGCCCTTCTCGCGGTGTCGGCCGAACATGCCGCGGGAGTCGAGACGCTGCCCTTGCTTCATGCCGACCCGTTCGACCGGCTCCTCATCGCCCAGGCCCTGGCCGAGCCCCTGCGGCTGGTGACCCACGACGCCGTGGTCGCGTCCTATGGCGGCTCCATCATCCATTTCTGAGCGGTCCGCGGCACCGTACCGCTCCCGCATTGTCTTGACGCTGTCACAATTCCAGATAGGACTGACTCGCAGACAGAGCGATGGCGGTCGCGGCGGCGTTGGTGTAGGGGAAGAATCACGTGGCGGACCGAGATCCCAACCCGCGTTTTTCTGCGGTATGATGGCCATGGCAGAGCGCAAGATCGCAGCCTATGTTCGAAAGCGAGAGCAGAGTCGGAGTGTGAGACCGTGAACGTTAGCGTCGGAAACCACGGCACCGCGACGCATCCGGGCCAGATCAAGCCGAAGCAGACGATCGTCACCGAAGGCATCGACCCGACCCTGGACCGGCCCAGCGCGGTCACCCGGTTCTTCATGCGCATCGTGGCCGGGGCCGAGCGGCTCAACCTCAGATACAGCAAGGTCGGCAACCCCCCGGTCTACGACAACGCCACCTTCCCCTGGGTGGCGGAGATCGAGCGCGAGTGGCATCTGATCCGGAGCGAGCTGGACCGCGTCCTGCTGCGCCAGAGCGAGCTGCCGAGCTTCCAGGAGATCGCTTCCGACGTGAAGACGATCAGCAAGGACAACCACTGGAAGACGTTCTTCCTGACCGGCTACGGCGTCAGTTCGGACCGCAACATCGCGCAATGCCCGGAGACCTGGCGCATCGTCCAGAAGATCCCGGGGCTGAAGACGGCGATGTTCTCGATCTTCGAGCCGGGCAAGCACCTGGCGCCGCATCGCGGGCCCTACAACGGCGTGCTGCGGCTGCATGTCGGCCTGCTGGTGCCCGAACCGCGCGACCAACTGGCGATCCGCGTCGACAAGCAGATCTGCCATTGGAGCGAGGGCAAGGCCCTGGTGTTCGACGACGCCTATGAGCACGAGGCCTGGAACCACACCGACAAGACCCGCGTCGTGCTGTTCGTCGACTTCGTCAAGCCGCTGCGCTTCCCGGCGAAGCTGGTGAACTGGCTGCTGCTGAACCTCGCCGTCTTCACCCCCTTCATCCGCGAGGGCCAGGACGCCCACAAGGAGTGGGAGAAGAAGTTCTACGCCCAGGCCGAGGCGCTACGGAACCACAAAGCTTAAGGCGTCGCCCGTAGCAACTGTCTTATGCGGCACAATTTCAGGTGTCATGCCACGGCTTGACCGTGGCATCCAGGGGCGGCCAGGGCGGCTCTTTGTGGCCCCTGGATTGCCCGGTCAAGCCGGGCAATGACAGTGGAAGGGGATCCTGGGACGTAGGTTAGGTTGGGCGACGCTACGCCCCCAGCCCCTCCATCACCGCATTCGTCGTCGTCACCGTCGCAAACTCCGCCGCAAGCGTCGCCAGATGGGCCCGCTGCAGGTCCTCGGCCGTGATTATGCCGCCGGCGCCGTCGGGCAGGTCGAAGCAGGCGGAGGCGTCGCCGACCAGGATCGCGCGGTAGCCGAGATTGGCCGCCACCCGCACCGTGGTCGAGACGCACATGTCGGTCGTCAGGCCGAACATCACCACCGTGCCGACGCCCAGCCGCCGCAGCCGCAGGTCGAGATCGGTGGCGATGAAGGCGCAGTTCACCGATTTCGCCACCACCGGCTCGTTGTCCCACGGCTCGAAACCGGGGCGGAAGGCGTTGCCCGGATGCGACGGCACGAAGACCGAGCCGGATTCCACGGAATCGTGGCGGATGTGCAACAGCGGCAGCCCCGCCGCCCGCCAGGCCACCAGCAGCCGCAGGCCGTTGGCGTCGAGATCCGGGTTGTTGCGCCGGCCGAAGGGCGGCAGGTCGAAGCCGCGCTGCATGTCGATCGGCAGCAGGGCGGCCCGGCTGGACCACAGGTCGGGGGTCGCGGTCATCATGTCCTCACAGGGAGATCTGGGGCGTGGATGGCGGCCCGGCCGTTGCCGGCAGGCGGACGGAAGCGCTCGCGATAGTCGCTCGGCGCCACGCCGATCCGGCGCAGGAAGGCGCGGCGCATGCCGTCGGCATTGCCGAAGCCGCAGCTGCGGGCCACGGTCTCGCCCGGCAGGTCGGTCTCCTCCAGCCGCCGGCGCGCCGCCTCGATCCGCAGCCGCTCGACATAGGCGGCCGGGGTGGCGCCGATCTCGCGCAGGAAAGCGCGGGCGAAGTTGCGCGGGCTCATCGCCGCCCGGTCGGCCAGGGCCGGCACCGACAGGTCGGCCTCGGGATGGGCCAGCATCCAGTCCTGCAGCGCGCGCAGCGGCGGCCGTTCGGCGATCTGGCCGGCCAAAGCGGCGCTGAACTGCGACTGGCCGCCCGGGCGCTTCAGGAACATCACCAGATCGCGGGCGGTGGCCAGGGCCAGGTCGCGGCCGTGATCGGCCTCGATCAGGGCCAGCGCCAGGTCCATCCCGGCGGTGACGCCGGCGGAGGTCCACACCCTTCCATCCTGGATGAAGATCGGGTCGGGCTCGACCCGCACCGCCGGATAGCGCCGGCTCAGCCTTTCGCACCAGTTCCAATGGGTCGCCGCCCGGCGCCCATCCAGCAGCCCGGCCTCGGCCAGCAGCAGCGCCCCGGTGCAGACCGAGCCGAGCCGCCGCACCCGCGGCGCCATGCCCCGCAGCCAGGCCACCAGGGCCGCGTCGGCGACCGCGGCCTCGATGCCGGCGCCGCCGGCCACCAGCAGGGTGTCGATGCCGTCGCCGGCCTCATCCAGCCCGCGATCGGCCAGGACGGACAGGCCGGAGGTGGCGCGCACCGGGCCGGCCCGTGCGGCCAGCACCTCGACGGCATAGCCCGGCGGCGCCCCCGCGTCGCGCTGCAGGGCGGTGGCGGCGGCGAAGACCTCCAGCGGCCCGACGACGTCGAGCAGCTCGACTCCGGGAAAGGCGAGCATGGCGATGCAGCGTGGCCGAAGGCTGGGAGAGGCTGACATCTGCGCAGTCTGTCCGGATCGGCCGATGGCAGCAAGGCCATGATGCCGTCGGATTCTGCCAAACCCGATCCTGCGCGAAGGGCCAGCGCCGCCAGGGCTGTCGTCGGTGGCCGGCCCAGGCCGGCCTGGGTCCAAATCCTACAGAGTACGGAAGGGGGGTACGGACGGGCGACTGAGGGCCTTCAAAGCGCCGTCAGGACGACGCCATGGCCATGACGATGCCGAAGACGACCAGCACCAGGACAAAAGTGGATCCGACGGCCTTGATCGCACCCCACGGGCCGTAACCGCCGGCGACCATGAGAATGATCACCAGAAAGGCCGCGAGAATCGAGCCGTAGATCAGAAACGCCTTGATCCGCCCCATGCGTGGCCTCCCTCTTCGCCGGAGGTGAAGCCTAGCATGGCCCCGAAGCCGTGGCGGAGGAGGATCCCTACTCGTCCCGCCAGTCGCTGAACGTCGCGGCCTGGCCGCGCAGCACGCCGGCCTCGTCGATCAGCTGCCAGACCGTGGCGTTCTCGATCCAGAAGCGGCGGCCGGACTTGGCGATGCGCAGGCCGCGATAGTCGCTGATGAAGCCGTCGCGGGTGACCATGTCCAGCAGGCGCTGCCGCTCGGTCCGGTCCGGCGCCTCGGCGGAGAGGCGGGACGGCAGCGTGGTGAACTCGTCCCAGCCATACTCGAACCGGGCCTGGGCCGCGCGGTTGGCGTAGACGAAGCGGGGGTCGGCGTCGGTGTTGTGCGCCAGCACGCAGAACGGCGCCGTCTCGTACAGCCAGCGCGCCTGCGCGGCGGCGTCGCCGCCCGCCTCCTCCGGAATCAGCGGCGTGCCGACCAGCCGGGCATGGCTGCCGGCCAGCAGGCGGAGGAAATCGGGATCATGGGCCAGGCTCATCAGCGGACTCCGGTCGCGCCGCGATGGCAGCGCATGGGGTCTAGGTCGGACATGAAGCCGGGACAGGCAAGCCGGCGGGGCTGCGGCACGGTGTCCGGCCCGGGGCATGGCAGACCCGACGGACCGGCGGAGGCCGGGCCGCGGCATTTTCGGCCACGATAGGACCCTGATCCGATTCAGCCGAGGAACTGGTCCCATGAAGCTGCCGCCGATCCTCTCCCTTGCCGTCGCCGGCCTGCTGCTGCTGGCCCAGCCCGCCGCCGCGGCCGAGCTGCAGGTCGTCAGCTCCGGCGGCTTCGCCCCGGCCTACCGCGCCCTGGCCCCGCAATTCGAACAGGCCAGCGGCGACACCTTGAAGATCGGCTGGGGCCCGTCGATGGGCGACACGCCGAACGCGGTGCCGGTGCGGCTGGCCCGCGGCGAGAAGCTGGATGTCGTGATCATGGTCGGCTATGCCCTCGACGACCTGATCAAGCAGGGCAAGGTGCTGGCCGACAGCAAGGTCGTCCTCGCCCGCTCCAGCATCGGCGTCGCGGTGCGGGCCGGCGCGCCGAAGCCGGATATCGGCTCGGCCGAGGCGGTGAAGCAGGCGCTGCTGGCGGCGAAGTCGATCGCCTATTCCGACAGCGCCAGCGGCGTCTACATCGAGACCGAGATGTTCCCGCGCCTGGGCATCGCCGAACAGATGGCGACCAAGGCCCGCAAGATCCCGGCCACGCCGGTCGGCGAGATCGTGGCCAAGGGCGAGGCGGAGCTGGGCTTCCAGCAGATCGCCGAGCTGAAGGCGGTGCCGGGCATCGACCTGGTCGGGCCGCTGCCGCCGGAGCTGCAGCAGGTGACGCTGTATTCCGCCGGCATCGTCGCCGGCTCGCACGACCCGGCGGCGGCCAGGAAGCTGCTCGACTTCCTCGCCTCGCCCGCCGCCGCCCCGGCCATCGCCGCGACGGGGCTGGAGCCGGTCGCGACAGCCAGGTAGGGGCAGGCGGAGCGCAAGGCGGCCAAGGCGGCGAAAGCGGCAGCGCCGGAGCCTGTCCCCGCGGCCCTCGAGGCTGCCCCCGAGCCGGCCGAGAACTCCGAGCCGCGCGAGACCCTGGCCGAGGCCGAGACCCCCGAGTTCGAAGACTTGGCGGAGGAATCGGAGGAGGCCGCGAATGGCTGGGGCAACCTGAAAAGGCTTCGGCCCGTCGCTCTCTCGGCGACATCCGTAGCTCTTTCGGCGACATCGAATGTTGATATAAAGATATCTTTATGTCATTACATACCCTCCCATCCGGAACCCGGTCCCGTCCGCCATGACCACGCGCGTCGAAGCCTTCGATATCCCGCTGGAGCCGGTCGACGGCGCCGAGGTGCTGGCCGCCCTGACCGCGGCGGCGCGCGAGCGCGTGCTGATCCTGGACGGCGCCATGGGCACCCAGATCCAGGGGCTGGGCTTCGAGGAGGACCATTTCCGCGGCACCCATTTCCTGGGCTGCGACTGCCACCTCAAGGGCAACAACGACCTTCTGACCCTGACCCAGCCGGACGCGATCGAGGCGATCCATTTCGGCTACGCCATCGCCGGCGCCGACATCCTCGAGACCAACACCTTCTCCTCGACCTCGATCGCCCAGGCCGATTACGGCATGGAGGCGGTGGTCTACGACCTGAACCGCGACGGCGCCCGGCTGGCGCGCCAGGCCGCGGCCAAGGCCCGGCGGATGGACGGCAGGCGCCGCTTCGTCGCCGGCGCGCTGGGGCCGACCAACCGCACCGCCTCGATCTCGCCCGACGTCAACAACCCGGGCTACCGGGCGGTGACCTTCGACACGCTGCGCGACGCCTATGCCGAGCAGGTGCGCGGGCTGATCGACGGCGGCGCCGAGATCATCCTGATCGAGACCATCTTCGACACGCTGAACGCCAAGGCGGCGATCTTCGGCACCGAGCTGGTCTTCGCCGAGAAGGGCGTGCACCTGCCGGTGATGATCTCCGGCACCATCACCGACCTGTCGGGCCGCACCCTGTCGGGCCAGACGCCGACCGCGTTCTGGAATTCGGTACGCCACGCCAGGCCCTTCACCATCGGCCTGAACTGCGCCCTGGGCGCCAACGCCATGCGGGCGCATCTGGCCGAGATCGCCGCCGCGGCCGACACCTTCGTCTGCGCCTATCCCAATGCCGGGCTGCCGAACGAGTTCGGCCAGTACGACGAATCGCCCGAGGCGATGGCCGCCCAGATCAAGGGCTTCGTCGAGGAAGGCCTGGTCAACATCGTCGGCGGCTGCTGCGGGTCGACCCCCGACCACATCCGCGCCATCGCCGACGCGGTCGCGGGCCTGCCGACCCGGTCGGTGCCGACCATCGCGCCGCTGATGCGCCTGTCCGGCCTGGAGCCGTTCACGCTGTCGAGCGACATCCCGTTCGTGAATGTCGGCGAGCGCACCAACGTCACCGGCTCGGCCAGGTTCCGCAAGCTGATCACCGCCGGCGACTTCGCCGCCGCGCTGGACGTGGCCCGCGACCAGGTCGCCAACGGCGCCCAGATCCTCGACATCAACATGGATGAGGGCCTGATCGATTCCGAGCGGGCGATGGTCGAGTTCCTGAACCTGATCGCGGCCGAGCCGGACATCGCCCGGGTGCCGGTGATGATCGACAGCTCGAAATTCTCGATCATCGAGGCCGGGCTGAAATGCGTCCAGGGCAAGCCCCTGGTCAATTCGATCTCGATGAAGGAGGGCGAGGCCGCCTTCCTGCACCATGCCCGGCTGGTGCGGTCCTACGGCGCCGCCGTCGTGGTCATGGCCTTCGACGAGGCCGGCCAGGCCGACACGCTGGAGCGCAAGGTCGCGATCTGCACCCGCGCCTACAAGCTGCTGACCGAAGAGGCCGGCTTCCCGCCCGAGGACATCGTCTTCGACCCCAACGTGTTCGCGGTCGCGACCGGCATCGAGGAGCACAACGGCTACGGCGTCGCCTTCATCGAGGCGACCAAGCAGATCCGCGAGACCCTGCCGCATGCCCACATCTCCGGCGGCGTCTCCAACCTGTCCTTCTCGTTCCGCGGCAACGAGCCGGTGCGCGAGGCGATGCACGCGGTGTTCCTGTACCACGCCATCCAGGTCGGCATGGACATGGGCATCGTCAACGCCGGCCAGCTCGCGGTCTACGAATCGATCGAGCCCGACCTGCGCCAGACCTGCGAGGACGTCGTCCTCAACCGCCGCGACGACGCGACCGAGCGGCTGCTGACCCTGGCCGAGCGCTTCAAGGGCGCCGCCGGGCGCGAGGCCAAGGAGCGCGACCTGACCTGGCGCGAGCGCACGGTCGACAAGCGGCTGGAGCACGCGCTGGTCAACGGCATCACCGAGTTCATCGAGGTCGATGTCGAGGAGGCGCGGCTGGCGGCCGAACGGCCGCTGCATGTGATCGAAGGCCCGCTGATGGCCGGCATGAACGTGGTCGGCGACCTGTTCGGCGCCGGCAAGATGTTCCTGCCCCAGGTGGTGAAGTCGGCCCGCGTCATGAAGCAGGCCGTGGCCCAGCTGCTGCCCTACATGGAGGCCGAGAAGGCCGCCGGCGGCGGCGGCACCGGACGCAGCAGCGCCGGCAAGATCCTGATGGCCACGGTCAAGGGCGACGTCCACGACATCGGCAAGAACATCGTCGGCGTCGTGCTGGCCTGCAACAACTACGAGATCATCGACCTCGGCGTCATGGTGCCGGCCACCAAGATCCTGGAGACGGCGAAGGCCGAGAAGGTCGACATCATCGGCCTGTCCGGCCTCATCACCCCGTCGCTGGACGAGATGGTGCATGTGGCGGCGGAGATGGAGCGCGACGGCTTCGACATTCCGCTGCTGATCGGTGGCGCCACCACCAGCCGGGTGCACACCGCGGTGAAGATCCACCCGCGCTACAACAGCGGCCAGACCGTCTACGTCAACGACGCCAGCCGCGCCGTCGGCGTGGTGTCGAACCTGCTGTCGCCCGAGGGCCGCCGCGGCTATGTCGACGGCGTGCGCGAGGAGTACCGCAAGGTCGCCGACGGCCATGCAAGAGCCGAGGCCGAGAAGCAGCGCCTGCCGCTGGCGGCGGCGCGGGCGGCGCCGTTCAAGATCGACTGGGCGGCCTACCAGCCGCCGAAGCCGTCCTTCCTCGGCACAAGGGTGTTCGACGATTACGACCTGGCCACCCTGGCCCGCTACATCGACTGGACCCCGTTCTTCCAGACCTGGGAGATGAAGGGCCGCTATCCCGCCATCCTGCAGGACGAGAAGCAGGGCGAGGCGGCGCGCCAGCTGTTCGCGGACGCCCAGGCCATGCTGGTCCGGGTGATCGAGGAGCGCTGGTTCAAGCCCAAGGCGGTGATCGGCTTCTGGCCGGCCGGCGCGGTGGGCGACGACATCCGCCTGTTCACCGACGACACCCGCGGGCAGGAGCTGGCGACCTTCTTCACCCTGCGGCAGCAGCTGTCGAAGCGCGACGGCCGGCCGCGGGTGGCGCTGTCCGACTTCGTCGCCCCGGTCGACAGCGGCAAGGCGGATTACGTCGGCGGCTTCGTGGTCACCGCCGGGATCGAGGAGGAGGCGATCGCCGACCGCTTCGCCCGGGCCAATGACGACTACTCCTCGATCCTGGTCAAGGCGCTGGCCGATCGCTTCGCCGAAGCTTTCGCCGAGGCCATGCACCAGCGGGTGCGCAAGGAGATCTGGGGCTATGCCCCGGACGAGCCCTTCGCCCCGGACGAGCTGATCGGCGAGCCCTATCGCGGCATCCGCCCGGCGCCGGGCTATCCGGCCCAGCCGGACCACACCGAGAAGGTGACGCTGTTCCGCCTGCTCGACGCCGAGCGCCGGATCGGGGTGCGCCTGACCGAGAGCTACGCCATGTGGCCCGGCTCCTCGGTCTCCGGCGTCTACCTGGCGCATCCGGACTCGTATTACTTCGGCGTCGCCAAGGTCGAGCGCGACCAGGTCGAGGACTATGCCCGCCGCAAGGGCATGCCGATCGCCGAGGTCGAGCGCTGGCTGGGCCCGATCCTGAACTACATCCCCACCCCGCTGGTCGAGGCGGCGGAGTAGGCGACAAGCGGAGCGTTGCGTTGCCTCTCCCGCTTGCGGGGTCTTTTTAAAAGCCTACCCCCTCGTCGTCATTGCGAGGAGGCGAAGCCGACGAAGCAATCCATGGGCCCGCACGAGCGGCCCGATGGATTGCTTCGCTGCGCTCGCAATGACGGGGTTGGGGGCTCCAACTGCGGTTGTCCGGCAGGACTCCTGCCCTAGCTTAACAACCGACTCGTGTTCATGATCTGTTCATGGACACAGCGCACCCCGCCACCGCAGCCGTGGTTCAGCCGCCCGACGGCGCCTGGTATTCCGCCAGGCGCTGCAGCAGCGTGCCGACGGCGATCAGCTGCGCCCGCTCCTCCGCCGACAGGCAGGCCTCCACCGCCTCGGCCATCCAGGCCTCGCGCCGGCTGCGGTTGGCCAGCACCGCCTCCGCGCCGGCATCGGTGATCACGACATGCAGCCGGCGGCGGTCGCCGGCGTCGGCCTCGCGCCGGACCATCCCCTCCTTCTCCAGCTCGCGCAGCAGGGCCGCGACGTTGGACGAGCGCAGCCCCTCGGCCGTGCCGAGCTCGGTCGGGCTGGCCGTGCCGCCCAGGCGCAGCAGCGCGGCCAGCAGCATCAGCTTCGACAGCGGCAGGTCGCCGCTGTCGGATTCGCGCCGCAGCCGCCGCAGCAGCGCCATCAGCTGCAGCCGCAGGGCGCCGAGCTGCTCTCGTTCGGTCGGGGACATCGGGTCGGGGTTGGTCATTTTACTATTCTGTTATAGCTAAAACGCTATAGCCATTTCCGACGGCTGGTTCCAGGATCATGCCATGGACGGCGGACCCGAGGGTGCCCGCCGCGAAACGCGAGGTCATCCCGTGTCCCTGCCCGACGGCCTTCCTCTGCCCCGCCGCAGATGGGCCTTCGCCACCGTGGTGCTCGGCATCATGCTCGCCGTGCTCGACGGCTCCGTCGCCAATGTGGCGCTGCCGACGATCGCGGCCGAGTTCCAGGCCAGCCCGTCGATGTCGATCTGGATCGTCAACGCCTACCAGCTGGCCGTGGTGGTGTCGCTGCTGCCCCTCGCCGGGCTGGGCGAGATCTATGGCTATCGCCGGGTCTATCTCGGCGGCCTGGCCCTGTTCACCGTCGCCTCGGTCGCCTGCGCCCTGTCCGATTCGCTGATCACCCTGACCCTGTCCCGCGTCGCCCAGGGCTTCGGCGCCGCCGGGATCATGAGCGTCAACACCGCGCTAATCCGCTACATTTTCCCGCGCGCCCGGCTGGGCCATGTGCTGGGCGTCAACGCCATGATCGCGGCCGGCGCCTCGACCGTCGGCCCCAGCTTCGCCGGCGCCCTGCTGGCGATCGCCTCCTGGCCCTGGCTGTTCGCGATCAACCTGCCGCTCGGCGTCGCGGCCCTGATCATCGGCAGCCGCAACCTGCCGGAGAGCGACCTGGCCGACCGCCGCTTCGACCTGCTGAGCGCGCTGCTCTCCGCCGCCACCTTCGGCCTGCTGATCACCGGGATCGACAGCATCGCCCACGGGCTGGACTGGGGGCTGGTGGCGCTGCAGCTCGGCATCGGCATCGGCGCCGCGATCTGGCTGGTGCGGCGGCAGCTGGGCCGGGCGACGCCGCTGGTGCCGCTGGACCTGCTGCGCATCCCGGTGGTCGGGCTGTCGGTCGTCACCTCGATCACCTCCTTCGCGGCGCAGATGGCGGCCTTCGTGACGCTGCCCTTCCTGCTGCAGACCGGCTCCGGCTTCTCCCCGGCCCAGGTCGGCCTGCTGATGATCCCCTGGCCGCTGGCGGTCGCGGTCACCGCGCCGATCGCCGGCCGCCTGTCCGACCGGCACCCGCCCGGCCTGCTGGGCGGCATCGGCCTCGCCCTCATGGCCATCGGCCTGGTGCTGATGGCGACCCTGCCGGCGGATCCCTCTCCCTGGCACATCGTCTGGCGCATGGCGCTATGCGGCGCCGGCTTCGGCCTGTTCCAGGCGCCCAACAACCGGGTGATGATCGGGTCGGCCCCGCGCAGCCGCAGCGGCGCCGCCAGCGGCATGCTGGGCACCGCCCGCCTGCTGGGCCAGGCCACCGGCGCGGCGCTGGTCGCGCTGCTGTTCGCGCATTTTCCGGACCATGGTGCCCAGGCGGCGCTGCTGACCGCGGCCGGGCTGGCGACCGCCGCCACGGTGGTCAGCTGCCTGCGCCTGGCCACCCCGGCCTATGCCGCCGACGACCCGGCGCCGGAGCCCGAACCCCACGCCCCCGCGCCCATGCGATAGGGCAGGCGACAGGCCCGCGCGCGGGTGCCTTGCATCCGCCGCCCTTGCGCAACGGCCGGGAATGGCGTTTTTTCAGGATCGGACGTTTCGGGCGGGCGCCGCAGCCGTGCGCGAATGCCGCAGCCCGTCCGCCCGACCGAAAGTGACCCGAGCCAGTACGGACCCGATCATGCCAGCCTATCGCTCCCGCACCACCACCCACGGCCGCAACATGGCCGGAGCCCGCGGGCTCTGGCGCGCGACCGGCATGACGGATGCGGATTTCGGCAAGCCGATCATCGCCGTCGTCAACTCCTTCACCCAGTTCGTCCCCGGCCATGTCCACCTCAAGGACCTCGGCCAGCTGGTGGCGCGGGAGATCGAGGCGGCGGGCGGCGTCGCCAAGGAATTCAACACCATCGCGGTCGATGACGGCATCGCCATGGGCCATGACGGCATGCTGTACAGCCTGCCGTCGCGCGAGATCATCGCCGACAGCGTCGAATACATGGTCAACGCGCATTGCGCCGATGCCATGGTCTGCATCTCGAACTGCGACAAGATCACGCCCGGCATGCTGATGGCCGCGATGCGCCTGAACATCCCGGTGGTGTTCGTGTCCGGCGGGCCGATGGAGGCCGGTAAGGTCAAGATCGGCGGCGAGTCCAAATCGCTGGATCTGATCGACGCCATGGTCGCCGCGGCGGACAGCCGCATCAGCGACGAGGACGTCAAGGTGATCGAACGGTCGGCCTGCCCGACCTGCGGCTCCTGCTCCGGCATGTTCACCGCCAATTCGATGAACTGCCTGACCGAGGCGCTGGGCCTGGCCCTGCCGGGCAACGGCTCGACCCTGGCCACCCATGCCGACCGCCGGCGCCTGTTCGTCGAGGCCGGGCACCTGATCGTCGACCTGGCCAAGCGCTACTACGAGCAGGACGACGCATCGGTGCTGCCGCGCAGCATCGCCAGCTTCGCCGCCTTCGAGAACGCCATGACCCTCGACATCTCGATGGGCGGGTCGACCAACACCGTGCTGCACCTGCTGGCCGCGGCGCAGGAGGGCGAGGTCGACTTCACCATGGCCGACATCGACCGGCTGTCGCGCCGGGTGCCGGTGCTGTGCAAGGTCGCGCCGTCGGTGCCGAACGTGCATATGGAGGACGTCCATCGCGCCGGCGGCATCATGGCCATCCTGGGCGAGCTCGACCGCGGCGGCCTCTTGAACCGCGACACCCACACCGTCCACGCCCCGACCCTGGCCGCGGCGCTGGACCAGTGGGACATCAAGCGCACCGACAGTGAGTCGGTGCACAAGTTCTTCAGCGCGGCGCCGGGCGGCATCCCGACCCAGGTCGCCTTCAGCCAGGACGCCCGCTACCCCAGCGTCGACGCCGACCGCAAGCGCGGCTGCATCCGCAGCATCGAGCACGCCTACAGCCTGGATGGCGGGCTGGCCGTGCTGTACGGCAACCTGGCCGAGGAAGGCTGCATCGTGAAGACCGCCGGGGTCGACGCCAGCATCCTGAAGTTCTCCGGCCCCGCCCGGATCTTCGAGAGCCAGGACGCCGCGGTCGAGGGCATCCTGGGCGACAAGGTCCAGGCCGGCGACGTGGTGCTGATCCGCTACGAAGGGCCGAAGGGCGGCCCCGGCATGCAGGAGATGCTGTATCCGACCAGCTATCTCAAGTCGAAGGGGCTGGGCAAGGCCTGCGCCCTGGTCACCGACGGCCGCTTCTCTGGCGGCACCTCGGGCCTGTCGATCGGCCATGCCTCGCCGGAAGCGGCCGAGGGCGGCACCATCGCCCTGGCCCAGGAAGGCGACCGGGTCGAGATCGACATCCCCGGCCGCCGGATCGAGCTGATGGTGTCGGATGAGGAGCTGGCGCATCGCCGCGCGGCGATGAAGGCCCGCGCCGATGGCGGCTGGAAGCCGGCCGAGCCGCGCCCGCGCAAGGTCTCGGCCGCGCTGCAGGCCTATGCCGCCCTGACCACCAGCGCCGCCCGCGGCGCCGTCCGCGACGTCACCCAGCTGCAGCCGCGGAAGGCGTAGGGGTCGCCGACCTCGCTCTGTCTCTGTCATGCCACGGCTCGACCGTGGCATCCAGGGGCGGCCGGAGCGGCTCTTGGTGGCCCCTGGATTGCCGGGTCAAGCCCGGCAATGACAGAAAAGGGGATGGCCATCTCCCCATCCCAACGAAAAAGGGCCCCGCGAGGGGCCCTTTCCGTTCGGTCGGTCCGCCCGGGATCAGGCGTGGCCGGCGGTCGCGGCGCGGGTGACCGCGTAGAGCTTGGCCTTGGCCAGCTTCAGCGCCCGTTCGGCCACGGCAGTCTCGCCGGGGGTCTTGGCGTCGGCCACGTCTTCCTCGGCGTCGCGCAGCTCCTGCTCGACCTTGGCGCGGTCGAGCGAGGCCACCGGCACCACATGCTCGGCCAGCACGGTGCAGCGCTCCGGCGTCACTTCGGCGAAGCCGCCGGTGACGAAGATCCGGTTGGAGATGGCGCTGCGCTGCTCATAGACGTCGATCACGCCCGGCTGGACGGTCGACAGCATCGACATGTGCCCCTTGAGCACGCCGAAATAGCCGTCGCCACCGGGGACGACCACCATTTCGACCTGCTGCGCCACGAGCAGCTTCTCGGGCGAGACCAGTTCGAAGGCGAATTTCTCGGCCATGGATGTCCCCGGTTCCGGTGCTGCTGGCGTCAGGCGGCTTCGGCGAGCTTCTTCGCCTTGGCGATGGCGTCGTCGATGGTGCCGACCATGTAGAAGGCCGCTTCCGGCAGGTGGTCGTAGTCGCCGTTCACGATGCCCTTGAAGCCGCGCACCGTGTCCTCGACCGAGACCAGCACGCCCGGCGTGCCGGTGAAGACCTCGGCGACGTGGAAGGGCTGGCTGAAGAAGCGCTGGATCTTGCGGGCGCGGGCCACGGTCAGGCGCTGTTCTTCGGTCAGCTCGTCCATGCCCAGGATGGCGATGATGTCCTGCAGCGCCCGGTATTCCTGCAGCGTGCGCTGCACGGCGCGGGCCACCTCGTAGTGCTCCTGGCCGACGACGCGCGGGTCGAGGATGCGCGAGGTCGAGTCGAGCGGGTCCACCGCCGGGTAGATGCCGAGCTCGGAGATGGCGCGGCTGAGCACGGTCGTCGCATCGAGATGCGCGAACGAGGTCGCCGGCGCCGGGTCGGTCAGATCGTCGGCGGGCACGTAGATGGCCTGCACCGAGGTGATCGAACCCTTGTTGGTCGAGGTGATGCGCTCCTGCAGCGCGCCCATGTCGGTCGACAGCGTCGGCTGATAGCCCACCGCCGACGGGATGCGGCCGAGCAGCGCCGACACTTCGGCGCCCGCCTGGGTGAAGCGGAAGATGTTGTCGACGAAGAACAGCACGTCCTGGCCTTCGACGTCGCGGAAGTACTCCGCCACGGTCAGGCCCGACAGGCCGACGCGGGCACGGGCGCCCGGCGGCTCGTTCATCTGGCCGTAGACCAGCGCCACCTTCGAGCCCTCTTCGCCGAGCTTGATGACGCCGGAGTCGATCATCTCGTGATAGAGGTCGTTGCCCTCGCGGGTCCGCTCGCCCACGCCGGCGAAGACCGACACGCCGCCATGCGCCTTGGCGATGTTGTTGATCAGCTCCTGGATGGTCACGGTCTTGCCGACGCCGGCGCCGCCGAACAGGCCGATCTTGCCGCCCTTGGCGTAGGGGCTGATCAGATCGACGACCTTGATGCCGGTCACCAGCATCTCCGCCTCGGTCGCCTGGTCGACGAACTCGGGCGCGGCACGGTGAATCGGCGAGGTCAGCTTGGCGTTGATCGGGCCGCGCTCGTCGATCGGCTCGCCGATCACGTTCATGATGCGGCCCAGCGTCTCCGGCCCGACCGGCACCATGATGGCGTTGCCGCTGTCATGGACCTTGTTGCCGCGGACCATGCCGTCGGTCGAGTCCATGGCGATGCAGCGCACCGTGTTCTCGCCGAGATGCTGCGCCACCTCGAGCACGAGCTTGCGATCACCGATGTCGGTGGTCAGCGCGTTCAGAATGGCGGGCAGCTCGCCATCGAACTGGACGTCCACCACGGCGCCCAGAACCTGGCTGACGCGGCCGATGACGTTGCTTCCGGTCTGGGTCTCGACCATGGTGTTCACGCTCCTCGAACTGTCTTCAAGCGATCGGTGGATCAGGGTGCCTTGCCGGCGCTAGACGGCTTCGGAACCCGAGATGATCTCGATCAGCTCCTTGGTGATGTAGGCCTGACGGGTCCGGTTGTAGACCAGCGTCAGCTTCTTGATCATGTCGCCGGCGTTGCGCGTCGCATTGTCCATCGCGGTCATGCGGGCGCCCTGCTCGGAGGCGGCGGATTCGAGCAGCGCCTTGTAGATCTGGATCGCCAGGTTGCGCGGCAGCAGCTCCGCCAGGATCTGCTCCTCGCTCGGCTCGAACTCGTAGACGATGTTCGAGGCAGTGGCCTCGGCCACTGCCGGGATCGCCACGGGCACCAGTTGCTGCACCGTGATGATCTGGGCGATCGCCGATTTGAACTTGTTGTAGACGACCGAGCAGACGTCGAAATCGCCGGCCTCGAACATCGCCAGGATGCGGATCGCGATGCCGTCGGCATCGGCGAAGCCCAGGCGGGGCCGGCCGATGTCGGTGACGCTTTCGACGATCAGGTTGGCGAAGTCGCGGCGCAGGCTGTCCCGGCCCTTGCGGCCGACGGTGAACAGCTTGACCGTCTTGCCCCGGCCCTGCAGCTCACGGATCTGCCGGCGCGCCTCGCGCACCACCGTGGCGTTGAACGCCCCGGCCAGCCCGCGGTCCGAGGTGATGACGAGCAGCAGGTGCACGTCGCTCTTGCCGGTGCCGGCCATCAGCTTCGGCCCTTGGCCGGCCACGCTGGCGACCGCGGCAAGCCCGGTCAGCATCCGCTCCATCCGGTCGGCATAGGGCCGGCCGGCCTCGGCCTGCTCCTGCGCCCGACGCAGCTTCGACGCCGCGACCATCTTCATGGCCGCAGTGATCTTCTGCGTCGACTTGACGGTCGCGATCCGGTTCCTGAGATCCTTCAACGACGGCATGGTGCCCCGCCTTCAATCTGTGTGGTGGGTCCGATTGCCGTTCAGACGAAGGTCTTGGCATAGTTGGAGATGAAGCTGGCCAGCTTCTCCTCGTTCGCCGGCGAGATCTGCTTCTCGTTGCGGATCGCCTCGAGGATCGCCTTGCCCTCATCGCGCAGCGCGTCGAGCAGGCCCTTCTCGAAATCCGAGACCCGGTTGGCCGGGACGGTGTCGAGATGGCCGCGGACGCCGGCGAAGATCGACGCCACCTGCTCCTCGACCGGGAGCGGGCTGAACTGCGGCTGCTTCAGGAGCTCGGTCAGGCGCGCGCCGCGGGCCAGCAGCTTCTGGGTCGAGGCGTCGAGGTCCGACGCGAACTGGGCGAAGCTTTCCATCTCGCGGTACTGCGCGAGCTCGAGCTTGATGCGGCCGGCGACCTGCTTCATCGCCTTGATCTGGGCGGCGGAGCCGACGCGGCTGACCGACAGGCCGACGTTGATGGCCGGGCGGACGCCCTTGTAGAACAGGCCGGTCTCCAGGAAGATCTGGCCGTCGGTGATCGAGATCACGTTGGTCGGGATGTAGGCCGAGACGTCGCCGGCCTGGGTCTCGATGATCGGCAGGGCGGTCAGCGAGCCGCCGCCATGCTCGTCGTTCATCTTGGCCGCGCGCTCCAGCAGGCGGCTGTGCAGGTAGAACACGTCGCCCGGATAGGCCTCGCGGCCCGGCGGGCGGCGCAGCAGCAGCGACATCTGGCGGTAGGCCACGGCCTGCTTGGACAGATCGTCATAGATGATCAGCCCGTGCATGCCGTTGTCGCGGAAGAACTCGCCCATCGCGGCGCCGGTGTAGGGCGCCAGGAACTGCAGCGGCGCCGGCTCGGACGCCGTGGCGGCCACGACGATGGTGTATTCCAGCGCGCCGTATTCCTCGAGCGTCTTGACGATCTGGGCGACCGTGGAGCGCTTCTGGCCGATGGCGACGTAGATGCAGTAGAGCTTCTGGCTCTCGTCGCCCGACTTGTTGATCTCGCGCTGGTTCAGGATCGCGTCGATCGCCACGGCGGTCTTGCCGGTCTGGCGATCGCCGATGATCAGCTCGCGCTGACCGCGGCCGACCGGGGTCAGCGCGTCGATCGACTTCAGGCCGGTCTGCATCGGCTCATGCACCGACTTGCGCGGGATGATGCCCGGCGCCTTGACCTCGACCCGGCTCAGCTTGGCGTCGGTGATCGGGCCCTTGCCGTCGATCGGGTTGCCCAGCGCGTCGACCACGCGGCCCAGCAGGCCGCGGCCGACCGGGACCTCGACGATGGCGCCGGTCCGCTTGACGGTGTCGCCTTCCTTGATGTCGCGGTCTTCGCCGAAGATCACGATGCCGACATTGTCGGTCTCGAGGTTCAGCGCCATCCCCTTGATGCCGCCGGGGAACTCGACCATCTCGCCGGCCTGGACGGCGTCGAGCCCGTAGACGCGGGCGACGCCGTCACCGACGGACAGGACCTGGCCGACTTCGGCCACATCGGCCTCGGTCCCGAAATTGGCGATCTGATCCTTGATGATCGCAGAGATTTCGGCGGCACGGATGTCCATCAGACGGTCCCCTTCATCGCGAGCTGTAGCTTGGCCAGTTTGGTGCGCAGGGAGCTGTCGACCATGCGCGAGCCGACTTTGACGATCATCCCGCCCAGCAGGGCGGGATCGATTTTGACGTTGACCTGGACTTTGGCGCCCATGGTCTTCTTGAGCTGGTCGACCAGCGCCTCGGTCTGCCGGTCGGTCAGCGCGACCGCGGCGGTGACCTGGGCCGTGACCTCGCCGCGGCGGCGCGCCAGCTCGGCCAGGAAGGCGTCGATCATGGCGTCGAGCGCGAACAGGCGGCGGTTGCGGGCGACCAGGCCGATGAAGCGGCGGACGAGGTCGGACACGCCCGCCCGCTCCAGCACCGCGGCCATCGCCTTGCCCTGCACGTCGCGCGAAAGCAGCGGACTGCGGACCAGACGGCGAAGGTCCTCGCTCTCGCCCAGCGCGGTCTTCAGCCCGCGGAGGTCGTCCGCGGTCTGGTCCAGCGCCTTGCCTTCGTCGGCAAGAGCGTAGAGTGCCGTCGCGTAGCTGGATGCGAGGCCGGAAATCCCTGAGCCTGTGGCTGCCACCGATCGTCCCTCGATCGTTTGTAGGTCGATCGTGGCAGGACGCCACGACCGCCGAATGTTCGGGGGGCTCTATCGCACAACAAAAGGCTGCCCGAGGCCCACCCCTTCCGCTCGGCGCGCCGTCATCTAACATAGCCCCTGGGGGTGTGCAACCGGCATGCGGCCGGCT
The DNA here is from genome assembly GCF_052115705.1 of Inquilinus sp. 2KB_23. Taxonomy (NCBI): domain Bacteria; kingdom Pseudomonadati; phylum Pseudomonadota; class Alphaproteobacteria; order Rhodospirillales; family Rhodospirillaceae; genus Inquilinus; species Inquilinus sp. 2KB_23. The sequence goes on along the minus strand of NZ_JBFRHF010000007.1, from coordinate 8,318 downwards.
TTTTCACCCGAAGGCGCAGGATGTAGACTGCCGCGACTGATTCGCATCATCCCGAGGTCGGAATGCCGCATGACCATACGCCCGGAGAGACCCCGCACCAGCATGGGTCCGAAGCGGGGCACGATCACGCGGCCCACGGCCACGGGCCGGGCCATGCGCACCACCATCACGGCATGCCGGAAGGGGTCGACGGCGAGCGCCGGCTGCTGATCGCGCTGGCCGTCACCGCCGGCTTCATGCTGGTCGAGGCGGCGGGCGGCTGGTTCGCCAATTCGCTCGCCCTGCTCGCCGATGCCGGCCACATGCTGACCGACGCGGCGGCGCTGGGGCTGGCCTGGCTGGCGGCGCGCATGGCCCGCCGGCCGCGCGACGCCCGGCGTTCCTATGGGTATGGCCGGGTCCAGGTGCTGGCCGCCTTCGCCAACGGCATCGTGCTGATCGCCGTGGTCGCCGCCATCGTGGTCGAGGCGGCCGGCCGGCTGGCTGACCCGGCGCCGGTCGCGGGCGGGCTGATGATGGCGGTCGCGGCGGCCGGCCTGGTCGCCAACCTCGTGGCGTTCCAGGTGCTGCGGGGCGGCGACCGCGGCAACCTGAACCTGCGCGGCGCGGCACTCCATGTGATGGGCGACCTGCTCGGCTCGATCGGCGCGCTCGCCGCCGGCGCGGTGATCCTGGCGACGGGTTGGACCCCGATCGACCCGATCCTGTCGGTGCTGGTGTCGCTGCTGGTGCTGCGCAGCGCCTGGTCGATCCTGCGCGAATCCGGCCATGTGCTGGTCGAGGGCTCGCCCGACCGGATCGACGAGGCGGCGCTGAGCGCCGCCATCGTGGCCGGGGTGCCCGATGTGGTCGACGTGCACCACGTTCACGCCTGGACCCTGACGCCGGACCGCCCGATCGTGACGCTGCACGCCCGGCTGTGCGAAGGCGCGGATTCGGACCAGGCGGTGGCGGCGGTGATCCGCCTGCTGCACGAACGCTTCGGCATCGACCACGCCACGGTGCAGGCCGAATTCGAGGTCTGCGCTGACGTCACGACCGCGCCGCGACACTAAGCGCAACGATACGTGACGGAAAAAAGCAAACGCCAGTTCACCTTTTTGCGCAAAAGCGGTAATTATTCGACATAATGAGGTGCATTTTGTGCTGCCCATGGCCCGGAGCGCTCCGGACCGCGGGCCCGGAAAGGTAACCATGGGCCACAACGGAACTCTCGCCCGCGATGCGGATCCGATGTCGATCTGCCGCAATGTGACGGTCGCCGGCCGGCGCACCAGCGTGCGCATGGAAATCGCGTTCTGGGACGGCCTGATGGAGGTCTGCGCGCGAGAGCAGATCGGCCTCAACGAGATCTGTACCCGCATCGATGCCGCCCGCAAGGGCAGTGGGCTCACGGGCGCGCTGCGCGTCTTCGTGCTGTGCTATTTCCGTGAGCTGACGCGCCGGCCGGTGCCGATGCAGGTGCCGGTCCATGCCTCGATGCAGACCCCGCCGGCGCTGCTGGCGGCCGCGCTGGAAGGCGTGATCGGCGCCCGGGCCTGAGCTGTCAGGCGTAGGTTGGGTCCGCCTCGGCGAACCCAACATCGTGCAGCCAGGGCCACCGTTGGGTTCGCAAGCGCGAACCCAACCTGCGACACCTCAGGGCAACTCGTCCCAGACCAGCCGGTCGACCGCCGCCGCCGGACGCAGCCCGTGGCGTTCGGCCGCCGCGGCGAGCTTGTGCCCGTCCGGCCGGCCGGTCGCGGCGTCGCTCAGTTCGGCGCCATGGATGCCGCCGACCACGAACAGCCCGTCGATCCCGGCCGCGGCCGCGCCGGCCATGTCGGTGTGGAAGCTGTCGCCGATCGCCAGCACCCGCGCCGGGTCGGGCCGACCGAGCAGCTCGAAGCAGCGGCGATAGACCGGCGGGTGCGGCTTGCCGTGGTAGAACACCGGCCCGCCCAGCGTCTCGTAGTGCTGGGCCAGCGCCCCGGCACAGATCTGCATCCGGCCGCCGACGATGACGACGATGTCGGGGTTGGCGCAGATCATCGGCAGCTTGCGCGCCGCCGCGGCCTGCAGCAGCGGCGCATGGTCCTCGACCCGCTCCTCGGGGTCGTCGATGCCGGTGTTCAGCACGAACTCCGCATCCGCCACCGCATCGACCCGGTAGATGTCGTCGATGCCCTCATAGACGTCGGAATCGCGGTCCGGCCCGAGATGCAGGAAGCGTTCGCCGAGCGCCTGGTGGAAGTCGTCGTCGCGCGCCGCCAGCGCCAGATGCGCCGCCTCGCCCGAGGACAGGATGGCGTCCCAGCAATCCTCCGGCACGCCGATCTGGGCCAGGCGCTGGGTGACCGAGCCGATCCGCCGCGGCGCGTTCGACAGCAGGCAGACCTGCTTGCCCTCGCCGCGCAGCCGCTGCAGGCAGTCGACCACGCCGGGATAGGGGGTGACGCCGTCATGCACCACGCCCCAGAGGTCGACGATATAGGCGTCGTAGCGGTCGTGGATCGCGGCGATGCCGTCGAGAATCGGAATGCTGTCGGTCATCGTCCGCTCGTTCGTCCCATTCCGATCTTGTGCCACGCCAGGGAGGGCGGCGCCACTCCGCGTCCGAACCCGCAAGCCTTCCCCCATCCGTCATTGCGAGGAGGCGAAGCCGACGAAGCAATCCATGGCGCCGGTATGAGCTGCCCCATGGATTGCTTCGCTGCGCTCGCAATGACGGGTGAGGGAAGCCCTCGCGGGAGAGCTCCCACCTGATCAGCCGGTCTGAAGGTCCTCGCCCTGCCCCTTGAGCCTCGCGGCCAGCGACGCCTCGAGGAACTGGTCGATGTCGCCGTCCAGCACCGCCGAGGAGGCGCTGGTTTCGACCCCGGTGCGCAAATCCTTCACCATCTGGTAGGGCTGCAGCACGTAGCTTCGGATCTGGTGGCCCCAGCCGATCTCGGACTTCTCGGCGTTCAGCGCATCGGCCTGGGCCTCGCGGATCTTCAGCTCGCGCTCGTAGAGCCGGGCCCGCAGCATGTCCATCGCCATGGCCCGGTTGCGGTGCTGCGACCGGTCGTTCTGGCAGGCGACGATGACGCCGGTCGGCATATGGGTGATGCGGATGGCCGAATCCGTCTTGTTCACATGCTGGCCGCCGGCGCCGGAGGCCCGGTAGGTGTCGACCTTCAGATCCTTGTCCAGGATCGTGATCTCGATCGTGTCATCGACCACCGGCGACACCGAGGCCGAGGCGAAGCTGGTGTGACGCCGCGCCGCGCTGTCATAGGGGCTGATCCGGACCAGGCGGTGCACGCCCGATTCGGTCTTCAGCCAGCCATAGGCGTTGTGGCCCTTGATCAGCACCGTGGCCGACTTGATCCCGGTCTCTTCGCCCGGGCTCTCCTCCAGCCACTCGACCTTGAAGCCGTGCTGCTCGGCCCAGCGCACATACATGCGCAGCAGCATCTGGCCCCAATCCTGAGCCTCGGTGCCGCCGGCGCCGGCATTGACCTCGAGATAGCAGTCGTTGCCGTCGGCTTCGCCGGACAGCAGGCTTTCCAGCTGCTTCTTCGCCACTCGCTGGGCCAGCTGGCCCAGCTCCGCCTCGGCGCCGGCCAGCACTTCGGCGTCGCCTTCGGCCTCGGCCAGCTCGATCAGGCCGAGCGTGTCCTCGAACTCGCCGGCCATCGCCTTGTAGGCGCCGATGGCGTCATCGAGATGGGTGCGTTCGCGCAGCAGCGTCTGCGCCTTGTCGGGGCTGTCCCAGAGCTTGGGGTCCTCGGCGAGGGTGTTCAGTTCGTCCAGGCGTCTGACGGAGTTATCCCAGTCAAAGAGACCTCCTCAGCAGCGCGAGCGACTGCTTGATCTCGTTGGCCATGGCTTCGGTCTCGGCACGCATCGGCGCGTTCCTCTCGAAAATCCGTTATCTTGATCCGGGATGTATGATGGATCGGCGGCGAGGTAAAGACCACGGGCCGGAAAAGGCCCCGACTGCCCCGCCTCCTCCTTCCCGTCATCCCCGCGAAAGCGGGGATCTCGCCGCGGCCCGACCGGCAAGAGATTCCCGCTTTCGCGGGAATGACGGCCGATCGAGAGGAAGCAACGCCACGCTCAATCCAGCCCCTCGGCGAAGGCGTCGAGCAGGATCCGGGTCGGCACCAGCCGCGCGGGCTGGCCGGGGGCGAACCACACCACGGCGTTCTGCCCGAAGCTCTCGGCCAGCTCCAGCAGGTCGTCGAGCGGCATATTGAGCACCAACAGGCCATGCTCCCACCAGGCGGCGTCCAGACCGGCGCCGGTGTGCGGCACGGCGTCGAAGCCGTGGGCCCGCACCGCAGCCGCCAGCCGCACCCGCGCCGCCGCGTTCTCGGCCTCGGTCAGCCGGCAGCTGCGCGGGTTGTCGGCGGTGATGAAGCCGGCATGGGTCGACCGGCGGCCCGCCAGCCACGCCTCGGCGGCCGGGTTGCGCCGGTCGACCCGCACGTCGTGTTCGACCCCGTCGGCGACGAAGAGATAGCGGGTGTCCCGGTAGGCTTCGAGCAGCCGGATGAAGCCCCCGAGATCCATGATCCCCTTTCCCGCGCCGACGGTCAGGGCGTCAGGCCGCCCGCTCGGTCGTCGGGTCGATCATCTTGCGGATTTCGGTGATCTTGGTCGCCGGAAAGCCGCTGATCTCGGCATGCTTGCGGATCACGCCCTCATCCTTGGCGAGGTAGACGCAGAAGGTCTTGTTGTCGGCGACATAGCTCTCGACCCACTGGATGTCGGGGCCGATCTGGCGCAGGGCGTCGTTGGACTTGGCCGCGGCGCCGCGCAGCTGGTCGCGCTCCAGGGAGCCGACGGCCGGGATATCGCGTTCGATGATGAACTTGCGAAGGGACATAATCACTCTTCCTGGGTTGGTACGATGGTGCCTCGTTCCCCCATTGCTTTCGTCTGATCCGGGTTGCGGCGGGCGTCAGTACAGCCCGCCGGTCCCGGTCGTCGCCTCCGGCACGGTGTCGCCGAAGCCGGTGGTGTCTCCTTCGGGCGCCGCCGCGCCCGAACCGGACAGCCGGTCGAGCGCGTAGCCGGTGCCGGGCTCGGTGCCCGGGCGGAACGCCTCCCAGATCGTGCTGCCGTCGTTGCCATAGGCGGGCTGGCCGGTCTGGCGGTCGATCTTGACCAGGCTGACGCCGGGCGGGATGCGGAAGGGCGGCACGTCCTTGCCCGTGAGGGCGGCGGACATGAAATCGCCGAAGATCGGCAGCGCCGCGGTCGACCCCCATTCCCGGGCACCCAGCGTCTTCGGGTCGTCGAAGCCGACATAGATCGCCACCACCAGGTCGGGGGCGAAGCCGACGAACCAAGCGTCCTTGGCATCGTTGGTGGTGCCGGTCTTGCCGGCCAGGGTGAAGCCCAGCTTGTTCAGCGCCGCGCCGGTGCCGCGCTGGATCACGCCCTGCAGGATCGAGGTCATCTGGTAGGCCGAGACCGGATCGGCGATCTGCTCGCGCGTGTCCGGGATCACCGGCGTCGCCTGGTCGGCCCAGGGCTGGGCGCAGGTGTCGCAGGGCCGGTCGTCATGCCGGTAGATGGTCTTGCCGTTGCGGTCCTGGATCCGGTCGATGAAGGTCGGGATGATCTTCTTGCCGCCATTGGCGATCTGGCCGTACCCCGCCGCCATCTGCAGCGGCGTGGTCTCGCCGGCGCCGAGCGCCATGGAATAGAGCAGCGGCATGTCCTTGTAGACGCCGAAGCGCTGGGCCGTGTCGCGCACCTTGTCCAGCCCGAGGACCTGCAGCAGGCGCACCGTCATCGCGTTGCGCGACTTCTCCACGCCGACCCGCAGCGGCATCGGACCCAGGAAGGTGTGGTCGTCATTCTCCGGCTCCCAGGTCGAGGTGCCGGTGTCGATCGAGATCGGCGCGTCGTCGATGATGGTGGTCGGGGTGTAGCCGGCCTCGAGCGCGGTCAGGTAGACGAAGGGCTTGAAGCTGGAGCCCGGCTGCCGCACCGCCTGGGTGCCGCGGTCGAATTCGCTCATCGCATAGTCGTAGCCGCCGGCGATCGCCATCACCCGGCCGGTGTTGGGGTCGAGCGCCACCAGGGCGCCCTGCACGTCGGGGATCTGGCGCAGGCCGAATTCCTGCGGGATCGCCTTGTCCTCCGGCACCGGGCCGGTCGGCTCGACCAGCACCACGTCGCCCTTGGCCAGCACATCGGCCGGCTTGCGCGGTTCGGCCCCGACATTCTGGTTCGACCGCCACGGCCGGGCCCATTTCATCCCGGCGAAGGGGATGGTGCCGCGGCTCTTGTCGGAGAAGCCGATGGCGGCGGATTTGGCGTCGACGTCCAGCACCACCGCCAGCTGCCAATCGCCGGCGCCGGCCGGGCGCACGATCGCGGCCAGCTGGCCAGCCCAGTCTTCGAAGCCTTCGATCTTCTTCAGCGGCCCGCGCCAGCCATGCCGGGTGTCGTAGTTGCGCAGCCCGCTGCGCAGCGCCTGGTCGGCCAGGTCCTGCAGATGCGGGTCGAGCGAGGTGCGCACCGACAGCCCGCCCTGGTACAGCGCGTCGTTGCCGTAGAGCCGCTGCAGCTCACGCCGCACTTCCTCGGCGAAGTAGTTGGCGCTGACGAACTCGACCTGCCGGCGGTCCTTGGCCACCAGCGGCTCGGCCAGGGCCGCGTCGGCCTGGGCCTTGGTGATCGCGCCGTCCTCCAGCAGCCGGCCGATGACGTAGTTGCGGCGATTCACCGCAGCTTCCGGCTTGCTCTTGGGATCGTAGTTGCTCGGCGCCTTGGGCAGCCCGGCCAGGAAGGCGGCCTCGGACACCGTCAGGTCCTGCAGCGGCTTGTTGAAATAGGCCAACCCCGCCGCCGCCACGCCATAGGCGCCGCGGCCGAGATAGATCTGGTTCAGGTACAGCTCGAGGATCTGCTGCTTGGTGAAGGTGCTTTCGATCCGCAGCGCCAGCAGCACCTCGCGGATCTTGCGGCTGATCGCCCGGTCCGGGGTCAGGAAGAAGTTGCGCGCGACCTGCTGGGTGATGGTCGAGGCGCCTTCGACGCGCTTGCCCGAGAGGTAGTTCTGCACGCCGCTGATCGCGGCCCGGGCGATACCCTGCGGGTCGATGCCCGGATGGTCGTAGAAGCGCTGGTCCTCGGCCGAGACGAACGCCTGCGCCACCAGGGGCGGGATCGCCGCGAAGGGGACGAACAACCGGTTCTGGTTGGCGTATTCAGCCATCAGCCGGCCGTCGGCCGCATGCAGCCGGGTGGTGATCGGCGGCGCGTAGTTGGCCAGCTGCGCCGTGTCCGGCAGGTCGCGGCCGAAATAGCTCGCGGCCGCGAAGACGCCGACCGCGGCGACGGCCAGCAGCAGGATGAGGGAGGACAGGAGCCAGCCGATCAGGCGCATCGGACCACGGGAGCAGTGATGGGGCGGCGGCCGGCCGCCCCGGAACGGCGGGGTTGACCCGGCAGGCCGGCCTCGACGCAGAAGCGGATAGTCCGCGATTGTGTTCCGGAGATGACCGGCACGGCGTCGGATCCTGCAGGGGCGGCCTCTGTTACCACGACGCCGCCCGCGAGTCAGGCCTTTGCCGCGGGCCGCCCGTTACCGCTGAAATCTACCATTGTCGAGACCGCACCGCCCCGGTATCGTGGCCACGCGACAGTCTGTCCGATCGGCCGATGCGAGGCCCGGTTCACCGGGGCTCCGAGTCGGTTGCGTGGATGTGCATCGATTTCCGCCGTGGAACGCCAGTCGAACGGCCGGCCACGATGTGCATTTGCGGGCGTCGGACGACATTGAGGATCAACTCGAGGCCGTGCCCCGGCGCATGCCGTGCCGGACCCGGTGGTCGCGAACCCCCCCGTCTGGCCTGCTGCGAAGCGCCGTTCTCGGGTGATTACGGTTCGCGACTCCGGCGGCCTCCGCAGGACAAGGACGCGCCGCGGCCCCGTCGGTCGCGCGGGGTCGCCGGCAGCGTCGCCAGGGTTTGTACATGGCCAAAAGAATGTTGGTGGACGCCACCCATGCGGAAGAAACGCGGGTGGTGGTGTTGGACGGCAACCGTCTCGAAGAGTTCGATTTCGAGACCGAAGCCAAGAAGCAGCTCAAGGGCAATATCTATCTGGCCAAGGTGACGCGGGTCGAACCCTCGCTCCAGGCCGCCTTCGTCGAGTATGGCGGGAACCGGCACGGCTTCCTCGCCTTCTCCGAAATCCACCCCGACTACTACCGCATCCCGATCGCCGACCGAGACGCCATCCTGGCGCGCCAGGCGGCCGAGGCCGACGAGGCCGAAGCCCCGCCGGTCGAAGGCCCGTCGGCCGAACCGGCGCCGCGCCGGCGCCGCGGC
>NZ_JBFRHF010000006.1:0-300539 GCF_052115705.1 Inquilinus sp. 2KB_23 | reverse complement strand
GCGACGCGGTCGGTGGCATGCGGATGGGCGTTGGTCTCGTTCGGCCGGCCATGGGTGGCCCAGCGGGTGTGGCCGATGCCGATGGTGCCGTCGATCGGGGCCTCGCCCAGCCGCCGCTCCAGGTTGGCCAGCTTGCCCTCGGCCCGGCGGCGCTCGATCCGCCCGCCCACCAGGGTCGCGATGCCGGCGGAATCATAGCCGCGATACTCCAGGCGCTTCAGCGCCTCGACCAGGCGGCCGGCGACCGGCCTGGTCCCGACGATGCCGACAATGCCGCACATTCAGCTCTTCTCCCGCTTCCGCCTTCTTCCCATGACAGCGCCCCGACAGGTCTTCGCCGGGCGGGATCGGTGCACGACACAAACCCGGGCTTGATAGGTCAGCCGCGGCGAAGTCCTTTCCGACCCGCCCCCGGACTCACGGTCGGGGATTCCCTGGGGGGACGGCTGTCACCCAACACTCCGGCAGTGAGAAGGCTCCCCACCAGAAGACCAATGGAGGGACCGAGGGCGGCCCAAATAAATAGGATGGTCCTCATCGCGAAGTTCCTGGATTTTCCTCGACGTCATCTAAGATTTCAGAGCAAGAGCAAACTATCATGGCAAGAGTAAACTATCATGTTAAGCTGTAATTGATATTGACAATCCAATTGTGAATCTCATGATAATTGATGTTCTGTATCAATTGTGCGATGCTATCTTTAGTTTCTAAAGATGATCTTTTGCGGTAAGTCGGTGGATGGGATCGATCCTGTGGATGAAGCCGCTCGATCGCCGTCTCGTATCGGCACGGTGCCGTCGAATGAGAGTGGTATTGCGCGACCGGCCCTCGGCTACCTCTTTTGGATGAGGCAGCCTCGAAAGGCTTACATCGTCCTAGGTTGATTTTGTCTAAAATATCATACAAATTCGAATTCAGCAGTGCTGAGCAGATAGGCCTCTCAGCACCGCCGGACTCCGCGAACGAGCGCGAGCAGCAACAAGAAAAGCGCCTTCGAAGCTCTGCGAATGAAGAGGAAGTGAAATATTGTCTAAATAATACAAAGGTCTGAAGTTATGCTTTTCAATGAAAACGGAGCGGATGCGCTTCCCGACGCCACCAAGATGGCAGAACCGGAAATCGACCTCATTGCCAAGATCCGGGCCGCGGAGCGCCCTGGTCTGGACCTAATTGTGATTGCGATCATCGATAGGCGGGCCCTGGGCCGGGAGACCCTGACGCGAGCGCTGGCATCGACCGACAGCCGGTTCCTCGGCCGGGCTTTCGCTGATATCCGCGAGTGGGAGCAGAGTCCGGATCGGAGCGATACTTCGCTCATCCTTCTGGAAGACGGTGCGGTCGGCGATGGCGATCCGTCGTTCAAAGACGAACTCCATGGCTTGGTCAGCACCCATCCTGACATCCCCATGATCGTGATCGGTGAGAACGAGGATCCCCATTATGTCGCCGAGATCCTGGAGCAGGGGGCCCGTGGCTACATCCCGACAAGCGTCAGCCTCAGCGTTGCCATCGGGGCGCTGTGTCTGGCTTTGGTCGGGGGAGTCTTCGTTCCGGCCAGTGCATTCCAGAAGCCCGGCCACGCTCGGCCCGAACGCCAGCAGCCGGCACACAGCATGTTCGGCCTTTCGGAGCGGCAGGCTGCCGTGGCCAGCGCCGTCGCCCTCGGGAAGCCGAACAAGATTATCGCCTATGAGTTGGACCTGTGCGAGAGCACCGTGAAGGTGCATATCCGGTCGATCATGAAGAAGCTGCAGGCTCGGAACCGAACCGAGATCGCCTTTAAGCTGCATGCGGCCAAAATCGGTCCCCTGCCATCCCGCAGGGTGCGTCCGGTCGGGGCTTGCGCTGCCTAACTTGGAAAAGGCCGCCACGCAGCGGCGGCCTTTCCAGCTTCAAGCGTTCCTTCCCGATCCGTCAGCACGGGCAAGAATACTTTATTCGCTATACCGTGTGTCGGGTGACGGCCCGAACACATTCATTTCCTCGGTCGAAGCACCGAAATCATATCATCTTATGATTCGCATCCAAGTACGCCTTTAGGCGTATGCCGTGCTTCCGACGCTGAAGGTCCGATCTCGGCGGACAGACGCTCTCTCCGAGGGGCGCGTTCCTGCCGGTACCGAGTACCGAGCGGCAGCGAAAGGTGTGCCCAGGCCGAGGACATTCCGCACGGCGATTCCGGACAGTTGGCCATGTCCCTTGCACACGGCAGTTTCCCGCGACAGCGGAAGCCTGTATGCGCCCAATTCATAGCGTTACAGCGAATGAGTAGTACTCATTTTCATCCATCACGGCTCGCCACTCCGGAATGAAACTGCGAACGCCAATCGCCGCCGTTTCCGCGCTGGCAGCAACTGCCCCTTTTGAGCCCGCGATACCAATCTCCTGGCCGTCGACGACATCGACGCGTTGCGCCAGCGCGCGGAGATGATCACGCCGGCGTTCCGTCCTCGTTTCGAAGCTTGCGCCGCGCCGCCTGGCGCATCTCCGAAGCGTGCCGGGCGTGACCGTCGAGCCAGCCCCTTCAACGAGTGATGCCACCCGGTCCTTCAAGGCGGGATCGCTCAGGTCCGCGATACCGTTCTCGATCGCCTGATAGAGGTGGTCATAAGTCGTGCTCGTCAAGGCCGTCCGGCCGCGCCCGAAAGCACCGTGATGCCGACATGGCGCCTTCGGGCGGTTGCAACATGGAATGAGTGATTTTTTTGTTCTTTAGTGCGCCCGCAAGGCGCCAGTCGCGAAATATTATGCTAAATATGGACAACCCGGCCGCGCCCGAGGATCCGAATTCGGCCGTGTGTCGATGGGTGGGGATGGAGGGAAGGATGGTTGGCCGTCCTTGCACGCTGCACGCGCTGGCCCTCTTGATGGCCGGCTTGGCGATCGGGTTCGCACATGCCGGCACGGCGGACGCGGCCGGTCCGTCGGGCCAGGCCGGCATCTTCGTCGAGGTCGTCGCCCAGGGCCTGATGGGCGGGGTGACGGGACTCCCCGAGCTCGACGACCTGACCACCGTTCCCGGCTATCCGCTGACCGTGCGCGGGGTGACGCCGCCCGGCCTCTACGGCAAGCCGCTGCAGATCACGGTCACCCCGCCGCAGAAGGCCGAGCCGCCGGACCCGGCCGAGGCGCCGGCGGAAATCCCCGACAATGACTGCCCGGTCAATGTCCTCTTCCTCGGCGCGTCGGAGATCCTGCCGCCGACCGTGATCGACGTCGTCGCCGATGTCGACGGCAGCTTCGAAGCCGAGTTCACGCCGGAGACGTTCGGCAAGCACGAGGTCGAAGTCCGCGACCCCGAGGGGGGGCCGGCGGGCGAGGCCAGCTTCGAGGTCGCCGACCTCAGCGACCTCGTCGAACAGCCCGACTGCGCCAAGAAGGACGATACTGACAGGCATGGGATCGAGGCCGAGGCGGAGAAGCTGACCGAGACGACCGAGGCGATCATCGATGCGGTCGCCGGCAAGCTCGACGAGCTTCCCGCCAGCCCGGCCAAGGACGAAGCGAAGACGAAGCTGGCCGAGCTTCAGACCGCCATGAAGGCCTTGCGCGCCCAGGGTGCATCGCCGGAGTGGGTGAATGGGATGGGCCATCTGGTGACGCTGCAATCCGTCGCATCGGAAATGCGGGTTGCGACCATGGGGCTGTCGGCGCGCCTGAAGGGCTGGCACGCCGTCGCGAAGCGCGCGAACGCCCGCGCTTCCACGGTGCTGGCCGAGGTGACGCGCGGGAATCTGCTGTGCGACCAGCTCGATGTCGCCATCAACGGCCTCAAGGCGGTCGACTTCTTTCTCGGCCTGCTGATCCAGCCCGGCGCCTATTTCGTCGATTGGGCGAAGGAGAACGTGCCGACGAAGCTGGTCAGCATGATCCCGGCGGTCAAGCGCACCAAGTCCGGCACCGAGGCGGTCGAGACCTCGTGGAAGGGCATCACCACCTTCGCGCCGATGCGCGAGGATGTGGCCAAGGGCCACTTCAACACCGAGTTCACGGTCGGGCTCAACAAGATGGCCTATGCGCTGAGCGCCTTCATGGTCAGCCGCATGTTCGAGCGCTACTGCCAGACCTTCCAGGGGCCGGTCACCGGCAAGATGACCGCGGAGTTCCGCCAGTACGGCAATCTCTACTGGACCTACACGGTCGAGATCAAAGGCGAGATCATCCTGCGCTATCCGAAGGGTGCGAAAGGCGATGCGATCGCGCTGACCGGCGAGATCATGGGCAACGCGATGTCGTTCCGGTCCTGGGACAATGCCATTCCCGTGCTGTTTCCGGAGCTGGCGCACGGCACCGTGCTGAAGATGGTGCGCCAGGATCCGATGGGCCTGGGCGACATCAAGGTGCTGAACGAGACGCGGCTGAAGGACAAGAAGGTCCTGGGGCAGGACATACCGAACTTCAACCCGCTGACCACGATCATCGATCAGGGCGGCGTCATGGTGCGGGCGGGATTCACGCCGAACTTCTTCCGCGTGCCGGTCCGGGGCGACCTCAGGGGCGACACGCTGCGGCTGGAGGTGCAGCCGGCGGCGGTCGATTTCGACGATGCGCGCACCAAGGTGCTGGTCCTCATGCTGCCGGTCCTGTCCATGCGGATCACCCTGCAGGATTACGCCCTGCCGTTCAAAGGCGCCCAGTTCCTGATGTTGCGCGCGATGAATGACGGGCCGGCGGAGTTCACCGTCCAGCGCTCCGGCACCACCATGACGATCGACCGGCGGTTCGACCGCCGCAAGCCGGGCGACGATGCGACGGGCGTCTACGGCCTTTCGATCAAGGCCTGCAACCCGTCCTGCTGAGGGACATCGTTCCGGTCATCCGGATGTTCTTGGGGGCTCGACATGCGGATTTCAGTCGTCCTGGCAGCCTTGGCGGTCCTGCTGGCCGCGCCCGCGGGCCGGGCGGAGACGGAAGCCGACCAGCTGTGGCAGCGGGTCGCCGCCGCCTATGACGCCCTCGGCACCTATTCCGACAGCGGCGAGATCGTCACCGAATACGGCTCCGGCACCGCGGTGCAGACCCGCGAGCGGCACCGCTTCAAGACGGCGCTCAAACGGCCGCGGCAATTCTATTTCGAGTTCGACGAGGATCCCGCTGCGGGGGCCGACCGCTTCGTCATCTGGTGCGAGGGGGCGGAGTTCAACACCTGGTGGCTGACGACCAAGGTCCATGAGGTCTATCCCAAGGGCAGGGGCATCGACGCCTTCGCGGTGGCCTCGCTGCCCACCAAGGGAACCGCGGTTCTGGTTCCCGGGCTGCTGTTCGGATCGGCGGGGCTGCAGGGCCCGCTGCACAGCCTCGAGGATCTGCGGCTCGACGGCACCGAGCGGATCGGCGGGCGCGACCACGTCAAGCTCAGCGGCATCGTCCGCGAGAAATACGGCACCAGCTACGTGTCGAGCGAATATCCGGCGACGCTGTGGATCGACCGCGACAGCCTTCTGATCCGCAGGATCCTTCAGGACACGCCGCCGGGCGGCGGCATCAACCGCAGCACGACGACCTTCGATCCCGTCGCCGATCCGGTGGTCGACGATGCCGCGTTCCGGTTCTCGCCGCCATGAGCGGCGCCTCGAGGATCCGCGCGATGGCGTGGCGAAGCCTCGTGCTGCTCGCATCGCTCCTGCCGTTCGCCGCCGCGCGGGCGGAGACGCCGCGGCCGACCGTCATCGTCATCGATTCCTCCGGCAGCATGAGCGCCGCGATCGGCGGCGTCCCGCGGCTCGACGCGGCGCGCGGCGTGCTGGGCGAGATGCTGGCGCGTTGGCCCGGGGCCGCGCCGGTCGGCCTCGTCGCCTACGGCCATCGCCGCAGCGGCGACTGCGGCGACATCGAGGTGCTGTCGCCGATCGGTCCGCCCGACACGGCGGCGCTGGGCCGGCGGCTCGCCACGCTGCGCGCCCGCGGCAAGACCCCGCTCGCCGCCTCGCTGCAGCAGGCCGCCGGCATGCTGCGGGCCGCGGGCGGGGGCGGCACCATCATCCTGGTGACCGACGGGATCGAGACTTGCCATCCCGACCCCTGTGCCGTGGCCGCCGCCCTGCGCGCGGCCGATGCGGCGCTGTCGGTGCATGTCATCGGCTTCGCCGTCGAGGCGAAGGACGAGCAGCAGCTGTCCTGCATCGCCTCGGCCGGCGGCGGCGCCTATCGCACCGCGGCCGATGCCGACAGCCTGCTCGCCACCCTGGACAGCGCCGCGCGCGCGGCGACGGCTCCGGAGCCCGCGCCGGCCCGGGCCGAGCCGCCTCCAGCGGAAGCGTCCGCGCCTCCGGTGGAAGCGCCCGCGCCGGTCGAGGTGCCGGAGCCGGTGAAGGCGGCGCGGGTCAGCGTCGTCGCCGTCATTCCGGGGGAAGGTCCCGTCTCCGATCTCGCGATCGACTGGCGCGTCGCCGGCGGGGAAGGGCCTGAACCCTTCCGCTACGAAGGCCGGACCAGCCTGGTGGAGCTGACGGTGCCGGCGGGCCGCTACGCCATCGAGGCCGCGGTCGGCAATGTTGCAGCGCATCGCGATGTCGAGCTTTCCGGCGAGGCGGCCCGGATCGAGGTGCCGTTGGCGGCGGGGCGCCTCAAGGCGCAGGCGGTGCCGTATAAGGGGGCCGAGCCGATCGGCGAGGGGCTGCGCTGGACGCTGACGCCGCTGGACGGCCAGGCGGCGGTCGAGGTGCCGGCGGTGGCCCGGCCCGCGCTGCTGCTGGCGGCCGGGCGCTACCGCCTCGCGGTGGAGCATCAGGGGCGGCGGTCCGATCAGGAGGTGACGGTCGCCGCGGGCCACCCGCTCGATCTTGCCCTCAGCCTGCGGCTGGGTGAGCTGAAGCTGTCGGCCGCGCTGGCGGAGGACGGCGAGCCGCTGACCGACTGGCGCGGCCTGGCCTGGCGCGCGCTGGCACCGGACGGGACCACCGCGGCCGAGGCGGTGCAGGAGGCGGCGCCGCTCTTCGTCCTGCCCACCGGCCGATACCGCGTCGAACTCGCCGTCGCCGGCACCGCCGTCCTCCGCGATGTCGAGATCGAGGAAGGCGCGCAGCGGGAGGCGCGCATCGTGGTTCCGACCGGCAGCCGGATCCTCGCCGCCGCCCTCGGTCCCGGCGCCGAACCCCTCACCGACTGGCGCGACACGAGCTGGACCGTCACGGCGGTGGATGCGATCGGCATCGCCCAGGGAACGGCCCTGATGCAGGACCAGCCCATCGCCAACCCGACCGTGCCGCTGCTGCCCGGCCGCTGGCACATCGCAGTGAAGAGCGGGGTGGCGACGGCCGAGCGGGACATCGTGGTCGCGCCCGACACCGAGGAGACGGTGCGGCTCGACCTGCAGGCCGGGCGCCTCGGCGTATCGGCGTCGCCGGAGGAGGGGGCGGCGGCGCCGATGAACATCGTCTTCGAGTTCCATCCCGTCGCCGCCGACGGAAGCCCGGGCCCCGCGGCGTTCGCGGGCGGCAGCAGCCGCTCGCTGGAAGCCATCCTGCCGGCCGGCCGCTGGCATGTCTCGGCGGTCGCCGACGACAGCCGACGCGCCGAGGCCATGGTCGATCTCGCCGCCGGGGACGAGAAGCTGCTCGAGATGACCTTGACCCAAGGAAAGTAGCGGGTCGCCGTTCCCGATGCCGTCGCTGAGATGGCCGTCCGCTTTGGGGATGGCGTGGTGATGGCCGATATCGCGATCAGCGCGACATGGCGACACGACGCCCCATCTCCTTCAACATGGCTATCTGACCGCCCACATGGTCCAGGACACCCTCCCTTCAAACAGAATGGGGGCCAGAAGGCCCGTGCCGCGCACCGATTCCTCCGCACCCTTCCAGGCGCTTCCCGCCCTGGGATCAGATGTCGGACGCCGGGTCGGAATCGAGATCGAGTTCATGGGCCCCAGCGCCCGGCGCACGGCGCAGGCCTTGGCCGCAGGTGTCGGCGGCCAAATGGTTGAAGAGGATGCCCATGCCTTCGCGGTGCGGGGCAGTGTCCTGGGCGACTTGGCGGTGGAACTTGATCTGCGCTACACCCATCCGCAGCGGCACGGAAAAACCCTCCCCGTCCGCATCGGACCGACGGCCGCCGCAGGGCTGGGATGGCTGGTGTCCGGCGCGGTGCCGCGCGAACTGATTATACCGCCCCTGCCGATCGAACGCCTGGCGGAGGTCGATTGCATCCTGGATGCGCTGCGCGCGGCCGGTGCCCGGGGGCGCGGCGCAACGCTATTCGGGTCATTGGGCCTGCATTTCAACATCGAGGCGCCGGCCGCGGACCTCCATCGGATCATTGCGGTGATGGTGGCGTTCGGGCTGATGGAATCCTGGCTGCGTCGGGAGATCGCGGACGGGCGAAGGCGCCTGGAACGGCATCTGCCTCCACCCTACCCACCGGCATTCCTGCATCGGATCGCGGCGCCCGACTACCGGCCCGACCAATCCACCTTGATCGACGACTATCTTGCGGCCAATCCGACGCGCGACCGCGGCCTCGACCTGCTGCCGCTGTTCCTGAGTCTGGACGCGCCGCGGGTGCGGACGAAGTTGCCCTATGAGAAGATCGCCGCCCGCCCGGTCTTCCACTATCGACTGCCTCAGGCCCATCTCGGCGCTGCCGGGTGGAGCATCGCGCCGGATTGGAACCGCTGGGTGGGGGTCGAGAAGCTGGCAGCCGACAGCAAGCGTTTGGCCGCCGCGACCGGCGCGTACCGCACGGCGGGCAGTGCCTGGCCCGCCGGGATTGGCACCCTATCGGGCACCGTCCCGCCGGGCTGATCAGTCGCCAAAGGGGCAACGAGCCGGTATCGGCTCAGCCGGGTAGATCGGCTCGATGTCCGCTTCGGAGAAGACAGGGCCATGTCCGGATGTCGCGCGCTCCAGCCGAGTCCGGGTCGTCGGGGACCCATCGCCCGCAATCGCAACGCTGACACCATATCATCTCGTGGCCTGGCGGTGCCGCGCACCGGGCACGCAGGTTGTCGCCGAAGCTCATCCCTTCAAGCCGCCATGGGCCAGGCCTTCTATGAACTGGCGCTGGGCGATCACGAAGACCACCAGCACCGGCAGTGCCGTCAGCGTCACCGCCGCCAGCTGGACATTCCACATCGGCCCGCCATAGGCATCGACATACTGGGTCAGGGCCTGCGGCAGCGTGAACTTGCCCGGCGAGGACAGGTAGACGATCGGTTCGAGATAGAGGTTCCAGCTGTGCAGGAAGGTGAAGATGGCGACGGCGCCCAGCGCCGGCCGGGACAGCGGCAGGGCAATACGCCAGAACAGCCCGAAGCGGCCGAGCCCGTCGATCCGCCCTGCCTCCTCCAGCTCCGGCGGCAGGGTGATGAAGAACTGCCGCATGATGAAGGTGGCCAGCACGCAGGGCGCGCCCAGGATCGGCACCAGGATCAGCGGCCAGTGGGTGTTGACCAGCCCGAGCCGCAGGAAGAAGCGGAACAGCGGCACGATCGTGACCTCGCCGGGCACCAGCAGGGCCAGGAGCACGATCATGAACACCAGGTTCTGGCCGGGGAAGCGGATCCGGGCGAAGGCATAGCCGCCGAGCGAGGCCACCGCCATGGTGCCCAGCGTCACCACCGCGGCGATGTACAGGCTGTTCCAGTACTGCAGGGCGAAGGGCTGCAGCGCGAACACCTGTCGGTAGGCGTCGAGGTCCAGGCGCCGCGGCAGCAGCGCCGGCGGGAAGGTGAAGATCTCCTGCACCGGCTTGAAGGAGGAGGTGACCATCCACCAGGTCGGGAACACGAAGGGGATGGCGAGAACGCACGCCAGCCCATAGACGGCCAGGCGGGCCCGCGGCGACAGGTCAGCTTTCATGGAACACCCAGCGCCGGCGCAGCTGCCACTGCAGCAGGGTGAGCACGGCGACGATGGCGAACAGCAGCACCGCGAGCGCCGAGCCGTAGCCGAAGGCGTGGAACTGGAAGGCCTGCTGGTACAGGTAGTAGACCAGCACGGTGGTCGAGATGCCCGGCCCGCCCTGGGTCAGCACCGCGATCTGGGCGAAGACCTGCAGCGACCCGACGATGGTGATGATCGAGGCCAGCAGCAGGGTCGGGCTGATCAGCGGCAGGGTGATGCGGCGGAACTGGACGCACCGGCCGGCGCCTTCGATCCGCGCCGCCTCGTACAGGTCGCGCGGGACGGTCTGCAGCGCCGCCAGGAACAGCACCATGTTCAGCCCGACATTCTTGAACACCTGGACCACGATCACCGACAGCAGGGCCGTGGTCTCGCCGCGCAGCCAGTTGGGGCCGGCGACGCCGAACATCGCCAGGATGCCGTTGATGCCGCCGTCCTTCTGCAGCAGGAAGCCCCAGACGATGGTCCAGGCCACCAGCGACACCACGACGGGCGAGAAGAACAGGGCCCGGAACACGGTCATCCCGCGCAGCCGCTGGTTCACCAGCACCGCCAGCAGCAGTGCGAGGCTGAGGTTCAGCACCACCAGGCCGGCGGAGAACAGCGCGGTGGCGCGCAGCACGCCCGGCAGCTCAGGATCCTCGAGCAGCGCCTGGTAGTTCTGCAGGCCGGTGTAGTCGAAGCTGCCGGCCAGGACGTTCCATTCATGCAGGCTGTACCAGACCACCAGCGCCAGCGGCATCAGCACGAACAGCGCGACGCCGACCAACTGCGGCGCGACGAAGAGGTAGCCGGCCAGGGCATCGCGGCGGCGCATCGTCCAGAACGGCGCGCGAGGCGCCGCGGCCTGCACGGCAGGAGCTGTGATGGCGGAGACCCTGGCCGGCATCGTCAGCGCGCCAGCAGCGGCCGAATGCGGCCGCAGACCGCCCCGAGCGCCGCGTCGACATCGGCGTCGGGCTGCCACAGCGCGTCCAGCCCGGCCCGCACCACCTGGGCGATCTGGGCGTTGCCGGTGTGGCTGGGCTTGACCGCGCCGATCTCGATGCCGCGCACCACCACCGCCTCGATCTGCCCCGGCTTCAGCATCGGGTTGGCCTTGGCCAGCAGGTCGACGACCAGCTGACTCTTGCGCGGCGGCGGGAAGTACTGCGCCAGCCGGGCCGAATTCTCCGGGTTGGTCAGGAAAGCCAGGAAGGATGCCGCCGCTTCCGGGTTCGGCCCGGCCTTGAACACGCCGATGCCGGCCTGGCCGATCACGGCATAGTCGCCGGCCGGCCCCTTCGGCAGCGGCACCAGATCCCAGGCGAAGGCGCCATCCTTGAGGAGGGCGGCACGGCTGATCTGGGTGATGGTCATGGCCGCGTCGCCGGCGAAGAAGTCGGCCGGCGCGCCCGGGCCGGGCATCGCCTGGTCGGTGAACACCGCCTTGTGCAGGAACCGCATCGCCTCGGCCATCGCCGGCTGGTCGAAGCCGCAGGTCTTCCCGTCGGCGCTCCACGGCGCGGCGCCCCAGCCGTTCCAGATCGTGGCGAGGTTGTCCCACAGCTTGTAGTCGAAATCGCGGACCACCAGCCCGGCCTTGCCGGTCGCGGCGTGGACCGCGGCGGCGTCGGCCATGGCGTTGGCCCAGCTCCATTCCCCCGCCGCGATGCGGTCCGCCGGCGCCTTCGCCCCCGCCTGCTTCACCAGGTCGAGATTGGCGAAGATGCCGAAGGGCGAGGTCGAGAACGGATAGGCGTACAGCGCGTCGTCACGGCGCCACAGCGCGGTGGCGCTGGGCAGCAGGTCGTCATAGCCGTAGCCCGCGGTGCCGCGCAGCGTGTCCTGCAGCGGCAGCAGGATGCCGGAGGAGACGAAGTCCGGCGCGGAATTCTCCAGGATCCACGCCAGGTCCGGGGCGTTGCCGCCGGCGATCTGCGTCGTCAGCGCCGTGGTGTAGCCGTCGAAGGGCAGGGTCTCATAGGTGATCGACGCGATCTCGGGATGGTCCTTCCGGTAGGCGGCGGCGATGTCGTCCAGCAGTTGCAGATGGGCCTTGTTGCCGGTCCAGATCGTCATCCGCAACGCGATGCCCTCCGCCCGGGCCGGGGCGGTGATGGGCGTGGCGGCGGCGAGCAGCCCGGCGGCGATGGTGACGACGATGCGCTGTTTGAGCGTCATGGGTTCCTCCCTGAGAGTCCGGGTGATCCGGGGGCGTCAGTAGCCGGCGACCTCCGGCCAGTGCAGCTCGACGCCCTCGGCCTCCAGCCGGGCCTGGAACGCGGCCAGCCGGTCGGGCCGGGCCCGCACCGCGCGGGGCGGCAGGCCGTGGTCGAGGCACCAGGCCGCGAGATGGCCGGCGACCTCGCCGATGTTCCATTCCACCGGGTGCAGCCGGTAGCAGCCATTGGTGATGTGGGTGGTGCCGATCGCCTTGCCGGCCGGCAGCAGGTTCTCCATCCGCCGCGGCAGCAGGGCACCCAGCGGAATCTCGAACGGGCAGGAGCCGACGTCGATGTAGTTGTCGCCGCCGGTCGAGGGGTGCAGGTCGATGCGGTACATCCCGACGCCGACGCTGTCGGGATAGCGCACCGCGCCGCGGGTGCCGCGCACGGCCAGTGACAGGTCCTGTTCCGCCACGGTGTATTCGGCGCGGATGCGGCGGGATTCGCGGATGTAGGGGGCCTGGGCCAGGCCGTCGATGGTGCCGGTGACGTCGCTGCGCAGGCGCAGGCCCGGGAAGCCGGCGCCGCCATCCAGCCGCGGCGCCTCGGTCTGCAGCCAGTACAGGACGCAGCGCGACAGCTCCGCCGCGCCGGCCAGGTGGCGCTTCGCCTCCGCCTCCGGCACCTCGAACACCGGCCCCTCGAAATAGTCGATCATCGGCCAGTTCACGAGGGTGATGTCGCTGGCATAGGTGCCGCCGGTGAAGTTGCGGCGGGCGGCGATGCGCCGGAAGGTCCACAGGTTGCCATCGCCCGGGTTCAGGCGCTGGTCGGCATTGACCGCCAGCGGATCGTCATCCGGATTCGGGGTGAAGCTGCGCTCGACGATCTCCAGCGTGCGCGGATGCGGCGACCGCCAGCCCAGCAGCGGGCCGCCCCAGAACTCCGGCCGGTGGTCGCGCCAGAAGGCGTAGTTGGCCGGGCGGTCGATGACATGGTTGCCGTCGACATGGTCGAGCGCGAAGCAGATCGACACCGCCTGCATGTTCAGCGGCTGCGCCGTTTCGGGTGCGCTGGGCTCGCCCGTCTCGGACCGGGATTCGAAGCCGGTGACGTATTCGGTGCCGGTCAGCGGCAGGAGGTCGCCGGTCTCGGTGGCGTCCAGCACGTAGCGGCCGGAGGCGACGATGTCCGGCCCGCCGTCGCGATGCGCCAGGCGGATGGCGCGCACCCGGTCGCCGTCGACATCCGCCGCGACCGGCCGGTAGGGCTGCAGCACCTGCAGGCGGCCGGAGCCGCGCCACGGGGCCAGCATCGCCTCGATCACCGCCAGGCCGACCCGCGGTTCGTGGCACAGCCGGCTGACCCAGCCGGCGCCGGGGTTGAGGTCGCGCCAGGCGCGTGCACCTTCGGTCAGCGGATAGTGGCGGCGGTAATGGTCGCGGATGCCGTCGCGCAGGGCGCGGTAGCTGGCGGTGACGCCGAAGCGCTCGACCCAGGAATGCTCGTCCGGCGGCACCGCCTGGCTGGTCAGCTGGCCGCCCAGCCAGTCGTATTCCTCGGTCAGGACCACCGACCGGCCCGCCTTCAGCGCCGCCAGCGTCGCGGCGACCCCGCCGAGGCCGCCGCCCACCACCAGCACATCCGCATCGAATTCCAGGGTCAACTGCGTGGTCCTTTCGATTTGCCGGTGCGGCGTCCACCGGGCGCCGGACCAAGGGTGTCGCCTTCGACCGGCTCGCAGGGCAGCAGTCGCTGCCGGCCCTCCGGCTTGCCGTCCATCACCAGGGTCAGGACCTCCACCGCCTGCGCGCCCATCTCCTCGCGCGGGATGCGGAAGCTGGTGAAGGCGACGTCGCTCGCGGTCGGCCGCGTCGGGTTGCCCAGTGCGGCCAGCGACAGGTCGCGCGGGATGGACAGGCCGCGCTGTCGCCCGGCCTGCTCCAGCGCCGCGGCATCGGCCAGATCCTCGACCAGGGCGGCGGTGACGCCGGCCGCCAGCAGGGCTTCCAGCAACTCGACCGGGTCGCGGCCCTGGCTGGGCTCGTGCATGGCCTGCAGCCCGGTCTCGGCGACGGCGCGGCTGAAGCCGGCCCAGCGGTCGTCGGAGGATTCGGCCCCGCGGCCGAACCCGACATAGGCCAGGCGGCGATGGCCCAGCGCCACGGCCCGGCGGACCAGGGCGACGGTCGCGGTGGCATAGTCGGCGCCGACATAGGGCACCGGGCCGCCGGCATCGTCGCGGCGGCCGATGGCGACGAAGGGATAGCGGTCGCCGACCAGTCGGGTGAGCTCGTCCCGGTCCAGCGTCCGGCCCAGCAGGATGCAGCCATCGGCCAGGCGCAGCCGGTTGTTCTCGTGGAAGATGCGGCGACGGCCCTCGATCACCGGGGCGCTGGTGAACAGCAGCAGATCGAGGCCCAGCCGCTCCGCCGTCGCCTCGATGCCGAGCATGAACGGCATGTAGAAATCGGCCTGGCCGGTCGGGAACACCATCTCGTAGGTGAAGACCCCGAGCAGCTGGTTGCGCCGCCCGGCCAATTGCCGCGCCACCGGGTCGGCGACATAGCCGGTGTCGAGGATCACCTGCAGGACCCGGCGACGTGTCTCCTCCGGGATCCGGGCCGAGCTGTCGCCGCGGCGGTTGAGCGCGAGCGACACGGTCGCCTGGCTGACCCCCGCAAGCCTGGCAATGTCGCGCTGGGTCAGCCGCCCGCCTTTCGCCATCGGTTGATCTCATGATAATACGTATTATCATGACAATAGCGCGAGTCTAGGCCAACGGTCAATGTGGTCTGGGGCGATGCTTGTCGCTCAAAGGCGCCTTTGGTCCGTTGCAGAAGGTCGAGCCAGGACGAGTGCGTCGACGATCGAACCAGAGCCAACGTTCCCGGCTCCAGCGCTTCGGGTCAGGACTGCGCGTCCGCGATGTGACTGGTCACCGTGGTGATGAAGGCTCGCAGACGGTGAAGACGCCTCATATCACGATGATAGCCCATCCAGATGTCCCGGCCGGGTGGCTCCGCTGGCAGGTTGAGCCGGCGCAGGCCCGCGATCTGACTGCCGACCACCTGCGGCAGAACGGCGATGCCGATGCCTGATCTGCACATGCGCCCCTGCACGTTCCGATTGTTCGAACGCAGGATGGGCCTCGCGTTCGGGAAGCTCTCCTCGAGCCAGGCGATATCCGGGAACTGGCCCGTCGACGTGTCGTGGGTGATGAGCCGGAAGCCGGCTCCATCGCCATAGGCCGGCTCGGGGGAGTCCGCCGCGATGTAGGCACCATAGGCCAATCGGGTCAGCCGTCGCTGCACGACATCGGGCGTGTTGAACGGGACGATCCGGAACGCGATGTCGGCCTCCCGCTGGGCGAGGCTGAACAGGCGGGTGCCCGTCAGGATCTCGACATCGACCAGGGGATAGGCCTTCGCAAAATCAGCGATGATCGGCGGCAGGACGTAGGCGCCAAACCAGTCGGCGGACGATATGCGCAGGCTGCCCTGAAGGTTTTGTTCCTGCCCGGCGAGCCGCCGTTCCAAGGCCAGGGCGCCTTCTTCCATCTGCTCCGCCATGGCGATGATGGCGTTGCCCTCCTCGGTCGGGATGAAACCGTCGGCGGTTCTCTGGAACAGCGTATGGCCGGTTGCCTGTTCGAGGGCCCGAAGGCGGCGCCCGACCGTCGGATGGCTCAGATGAAGCGCGCGGGCGGCGGCGCCCAGCGTGCCGGAACGGGCTATGGCCAGAAAAATCCGGACGTCACTCCACTCCATCGCGCCATTCCATAGTGCTGATCCACAAAAGTGAACGGAAACCGTGCAGCATTGTCACTTATCGTACAGATCTGATCACCTAAATCCACCTGGTGCGGGCTTGGAATTGCCAGCCGCCCGGCGAGCCGCGCGTGAACCGGCTCGTCCAACGCATTGCAGGAGGACCTGATGAAAACCTGGCTGATTACCGGATGTTCGTCCGGCTTGGGGAAGCTACTTGCCGAAGCGGTCGCCGGGCGTGGTGACCGCCTTGTCGCCACCGCGCGTTCGACCGACGCCTTGCAGGCGTTGTGCGAGCGTTACCCCGATACGGTGCGCGGCCTATCGCTCGACGTCACGCAGCCCGGCGCCGCCGCACAGGCGGTCGCGCTGGCCGAGAGCGCCTTCGGCGGCCTCGATGTCCTGGTGAACAACGCCGGCTTTGGCTTCATCGGGGCGATCGAGGAGGCGGAGCCCGGCGAATACCGACCGGTGTTCGAGGCCAACGTGTTCGGCCTGATCGAGACGACCCGCGCCGCGCTGCCGGCGCTCCGCAAGCGCGAGAGAGGCTGCATCGTCAATCTGTCCTCCGGCGCCGGCATCGCCGGTTCTGCGGGCTTTGGGATCTACAACGCGACCAAGTTCGCGGTGGAAGGCCTGTCCGAAGCGCTCGCGGACGAACTGCGTCCCCTGGGACTGAACGTGATCATCGTCGAGCCCGGCCCCTTCCGCACCGAGTTTCTCGGGCGCTCGATCGCCACCGCGGCGCGGGAGATCGCCGCCTACGCCGGCATGGCGCGGCAGTATCGCCAGACCAACAACGGCAGGCAGGCGGGCGATCCCGCCAAGGCCGTCGCCGTGATGCTGCAGGCCATCGATTCCGAGCATCCGCCGCTGCACCTGCCG
Source organism: Inquilinus sp. 2KB_23 (assembly GCF_052115705.1). Taxonomy (NCBI): domain Bacteria; kingdom Pseudomonadati; phylum Pseudomonadota; class Alphaproteobacteria; order Rhodospirillales; family Rhodospirillaceae; genus Inquilinus; species Inquilinus sp. 2KB_23. The sequence continues at coordinate 283,895 of NZ_JBFRHF010000006.1, read as the reverse complement.
CTCGGGCCGAGAGCCCACGCGATCGCGGAGCGGAAGCTGGACGCATTCCGCGCCGACATCGCCGCCTGGCGCGACATCTCCATCGCCACCGATTTCGACACTCAAGACTGAGGACGCCCACCATGGCCACCATGTACGTGACCTATGCCGGACATGCCGACACGCCGTTCGACCGCGAGCATTGGATCGACGTCCATTTCCCGCTCGTGCGCGAATGCTGGGGACCCTACGGGCTCGAAAGCCTCGCCGGCTTCTTTCCGCAGGGGGATGGCGGCGGCCTGATCGCCGTCGCGATCTGTGTCTTCCGGGACGAGGCCGCCATGGAAACGGCGCTGGCCTCGCCGGAAACGGCGCGGGTGATGGCAGACGTGGATCTTTGCACGGCCGTCAAGCCGCAGCGCAGCCTGGCGACACCCCTTTGAGCGGCGGCAACGCGACAGCCGTCGGGCCGGCCCGGGACGGGTCGGCGACGGCGGGTGATGGTGCCGCACTCGACCCGCGCCGCTGGGCCATGTTCGTGATCCTGCTGGTCGGAGCCTTCCTGCCGCCGCTCGACTTCTTCATCGTCAATGTCGCACTTCCCTCGATCCGTGGGGAATTGGGCGCCGCGTCCTCCGCCGAGCAGCTCGTCATTTCCTCCTATGCCGGGCTCTATGCCGTGACGCTGATCACCGGCGGGCGTCTTGGCGATCTCTATGGTCGCGGCCGGGTGTTCTTTATCGGGCTGATCGGCTTTGCCGCGGCATCGCTGCTGTGCGGCCTTGCGTGGTCGCCCTGGGCGCTGATCGCCGGGCGCGCCTTGCAGGGCGTGACGGCGGCCGTGATGGCGCCGCAAGCGCTCGCTTCGGTGCAGGCAATCTTCCCCGAAGCGGAAAAGCCGCTCGCGCTCAGCCTCTATGGCGCGGTCTTCGGCTTGGCCGCCGTGGTCGGCCAGGCGCTGGGTGGTATTCTGATTGCGCTCGATCTCCTGGGCTTGGGCTGGCGGGCCATCTTCCTCGTCAACCTGCCGGTGGCGATCCTGGTCGTGCTGTTCGGCCTTCCTCTGCTGAAGGAAACGCGCGCGCCGGACGCGCGCAAGCTGGACCTTGGCGGCACGGCGTTGTCGATGGTGACGCTGGGCGCCCTGATCGTGCCGCTGATCGAGGGGCGTGAGGCGGGCTGGCCGCTCTGGTCCTGGCTGTCGCTGATGGCGGCGCCGGTGCTGGCGTGGCTCTTCTGGCGCTATGAGACCCGGCTGGCGCAGGCGGGCGGCACGCCCCTGCTCGATCCGGCGGCCATGCGGGCACCGGGGCTGGGCCGCGCACTGCTGATTGCGCTGCTGTTCTACGCGATCGCAGCCTTCTTCCTGCTGTTCTCGGTCTATCTGCAGGAGGCGCTGCACGCGACCGCGCTGGACGCCGGCCTGGTCTTCCTGCCGTTCGGTGCGGGATTCCTGCTGGGGCCGCTGTCGACTCCGTTCTGCAGGCGCATCCTCGGCGCCTATGTCAATCCGGTCGGCATGGGGCTGGAGGCCGTCGGGTTTGCCGGCCTGGTCTGGGCCATCGTGGCAACACCGACCGGCGTGTCGCCCGCGCCCGTGCCGCTGGCCGTCCTCCTGTTCGTCATCGGTTTCGGACAAGGGCTCGCGCTGCCGACCCTGATGCGGATGGTGACGGGCCGCGTCGCGCCGGCCTTTTCCGGCATGATCGCCGGCGTCGCCAGTTCGACCCTGCAGGTCGGCACCGCGCTCAGCGTCGCGGTGATCGGCGGGATTTTCTACACCGTCCTCGGCGCGTGCACCGATCCGGCGGCCATCACCCAAGCCTTTATCGTCGCCATCCTCTGCATCGCCGCCTGCCTCGCCGTCGGCGCGGGTCTCAGCCTCACCCTGGCCCGGCGGCTCGCCCCGTCCCCAAATGAAGAAGGTGCAGAGCGGCCATTCGGTCGACATCGTCTCGACGGCAGGCGACCAGATCGTATTGGCGCGCCAAGACCGTGCGAGCCGACGTGACATGCGGGCATTACCAGGCTGTCGAACGCGACAACGAGGCTCTGCCCGAGACGTTCGCCAACCGCGTCAATGTGGCGACCACCGTAATGCTTGCAAGTGCGCGCGATCTGCCTGTGCGTCCATATGAGTCGCTATGGCTTTCTCGCCGAATCGCGTCTCGGGCGAAGGCCCCCGGCAGGCTGAGGGCTTCAGGTCGTCGGAAGCATGCCGCCGTCCAATCGAATGTTGGAGCCGGTGATGTAGGCCGCGCGCGGGCTGGCTAGGAACGCGACGGCATCGGCGATCTCCATCAGCGTGCCGACCCGCCCAACCGGGACTTCGGCGAAAAGGGGCAGCACAGCCCTTTCCACGTCCGCCCAAGGCGCATCCAGTTCAATGCCGCGCATCGCCGCGACTTCTCGAAACTTCATGTCGAGCTTGGCGCTGTGGATCGTGCCGGGAGAGATCGTGTTGACGGTGATGCCCTCGGCAGCGACGGCCTTTGCCAACGACGCGGACATGGCCGTCATCGCCGCCTTGGCGGCCGAGTAGTCCGGATTTACGGGCGGCGGCATAAGCCCCGCGAGGCTGGAGATGTTGATGATCCGCCCCCATCTTGCCGCGCGCATATGCGGCAATACCGCCGTGATCACGCGCACGGCGGCCAGCACGTTGCGATCATAGACCGAGGCCCAGGCCTCAGGCGCGGTCGTGCTCCAGTCCGCGCCGTCGCCCGAACCTCCGGCATTGTTGACGAGGACATCGATATTCCCGGCAAGGGACCGGACCGCATCGATCATCGCAATCACCTGTGCGGCATCCGTCAGATCCCCGGTCACGACATGCGCCCAGCCGCCCTCAGCTCGGATCTGGTCTGCCGCATCGGTCGCCTGTGTCTGATCACGGCCATGGACGACAACGACGGCGCCTTCCCGCGCGAGCCCCTTTGCGATGCCCTCGCCGATTCCTTTGCTGCTCCCGGTCACGAGGGCAACCTTTCCATCCAGCTGTAAATCCATGGCCAAACTCCATAGGCTGCGAGAAGCTGGATGTAGGAAAATCGCTATGGACACCGCAAGAACGCACCAAAAGGTGCCTATTCCTGTAGAAGACAGGCGCGCTTGCCTGGGGCCGGACGGTACAGTTGCCCTTGTGACCCGATGCCTGCGCTTGATCAGCGGACGTTGGAAACTGCCGATCCTGTTTCGACTTTATGCAGACGAGGTTTTACGAAGTTCGCAAATGCTGCGGGATATTCCGGGCGTGTCCCAGAAGATGCTGACACAGCATCTGCGCGAATTGGAGGAAGACCGGCTGATCGTCAGATCAGATTTCGGCGAGCAGCCGCCGCGGGTCGAATATCGCCTCACCGATCGGGGGCAGGCGCTGATGCCGGTGCTACTTGCGGCGCGGCAGTTCGCAGACGATCACAAAGCGTAACTGTCGCCAGCCTTTGCACATCGGACCATCGCCGCGATCGAGCGGCAGCATTGTCCGTATTGGTGGTATGATCATTGCGCCACGTAAAGCCGGCCCGCGGGATCGAGTGGCCGACAGGAGATTGTATCGCGTGAGGGAATCGATCGAACCCATCCTCCGAAGAAAGTTGTGGCACGAGATCTTTGATCGCCTCAGGACCATGATCACCCGCGGAGAACTGGCGCCGGGTGACGCCATGCCGTCGGAGCGGGATCTGATGGATCGGTTCGGCGTCGGCCGCCCGGCCGTCCGCGAGGCGATGCAGGCCCTGGCCAATATGGGCCTGGTCACGATCAGCCATGGCGAGCGCGCCCGGGTGCGGCAGCTGACGGCGAAGTCGATCTTCCAGCAGGTCGACCTCTCCGCCCATATGCTGCTCTCCGCCTCGCCCGACAGCCTCGAGCACCTCAAGCAGGCGCGCCGCTTCTTCGAGCGCGGCATGGTGCGCGAGGCGGCGGAGAAGGCGACGGCGGCGGATGTCGCCGGGCTGGAGGAGACGCTGCGGGAGCAGAGCGGGAAGCTCGACGACCCGGCCGCCTTCATCGCCGCCGACATGCGCTTCCACGGCCGGATCGCGGCCATCTCCGGCAACCCGATCTTCGAAGCGGTCAGCGAGGCGATGCTGGGCTGGCTGCGCGAGTATCACACCGAGATGCTGATCTGGACGGGCAAGGAGAACGTCACCTTGTCCGAGCACCGCGAGATCCTTGACCACATCCGCCTTCACGACCCGGAGGCGGCCGAGGCGGCGATGGTGCGCCACCTCGACCGGTCGGCGGCGCTCTACACGCACCACGCGTGAGCTGCGCGGCCGAGTCACGCCAGATCCGCGAGGTCCACGATGCGTCCGGCCCCGGCGCTGCGATAGGCGGCCTCGACCAGGGTGAGGGTCTTGAGGTTGTCGCGGCCGGAGGTCGCGGGCTCTCTCCCGGCACGCAGGCAATCGATCCAATGCTGCTGGATCGCCGCCACGCTCTCCTGGATGTTGTGCCAGGGTTGCGCCGCCCAGGGCAGGAGGCGGGGCGAGACGTCGAGCGTCTCGCTGCCGTCGCGGCCGGTCACGACCATTCGGTAGCCCTGACTAAGCCGGATCGTGCCGGCGCTACCATCGACCTCGACCAGCGTCTCCGGGAAAGGCTCGGTCTCCAGCCGCGTGGCGTAAGAACAGTCGACGACCGACGTCACTCCGTCGGCGTGGTCCAGCAGCATGGTCGCGACATCCTCGCCGCGGATCGTCGGGTTCACCCGGCGGGTCCGGGCAGTCAGGCGGGTGGCGTCGCCGAACAGGAAGCGGGCGATGTCGAGAATGTGGATGCCGAGATCCTCGATGATGAAGCGGCTGCCCTCGGCGAGGTATGGCTGGCCGGAGAACACGTCATAGGCTGAGCGGAACGAGACGCGGCCCCAGAACACTTCGCCGATCCGGCCGGAGGCGATGGCTCCGCGGACGGCCTGGATCGGCGTCTGCCAGCGGAAGTTCTCATGCACCATCAGGGACACGCCGGCGGCCTCGCAGGCCGCGATCATGGCGCGGGCGTCGTCCAGGGTGGCGGCGAAGGGTTTCTGGCAGATCACCGGCACCTGGTGCCGGGCGGCGAGTTCGACCAGCTTCCGATGGCTCGGCACCGTCGTGGCGATATCGACGAAGTCAGGCGCCTCGCGCGCCAGCATTTCCTCGGCATCGGCGTAGAGCCGGGTAATGCCGAAGTTTCGACCTGCCGTCTCCAGCCGAGCCGGGTCGCGGTCGCACAGCGCGATGATCTCCGCGCCCTCGACATCGCGCCAGGCGTGCAGCTGGTTGACGGCGAAGAAGCCGCAGCCGATCAGGGCGCCGCGCAGCATCGGCTCAGCCCTCGCGCGCCATGCGGCGCAGCACCACGCGCTGCTGCAGCCGGCGCTGCGCCTGGTCGACCACCACCGCGGCGATGATCACGAGGCCCTTGATCACGGTCTGCCAGAACGAGCTGACGCCCATCATCACCAGCCCGTCCAACAGGATGCCGATGACGAAGGCGCCGATGATGGTGCCGCCGATCGTGCCGCGGCCGCCGGACATCGAGGTGCCGCCCAGCACCGCGGCGGCGATGGCATTCAGCTCGAAGGTCTCGCCCGTCGCCGGGTGAGAGGCCATCAGCTGCGAGGAGATGATGAGGCCGACGAGGGCGGCGCAGAAGCCGGAGAACATAAAGACGAACATCTTCACCCGGTTGACCCGGACGCCGGACAGCGCGGACGCGCGCTCATTGCCGCCGACCGCGAAGATGTGCCGGCCCAGCGGCGTCCTCGCGGCCAGATAGGCGGCCCCGGCGGCGACCAGGATCAGCAGCCAGATGCTCACCGGCAGGCCCAAGAGCGTGCCGGCGCCGAGCGTGGCGAAGCCGGTGGTGCCGTGCTCGGCCTTGCCCGCGAGGTTGGGGAAGGTGCTGCCGTCGGACAGAAGCATCGCAGCGCCGCGGGCGACGTAGAGCGTGCCCAGCGTGGCAATGAAGGGCGCCACCTTCAGCCGGGTGATCAGGAGGCCGTTGACCGCGCCGATCAGCACGCCGAGGGCGAGGGTGACCAGCATGATCTCCGGCACGTTGAAGTACAGCGTGTAGCCGAAGCCGAGGGTCGACAGGTCGACGCCGTGCAGGATCAGCCCGCCCGCCACCATGCCGCAGAACCCGACGATCGAGCCGACCGACAGGTCGATGCCGCCGGTGATGATGACGAAGGTCATGCCGATCGCCAGGAAGGCGTTCAGTGCCACATGCTTCGACATAAGGATCAGGTTGGCGGCGCTGAGGAAGTTGGGCGCGATGATGGAGAACACGACCAGCACCGCGAACAGCGCGATGAAGGTGCGCAGCTTCATCAGATGCAGGGCGATGGCGTCGCCGCTCCAGCCCTCGGCCGCCTTGTCTGCTGCCATCATGCGCGCGCCTCCCTCAGGGTTGGGTCGGGCCCGTGCCCGGCGGCGGAGGCCGCGACGATGCGGTCCCCGGTCGCCGTCGCCCGGTCGAAGATCTCGACCAGCCGGCCGTTGCTCATCACCGCGATCCGGTCCGACAGCGCCATCACCTCCTCGAGGTCGGAGGTCGCGAACAGGATGCCGAGCCCCTGGGCCGCGAGGTCGCGCATCACCCGGAAGATCTCGGCCTTGGCGCCGACATCGATGCCGCGGCTGGGCTCGTCCATCAGCAGCACCCGGGGGCCGGTCATCAGCGCCTTGCCGATCACCACCTTCTGCTGGTTGCCGCCGCTGAGCGCGCTGATCTCGATGCCCGGATCCGAGACCTTGATCGCAAGTTCGCGGATCGACCGGCGTGCCGCTTCAGCCTCCGCCGACCGGCGGAGATGGAAGCCGCGCAGGAAGCGCCGCAGGCTGGACAGGGTCAGGTTCTCGGCCACCGACAGGATCGGCACCAGCCCGTCGCGCTGCCGGTCCTCGGGGATGATGGCGAGGCCGCGGCGGATCCGCCCGGTCACGTCGCGCGCGGTCACCCGCTCGCCGTCCAGATAGATCGCGCCGCGGGAATAGGGATGGCGGCCCATGATGCAGTCGAACAGCTCGGTCCGCCCGGCGCCCATCAGCCCGTACAGGCCGAGGATCTCGCCGGCCCGCAGCGACAGCGAGGCGTGGTCGACGGCATAGCCGCCGGTGGCGCGCGGCAGGCAGATCGCCTCGGCCCGGAACACCTCCGGCCCCGGCGGCCGGTCCCCCGGCGCCGCGAAGTCCTTCATGGCGGAGCCGACCATCTGCCGCACGATCCAGGGCACATCGATCCGGCCCATCGGCTCATGGCCGGTGATGCGCCCGTCGCGCAGCACGGTGATGAAGTTGCCGATCCGCACCAGCTCCTCCAGCCGGTGCGAGATGTAGACGATGGCCACGCCCTGGGCCTTCAGCTCGGCGATCACCCGGAACAGGATCTCGACCTCGGCGGCGCTGAGGGCCGAGGTCGGCTCGTCCATGATCAGGATGCGGGCGTCCTGCGACAGGACCTTGGCGATCTCGACGATCTGCTGCTGGCCGATGCCGAGGTCACCGACCAGGGCGCGTGGGTCGATATCGTGTTCGAGCCGACGCAGCAGCTCTGCCGCCCGCCGGTTCTGGCCGCGATGGTCGATGCCGCGCAGCCCGCCCGTCAGCTCGCGGGCCATGAAGATGTTCTCGGCCACCGACAGGTTGGCGCAGAGGTTCAACTCCTGGAACACGATGCCGATACCCTGTCGCACCGCGTCCTTCGGGCTGTATAGCACCACCGGCCGGCCATCGACCAGAATGCGGCCCTCGGTCGGCTGCTCGACCCCGGCGATGATCTTCATCAGCGTCGACTTGCCGGCGCCGTTCTCGCCGACCAGGACGTTGACCGCGCCGCGATGCACGGTGAAGTCGACACCCTTCAGCGCCACCGTGCCGGGATAGACCTTGGTCACCCCCTCGACCTGGAGGGCAGGGGCCTCGGTCATGGCGTGGCCTCGCCGAGGCCCAGCTCGGCCGGGGTGACCAGCGGCTTGGCCTTCGGGTCGTCCAGGGTGAAGACGCCCAGCAGCGTCACCGTTCGGCCGACCAGCTTGTCGCGCGGCAGGGCGGCCAGCGTGGCGTTGTAGATGTGCGCGTTCAGCGCCTTGCCGAACTTGGCGTATTCGATCTGGTTGGCGAAGCTGTTGAAGGAGAGGAAGTCGATGCTGTCGCGCAGCGCCGTGCCCTTGAACACCGGGCCGATCTGGACGGTCAGGTCGGCCGCGCCGTCGCCATCGGCATCGACCTCGATGGTCGCCGCCCGCGTGCCGGTGTCGGCCGCCGTGATCCTGCCCTCGACCGTCGCCGCCACGGTCCAGGGCATGCTGTCCACCGCCCGGTGGCCGAAGCGCTTCCCGGCCTCGTCCGGGGCCAGCGCCCGCAGCTCGGCGAAGGGACCGGCCTTGGCCTTGAGATAGGGCAGCAGCTTGGGCTGCCAGATCTCCTCGACCGTCTTCTCCGGGTCGAAGGCCGGGTTGTCGAAGGAGGTCGCGACGCTGCCGCTCGCGGCCGCCGAGGCCACCTGCGGCGGCTCGTTTTTCACGAGCTTGCAGGCGGCCAGCGGCAGGCCGGCGGCCAGGATCGCGATCACCAGGCGTCGGGACGGCGCCATCTCGGGACTCCGGACTCGACCGTCCGTCACTTCATCGCAAAGGTTTCCAGCTTGCCGGCGTTGTCTGGCGTGATCAGCAGGCAGTCCATCAGCTGCTTCTCGGGCTGGCCGGTCTTGCCGGTCTTCAGGAACTGGTCGGCCTGCTCGACCGCCAGCTCGGCCTGGCGATAGGCCGGCTGCAGCACGGTGGCCTTGATCCCGCCCTGGCGGATCGAATCCCGCACGTCGTTGCTGCCGTCGAAGCCGACCAGGATCACGTCGGTGCGGCCGGCCGCGGTCAGTGCCGCCCAGGCGCCCATCGCCATGGTGTCGTTGCCGGAGATCACGCCCTTGATGTCGGGATGGGCCTGCAGGATCGACTCCATCTTCGCGAACGCCTCGGTCTGGCTCCAATTCGCCGACTGGCGGGCGACCATCTTCAGGTCGGGATAGTCGTCGATGACGTCGTGATAGCCCTGCGAGCGGATGCCGGCATTGGTGTCGGCCTCGCGCCCGACCAGCTCGGCATAATTGCCCTTCTCGCCCATCAGCTTGACGAATTCCTGCGCGCCCAGCTGGGCGCCCTGGTAGTTGTTTGAGACGATCTGCGCCACGGCGACGCCGGTGACGTTGATCTCGCGGTCGATCAGGAAGGACGGGATGCCGGCGTCCTTCGCCTTCTGCACCGCCGCCACCGTGGCGTCGGCCCCGGCATTGTCGAGGATGATCGCCTTGGCGCCGCGGGCGATGGCGGTATCGATCCGCTCCATCTGCTTGTTGGCGTCGTCGTCATGGACCAGGACGATGGTGTCGTAGCCCAGCGCCTGGGCCCGCTTCTGGGCGCCCTCGGCCTCCGCCTTGAAGAACGGGTTGTCGTGCGAGGGTGTGATGACGGCGACCAGGTCCTTCGCCTGGGCGGCGACGCCGAAGCCCAGCGCCAAGGTGCCGGCGATGCCGGCGGCGAGAAGCGCCTTGGTGAAACGCATATGATCCTCCCTGTGGATGTTGTCGATTTCGCCCGGTTCGGGCCTGCGGCCCGCCGGATCTCAGGTGATGCGCTGGATGCTGGCCGCGATCTCGTCCGGTTCGAACACCCGCTTCCAGTCCGGCCGCATCAGCACCGGCTTGCCGAACTCGATCGCCTTGTTGCAGGCGTCGGAGAACACGCCGTCGCGCTCGTCGAAGATGACGGAGGCCAGCACGTTCAGGTGGCCCAGCAGGAAGTCCCGTGCGGCGTCGTGGGCCACGCCGCGGGCCACCACCTCGTCCATCGCCTCGCGCATCACCACCAGCAGCGTGGCGCAGACGGTCTCGGACAGGCCGGGCTCCAGGAGGGCCATCTGCTCGACCGAGACCCGGTGCGAGCGCATCACCGGCGCCCAGATCACCTTGGCGACCTCCTCGCCCAGGGCATAGGCCTCCTCGGGCCCCTGCATCAGGGCGGAGACGATGTGCTGCTTGGCCGCGATGCCGCCGAAATAGTCGGTCTTCGCCGCCATCTCGGTCTCGTCGTTGAAGATTGGCGGATGGCAGGGATGGGTGACGAAGTAGGTCAGGTCGCCACGCTTCGGCAAGTGGCCGGCGAAGGGGGCGGCGGCATCCAGCGCGACCACCATGGTGCCGGGCCTGAGCCGGGCATCGATCCCGGCGGCGACCTTGCCGATCAGCGTGTCGGGCACGGCCAGAATGACCACGTCGGCGCCGTCCAGCGCCGCCTCGGCCGGGACGCAGTCAACGCCGAGCCTGGCTTTCAGCTGGGCCCGGCCGGCCTCGCCGACCTCGACATGGCGCACGTCGAAGCGCGACCCCTTCAGGTTGCTGGACAGCCGGAAGCCCATCTTGCCGCCAGCCCCGAACAATGCAATCGACGTCATGGGCGCGCCCTCTCTTGCCAGGTCGTTGACGAGACGAGTAAGACAACTGGTATGATGAGTCAATCAGCATGATTTGATCATCCGACGGGCGGAGAGGCAGAGGATGGAGCGCATCGAGGCCGACTACCTGATCGAGACGGCCTATGACCCGCGGGCGGCAGCCGAGGTGATGGCGGGCGAACAATCCTCCGGCACCTTTGTGAAGGTCCCGGGCGAAACGGCCGCGCTGAAGAAGCGGTCGGCCGCGCGGCTCGAAAAGTTGGAGGTCGTCGGCGAGGCCGCGGCGGCGTCGCTGCCTGGTGCGGGCGGGCAGGGGCCGATTGTCCGGGCGCAGGTCACGCTGTCCTGGCCGCTCGCCAATCTCGGCCCGTCCCTGCCGAACCTGATGGCGACGGTGGCCGGAAACCTGTTCGAGCTGAAGCAGTTCTCCGGCCTGAAGCTGCTCGACATCCGTCTGCCGCCCGCCTTCGCCACGGCCTATGAAGGGCCGCGCTTCGGCATTGCCGGCACGCGGCGCCTTGTGGGCGTCGAGGGCCGGCCGCTGATCGGCACCATCATCAAGCCCAGCGTCGGCCTGGGACCGGAGGAAACGGCCGAGTTGGTGCGGACCCTGGCCGAGGCCGGCATTGACTTCATCAAGGATGACGAACTGCAGGGCGACGGCCCTGCCTGCCCGTTCGAGGACCGCGCCCGTGCGGTGATGCGGGCGATCAATGAGGTCGCCGAACGCAAGGGGCGAAAGACGATGTTCGCCTTCAACCTGACCGGCGATCTGGACGAGATGCGGCGCCGGCACGACCTGGTGCAGGCGCTGGGCGGCACCTGCATCATGGCCAGCGTCAACTCGGTCGGCCTCGCCGGCATGATCGCGCTCGGCCGGCACAGCGCATTGCCGATCCATGCCCATCGCAACGGCTGGGGCTACCTCTCCCGCCACCCGCTGCTCGGCTTCAGCTTCACGGCTTGGCACAAGGTCTGGCGGCTGGCCGGGGCCGACCACATCCATGTCAACGGCCTGGCCAACAAGTTCTCGGAGGAGGACGACAGCGTCATCGCCTCGGCCCGGGCCTGCCTGGCGCCGCTGTTCCCGGACAAGCCCTGTCCGATCATGCCGGTCTTCTCCTCCGGCCAGACGGTACGGCAGGCGCCCGGCACTTGGCAGGCGCTGGGCTCGACCGATCTGATCTTCGCCGCCGGCGGCGGGATCATGGCCCATCCCGGCGGGCCGGCGGCGGGCGTCGCCGCCTTGCGCGAGGCGTGGGAGGCCGCGGTCGGGGACGTGCCTCTGGCCGACCATGCCCGTACCCGGCCGGCCCTGGCCCAGGCGCTGGAGACGTACAAGGGATGACCGGCTCCCTGCCCGAAGGACCGCTCGTCTCCTGGTATGGCGACGATTTCACCGGCGCCGCCGCGGTGATGGAGGTGCTGACCTTCGGCGGCGTGCCCTCCGTGCTGTTCCTCGACGTGCCGACGCCGCAACGCCTCGCCGCCTTCGCCGGATACCGCGGTATCGGCATCGCCGGGGTGGCACGGTCGAAGGACCCGGCCTGGATGGAACGGCATCTGCCGCGGGCCTTCGCCGCCCTGGCCGGGCTCGGCGCTCCGGTGGCGCAGTACAAGATATGCTCGACCCTTGATTCCGCGCCTGAGGTCGGGTCGATCGGCAAGGCCGTCGATCTTGCCGTGCCATGGCTCGGCGGGGCCTGGCATCCCTTCGTGGTCGCAGCACCGGCGATCGGGCGCTGGCAGTGCTTCGGCAATCTCTTCGCCGCCTTCGGGGGCGCGGTGCATCGTCTCGACCGGCACCCGACGATGAGCCGCCACCCGGTGACGCCGATGCGCGAGGCCGACATCCGGCGGCATCTGGCGTTGCAAACCGGCAGGGCCATCGGCCTCGTCGACCTCACCGACCTCCGCTCCGGCGGGGGCGAGGCGGCGCTGCGGCGGGAGATCGCCTGGGGCGCCGGGATCGTCGCCTTCGACGTGATGGACGAGGCCGATCTCGCGGCTGTCGGCGGCATCATCTGGCGGAATCGCGGCGAAAGGCTGTTCGCGATCGGCTCGCAGGGGCTGGAATACGCGCTGCTGGCCCATTGGCGCCAGGCCGGGCTGATCGCGCCACCCCCGCCGGCGCCGAGCGCCGGGGCAGTCGAGCGCGTCGCGGTCGTTTCCGGCTCCTGCGCGCCGCAGACCGCGGCCCAGATTGTCCATGCGCTGAAATGCGGCTTCCAACCCATCCCGGTCGATGCTCGCCACGCCGTCGATGCCTCCGCCTGGGTCGCGGAGGTCGGGCGGGCCGTGGACGCGGCGCTGGCCGCGATCGGCGCGGGAAGAGACCCGCTGCTCTTCACGGCGCGCGGGCCGGACGACCCGGCGGTGGCGGCGCTCAACCAGGCCCTGGCCGCCTCCGGCGCCGATCCCGCCGCGGTCAACGAGCGCATCGGCACGGGCCTGGGCACCGCGCTCAATCAGGTGCTGCGGCGGGCGCGGCTGAAGCGTGGCATCATCGCTGGCGGCGACACCTCCGGCTATGGCGCGAGCGTTCTCGGCATCCACGCGCTGACCGCCCTGGCGCCGACAGCGCCCGGGGCGGCTCTGTTCCAGGCGCATGGCGATGATCCGGCCCTGGACGGCCTGCAGATTGCGCTGAAGGGCGGCCAGATGGGTGCGCCGGATTATTTCAGCCATATCAAGGCAGGGGGAGGCGGCTGAGCACCGACGCAGGGCCCAATGTATACCTTCGTGCCCTGGCGGTTAAACCTCGCGAACGCTTATGGCGCATTCGCGCCAAGTCTCGGCGCGTTGTTCTGGTTGCAGATCCGTGATCTGAAGCTGTGTTGCTCTGCGCTCCCATAGGGCAGGGGACCGAAGTTGTGTCGTTTCACGCGGCCTTCGTCATCGACTTTTGGGCCGCCTTCTTCGAGAGGATTTTCCGGACGAACTTGTTACAGTAGGCAATCGCCGCGCGCTTCTCAGCCGCGTAGGTCCAGCGATCGTAGCACTTCGAACTCTCGTCCCGGGGCATAGTTGCCAGACCCGTGGATGGCACGAACAGCATTGCCGCTTTGAAGGCCCTTGATGGCGGGATATTTGCTAAACTGTCGTCGAAGTTCTCCGACGGGCACGGCGTCGCCAGGATGTTGCCAGCCCGTCCCAGTCCTGTGCACGGCGGACAATCATTGATGCATGATCGGGCCGAGTTCGATTTCGTGACGGGAAGGGGAATCGCCGACCCGGAAGCGCAGATCGATGTCGGCTCGGTGGCCCGCATCGGGTCGCGCCTTGCGGCGTGGCGCGATGTGCTGAACACCTACTACTACCCCCTCGACCTCTCCTCGCCGGCCGCCCTGTTCGATGTCGGCCGCCTGTCCGTGCACGACGTGGCCTCGATCCGGATCGGCGTCCTGCACAGCGATCCGATGACCGTCCGGCGCCACCCCACCCACATCCGGCGCCACAGCGACGACTTCTTCATGATGCCGATCTCGGCGTCGGGCAGCCTGTCCCTGTCCCAGCGCGGCCGTGAATGCGAGGTCCGGCCCGGCGACCTCGCCTTCATCGGCACCGGCGACCCTTACGTCTACGTCCAGCCGACGCGCAATTCGGTGGCGGCCATCCGGCTGCCCGCGGACATGGTCCGCTCACGCATCCCGTGGATCGACGACATGACCGCCCGGCAATGCCCGGGGGAGCAGCCGCTGGTCCGGGTGTTCCAGGATTTCCTCAGGTCGATGATCCGCAACAGCGCGGCGCTGAGCGACGCGGAAGCGGAATTCCTGCGTCGGTCGCTGTTCGACCTCCTGGCGCTCGCCTTGACCGTGCCGGGGGATGCCGCCTTCGACGAGACCTCGGTCCGGTTCGCCCATCGGCAGCGCATCCTCCACTTCATCGAGGAGCATGTCTGCGACCGGGATCTGAGTAGTTCGGCGATCGCCCGGAGGCTCGGCCTGTCGCCCCGCTACATCCAGCGGATCTTCGCGGAGCGGGGCGAGACCCTGACCGAGATCATCCGCCGGCGACGGGTCGCGGAGGCGCAGCAGCTGCTGCGCAGCCGGAGCCTCGCCAACCGGTCGGTCGAGCAGGTCTGCTACTCCGTGGGGTTCCAGGACCCGGCCTATTTCAGCCGGGTGTTCCGCCAGGAGACCGGAATGTCCCCTGGCGAATACCGCCGGCAACACGCCGAGCCGGCGGCCTGACCCGTCAGCCCGGCCGGGCCGATCGCAGCTCGGACCGGCGCCGGTCGGTCGCCGCTTCGTCGACCTCCAGGGCGTCCGGCCCGCTGGCCGAGAACACCACTCCGTAGATGTCGCGCGCCCGGTCGGGGGTCTCGTAGCGTTCCAGCACGTCGTGCAGCACGCGCCTGACGTCGCGGTCCAACGGGTCGCCATAGCCGCCGCCCCCGGCTTGGTTGCCCTTGACGTACTCATCCTTGCGGATGGTCAGGACGGTGATGTTCGGCAGTTCCTCCTCCTGGCCGTTGGCGCCGATCTTCCAGTGCCGGCAGCGCTGCCCCTCATGACCGCCGAGGACGCCCTTGGGCGGGTAGACCGTGCCATCGCAGGGCCAGATCACCTCCATCGGCCGTTCCTTCGGGCCGTAGGCCACCTCCATCGCCGGGGCGCCGCGGAACTTGCCGGCGCCGCCGGTGCCGGGCATCAGGCGCAGGAACCGGATGGCGATCGGGTGCTTGAGCTCATCGATCTCGACCGAGTCCCGGTACATCAGCCCGGCCGCGACCGGCAGACCATAGGTGACCCAGCCGTCGGCGTTGGGCGAGCCCGGCCCGCCCGCATTGGCCAGGAACAGCTGGTTGACATAGGCGGCGTTGTCGACCCGGTGATCCTTGCCCGACACCACGGCACAGCCGGCCCCCATGCCGAGGCCGCCCTCGGCCAGGCCCCAGCCCTCGCCGAGCTGGGCGAAGGCCGATTGCACGATGTTCACCAGCCGGTCGGCGACGTTGGTGGTGCCGACCGAGCAGCTGTGCGGGAATTGCGGCCGGCCGGCGACGCAGCCGTCGCGCAGCTTCAGCCGGATGCGGCGGAACGAGCCGTAGTTGCGCGGCACCGAGGTGTCCAGGGCGTTGAAGATGCCGGCGATGGTCGAGGCCGAGGTGCAGGCCTCGCTCTCGTTGAAGCCGCAGTCGACATTGTCGACATTGTCCATCAGGTCGATCTCGATCATCGCCGCGTCAGGGTCGATGTCGATGACGACATTCAGCGGGATCCCGTCGGGCAGCAATTCGCCGAACGGGTCGTGCGCGCCGGTATTCTTCAGCGTCACCTTGGGTAGGGTGCGGATCGCCTGCACCATCCGCTGTTCGGAATAGGCGAACCAGTGGCGCACGAAGGCCTTGATCTGCTCCGTCCCGTATTTGGCGCACAGCTCCTTCAGCCGCCGCTCGGCGATGCGGGCCGAGCCGATGCCAGCCAGGAAGTCGCCGTACCACTGGTCGGGGACGCGGATGCGCGACCGGCACATCCGCACCACATCCTCGACCATCTCGTAGCCCCGCTGGATCCGCACCGCCGGGAAGATCAGGGCGCCCTCGGCGTACTGGTCCTTGGCGCCGGCCATGTAGGTGGTCGGCAGGGCGTTGCCGATATCGGCCTGATGCGCCTTGGCCACGGCGGTGAACAGGTGCTCCCCATCGACGAAGACGGGGACGAGGTAGGTGTGGTCGCCGGCATGGGTGTTGCCGGAATAGGGGTCGTTGTGCAGATAGCAGTCGCCCTCGCGCAGCGTGTCGCCAGCGAAATCGCACATCGCCTGCGTCTGCATGTGGCTGCCGAAGATGTGGATCGGCAACCCTTCGGCAGAGGCCAGCAGCCGGTTGTCGCCGGTGCAGATCGAGCAGCTGAAATCCCGCGCGCCGTTGATCACGCCCGAGCGGGCGGCCCGCAGCAGCGTGTTCGTCATCTCCCGGATGATGCCGTCGATCCGGTTGGCGATGATCGCCGTCATATAGGGATCGAAATCGGCTTCGGTCGTCTCGGTCATGGTCAATGTCCTTCGAAAACGGGAGCCGTCAGGCGATGTCGAGCCGGTAATGGCCGTTGCCGCTGATCGACACGGCCATGCCGGGATAGACGACCAGCGTCGTCGTGGATTCCTCGATGATGGCGGGGCCCTGGATGCGGCTGCCGCGGGCGAGGTCGGCCGACTTGTAGATCGGCACTTCGACCGGGACTCTGTCGCCGAAGAAGCAGGGCCGCGTGGAGGAGGCGGTCGCGGCCCCGATGGCCTCGACCATGGGCGACGGAGTCGGCGGGTCGGATAGCGCCACCTTCAGCCGGGCCTTCCAGCTGACCGTCTCGATCGGACTGTTGACGTCGCGCACGGCGAAGACCCGCTCATGGACGTCATGGAAGGTGTCGACATAGGCCGAGAGATCCTGGTCGCCGGCAAACCGATCCGTCGCCAGAGGTGTGTCGAGCTCCCAGATCTGGCCGAGATAACGGGCCTCGCCGAAGCGTTCGACGGCATAGGCGTCGCCGCGTCCGGGCAGCTTGCGGCGGAAGGCGTGCAGCTTGTCCTCCAGCGCGTCGAACACCTCGTTCACCCGGGCCCGGTCGAAGCGGTTCGACGGCATCACCACGCTTCGGGCCTCCTCCGCCACGATGTCGGCGAACTGCATGCCGGCCGCGGACAGGGCCGAGGCGCTGTTGGGCAGGATCACGTTGCGGCAGCCCAGCTCCTTGGCGATCAGCATGATGTTGACGCCGGCGGCGCCGCCCCCGGCGACGATCGTGCTCTCGCGCGGGTTGACGCCCTCGTTGATGGTGACGTCACCGATCGCCCGCACCATCAGGTCGCTGGCAAGGCCAAGGATGCGGAAAGCGGTCTCCTCGACCGTCAGGCCGATCCGCGTCGCCACCTCGCCCACGGCGCGCCGCGCCGCCTCCACATCCAGCCGCATCCGGCCGCCGAGGAAATAGTCCGGGTCGAAATAGCCAAGGACGACCGCGGCATCCGACACGGTCGGCCGAGTGCCGCCGCGGCCATAGCAGGCCGGGCCGGGGACCGAGCCGGCCGACATCGGGCCGACGCGCATCAGGCCGCCATCGTCGATCCAGGCGATCGATCCGCCGCCGGCCCCGATCGAACGCATGTCGACGGCGGAGATGCCGAGCAGGTTCCCGGTGTAGCGAGGCCCGAGCCAGGTGTCGCGGCTGAAGGTCAGGCGGCCGTCGCGAACCACGCCGACATCGAAGGTGGTGCCGCCGGTGTCGCAGACGATCACGTCCTCGCCCATCCCCTCCAGCCGCGAATAGGTGATCGCCGCGATCGGCGCCATGGCGGGGCCGGAACCGACCGTGTAGATCGGCTTCTCGATCAGCCCCTCGATGCTGCTGCAGCCGCCGGCGGCGGTGCTGACCAGGATCTCGCCGCCATAGCCCGCCGCCCGCAGGTCGCTTTCCAGGTCGCGGAGATGGGCCTGCATCAGCGGCTTCAGCGAGGCGTCGATCGCCGTCGCCGAGGCGCGGCGGTATTCGCGCACCACCGGGATCAGCTGGTGCGACAGCGTGTAGGGCATGCCCGGCAGGATCTCCTCGATCAGGGCGCCGACCTGCAGCTCATGGGCCGGGTTCGCGATCGACCACAGGAAGCAGACGGCGACGGCGCCGAAGCCCTGCGGGCCGAGATCGGCGATCACCTTGCGCGCCTGGGCCGCGTTCAGCGGGATCACCGTCTGGCCCTCGGAGCCGATCCGCTCCTCGATCTCGAAGGTGTGGCGCCGCGGGATGTAGGGCTGCGGGTAGTCCTGCGAGAAGTCGTGCGGGTTGAACTTGCCGCCCTCCTTCAGCACCAGGACGTCGGGGAAGCCTTCGGTGGTGAGCAGCGCCGTCTTGGCCACACTCCCGGTGACGATGGCGTTGGTCGCCCGTGTCGTCCCGTAGATCAGCAGCGAGGCGTTGCGCAGCAGGTCGTCCAGGGAGATGCCGAGATCCTGCGCCGCATGCGCCAGGGCGCCGCGCATGCCCTCGAAGATGCGGTCCGGCGTGGTCAGCGCCTTGCCGATGGTGAAGGTGCCGGCGCTGTCGCTGACCACGACGTCGGTGAAGGTCCCGCCGGTGTCGACGGAGATGCGATAGGTCATGGAACTCGTCTCGATCAGGGGAAGGTAGGCGGCGGGGCGGCGCGCCCCGGCCGTCGGCGTCAGGCGGCGCCTTTGACAAACCATCCGGGCTGGGCCCGTATCAGAAGCCCGTAGTAGAGGCCGGCGGCGACCACGGCCGTGGCCGGGGCCGAGAAGCTGGCGGTCAGCCCACCCATCTGCTGTAGGCCGAGGCCGACCGCGGCGCCGACGAACCATGCGGCCAGGCCGCAGGGATTGAAGGCGGGGATGCGGTCGCTGCGATACTCGACGGCACCGCCGAACAGCCGATCGTAGCGCGAGGACAGGATGTGGGTGAGGGCGATGGCCACCCAGGCCACGACGAAGATGCCCTGATAGGCCAGCGCCTGGAGCAGCCAGGTGAAGACGTCGGCCAGCATCAGCCCGTAGACGATGGCGCCGACGACGAGCGCCCAGACCAGCTTGCCGGCCCGGATGCCGGCCGCCTGAGCGAAGAACGATGCCATGTTGCCGGTGGCGAGATGGAAGTTCGCGGTGTTGATCCGTGTCTGGGTCACCCAGACGAACAGCAGGCCGGCGATGCCCATCAGCTTCAAGAGGGCCAGCAGGACCGAGACTTCGGATAGTGCCCCGTCCATCGGCACGGTGCCGACCAGGAAGATGCCGAACAGCCCGTTGACGATCAGGGCCATCAGGTAGAACGGCGTGCCGAAGTTGAACAGCGAATGGTAGCGGATGTCCTCTTCACGGCCGAAGCGGGCGTAGTCGAAGGTGTACATCATCAGGATCCACACCCCCATGAAGTACACGAAGCAGTGCCACCAGCCGTCGGCGGGCGCGCCGCCAGTCGGCCCGAGGGCCAGCCAGGCGTTGGAGTAGCCGTATTCGAGAACGGCCATCACCACGGCCGCGACCAGGCCCAGGAGATAGAGCGGGAACAGCACGCCGTTCAGCTTGTCCAGCCAGGTCTGGATCGAGCCCAGGCTCAGCGGGACGCTGTACAGGATGACGATCAGCGCCGCCCATCCATACCCGACGCCCGGGAAGACCGTGTGGATGCCCACGGCGATGACCGAGCCCTCGAACACCGCGTAGTAGATCGCGGTCACGAAGAAGATCAGCGTGGCCAGCGCCGCGCCGGCATTGCCGAACAGGATGCGCGAGAACAACGCGACGGAAAGGCCCGTCTTGATCGCATAGCGGGAAATAATGCCGTTGATGATGCTGTACACCACGACCGACAGCAGCATGCCGATGATCGCGTTCACGGCGCCGAAGCCCTGCGCCAGCGCCGCGGCAACCACGAAATAGAACACGGCGCTCGACACGGCCCACCAAGCCATCGTCAGCGCGCCCTTGGACGTCCGATGGCCAGGGGAACCGGCCGTGTCGAGAAATCCAGACTGTTGGAATCGCTGTCGTCGGTTGGCGCCGATCCAGCCATGTGAGCCTCCTGTCGACGTGTTTGCGGCGGCCATGCCTTCCTCGGGAAAGGCAGGGTCCCGGGGCGGTACGGGCTGATGGAGCTCTGTGAGGCTCCTTGTGAAGGCCACGCCGCCCTTCGAGGGACAGAGTAATCAGCTCGTCCGGTGGCTGTTTTGGACGAAACCGCCCAATCTCTTGGATTCTGGCACGCGTTGCTGGGGCCCGACGACGACCGGTTCAACTGCGTGGGCCGATCCGCTGCTGGCTGTTCGGATCTGACCATTTGCGCAGTCCGTGATCATTCTCGCGTTCATCGTCCGTTGGATCGTGGGAGGGATCGGCTTCGCGCCGTTCGTGCATTAGCGATCAACACTCGTGGGGTGCGGAGCCGGTTCGCAATACTCGATCAGCAATTCGGTGAGGACCCGTATCTTCCGTGCAGGATGCTGACCTGGCGGGCGAATGACATAGGCACCGGCGGGCGGCGGCGGATGACGCGTCATGACCGGCACAAGCGCACCGGAAGCGATATGTTCATGGGTCAGGCAATCGGGCAGGTAGGCGATGCCGAGTCCGGCTGTTGCGGCGGCGACCAGAGCTATGCCGTTGTCGGCCTTGAAGCGCCCCTGCGGACGAACCGTGATGATCTTGTCGCCATCCATGAGTTGCCAGCTTTCGGCGCCCTGCATGAGAGCCTCATGGGCGACGAGTTCCTCCGGCGTCTCGGGCGACCCATGCGCCTTGATGTAGTCGGGGCTTGCGACGAACTTCCCATAGATCGGTCCGACGCGTCTGGCGATCAGGTTGGAGTCCTGAAGATAGCCAACCCGTATCGCGCAATCATAACCCTCCGTGATGAGATCGACGAAGCGATCGCTGTAGCAGGTGTGGATTCGGAGCTGGGGGTGGCGGCGCGCCATTTCCGCGAGGATGGGAGCGAAGTGAGTCGAGCCGAAAGAGAGCGGCACGGCAACTCGCAAGCGGCCGTGAAGGTCACCGGTGGGTAGGATCGTTTCTCTGGCTACGTCGATCTCGGCGCAGACTCTGGCAGCATAGTCTCGGAACGTGGCCCCTGCTTCCGTGAGGGCGGCGCCCCGCGTGGTCCGTGCAAGAAGCTGGACACCGAGTTCCGCTTCAAGCCGGAAGAGCCGCCGGCTGACGATTGACTTGGAGACGCCGAGCCGCAGCGCAGCAGGCGAAACTCCCCCGGCATCAGCCACTTCTACGAAGGTCTGCAGCTCTTCGATGTCCATTGGCGTTCCCCTTCCCGCGACACAGCTTGTCGCAAAAGGGTGCTACCGCATCTCGAATAGGAACGGCAATACGGGTTCCGGCAACGCGCCGTCGGCGCATGTCTCCGCAAAACCAATGCCGCTCACACGACAGCAAAGGATGTGACAATGACCTTTCGCAATGGCCTTGCTTCGCTTCTTCGTCCCGAAGACTCGGTACTTGTCCTTATCGACCACCAGCCCTACCAGCTCGCGAACCTGAACAGCCACGATCCGCATGCGGTGGTCAACAACTCGACGGCCTTGGCAAAGGCCGCGAAGGCCTTCGGCGTCCCCACCATCCTGACGAGCGTCGTCGCCGAACGAGGCGGTCTCATCTTCCCCCAGATCACCGAGGTGTTCCCTGGCCAGGAGGTCATCGACCGGACGTTCATCAATACCTGGGAGGACAGGAAGGTCGTGGACGCAGTCAGGGCGACCGGCCGCAAGCAGCTGATCATCGCCGGCCTGTGGACCGAGATCTGCGTCGCCATGCCGGTTATCCAGGCGCTGGGCGAAGGCTGGGATGTCACGGTCATCACCGACGCCTCGGGCGGCACGTCGGTCGAAGCGCACGAAGTCGCCATCCAGCGCATGATCGCGGCCGGCGCGAACATGATGACCTGGCTGGCGCTGGCATCGGAGTGGCAGCGCGACTGGGCGCGCACCGAGCACGTCGGCGAACTGACGGAGGTGCTCAAGCAGCACGCCGCCGGCAGCGGCATCGCGTACCTCTGGGAACAGCAGTTGCTCAACACGCCGGTACCGACCACGGCCTGACCCGAGCGGGATGACGAGGATCAGAAACGAGACGTTGCGAAAGCCACCACTCTTCGAGCCTCGTCATCTCTTTCAACAGGCCATCTCGTAGGCAATGCCCTACCGTGATGAAAAAATGATCAATCTGCTTCTCTGCCGACCTCAGATGATATGCCAGAATTTAGAAAATCTATATTTTTCAATAGATTGATTTTGGCATTGGAATTGCATGCAATTCAAGGAAAGGCATCGGCCGAAAGCGGGCCGGGCAAATTCCGATCTGCAGGGGGCTTCCATGTCGCGTCCGTTCTCCATCACGCGCCGCAAATTCCTGTCTGGCACCGCAGCGACGGCAGCGATGTCGACATTGCCGTCGTTCCGGGCGAAAGCGGCGGCGCCGTTGACCGTCGGCTTCATCTATGTCGGGGCTCGGGGCGACTACGGATACAACCAGTCCCACGCCGAAGGCGCCGCCGCCGTCAAAGCGATGGCCGGCGTCACCGTGGTCGAGGAGGAAAACGTTCCGGAGACCATCGACGTCCAGAAGACCATGGAATCGATGATCAACCTGGACGGGGCGAGCCTGATCTTCCCGACCTCCTTCGGCTATTTCGACCCGCATATGCTGGCGATGTGCGCCAAATACCCCGACGTGCAGTTCCGCCATTGCGGCGGGCTGTGGTCGAAGGACAAGCACCCGGTCAATGCCGGGTCCTATTTCGGCTATATCGGCATGGGCCAATACCTGAACGGCATCGTCGCCGGCCATGCCAGCAAGACCAAGAAGATCGGCTTCGTCGCCGCCAAGCCGATCCCGCAGGTGCTGCTGAACATCAATTCCTTCGTGCTGGGCGCCCGCAGCGTCGACCCGACGATCACCGGCCAGGTGATCTTCACCGGCGAATGGTCGCTGGCGGTGAAGGAGGCGGAGGCGACCAACGCGCTGATCGACCAGGGTGTCGACGTCGTCACCTGCCATGTCGACGGGCCGAAGGTGACGGTCGAGACCGCCGCCGGCCGCGGCGCCTATGTCTGCGGCTATCACGCCAGCCAGGCGCCGTTGGCGCCGGAGAGATACCTGACCGGCGCGGAATGGAACTGGGCCGAGGTCTACAAGGGTTTCGTCGCCAAGGCGCTGGCGGGCGAGCCGCTGCCGAACTTCACCCGCGGCGGCCTCGCCGACGGCTTCGTCAAGATGAGCGCCTACGGCCCCGCGGTCGACGACGGGGCCCGCCGCCATGCCGATGCAGTGAAGGCCGAGATCCTGAAGGGAGGCTACGCCGTGATCAAGGGGCCGCTGAAGGACAATGGCGGCAGGCAGGTCGTCGCCGCCGGCGCTGCCTATCAGGAGACGGCGATCGAACTGGAAAGCATGAACTACCTGGTCGAAGGCGTGATCGGGTCGACCTCCTGAGGCCGCCGTCCAAAGGCAGATGCGACAGGGAGTTCCGCCGATGTCCGATCTGACGACCAAGCTGGGCATGATCGCCGCCGGAAGCGGGGTCGCCGGCGATGGCACGGTGCGGCTGAAGCGGGCCGCGGAAGCGGTCGCCGTCCCGATCCTGGCGGTGCTGGGCGGGGCCGCGGCCTTCTCGCTGTTCCTGCTGCTGGCCGGTGCATCGCCGCTGCAGCTGTACGGGCTGATCTGGACCGGCGGCTTCGGCAGCTGGTTCTCCTGGCAGAACACGCTGCAGCGGGCCGCGCCGCTGTTGCTGACCGCGCTGTGCGTGGCGCTGCCGGCCCGGGTCGGTCTGGTCATCATCGGCGGCGAAGGCGCCCTGGTGCTGGGCGGCGTCGCGGCGGCCGCGATCGCGCAGCCGCTGCAGGGCTTGCCGGCGGCGCTGGTGATCCCGGCCATGGCGCTGGCCGCGATGACGGTCGGGGCCGTGTGGATCGGGTCGGTCGGCGCGCTGCGCCATTGGCGCGGCGTCAACGAGACGATCGCCAGCCTGCTGATGACCTATATCGCGATCGCGCTGATGAACCATCTGGTCGAAGGACCGCTGCGCGACCCGGCCAGCCTGAACAAGCCGTCGACCGCCGCGATCGGCGACGCCTACCGCATCGGCGCGATGCCGGGCATGGATGTGCATTGGGGGCTGGCCGCCGGCATCGTCGCCTGCGGGCTGGCCTGGCTGCTGATCGAACGGACCGGCTTCGGCTTCAGCGCTCGCATCACCGGCGGCAACCTTCGGGCAGCCCAGCTGCAGGGGCTGGCCGTCGGCAGGCTGCTGATCGCCACCACCGCGCTGGCCGGGGCATGTGCCGGCCTGGCCGGGCTGTTCGAGGTGGCGGCGGTGCAGGGGCGGGCCAACGCTTCGCTCGCCGCCGGCTACGGCTACAGCGGCATCCTGGTCGCCTTCCTGGCTCGGCAGAACCCGCTGGCGATCATCCCGATGGCCCTCCTCCTCGGCGGCATCGCCGCCGCCGGCGGGCTGATCCAGCGCCGCATGGGCCTGCCCGACGCCACGGTCCTGGTGCTGCAGGGCGTCCTGTTCGTCGCCATCCTGCTGGGCGAGACGCTGTACGGCCGCATCCCCTGGTTCCAGCCCCGCATCACCCGGGACATCCGCTGATGGACCCGACCGATCTCGGCTCCTGGGCCGTACCGCTGGCGATTCTCGGCGGCGCCATCCGCGTCTCGACCCCCTTCCTGTTCGTCTCGCTCGGGGAATGCCTGACGGAGAAGAGCGGGCGGATCAATCTCGGCCTCGAAGGTACGCTGGTGATCGGCGCGGTCAGCGGCTACGCCGCCGCCTACCACTCCGGCTCCGCCTGGATCGGCGTGGCCGCGGCCGGCGCGGCCGGTGCGGTGATGGGGGCCGTGCACGGCTGGATCTGCAAGTTTCCGCGGGTCAACGACATTGCCATCGGCATCGCCCTGATGCTGCTCGGCACCGGCATCGCCTTCTTTTTTGGCAAGCCTTACATCCAGCCGGTCGCCCCGCATCTGCCGGCGATCGAATTCGGGGCGTGGTCGGCCAGCCCGCAGGTCCAGGCGGCGCTGAAGGTCAACGTGCTGTTCCTGGTCGGCGCCGTGCTGGCCGTGGCGCTGTGGTGGGCTTTCCGCAACACCCGCGCCGGGCTGCTGGTCCGCGTCGCCGGCGACAGTGCCGATGCGGCGCGAGCGCTGGGGGCCGACGTGAACCGCATCCGCCTGCTGGCGACCACGGCCGGCGGCGTCCTGGCCGGGATCGGCGGCTCCTACCTGTCGCTGTACTACCCCGGCAGCTGGACGGAAGGCGTCTCCTCCGGCCAGGGGCTGATGGCGGTGGCGCTGGTGATCTTCGCGCGCTGGAACCCGATCGCCTGCTTCGGCGCGGCGCTGCTGTTCGGCGGGGCCGGGGCGCTGGGGCCGGCGCTGCAATCGGTCGGCATGACCAAGGGCTACTACCTGTTCTATGCCGCGCCTTATGTCCTGACCCTGCTGATCATGATCCTGACCTCGTCGCGCGGCCGCACCCTGTCCGGCGCACCGGGCGAGCTGTCGATCACCAAATAGGAAGGACGCGTCCATGCTTTCGACGGCGACCGCAGCGGCAGAGACCGGCCGCTTCATCGAGGCCGACCCCTATCCCTGGCCCTGGAACGGCGATTTGCGGCCGGAGAACACGGCCCTGATCATCATCGACATGCAGATCGATTTCTGCGGGCCCGGCGGTTATGTCGACGCCATGGGCTACGACCTGTCGCTGACCCGTGCGCCGATCGAGCCGATCCGCCGCGTCCTGGCGGCGATGCGGGCAGGCGGCTATCACATCCTGCACACCCGCGAAGGCCACAGGCCGGACCTGGCCGACCTGCCGGCCAACAAGCGCTGGCGGTCGCGCCGCATCCATGCCGGCATCGGCGATCCGGGTCCCTGCGGCCGCATCCTAGTGCGCGGCGAGCCGGGCTGGGAGATCATCCCCGAGCTGGCGCCGCGGGACGGCGAGCCGGTCATCGACAAGCCCGGCAAGGGGTCCTTCTGCGCCACCGACCTGGAACTGATCCTGCACCAGCGCGGCATCGCCAATCTGGTGCTGACCGGCATCACCACCGATGTCTGCGTCCACACCACGATGCGCGAGGCCAATGACCGCGGCATCGAATGCCTGCTGCTGGAGGATTGCTGCGGCGCCACCGACCGCGGCAACCACGAGGCGGCGGTCAAGATGATCAAGATGCAGGGCGGCGTGTTCGGCGCGGTCTCCGACGCTGCCGCCTTCACCGCGTCCCTGCCGTGAGCGCCGCGATAACGGCCGTGGCCGGTTCCCGGACCATGCCGCCGTTCGGCCGCGCTCTCGGTCTCGAAACGATCGGGATGACCAAGCAGTTCGGCGGCTTCACGGCGCTCGACGACGTGTCGATCCGGGTGCGGCCGGGGACGATGCATGCGTTGCTCGGCGAGAACGGCGCGGGCAAGTCGACCCTGGTGAAGTGCGTCATGGGGTTTCAGCCGCCGACCCGCGGGTCGACCGTGATCGACGGGCGTGAGGTCGCGATCGACAGCCCGCGCGCCGCCCAGGCACTGGGCGTCGGCATGGTGTACCAGCATTTCACCCTGGTGCCGTCGCTGACCGCGGCCGAGAATCTGGTGATCGCCCGGGCCGGCGGTCCGCGCGTGATCGACTGGCGGCGGGAACGGGCGCGGCTGGACGCCTTCCTGGCGGGGACGCCCTTCGCCGTGCCGCTGGACAAGCCGGTGGCCCGGCTGGCGGCCGGCGAGAAGCAGAAGCTGGAGATCCTGAAGCAGCTTTACCTCGACCAGCGCCTCCTGATCCTGGACGAGCCGACCTCGGTGCTGACGCCGGCCGAGGCGGACGAGATGCTGGGCCTGCTGCGCGGCATGACCGATGCCGGCCGGCTGACGGTGCTGATGATCACGCACAAGTTCCGCGAGGTGACGGCCTTCTGCGAGGAGGTCTCGGTGCTACGCCGCGGCCGCTATGCCGGCGGCGGGCTGGTCGCCGATCTCGCCCGCGCCGATATGGCGGCGATGATGATCGGCGCGGCCACACTGCCCACTGTCGGCCAGAGGATCGGCGAGCCGCGGCGGACGGTGCCGGTGCTGTCGCTGCGCGGTGTCGCCGCGCCGGATCTGAGCGGGCGAAAGCAGTTCCGCATCGACGCGCTCGACGTCTTCCCGGGCGAGATCGTCGGCATCGCCGGCATCTCCGGCAATGGCCAGAAGGAGCTGGTCGAGGTGCTGGCCGGGCAGCGGGCCCGGACCGAAGGGCAGGTGCTGGTGGCCGGCGCCCCCTATGCCGGCACCCGTGGCGAGGCGCAGGCCCGCGGCGTGCGCTGCATTCCGGAGGAGCCGCTGCGCAACGCCTGCGTCCCGCGCATGTCGGTGACGGAGAACCTGGCCTTCCGCATCTTCGACCGGACAGCCGAGGGCGGCCGGAGATCCTGGCTCGACCGCGGCTTCATGCGCGATCACGCCCGGCGCTTGATCGACGCTTATGGCATCAAGACCGCCTCGCCGGAGGCGGAGATCGCCACCCTGTCCGGCGGCAACGTCCAGCGCGCCGTGCTGGCCCGCGAACTGGCCGGGACCGTACGGCTGCTGATCACCGCCAATCCGTGCTTCGGGCTGGACTTCGCCGTCGTGGCCGACATCCGGTCGCAGATCGTGGCGGCGCGGAACCAGGGCACGGCGGTGCTGCTGATCAGCGAGGATCTGGACGAGCTGCTGGAGCTGTCGGACCGCATCCTGGTGATGTCGGAGGGGCGGATCACCTATGAGACGCCGGGTGCGGTCGCCGACGCCCATGTCATCGGCAGCCACATGGCGGGGCATTGACCATGGCGATGGTGCGGGCCCGGCCGTTCGACTTTCCGTTCTCGCCGGCGACGCTGGCGCTGGTGGTGATCGACATGCAGCGTGATTTCCTGGAGCCGGGCGGGTTCGGCGCCAGCCTCGGCAACGACGTCTCGCTGCTGGCGCCGGCGGTGCCGGCGGCCCGGCGGCTGATCGCCGGCTTCCGCGCTGCGGGACTTCCGGTGATCCACACCATGGAATGCCATCGGCCGGACCTGTCCGACTGCCCCGAGGCCAAGCGCAGCCATGGCGCACCGAGGCTGCGCATCGGCGACGACGGGCCGATGGGGCGGATCCTGATCGCCGGCGAGCCGGGCACCGCGATCGTGCCGGAGCTGGCGCCGATCGCCGGCGAGATGGTGATCGAAAAGCCGGGCAAGGGCGCCTTCCATGCCACCGGCCTGGGCGATGGGCTCGCCCGGCTCGGCATCCGCCAGCTGGTGCTGGCCGGCGTCACCACCGAGGTCTGCGTCCAGACCACGATGCGCGAGGCCAACGATCGTGGCTTCGACTGCCTGCTGGCCGAGGACGCGACCGAGAGCTACTTCCCCGAATTCAAGGCGGCGACGCTGGCGATGATCCGGGCCCAGGGCGCCATCGTCGGCTGGACCGCCCGGACCGATGCCGTGCTGGAGGCGCTCCATGGCTGATCCCCTGCATATCCCGGGCCTTGTCGCCGGCGGCTGGCGCAGCCTCGCCTATGAGCCGTTTCGCGACGGCATCGAGATCGCCCGGCTGTATGGCGAGGGCGGGGAGGGGCCGGCGATCGCGGTGCTGCGCTACCGGCCCGGCGCCACGGTGCCGCGCCACCTGCATGTCGGGGTCGAGATGATCCTGGTGCTGGAGGGCGGGCAGGTCGATGAGCACGGCAGCTATCCCGCCGGCTCGCTGCTGATCAACCCGCCCGGCACCGACCACGCCGTCGCCGCCCCGGAAGGCTGCGTGGTGCTGATCCAATGGGCCCGGCCGGTCCGCTTCCTGGATGCCGGCTGACGCCGGAAACAATGGATCTCCGAATGTCGTCCGAACCGAATTTCACCATCCCCGACCTGCACCGGGCCTATGCCGACGGGCTGTCGCCGCACGCGGTGGTCGACATCGCCTTCCGGCGGCTGCGGGCGGCTGACGATCCCGGTATCTTCATCGCCACCGCCGATCCGGCCGCTCTGCATGCGGAAGCCGATGCGCTGGGGGCTTTCGATCCCGCCCGGCCGCTCTGGGGCGTGCCGGTCGCGATCAAAGACAACATCGATGTCGCCGGGCTGCCGACCACGGCTGCCTGCCCTGATTTCGCCTACCGGCCCGAGGCGGATGCGGCCTGCGTCGCCCGGCTGCGCGCGGCGGGGGCGCTGGTGGTGGGCAAGACCAATCTCGACCAGTTCGCGACCGGGCTGGTCGGGCTGCGCACCCCTTACCCGGCGCCACGCAACGCCTGCGACCCGACGCTGGTGCCGGGCGGATCGTCCAGCGGCTCGGCCGTGGCCGTGGCCAGGGGCATCGTCGCCCTCTCCCTCGGCACCGACACCGCCGGGTCCGGCCGGGTGCCCGCCGCGTTGAACGACATCGTCGGGCTGAAGCCTTCGCTCGGTGCGATTTCGACGTGCGGCGTCGTTCCGGCCTGCCGCACCCTGGACTGCGTCTCGATCTTCGCCCTGACCGTCGAGGATGCCTGGGCCGGGCTGACGGTCCTGGCCGGCTTCGACGCCGCGGACCCGTATTCCCGGCGGGTCCGGCTGGCCCGGCCGCACCGCCCGCCGGTGCTGCGGGTCGGGGTGCCGCAACCGCATGACCGCGTCTTCCTCGGCGATCCCCACGCCGAGGCGGCGTTCACGGCGGCGCTGGCCGATCTCGAGGCGCTCGGATGCACAGTGGTGCCGATCGACTTCCAACCGTTCCGCGAGACGGCGGCGCTGCTCTACGAGGGGGCCTGGGTGGCGGAGCGCTATGCCGCGATCCAGCCCTTCCTGGAGAGCCGGCCGGATTCGGTCCACCCCGTGACCCGGGGGATCATCGAGGGCGCGCGGCGCTTCAGCGCCGCCGACGCCTTCCGCGGCCTGTACCGGCTGGAGGCGCTGCGGCGCGAGGTCGGTGCCATCCTCGCCGGGCTCGACCTGTTGTGCGTGCCGTCGGTGCCGACGGTCCACACCGTCGCGCAGGTGCTGGCCGACCCAGTCCGCACCAACAGCGATTTCGGCCTCTACACGAATTTCGCGAACTTCCTCGGCCTGTGCGGGGTGGCGGTGCCGGCGGAGCGGCGTCGCGACGGCCGGCCGGCCGGGGTGACGCTGCTGGCCCCGGATGGCGCGGACGGCCTGGTCACGGCTCTGGCCCGGGACCTGCAGCGGCGCCTCGATCGTCCGCTCGGCGCCACCGGCTGGCGGCTGCCGGCGGCGGGGCCGGCGCCCGATCCGGACGCCGATCTGGTGCCGCTGGTGGTGGTCGGCGCCCATCTCTCCGGGCTGCCGCTGAACTCCGAACTGACAGGGCTGGGCGCCGTGTTCCTGGAGACAACCCGAACCCGGCCCGATTACCGGCTGTACCGCCTGGCGGGCACGATCCCGCCCAAGCCCGGTCTGCTTCGTGTGGCCGATGGCCAAGGTCAGGCGATCGCGGTCGAGATCTGGGGGCTGTCGCCGGAGGCGTTCGGCCGCTTCGTCGCCGGCATACCGGCGCCGCTCGGCATCGGCACCGTCCGGCTTGCCGACGGCCGTGCGGTCAAGGGCTTCGTGGCCGAGGCTGCGGGCGTGGTCGGCGCCGAAGATGTCAGCCACCATGGCGGCTGGCGCGCCTATCTGGCCGCCCGGGCCTGACCTCAGGCGACCGCCTCGGGCATGGCGGGGATCAGGTCGACGGCACCGCGGACGATCGACATGTGCGACTGCATCTCGCCGGCCGCACGGTCGGCGTCGGCACGCAGGATCGCCTCGACGATGCGATCGTGCTCGGCATAGGACCGGGTCAGGCGGCTCGGGGCCTCGAATTGCGCGCGCCGGAACGGGGCGACGCGCTGGCGCACATGCAGGGCCAGCTCGGCCAGATAGCCGTTGTGCGCGCCGCGGTAGATCGCCTCGTGGAAGCGGAAATTGTGGTCCTGGTAGGCGGGCAGATCGCCATCGACGACGTGGCGGTTCGAGGCTCGGTGCATCGCCTCCAGCGCGTGCCGCTCCGGGGCGGTCATGGCCCGCGCCGCCCAGCGCGCAGCCAGCGCCTCGACCTCCGCCATCACCGCGAACATCTCGTCGATCCGCTGCGGCGTGAAGGCCGCGACCACGGCGCCGCGTCGGGGACGGGCTTCGGCGAAGCCGCTGGCCTCGAGCTGCCGGATCGCCTCCCGGATCGGCGTGCGGGACACGGCGAAGCGCTGAGCCAGGCCGGCCTCATCCAGGGCGTCGCCCGGCCGCAGCCGGCCATGCACGATGTCGTCGGACAGAGTCGTGCGGATCTGTTCGGCGCGGGTGGGAGGCTTCATCGGCGACATCGCAACGGCGGCAGGGCCTCCAGTGGAAGCCCAAGCCCGCGGTTTTGCAAGCCGACGGAGGATCGGGTCGGCGGCGGCCGCGGCCCGGGCAATCGGAAGCCCGTGCGGTGCCGCGCCGGAACGCCGGAGTGCCAGATCTTCGCGGCATAAGGCGAACTTATGAGCAATATTTAAACTACAAATTTGCCAATAATTGTCCGGTCAGTATCGCCGAGCCAGACCCGTCGCGCTTGGCGGTTGACATCCTACCAACTAGAAGGTAGTCATAGGCCATGAGCAACGCATCGACCACCGCGGACGACATCCTTGCCTGCGCGCGGACCCTGATCACAACCGGTGGCTACAACGGCTTCAGCTATGCCGACATTGCGGATGTCGTCGGTATCCGCAAGCCAAGCATCCATCACCATTTCCCGACCAAAGCGGATTTGGTGCGCACACTGCTCTCCCGATATCGGGAAGAGGCCGTCGCCGGTCTCGCATATCTGGAACAACGGACTTCCGATCCGCTCGAACAGCTTCGGAACTATACGGATTACTGGGCAGCCTGCATCAGGGACGCCAGCGCGCCAATCTGTGTGTGCGCTCTTTTGGCGAGCGAGCTTCCTGTTCTTCCGGCGGAAGTCGCCCTCGAAGTCAGAGCCCATTTCCGCATGCTCTCGGCTTGGTTGACCTCGGTCCTGGAGCGCGGCCAGCGAGTGGGAAGTCTTGAGTTGACAGACGCGCCCCACATCGAAGCGGAAGGCTTCATGGCGACCATTCATGGAGCCATGCTGTCGGCACGTGCCTATGACAATCCTGAGATATTCGGCGCTGTCACCGCTCGGCTGATCGACCGACTTTGTCATCGTCAGTGAGAGCCCGTTGATCTCCGGCAAGGAAACCGCGGCTTAGCATCTATCAGGGCGACGTTCGGTGATGCCCTGGCGGGCTTCGAGCGGAGAAGCCGCGCTGTGCAAGATGGGCCGCAAATTCGCAGCCCAAGACTACCAACTAGAAGGTCAGTGAAGATAACATGCATCTCAAAGTCTTTCCGTCCTTGATCATCGCCGCAGCACTCGGCGCCTTGGTGACGACAGGTCTTGCGTCTCCGGCATCCGCCCAGAACCAGAACGCCCAGCAGGTGCGTCTGCGGGGCAGCATCGTCGAATCCAGCAATGCGATGCTCAAGGTGAAGACCCGTGAAGGGCAAACCGTCGATGTCACGCTGGCGCAGGGCTTCAAGGTCTCCGGCGTTGCCAACGCCTCGGTGACCGACATCAAGCCCGGCGACTATGTCGGCATCGCTTCGCTGCCGAAGGCGGACGGCGGTGATGGTGCCCTGGAAGTGCTGATTTTCCCGCCGGCCCTCAAGGGCGCCGGGGAAGGAAGCTACGGCTGGGACCTCAAGCCCAACAGCACCATGACGAACGCGACGGTGGCTGATGCCGTGAAGGGTGTGGAGGGACGCACGGTGACGGTGACCTATCACGGACAGGAGAAGACGATCGCCATCCCCGAGGGCACGCCCGTTGTCACCCTCGCTCCGGCAACCCAGGCCGATCTGAAGCCGGGGGCGGTTGTCTTCATCCCGGCCCAGAAGGACGCGGGTGGCGCGCTCACAGCGCAGCAGGTTGTCGTCGGCGCCAACGGCGTCGTCCCGCCGATGTGAGCCGCGACCCCACCGGCCGGGCACCACCCCCGCTCGGCCGGTGGGGTTTTCGACCCTCAGTCCCGATCAGTTCAGTCACCCGCACAGGACGGACCCATGAACGCGGAGATGCGAAGCTCCCAGCCGGCGCCCCGCCCGAGGACCATCCTTATCCGGCGTCACTCCGTCGTTACCCGTTTGACGCACTGGCTGAATGTGCTGTGCCTCAGCTTCCTGCTCTTGAGCGGGCTTCAGATATTCAACGCCTACCCGCGACTCCACTGGGGCCAGTTCGGCGCCGACGCCGATCCTGCCGTCCTCGAGATCGGCGCAAACGAAAGCGACGGGGAGCCGCACGGCTTCATCAAAATCGGCGGTGTCTCTGTTCCCACGACGGGTGTCTTGGGCCTGTCGAAGATGGAAGGCGAGTGGACGCCGCGGGCGTTTCCGGCCTGGCTTACGCTTCCGTCGTACCAGGACCTTGCCGCCGGCCGACGTTGGCATTTCTTCTTTGCCTGGGTCTTTGTCGTCAACGGCCTCGTGTATCTCGGATACGGGCTCCTGAGCCGCCATTTCCGGCGTGATCTGGCTCCGAACCGCCGTGAACTCGCACCGCGCCACCTCTGGCGCGAGATCATCGATCATGCCCGCTTGCGTTTCCCTAAGGGGGAGGAGGCCCGGCACTACAACGCCCTGCAGAAGCTCACCTACATCGTCGTCATCGCAGCTCTCTTGCCTTTGATGGTGCTGACCGGCCTGACGATGTCGCCGGGCGTAGACGCGGCATTGCCGGTTCTTCTCGACATCTTCGGCGGGCGTCAGTCCGCCCGGGCGCTGCATTTCATCACTGCATCGCTGCTCGTTACGTTCGTCGCCGTTCACGTCGCCATGGTCATCCTCTCAGGCCCTTGGAACAACATGCGTTCGATGGTCACGGGCCGCTATGCCATCCGTCAGAAGGGACCCGGCGCATGACCAGCCTGACACGCCGTCGCTTCCTGATCGGCAGTGCTTCCGGCGCGAGCGCGCTGGCGCTGACCGGCTGCGACATGCTGGAGCAGAATTCCGGATTGGGAGCCGTCATCCGTTCAGCCGAGACGCTGACGATGAAAGCCCAGAGGCTGCTTCTGGGTCGCGGAGCGCTCGCGCGCGAATTTGCCGAGACCGACATCTCGCCATCCTTTCGGGTGAACGGGACCAGCGCGCCAGACGGCGACGAGTATGCGCAGCTCGTCGATGGCAAGTTCGCAAGCTGGCGGTTGAAGATCGATGGCCTTGTCGATCGGCCGGGGGAGCTCTCGCTCGCGGATCTCAAGACGCTCCCGGTCCGCTCCCAGATCACCCGCCATGACTGCGTCGAGGGCTGGAGCGCCATCGGCAAGTGGACAGGCGTTCAGCTTGGGATCCTGCTGAGCTCGGTCGGGCTCAAGCCCTCAGCGCGATATGCTGTCTTCCATTGTGCCGACGAGCTGGAGAGGACGCTCGACGGAAGTGGTCGATACTATGAAAGCATCGATCTCATCGATGCCTTCCACCCGCAGACGATCCTCGCCTACGCGATGAACAATCAAGACCTCAGTGTCGGCCACGGCGCCCCACTGCGCCTCAGGGTCGAACGGCAGCTAGGCTACAAGCAGGCAAAGTACATCATGCGCATCGAGATCGTCGATAATTTCACCGGCCTGTGGGGCGGAAACGGCGGTTACTGGGAAGACCGAGGATACGAATGGTATGCCGGAATCTGAGCAGTTTCGGTGGACCTCAATATCTTATCGGGCACCGCTGGTGAGCCTGCCTACATCCGCCGCCAGCCATGAATCGTGGCGAAGCTTCAATGAGAACTTGGAAGGGGAATCCCGATGTTCGCACGAGATCCGGCGCATGCCATCGAATTGATCGACAAGGCGTTCCAGGAGGCTGATGTCGATACGCTCGTCAGCCTGTATGACGATGCCGCCGTTCTGATCTCGACTGAGCTCGCTCCCGGTCGTGAGATCCGCGGCAAGCAGGAATTGCGCGATTTCTACGCTCGCGTATTGCAGCCCGGCGCTTTCTCCGTCGCCCAGATAAAGACCCATGTGGTCGAGGCGGACGGTATCGCGCTCTTTACATCGCGCTGGAGCTTGAGCCGGGAAGGCGCGCCGACCAAGAGCTTCATTGCGACAGTGGTGTTCCGACAGCAGCCAGACGGTGGTTGGAAGGATTTGATCGACAGCAGCCCCGCAGTCTTGGGTCACTGAGGGCGCTGAACCTTGATCACAGGTTGTGTGCGGCGGATGCGATTGAGCGCCCAGGATATCGCCGTGGGTCATGATGTCTCATGCCGCGGTGCGATGGTTCGGGCACAGCACAGGCGGCGGGTGCCACCGCCGCCGGAACCGGAGTCAGGACCCTTGCATCAGTATCGGACATCCCCGGCCCCGCGCCCCGCCGCCCCCTGGGCGGAGGCAGGGTTCGACATGCAATCGGCACGGCTGGATAGGAGCACCGTGGACAACCGGCTGATCCGCGTCCTCGTCGCCGACGACGACCCCGAGATGCGGAAGGAGATCGTCGATTTCCTGGAGCGCCACGGCGTTCAGGCGGTCGCGGCCCCAGGTCGGCAGGAACTGACCCGCCACCTGGCCGAGGGCAGCCACGACCTGATGATCCTGGATCTGCAATTCGGCATGGAGAACGGCTTCACCCTGCTGCCCGAGATCCGGTCGAAATCCGAGGGCCTGGCGATCATCGGCACCGGGCGCGGCAGGGATGAGATCGACCGTGTCGTCGGGCTGGAACTGGGCGCCGATGACTATCTGGCCAAGCCGTTCGGCCTGCGGGAGTTGCTGGCGCGGATCCGGGCGATCCTGCGCGGACGATATGGCCGGCGGGCACCGCAGCCGCGCGGGACCGAGCGCGGGCGCTATCGGTTCGCCGGCTGGCAGCTGGATCGCCGCCTGCGGCGGCTGACCGATCCCCTGGGGGCCTTGGTGGCACTGTCGAAGAGCGAATACGCGCTGCTGATTGCCTTCATCGAGGCGTCGCCGCGGACGCTCTCGCGCGCGCAACTGCTGCAGGCGACGCACATCCATGAGGACGTGTTCGACCGCAGCATCGACGTCCAGGTGCTTCGGCTGCGCCGCAAGCTCGAGATCGATCCCAGCAACCCGAAGATGGTCCGGACCGAGCGCGGTGTCGGCTACGTCTTCACCACGCCGGTCGAGGTGCTGTGACCGCCCCGACCAGCCCGGTGCAGCTTCCGGTCGTCGCCTCGCATGGCGTTTCCGCGCCCGCGCCAGGCGCGACCGGATGGTGCCGATCGGGACCTTGAACCTCAACCAGGCCCGAATGCACCCGCTCCAACCAGCTCGCCCTATTGGCCTACCGACTAGTCGAAAGGACAGTGCAATGACAGACAGTCACACGGATTCCACTCGCTCCAGCCAAGAACGATGGCTGAGGCTCTACTACTTTACTCGGGCGGCGTTTTCAGTCGTATGGGTGGCTGCCGCGTTCACGGTGGGTCAGCATTCCTCGACCATCGCCGCCGTTTTGCTCGTCGCCTATCCCGCGTGGGATGCCGTTGCCAACTATTCCGACGCGTCGCGAAGCGGTGGATTGGCGCTGAATCGCACCCAGGCCATCAATGTCGTCGTCAGCCTCGCGACGACACTTGCGGTCGTCGTGGCGCTGCAGATGAGCATGAACTGGGTCCTCGCGGTGTTCGGCGCCTGGGCTATCCTCTCGGGCCTGCTTCAACTCGGCACCGCCGTGCGCCGCTGGAAAAGCTACGGCGCGCAGTGGGCGATGAGCCTGAGCGGCGCTCAGTCGGCGCTCGCAGGCGTCTTCTTCATCCTGCAAGCCCGGATGCCGGCTCCGCCGTCGATCACAAACGTGGCTGGCTATGCCGCATTGGGCGCCTTCTACTTCCTGGTTTCGGCGGTGTGGCTGTCCGTGAGCGATCTGCGCCGTAAGGCCGCTCGGCGGTCCTAGGTGTCGAGAAAGCGCCAGGAGGCAAAGCCCGCCACCGGCGCCTCGGCGGCGAGCAGGGCGCCCGACAGCGGCGCTCGCGCCAGCACCTCCGGCGGGTGGCTGCCGCGCAGGCTGGTGAGGTAGAGCGTGCGGAAATCGGGGCCGCCGAAGCACGGCATGGTCGGGAACGGCACCGGAACGGGGAGGGACTCGACCAGGTCGCCATCGGCGGAGAAGCGGTTCAGCCTGCCGGCGGAGACGCCGGCGCTCCAGTAGAAGCCTTCCGCGTCGCAGCTGCCGCCGTCCGGCCGTCCCGTCGCCTCGTCCGGCGTGGCGATGCGCCGGCGGTCGCTGATCGTCCCGGTGCGGGGATCGAAGCGCCAGCGGTCGATCCACTGGCCACGGGAATCGGTGTGGAACATGGTCGCCCCGTCGGCGGTCCAGGCGAGGCCGTTGGACACGATCAGCCCCTCGATCTTCCGCTCCACCCGGCCCGACGGGTCGACCCGGTACAGCGACGCGATCGGCCCTTTCTGCGGCCGGTCGTCCATGGTGCCGACCCAGAGGGCGCCGTCCGGCCCGACCCGCCCGTCGTTGAGGCGCGTCTCCGGCCGGTCCGCCTCGATCGTGCACAGCTCCTGCCGCTCCCCGGATCGCGGATCGAACAGGATCACCCGGTCGCGCAGGGCGACCATCAGCCGTCCGGAGGCGGCGAGGCCGAGCGAGCCGACCTCGCTCTCGAACTGCCAGGACCGCCGCTGCCCGGTCGGCAGGTCGACCGCATGGACCAGGCAGGCCGGGATATCGACGAAGAAGACCTGTTCGGTCGTCTCGTCATAGACCGGGCTTTCGCCGACCCCGCAGCGGGTGTCGGCGATGGTGGCGAAGCTGAGGGTCATGATGAGGCGTTTCCCGGCGAGGAGGGAGGGGAGGGCCACGAGACGCGGCGGCGGCGCACGGCCCCGTCATGGTTCAGCGCGCAGAAGCCGGCGCCCTGGAAATGGTCGGTCACCTCGGGCAGGGGTGAGGGCTTGGGCTGGAAGGCTTCGGGCGCGGCGAAGTCGACCGTGCGGTCCTGCGGCCGATAGCCCAGCGCGGTCGCCACCGAATTGTCCCACCACGTGGCGTCGGTGGCCGAGACGCCGTAGACGGTGGTGCAGTCGATGTCCGGATGCTCCAGCCCGATCAGCACCAACTGGGCCAGGTCGCGCGGGCTGATCCAGACCGCCAGGCCGCGGGGGTCGAACGGCCGTTCGCCGGCATTGCCGATGCGGATCGCCAGGGTGCGGATGCCGGTCTTCTCGAAGTAGAGGCCGGCCTCGAGCTCGCCCCAGCATTTGCTGAGCCCGTAGAGGCCGTCCGGGCGCATCTGGTCCTCGGACCCGACCCGCGCGTCGCGCGGATAGAAGCCGGTCACGTGGTTGCTCGAGGCCAGCACCACGCGGCCGATGCCGGTGCGGACCGCCGCTTCGTATACATTGTGCGTGCCGAGCACGTTGACCCGCAGGATGTCCTCGATCGCCCGCTCGTTGGGATAGCCGGCGAAATGGACGATGGCGTCGGCGCCCTCGACCGCCGCGGTCAGCGCCGCGAGGTCGGTGATGTCGGCGGGCACCCAGCTCTCATGCTCCGCCAGCTCGCCCGGATCGACGACGTCGACGATGCGCACCGCTGTGATGCGGCCGGCCAGCGCCTTGCGCAGCGCCCGGCCGACATTGCCCGACCCGCCGGTGAGGACGATCGATTTGGCGGATGATGCCGGCGCAGCGTTGTCGGTTCCGGCGGCGCTGCCGCCGGATGGCACGGTCGAGGTCACGGGTCACACTCCTTCGAACATGCGCTGCCGGGCGTTGAGGACGTGCCGGCGCATGGCTTCGGCCGCGGCCCCGGCGTCGCGCCGGCGGATCGCCGCGACGATCGCGACATGCTCGTCCTGCACGGCGCGGATCCGCTCCGGCGTCCGCATGCGGCTGAGCTGGCGCGTGATGTTCATGCCGACGGCGATGTGCGAGGCCAGCGAGGCCTGGACCGCGACATGGTAGGGGTTGCGGGTGGCCCGGGCCACCGCCTCGTGGAAGCGCTGGTCCTCGTCGGCGCCGAGCACGCCATTGCCGAGGCAGATCTCGAGCGCCTCCAGCGCCGTCTCGATCTCCTGCAGATCGACCGGCTCCCAGCGTTCGGCGGCCAGTGCCGCGGCGACCGGTTCGAGCCCGGCGCGGAACTCGAAGCAGCGCTGCACATCGGCCAGCGAGCGCACCTGGGCGAAGCGCAGCACCGCCAGATCCGGCTGCCGCCGGACATAGGAGCCGGAGCCCTGGCGCGAGACCACCAGCCCGTCCTGGCGTAGCCGTCCCAGCGCCTCGCGCACCACCGGGCGGGAGGCGCCGAACCGCTCCGACAGCTCCGCCTCCGACGGCAGCCGGCTGTTGAGGGCGAAGTCGCCCTGCGCGATCAGGGCAACAATGCCGTCATAGACAACCCCGCTCAGCCGCCCCGACGGGCCGCTGTCCCGCGGCAGGAGGCCGGCATCGCTGTCGGTGCCAACCATGCCCGTCATCCCTCCGCCGGCAAGTTGTCAAGATTGATCACCCCGGTGATCCTCCTGGCCGTCATGCCGAATGGCTCGTCGCCGCCCGGATTCTCCGAATCTTTTCGGTGTTTGCGCTGCAACATTCTCGGGCGACAGAAAACTTCGGGAACAAGGCCATTGCGGTTGTGATTTGTCAATATTTGTAATATGACCGGAACGACAAAGGAAGCGGGTCGGCACGCATGGCGAAGCCGGATCCGACACGCCACACAGGGGAGGATCCAGGAATGGACGAGAAGCTCAGCGCCTCGCCGCACGTGTTCGCCCGACGCATGGTCCTGAAAGGTCTCGCCGGGGTGGCGGCGCTGCCGCTCGCCGCCCGGCTGGCCCACGCCCAGGCCGCCAAGGGCGAGGCGCCCGGCCTGGCGCAGCTGGTCAAGGACGGCAAGCTGCCGCCGCTGGCCGAACGCCTGCCGGCCAACCCGCTGGTGGTGCAGCCGCTGACCAAGGTCGGCACCTATGGCGGCACGCTGCATCGCGGCCTGCGCGGGTCGGCCGACCACAACGGCATCCTGCGCTTGGTCGGCAATCAGAGCCTGGTGCGCTGGGACCTCGGCTTCACCAAGGCGCTGCCCAACCTGGCGGAAAGCTGGGACGTGAATGCCGATGGCACCGAGTTCGTGTTCCATCTGCGCAAGGGCACGAAATGGTCGGACGGCCATCCCTTCACCGCGGACGACATCGTCTTCTCGATCGAGGATTGTGCCAAGAATTCCGAGCTCTACGGTTCGGTCCCGTCGCAGCTGACCATCGCCGGCAAGCCGGTGGTCGTCACCAAGGTCGACGATGCGACGGTGAAGTTCACCTTCGCCGCGGCCTATGCGACCTATCTCGAGACGCTGGCCACCCCGCTGGGCCAGCACCCGACGCTGTTCGCCAAGCACTACGCCAGCCAGTTCCACCCGAAGTACAACGACAAGGTCGGTGACCTCGCGAAGCAGGCGAACCTGTCGAACTGGACCGACCTGTTCCGGGCCAAGTGCGGCGACATCGAGATCCCGTCGCGCTGGGGCAATCCGGAGAAGCCGACGCTCGACCCCTGGGTGATCGATGAGCCCTATGTCGGCGGCGCCACCCGCGTGGTGATGAAGCGCAACCCCTATTTCTGGCAGGTCGACACCGAGGGCAACCAGCTGCCCTATATCGACGAGCTGTATTTCGGCATCTCGCAGGACGTCGAATCGCTGCTGCTGGACGCGATCTCCGGCAAGCTCGACATCCAGGAGCGGCACATCAACCTGCTGCAGAACAAGCCGACCCTGTCGAAGAACCGGGAGAAGGGCGGCTACCGGCTGATCGAGCTGGAGCCCTCCGCGGCGCAGCAGTGCCAGATCTACCTGAACATCTGCCACAAGGACCCGAAGCTGAAGGCCTTCTTCGGCAACAAGGAAGTCCGCCAGGCGCTGTCGCTCGGCATCGACCGGGGCGAGATCATCGAGCTGGTCTATTTCGGCCAGTCGGAGCCGTACCAGGCCGGGCCGCGGCCCAGCCATCCCTGGTACCACGAGACGCTGGCCCGGCAGTTCACCGATTTCGACGCCGACAAGGCGAACGCCATGCTCGACAAGGCCGGCTACGACAAGAAGGACGGTGACGGCTTCCGCCAGCATCCCGATGGCAGCAAGGTCTTCTTCGCCATCGACGTCATCCCGACCCTCTATGCCGACCTGGTCGACGTGCTGGAGCTGGTGAAGCGGCACTGGGCGGCGATCGGCATCGACATCAAGGTCAACACCATCGAGCGCGCGCTGTACTACACCCGTGGCGACAGCAACGACCATGACGCCCAGGTGTGGCCGGGGCCGGGCGGGCTGGACCCGATGTTCGATCCGCGCGACTTCTTCGCCCAGCATCCGCAGGGTTCGCGCTACGCCATTCCCTGGACCCAGTGGTACGTTTCGAACGGCCAGTCGGGCGAGGAGCCGCCGGAAAGCCAGAAGCAGCGCATGAAGCTGTTCGACGAGGCGCGCAGCACCGCCGATCTCGACAAGCGCGGCGCGACGATGAAGCAGCTGCTCGACCTGACCGCCGAGGCCTTCGAGACGGTCGGCATCTGCCTCGCCGTCAATTCCTTCGGGGTGGTCAAGACCAATCTCGTCAACGCGCCGGAGAAGGAACCGGATTCCTGGACCTGGCCGAACCCCGGCCCGGCCATGCCGCAGCAGTTCTTCTTCTCGAGCTGAGGCCCGGCACCGCCGGCCTTCCTCCGCCGCTCAGCGTCCGTATCGAGGAGAGCCCAGGGATGCTCCGCTTCATCGCCAAGCGCCTGCTGTGGATGGTGCCCGCGCTCTTCGCGGTCAGCTTCCTGGCGTTCGTCCTGATCCAGCTGCCGCCCGGCGATTTCGTGACCAGCTATATCGCGACGCTGGCCGCCTCGAACGAGATCGTCGACCAGAACGCGGCGGCGGCGCTGCGCGAGCGCTTCGGCCTCAACGACCCGATGCTGTGGCAATACGCCAAGTGGATCACCGGCATCATCACCCGCGGCGATTTCGGCCTGTCCTTCGAATGGCAGCAGCCGGTCAGCGACCTGATCTGGGAACGCATGGCGCTGACCCTGGTGCTGACCCTCGCCACCCTGATCGCGACCTGGGCGATCGCGCTGCCGATCGGGGTCTATTCCGCTGTGCGCAAATACTCGATCGGCGATTACATCGTCACCATCATCAGCTTCGCCGGGCTGGCCATCCCGTCCTTCCTGCTGGCGCTGGTGCTTATGTATGTCGCCGCCATCGAGTTCGGGCAGGATGTCAGCGGCTTGTTCTCACCGGCCTATGAGAAGGCCCCCTGGAGCATCGCCAAGACCATCGACCTGCTGCAACATTTGTGGATTCCGGTGCTGATCCTGGCGGTCTCCGGCACCGCCAGCCTGATCCGGGTGATGCGGGCGAACATGCTGGACGAGATCCACAAGCCCTACGTCACCACCGCGCGCGCCAAGGGCCTGTCCGAGTTCCGGCTGCTGATGAAGTACCCGGTGCGGGTCGCCCTCAACCCGTTCATCTCCACCCTGGCCTGGCTGCTGCCGAACCTGGTCTCCGGCTCGATCGTGGTGGCGATCGTGCTGAACCTGCCGACGGCGGCGCCGCTGCTGCTGCAATCGCTGATGGCGCAGGACATGTATCTCGCCGGCGCCTTCGTGCTGCTGATCTGCGCCTTGACGCTGATCGGGTCGCTGATCAGCGACATCCTGCTCGCGCTGGTCGACCCGCGCATCCGCCTCGAATAGCGGGAAGGGCACCCGATGACCGACATCGCGACCGTCGCGCCACCCGCCCAGCTTGCCGTCGCCTCGCAATGGCAGCTGATCTGGTGGGCCTTCCGCCGCCACCGGCTGGCCATGGCCTCGCTGGTGATCGTGATCGTCCTCTACGTGATTGCGGCCGTGCCCGGCTTCTTCGCGATCAACGACCCGAGCCAGCAGAACGCCCGCGCCGCCTTCCACCCGCCGCAGGGGATCCATCTGTTCGACCGGGCCGAGGACGGCAGCCTGCAGGTCGGCCTGTACTTCCATCCCCACAAGCTGACCCGCGACCCGGAGACGCTGGCCGCCATCTACCAGGAGGATCCGGCGCGCAAGGTCGGGATCTCGCTGTTCGGGCGGGGCTACAGCTATTCGGTGCTGGGCCTGTTCACCACGAACATCCACCTGATCGCCTCGGCCGACCCGAAGCAGCCGCTGTTCCTGTTCGGCACCGACCGGCTGGGCCG
Organism: Inquilinus sp. 2KB_23; assembly: GCF_052115705.1. Taxonomy (NCBI): domain Bacteria; kingdom Pseudomonadati; phylum Pseudomonadota; class Alphaproteobacteria; order Rhodospirillales; family Rhodospirillaceae; genus Inquilinus; species Inquilinus sp. 2KB_23. The sequence goes on along the minus strand of NZ_JBFRHF010000006.1, from coordinate 240,776 downwards.
TTGCGTCTGGAGCCGGATCATGCAGGGCGGCCAGATCTCGCTGTCGGTCGGCCTGGTCGGGGTGTTCCTGTCGCTCGCCATCGGTCTCGTGCTCGGCGGCATCTCCGGCTATTACGGCGGCAAGCCGGACTTCGTGATCCAGCGGGTGATCGAGTTCGTGCTGGCCCTGCCGACGATCCCGATCTGGCTGGCCATGGCCGCGGCCCTGCCGCAGGACTGGCCGGCGATCACCCAGTATTTCATGATCACGGTGATCCTCTCGTTGACCGGCTGGGCCCAGCTGGCCCGTGTCGTCCGCGGCCGCTTCCTGTCGCTGCGGACCGAGGAGTTCGTGACCGCCGCCCGGCTCGACGGCTGCAGCGAGGGGCGGATCATCTTCCGGCACATGATGCCGAGCTTCCTCAGCCACATCATCGCCTCGGTCACGCTGGCGATCCCGGCCATGATCCTGGCCGAGACGGCGCTGTCCTTCCTCGGCCTGGGGCTGCAGCCGCCGACCATCTCCTGGGGCGTGCTGCTGCGCGAGGCGCAGAACATCCGCTCGATCGCCACGGCCCCATGGCTGTTCGCGCCCGGCGCTTTCGTCGTGGTCGCGGTGATGGCGCTCAACCTGCTCGGCGACGGCCTGCGCGACGCGGCCGACCCGTACAACAAGTGACGGCGGAGAGCGCGATGACGAACCCTCCGGCCGATCCCGTGCCGTTCCCCGGCCGCCGCAAACCGGTCCTGGCGGTGCGCGACCTGGTGACCCACTTCCCGACCCGCGCCGGGCTGGTCAAGGCGGTCGACGGCGTGTCCTTCGCGGTCGAGCACGGCAAGACCCTCTGCGTCGTCGGCGAAAGCGGCTCGGGCAAGAGCGTCACCGCGCGCTCGATCCTGCAGATCGTCGACTCGCCCGGCCGCATCGTCTCCGGCGAGATGGTGCTGAACCGCGCCGACGGCAGCAGCGTCGACCTGGCCAAGCTGCACCCGCGCAGCCGGGCGATCCGCCGGGTGCGCGGCCGCGAGATCGCCATGATCTTCCAGGAGCCGATGTCCTCGCTGTCGCCGATCCACACGGTCGGCGACCAGATCGTCGAGGTGCTGCGCCTGCATCTCGGCATGAGCAAGGCCGCGGCCCGGGCGCGGACGATCGAACTGCTGAAGCAGGTCGAGATCCCGCGGGCGGAGCGCGCGATCGACCGCTACACCTTCGAATTCTCCGGCGGCATGCGCCAGCGCGCCATGATCGCCATGGCGCTGGCCTGCAACCCGCAGCTGCTGATTGCCGACGAGCCGACGACTGCCCTCGACGTCACCACCCAGGCCGAGATCCTCGACCTGATCAAGCGGCTGCAGACCGAATACGGCATGGCGGTGCTGTTCATCACCCACGACATGGGCGTGGTGGCCGAGATCGCCGACGACGTGCTGGTCATGTATCGCGGCCGGGCGGTGGAGCACGGGCCGTCCGACCGCATCTTCCACGCGCCGGAGGACCCCTACACCAAGATGCTGATCGGGTCGGTCCTCAAGCTCGAGGACAAGGCCGAGATCCGCCTCCGGCGCCCCGTGCTGCCGCCCGACCGCCTACCGGTGATCGAGGTCGAGGGGCTGAAGATGCAGTTCGGCACCGGCAGCGCCGCGGTGGCCGCCGTCGACGGCGTGTCGCTGCAGGTGCGGGCGGGGGAGACGCTGGGCATCGTCGGCGAATCCGGCTCCGGCAAGACCACCATGGGGCGCTGCCTGCTGCGGGTCTACGACCCGACCGGCGGCGCCATCCGCTACCGCCGCGCCGACGGCGCCGTGGTCGACCTGGCCAAAGCCGACAAGCCGACGCTGTCGGCCTGTCGGCGCGAGATCCGGATGATCTTCCAGGACCCGGTCTCCTCGCTCAACCCGCGCATGACCGTGGCCCAGGTGATCGGCGAACCGCTGCTGGTCCATGGCATCGCCAGGGGCAAGGACCTCGACGAACGCGTCGCCGGGCTGATGCGCCAGGTCGGCCTCGACCCCGCCTGGCGCGAGCGCTATCCGCACGCCTTCTCCGGCGGCCAGCGCCAGCGCATCGGCATCGCCCGGGCCATCGCGCTGAACCCCCGCGTCATCGTCGCCGACGAGGCGACCTCGGCGCTCGACGTCTCGCTGCGCTTCCAGGTGCTGGACCTGCTGCTGAAGCTGCAGGACGAGCTTGATCTGGCGACCATCTTCATCAGCCACGACATCGGCGTGGTCCGCTACATGTGCGACCGCGTCGGCGTGATGTATCGCGGCCGGCTGGTCGAGATCGGGCAGGCCGACGAGGTCTGCGAGGCGCCGAGCCACGACTACACCAGGGCGTTGATCTCCGCGGTGCCGCGGCCCGATCCGCGCCGCCGCAGCATCCACAACCGCACCCGTTACACCGAACCGTCCGAGCGGAGCGTCGCACTATGAAGATCACCGATATCAGGACCTTCCTGATGCAGGCCGGGCGGCCGGACCCGTCGCATTGGGCAGCGGACGGCCGGTCCGACGACGCGGCGATGGCCCAGGGCAAGCTGGGCGGCTTCCGCAACTGGCTGTTCGTGAAGGTCACCACCGACGCCGGCATCGTCGGCATCGGCGAATGCTCCGGCTGGCCGCGGGTGATCGAGACCGCGGTGCAGGACCTCAAGGGGCTGCTGATCGGCGAGGACCCGACGCATATCGAGCGGCTGTGGCAGAAGATGCAGATCGCCATGATGGGGCACGGCCTGCTCGGCACGGTCGGGGCCGGCGCCATGACCGGCATCGACGTGGCGCTATGGGACATCAAGGGCAAGGCGCTGGGCGTGCCGGTGTGGAACCTGCTCGGCGGCAAGATGCGCGACCGCACCCCGATCTACTCCCACGCCAACACGGCCGAGATGGCGGTGGCGGTGGCCGGCCGCGGCATCAAGATGATCAAATGCGGCGGCGTGGCCGACCCGGTGCGCAAGGTGGCGATGCTGCGCGAAGCGGTGGGCGACGAGGTCGATATCGCCATCGACCTGCACGGCCCGCCCTGGCTGACCCCGGCCGACGCTGCCCGGGTGGCACGGGCGCTGGAGCCTTACAACCTGCTGTGGATCGAGGACCCGATCGCGCCCGACAACATCGATGGCTACAAGCGCATCCGCGACGCCGCCCATGTGCCGCTGGCGGCGGGCGAGCGCATGGCGACGATCTTCGGCGAGCGCGAGCTGATCGAGCGCGAGCTGGTCGACGTCATCCAGCCGGACACCGGCCGGGCCGGGGGCCTGACCCAGATGAAGAAGATCGCGGCGATGGCGGAGGCGCATCACATCATGGTGGCGCCGCATTCCGGCTCGCTCGGCCCCGTCGCGGAGTATGCGGCGCTGCATCTGCTCGCCGCGATCCCCAACGCGCTGATCCTGGAGCGGCTGGATGACGACTGGCCGGGCCGTGCCCGGACCGTGTCGCCGCATCCGGTGCAGGAGGGCGGCTCGATCGCCGTGCCCGACGCGCCGGGCCTGGGCTGCGACATCGACGAAGACTTCGTCGCGCTGCACCCCAGCGAGCGCAACGTCGCCGTGCCGGTGGCCGAGACCGACCGCGCCTACGCCCCGGGCACCCACCGGGAGCACGTCTATGTCCAGACGCGGCTCCGGCGGGCCAAATACTTCACGGGGGGCTGAGCGGCCGTGGTCCGGACCGGGTCAGAGGCCCCAGCGCGAGACCTCGCGCTCGAGCGTCGCCCGGTCCGCCGGATCGAGGGCCGGCAGCCCCGGCAGGCGCACCGCGCCGACCGGGAAGCCCAGCAGCCCCAGCGCCTCCTTGACCACGGTGACGTTGGCGCCGTTGCCGTAGCGGGTGCGCAGCGACTCGAAGCGGGCGATCTCGGCGACCAGGGCGCGGGCGCGGGCGTAGTCGCCCCCCTCCAGCGCCGCATGGATGGCCAGCGACCGGGCGGGGTCGACATTGACCAGGCCGGAGGTGAAGCCGCGGGCGCCCAGCGCGTAGAACGGCGCCGCCCAGCCCTCGGCCAGGCCGCAGACCCAGACAGCGGTGGCGGCATCGCTCGACCGCACGCATTCGGCCAGCAGCATCAGGTTGGTGGTGGCGAACTTCACGCCGACGACATTGGGGTGGTTGGCGACCGACAGCAGGTCGGCCAGGCCCATGGCGTCGGACCTGATATAGGCGACCAGCGACAGGTCGACCGCATCGGCGATCGCCCGGAAATAGGCGGCCTGGGCCTGGGGCGCGGCGAAGGGGTCGAGCGGCTGGTGCGACATGATCGCGGTCGCCCCCGACTCCTTGGCCCGGCGGCCCAGCGCGATGGCTTCGGTCAGCGACCGGCCGACGGCGGCGATCACGTTGCTGCGGCCCCGGGACGCCGCCACGGCGGTGTCGTGCACCAGCCGGACCTCGTCGGGCGACAGGGCATAGAACTCGCCGGTGTTGCCGGCGGCGACGACGTTATGGATGCCGCCGGCGACGATGCGCTCGACGATGCGGCCGGTCAGCAGCGCGTCGACGCCGCCCTCCGCGGTATAGGCGGTCGCATGCACGCCCGAGATGCCGCACAGCGCGCGGCGCAGGCCGGAAGCGGGGGCCTGGTCCGTGGTCTCCATCGTCAGCTACTCCTTCCGGCGCGCGAACGCCGTCTGCACATGTTGCCGGCCCGACCGCACGATGTGGTCGCGCATCGCTCGTTCCGCCGCGTCCGGGTCCCGGGCCTCGAGGGCCGCCAGGATGCTCAGATGCTCGCCCAGGGCGCGCTCGCGCTCCTCCTGGTCACCGAGCAGGAAGCGGCGGGCCGCCTTGTCGTAGACCAGCTGCCCGGCCAGCAGGCGCTGCAGGTAGCGGCAGCCCGACGCGGCGTGGATGGTCTCGTGGAAGGTCTCGTTCAGCGCGATCAGCCGGCGCACGGTGCCGGCCTGCGTCGCCAGGCGCATGCTGTCCCCGACCGTGCGCAGCCCGGCGATCTCCTCATCGGTGATCCGCGTGGCCGCCTGGCGGGCGATCATGCTCTCCAGCGCAGCGCGGGCCAGCGCCATCTCCTCGGCCTGGGCCGCGTCGAAGGTGATGCGGATGCCGCGGCGCGGCTCGGTCCGCACCAGCCCTTCCAGCTCCAGCCGGCGCAGCGCCTCCTTCACCGGCGTGGTGCTGACCCCCAGCTGCGCCGCCGCCTGGCGCTCGTTCAGCAGCGACCCGGTCGGCAGCTGGCCGGAGATGATGGCCTGGCGCAGCTGCTCGTGCACGTGCTCGCGCAGCCCCTTCAGCATCTTCGGGTCGAGGGAGGTCAGGGGGCGCTGCAAGCGGGGCCTCTCGATACAGCCGGCGACGGCCGGCGATTCTTGAGACTTGATATATCAGGTCTCAACGGGCTAAGTCTAGCCGCGAGGCAAGGCCGGCGCCCGGCGGCCGTGCTCCCGCCCATCCGATCGTGCCGGGGCACGCGGGGCGGCAAGCAATCGGGGCGGGGAGGATTGGCGGCGTGAAGATCGATCGTCTGCGAACCTACATGACGCGCGACAAGGACCGTCCGCGTCTGCTCGTCGCCATCGACACCGATGATGGCCTCACCGGCTGGGGCGAGTGCTACAACCACGGGCCCGACCGGGCGCTGGCGCCGTTGCTGGAATACCTGTTCACCTTCCTGCAGGGGCAGGATCCGCGCCGCATCGAGTTCATCATCCAGTACCTGATGCAGCAGACGCGCTTCCCGCCGGGCGCGCTGACGCTGGCGGCGATCTCGGCGATAGACCATTGCCTGTGGGACATTTCGGCCAAGGCGCTCGGCGTCCCGGTCTACATGCTGCTGGGCGGCAACGCCCGCGATCGGGTGCGTGTCTATGCCGGCGTCTACACCGCGCCCGACGCCCCGGCCGCGAAGGAGGAGTTCGACCGGCTGAACGAGGCCTGGGGCCTGACCGCCTTCAAGCTCAGCCCCTACCGCATCAACATCTACGAGAACCGCTGGGGCGAGGTGGTGCGCACCAGCGCCGAGTATTTCCGCTCGCTGCGGGAGACGGTGCGCAGCGACTACGAGATCGCCTTCGACGCCCATGCCCGCATCTTCGAGCCGCACCAGGCGGTGCAGCTCGGCAACGCGCTGGCCCCCTACGACCCGCTGTTCTTCGAGGAGCCGATCCGGCCGGAGAATGTCGAGGCCTGGGGCGACATGAAGCGGCAGATGACCTGCACCCTGGCGACCGGCGAGTCGCTGTACAGCCGCTTCGAGTTCCTGCGGCTGCTGTCCCTCCGCGGGGCCGACATCATCCAGCCCGACATCTGCGTGGTCGGCGGCCTGTTGGAGATGCGCAAGATCGCGGCGATCGCCGAGGCGCATTACGTCACCGTCGCGCCGCACAACCCGATGGGCCCGCTGGCCACCGCGGTGAACCTGCACTTCTCCGCCGCCCAGCCGAACTTTCGCATCCTCGAATACCGGCTGCCGCAAGGCCCGGCCTATGCCTTCGAGGCGGGCGGCACCGGTGCCGGCAGCGCCCCGTCGGAGGGCACCTGGTACGTCAAGGACCCCTACCTGCCGCGCGACGGCTATCTCGAACTGCGCCCCGACCGGCCAGGCTGGGGCGTCGAGATCGACGAGGAGGTGCTGAAGACCGACGGCTACATCCATTGGGAACGGCGCGTCACCCGCCGCCCCGACGGGTCGACCGCGTTTCCGTAAGAAACCAAGAAAGGCGGGCATCCGCCCCACAGGGAGGACGAGAATGAGACTGTCCCTACTGGCCGCGACCGCGGCCCTGGCGCTCGCCTTCGGCCCGTCCGGGGCGCAGGCGGCGTCGCCGGCCACCGCGCTGGTCATCGGCACGCAGCTCAGCGCGGTGCCGTCGCTCGACCCGGCGGCGATCAACGCGCGCACGCCGTCCGAGGTGGTGTCCAACCTCTACGACAACCTCGTGATGGTGAGGCCCGACGACATCCAGACCATCCGCCCGATGCTGGCGGAAAGCTGGGCCGTCTCCGACGACAAGCGCACCATCACCCTGACGCTGCGCCAGGGCGCGACCTTCGTCTCCGGCAATCCGGTGACGGCGGCGGACGCGGCCTGGACCATCCAGCGCGTCATCAAGATGGGGCAGGTCGGGTCGACCGACATCGCGCTGTGGGGCTTCACCAAGGACAATGTCGACCAGCTGGTCCAGGCCAAGGACGACCGCACGCTGGTGATCTCCCTGCCGCAGCCGGTCTCGACCGACCTGGTGCTCTACTCGCTGGCCGGCGCCTCGCTGGGCATCATCGACAAGAAGACGGCGCTGGAGCACGAGCAGAACGGCGACCTGGCCCAGAACTGGCTGAAGGCCAATGCCGCCGGCAGCGGTCCCTACAAGCTGACCCAGTGGCGGCCGAACGACCTCCTGCTGTGCGACGCCCGGCCCGACTATTGGGGCGGCGCGCCGGGGATGAAGCGCGTGGTCATGCGGCACATCCCGGAATCCGGGAACATACGGCTGCAGATCGAGGCCGGCGACGTCGATGTCGGCCAGTACATGGCGAACAGCGACATCGAGGCGCTCAAGGCCAAGGGCGCGGTGGTCGATCCGGGGCCGGGGCTCGGCTTCTACTACATGGCCATGAACACGCAGGACCCGGATCTCGCCAAGCCCAAGGTGCGCGAGGCCTTCCAGCACATCATCGACTGGAAGCCGCTGGCCGAGACCACGATGAACTTCAACGGCTTCCCCTGGCAGTCGATCATTCCCAAGGGCATGCCCGGCGCCCCGACGGGAGAGCCGACCGGATACCAGTACGATCCGGAGCTGGCGAAGAAGCTGCTGGCCGAGGCCGGCTATCCCGACGGGCTGAAGAAGACGCTGTTCCCGTCGAGCGACGCGCTGCTGAAGATGGCGGTGGCGCTGCAGGCCAGCGCCAAGAAGGCCGGCGTCGAGTTCGAGGTCGTGCCGGGCGAGCACACGCCGGATTTCCGGGCCCGCCGCTACCAGGTGCTGGTCGGCAATTCCGGCACGCGGCTGCCCGATCCGTTCGGCACGCTGGTGCAGTACGCCTACAACCCGGACAACCGCGACGAGGCGAAGCTCGGCGGCTACTACCTGTGGCGCACCGCGCTGGATGCGCCGGAGCTGACCAAGCTGGTCGATAGCTCCAAGGGCGAGACCGATCCCGCCAAGCGGGCGCAGATCTTCGCGGAGGTCGACCGCAAGTTCAAAGAGATGGTGCCGTCGCTGGTCGTCATCCTGCAGCGCACCGACCCCTATGTGTTGCGCCAGGGCGTCACCGGCTACACCGGCAACCCGACCTGGTCGACCCGCTGGTTCGACGTGAAGAAGAACTGAGGCGCGGATGACGACGGTCGACGCCTTCAACCGGCCGGCGCGCTTCCTGCGCATGCGGCGCCTGTCGGGCCGCACCCTGTCGATCGTCGTCACCCTGGTCGGGCTGATGCTGCTGACCTTCGCCATGGGGCGGCTGCTGCCGGCCGACCCGGTGCTGGCGGTGACGGGGTCGGAGGTCGACAAGGCCACTTATGACCGGGTGTACCAGGAGCTCGGCCTCGACCAGCCGGTCTGGCAGCAGTTCCTGTCCTATGTCGGCCGGGTCGCGACCGGCGACATGGGCCGGTCGCTGACCACCGGACAACCGGTCTCGGCCGACCTCATGGCTGTCTTCCCCGCCACCATCGAACTCGCCCTCGTCGCCATCCTGTGCGGCACGCTGGTGGGGGTGCCGCTCGGCGTCGTCGCGGCGGTCAACCGCGGCAAGCCGATCGACCATGTGGCGCGGGTGGTCGGCCTGGCCGGCCATTCGGTGCCGATCTTCTGGCTCGGTCTGATCGCGCTGATCGTGTTCTACGCCAAGCTGCACTGGGTCGCCGCCTCGGGCCGGATCGACATCCTCAACGAAGGCATGGTCCCGCCGATCACCGGGCTGCTGCTGCTCGACACCGCGCTGCAGGGCGAATGGGACGTGTTCCGCGACGCGCTCGACCACATCATCCTGCCCGGCGCGATCCTCGGCTACTACTCGGTCGCCTATATCAGCCGCATGACCCGCAGCTTCATGCTGGAGCAGCTGGGCCAGGAATACATCGTGGCCGCCCGGGCCAAGGGCGTCTCGCGCCGGCGGATGGTCTGGGCCCATGCCTTCAAGAACATCCGTGTCCAGCTGCTCACCGTCCTCGCGCTCACCTTCGGCGGGCTGCTCGACGGCGCGGTGCTGATCGAGACGGTGTTCGGCTGGCCGGGGCTCGGCCAGTACCTCACCCGGGGGCTGAAGATGAACGACATGAATGTGGTGATGGGGGCGGTGCTGCTGATCGGCGTCGTCTTCCTCGCCATCAACATCATCTCCGACCGCCTCTACCGCATCCTGGACCCGCGCACCCGATGACGGCGACCTTCAACGCTCCCCAGGGCGGCCTGCGCGCCTGGCTCAAGGCGGATGCGCCGCGCACCGTCTTCCAGTCGGCGATGCAGCAGCTCTATCGCGGCTGGCGGCGCTTCGCCACGCATCCGCTCGGGCTGGCCGGGCTCGGCGTCATCCTGCTGCTGGTGATCGCCGCGATCGCGGCGCCGTGGCTCACTTCGTACGACCCGATCGCGCAGGATATGGTGAACCGGCTGCAGCCGCCCTCGGGCGCGCATTGGTTCGGCACCGACGAGTTCGGGCGCGACGTCTTCGCCCGGGTCGTCTATGGCGCGCGCACCACGATCTACATCATCCTGCTGGTCACCATCATCGTCGCGCCGATCGGCCTCTTGATCGGCGCCTGCGCCGGCTATCTCGGCGGCTGGGCCGACGAGATCCTGATGCGGGTCACCGACATCTTCCTGTCCTTCCCCGGCCTGGTGCTGGCGCTCGGCTTCGCCGCGGCGCTCGGCCCCGGCATCACCAACGCCATCATCGCCATCGCCCTGACCGCCTGGCCGCCGATGGCGCGGCTGGCGCGGGCCGAGGCGCTGAGCCTGCGAAAGGCTGACTTCATCGCCGCGGTGCGGCTGCAGGGCGCGTCGAAGACGCGGATCATCACCCATCACATCCTGCCGATGTGCCTGCCCTCGGTGGTGGTGCGCCTGACCCTGAACATGGCCGGCATCATCCTGACCGCCGCGGGGCTGGGCTTCCTCGGCCTCGGCGCCCAGCCGCCGCTGCCGGAATGGGGCGCCATGGTCTCGACGGGCCGTGAGTTCATGATCGACTGCCCCTGGGTGATCACCGCGCCCGGCATCGCCATCGCCGTGGTCAGCCTGGCCTTCAACCTGGCGGGCGACGCGCTGCGCGACGTGCTCGACCCGAGGTCCGGCGAATGAGCGACACCCCCCTGATCGAGGCCCGCAACCTGCGCATCGCCTTCGGCCGCGGTGCCGCCGCCGTGCCGGTGGTGCATGGCGTGTCCTTCACCCTCGGGCGCGAGAAGCTCGGCATCGTCGGCGAATCCGGCGCCGGCAAGTCGACCGTCGGCCGCGCCCTGATGCGGCTGCTGCCATCGGCCGCCCATGTCACCGCCGATCGGCTGGCCTTCCGCGACATCGACCTGCTGGCGGCCAGCGAGCGCCAGATGATGGCCCTGCGCGGACGGCGCATGGGCCTGATCCTGCAGGACCCGAAATACTCGCTGAACCCGGTGGTGCCGGTCGGCGAGCAGATCGCCGAGGCCTGGCGGCTGCACCATCGCGGCCGGGCCGGCGCGCGCGAGGCGAGGGAGCGGACGCTGGCGATCCTGGAGGCGGTGAAGATCCGCGACCCTGCCCGGGTGGCGCGCCTCTACCCGCACGAGATCTCGGGCGGCATGGGCCAGCGCGTCATGATCGCGATGATGCTGATCGCCGGCCCCGACGTGGTCATTGCCGACGAGCCGACCTCGGCGCTGGACGTCACCGTGCGGCTCGAGGTGCTGCATCTGCTCGACGAGCTGATCGAGAGTCGCGGCCTCGGCCTGATCCTGGTCAGCCATGATCTCAACCTGGTCCGCCGCTTCTGCGACCGGGTGGTGATCATGTATGCCGGCCGGGTGATGGAGACGCTGCGGGCCGCCGATCTTGACCGGGCCGAGCATCCCTACACCCGTGGTCTCCTGGCCTCGCTGCCATCGATCCGCCACGGCCAGGACCGGCTGCCGGTGCTGCGCCGCGACCCGGCCTGGCTGGCCGGGGCCGCGGCTCCGGCGGGGGCGACGCCATGATCGAAGTGCGCGACCTCGGCGTGCGCTTCGCCGCCGATGCTCCGCCGGTGGTGGCCGGCGTCTCCTTCACGGTCGAGGCCGGCGAGACCTTCGGCCTGGTCGGCGAATCCGGCTGCGGCAAGTCGACGGTGCTGCGTGCCCTGGCGGGGCTGATCCCGGACCATGCGGGGGAGGTGCGGCTGGACGGCGTGGCCCTCCCGGCCCGACGGCCGCGCGGCTTCTTCAAGCGGGTGCAGATGGTGTTCCAGGACCCCTACGGGTCGCTGCATCCGCGCCAGACCATCCAGGCCCAGCTGCTGGAGCCGCTGCGCAACCAGGGGCTGGCCGGGGCCCCGGATGCCGTCGCCGCGGCGCTGGACTCGGTCGGGCTGCCACAGACGGCCGCCTTCCGCTTCCCGCACCAGCTGTCCGGCGGCCAGCGCCAGCGGGTGGCGATCGCCCGCGCCCTGATGCTGCAGCCGGAGGTGCTGCTGCTGGACGAGCCGACCTCGGCCCTCGACGTCTCGGTCCAGGCCGAGATCCTGAACCTGCTGATGGACCTGCGGGCGCAGCGCAGCCTGACCTGCATCCTGGTCAGCCACGACCTCGCGGTGGTCGCCCATATGTGCCACCGCATCGCGGTGATGCAGGGCGGCCGCATCGTCGACGGCTTCGACGCCGCGACGCTCCGCGCCGGCACGCCGGCGCATCCCTATACCCAGGAGCTGCTGGCCGCCAGCGAGGCCTATGGCGAGGGCGCGGCGGGGTGAGGGGACACGCTAAGGGCAGGAGAAATCGTCCGGTTCAGGATTCCACCCCCGTCATTGCGAGGCGCCAGGCTGGACCCATAAGTGTCAACCCAAGCCCTTATTCTGTCATGCCACGGCTTGACCGTGGCATCCAGGGGCGGCTAGAGCGGCTCTTGATGGCCCCTGGATTGCCCGGTCAAGCCGGGCAATGACAAAAAAGGGGAGGCCAGAGAGCGCTATCCGTTCCTTGTCTTGACGCCGGTGGGGTCTCGCGATGACGGGTCGATGCCTCGTGTCGCCGCCTCACAAAAAGCTGTTCGCGATCAGCTCCCGCGTATAAGGCGCGGTGACGGTGCGGGCGCGCAGGGCGTCGGCGGACAGCTCCTCGACGCAGGCGCCGTCCTTCATCACCAGCACCCGGTCGCACATCTGACCGACCACCGCGAGGTCGTGGCTGACGAAGACATAGGTCAGCCCGTGTTCCTCGCGCAGCTCCATCAGCAGGTTCAGGATCTCCGCCTGGATCGAGACGTCGAGGGCCGAAGTCGGCTCGTCCAGCAGCACGATGGCCGGCTGCAGCATCAGGGCGCGGGCGATCGCCACGCGCTGGCGCTGGCCGCCCGACAGCTGGTGCGGATAGCGGTCGGCGAAGGCCGCCGGCAGGCCCACCCGCGCCAGCGCCCCGGGCACATGGTCCCAAGGGTCGGGCAGGCCCATGGCGATCAGCGGCTCGGCCAGGGCGCGGCCGATGCGGTGCCGCGGGTGCAGCGACCCGTAGGGGTCCTGGAACACCATCTGCACCCGGGCCAGCTCGTCGCGGCTGCGCCGCGGCCCGACCGGCCGGCCGGCCAGCTCGACCCGGCCGGTCCAGCGCTGCTCCAGCCCGGCGAGGGAGCGCAGCACCGTCGACTTGCCGCAGCCGGATTCACCGACGATGCCCAGCGCGCCGCCGGCCTCGACCGCGAAGGAGACGTCCTTCACCGCATGCGCCGAGCCGCGGCGGGACTGGAAGCGCACGTCGAGACCCGTCACCCGGACCATGGCATCGCCGGGGGTCATCGGGCGGCCTCCTCGAAAGCGGCCAGCCGCGCCCGGTCGATCACCGGCAGCCGGTGGGGCCGCGGGCCGTCGAAGCCCGGCATCGAGGCGATCAGGCCCTGCGTGTAGGGATGGCTGGCTTCGTCGAGGGACCGCAGCTCCTCGACCACCCGGCCGGCATGCATCACCAGGATCCGGTCGCAAAAGCGCGCGACCATGCGGATGTCGTGGCTGATCAGGACCAGGCCGGAGCCGTTCTCGCGCACCAGCCCGTCCAGCAGGCTCAGCACGTCCTGGCGCACGCTGACGTCCAGCGCCGAGGTCGGCTCGTCGGCGATCACCAGCTTCGGCTTGTTCAGCAGCATCATCGCGATCATGGCGCGCTGGCCCATGCCGCCCGAGATCTCGTGCGGATACAGCCGCATGGCCCGCTCCGGATCCCGGATCCGGACATGGCCGAGCATCTCCAGCGCCGCCTTCCGCGCCGCCCGGTTGCCCAGCTTCAGATGCACCCGGGCGGATTCCGCGATCTGCGCCCCGATCGGCTTCACCGGGTTCAGCGAATAGCGCGGGTCCTGCAGGATCAGGGCCATGTCGCGACCGCGGATCCGGGTCATCTCGCGCTCGGACAGGGACAGCAGGTCGCGGCCCATGAAGCGCAGGGCGCCGGCCGTGACCCGCGCGCCCTTCGGCTGCAGCCGCATGATGGCGCGACCGGCCGTCGACTTGCCGGACCCGGATTCGCCGACGATCCCCAGCCGCTCTCGGCCCAGCGCGAAGCCGATCCCGTCCACCGCCCGGACCGGGTGGGCGGCCTCGCCGAACTCGACCGACAGGGTCTCGATCTGCAGCATCGGGGCGTCAGGCGTATCAGCGGACATGGCGGGGATCCAGCACGTCGCGCAGCGTATCGCCCAGCAGGTTGAAGGCCAGGCTGGTGAGCAGGATCGCCAGGCCGGGCATCACCGAGACCCACCAGGCGTCGAGCATGAATTTGCGGCCGCTGGAGATCATCGCGCCCCATTCCGGCGCCGGCGGCTGGGCGCCGAGGCCGAGGAAGCCGAGGCCTGCCGCGGTCAGGATCACCCCGGCCATCGACAGGGTCAGGCGCACGATCACCGAGGGGATGCACATCGGCATGACGTAGAGGCCGATGAGGCGGAGATGCGAGGCACCGTAGAGCCGCGCCGCGGCGATGTATTCGGCCTGGCGCACCACCAGCGTCTCGGCCCGGGCCAGCCGCGCGATCGACGGCCAGGCGGTCAGCGAGATGGCGACGATCGCGGTGCCGAGGCCGGCGCCCAGCGCCGCCGCGAAGGCCAGGGCCAGCACCAGCGAGGGGAAGGACAGGACGATGTCGGTCGCCCGCATCAGCACGGCGTCGACCCGGCCGCCGCAATAGCCGGCGACGACGCCGATGGCGAGGCCGATCGGGCCGATGATCAGCGTCACGGTGCCGACGATCTGCAGCGTGATCCGGCTGCCCCAGACCAGCCGGCTGAAGATGTCGCGGCCGAGTTCGTCGGTGCCGGCGAGATGGGCCCAGCCCGGCGGCTGCAGCACGTTGCCCAGGTTCTGCACCGTCGGGTCGGAGGGCGCGATCCACGGGGCCAGGAGCGCGACCACCACGAGCAGGCCGATGAAGCTTAGCCCGGCCAGCCCCAGCTTCTCGCGGCGCAGGCGGCGCAGCGGGGCCGACCAGGCGCCGCCGGCGGGCGGCTGCGCCACCGCCGGCGCGACCGGCTGTTGCGCTGGCATCGACATCAGCGCGCCTCCCGGGTGCGGGGGTCGAGCGCGAGATAGGCGGCGTCGGCCAGGGCATTGAGGATCATGAAGATCACGCCGATCAAAAGGGTGCAGGCCAGGATGGCGTTCATGTCGCCGATCATCAGCGCGTTGGTCATGTACTGGCCGATGCCGGGCCAGGAGAACACGATCTCCACCAGCACCGCGCCCTCCAGCAGATGGCCGTAGGAGATCGCCAGGATGGTGACCAGCTGCACCGCGATGTTCGGCAGGATGTGGCCCCAGACCACGGCGGGCAGGCGCAGGCCCTTGGCCCGGGCGGCGATGATGTAGTCCTGGCCCAGCTGCTCCAGCGTGAAGCTGCGGGTCATGCGGACGATATAGGCCATCGAGGTGTAGGCCAGGATGCAGGCCGGCAGGATCAGGTGGCCCAGCGCGTTCCAGAAGATCTCGGTCTCGCCGGCCAGCAGGCTGTCGATCAGGATCGCGCCGGTGCGCGGCTCGACGATGTCCTCGTAGAACACGTCGATCCGGCCCGGCCCCAGGGCCCATTGCAGCCCGGCATAGAACACGATCAGCCCGACGATGCCGAACCAGAACACCGGCAGGGAATGGCCCAGCAGGGACAGCACCCGGGCGATCTGGTCCAAGAGCGTGTCGCGGTACAGCGCCGCCAGCAGGCCGAGCGGCACGCCGACGGCGACGCTGAGGATGATGGCCAGGGTGGCCAGCTCCAGCGTCGCCGGGAAGGCGGCGGCGAGGTCGGACAGCACCGGGTTGCCGGTCAGGATCGCCGTCCCCAGGTCGCCATGGGCCAGGGATTTCAGATAGACCCAGAACTGCTCCGGCACCGGCAGGTCCAGCCCCATCTTGGCTCGCATCGCCGCATAGGCCTGCGGGTCCGCCAGCTCGCCGACGATGGCGCCCACCGGATCGGACGGCATCAGCCGCCCGATCACGAAGGTCAGGCACAGCAGCACGAACAGGCTGAGCATCAGGCTGAAGCCACGGCGCAGCAGCCGCAGCGGCAGGTCGCGGGTCATTCGGCCTTCTTCTTGACGATGTCGAGACGGACGCCGCGGAAGCCCTGGCCGACGAAGTTCTCGACATTGGCGGAGACCACCACCGGCGCGAACCGCTCGAACATCGGCAGGATGGCCGGGCCGCTGGCCAGGAAGGTCTTCTGGATCTCGGTGTAGAGGGCCTCGCGCTTGGCACGGTCCTCCTCGCCGCGGGCCTGGACCGTCAGCCTGGTCAGCTCCGGGATGTCCCAGGCCGACCGCCAGGTGAAGTAGCCGGAATTGCCGCTGGGACTGTTGTCCGGATTGTACGTGAAGTTCTGCAACGACCCGATCGGATCCGCCATGTTGCCGCCGCCGGTCAGCGGCATCAGCAGGTCGAAGTCGCGGGCGCGATGGGCGGCGATGATCTGGCTGCCGTTGCCCTGTTCGATCGAGACCTTGATGCCGATCTGGGCCAGCGAGGCCTGGATCGCGGTGGCGAGGTCGACGCGCGGCGTCTCGGCGATCGTCTTCAGCACCAGTGGAAAGCCGTCCGGGACCCCGGCCTTGGCCAGCAGCGCCTTGGCCTTGGCGACGTCGAGGGTATAGCCGGGGTCGGGCAGGGCGGTCGGGTAGTTCTCCGGCACCGGCACTTGGCGGACGCGGCCATAGGGGCCCATGATCGTCTTCTGCATGCCGGCATAGTCCAGGCCCCAGGCGATGGCGCGGCGGACATCCGGATTGGCCAGGTACTGGTTCTGGGTGTTCATCGCCAGGACGTAGAAGCCGCCGGTCGGCACCCGCTGGGCGACGAAGCCGGGCTTGCCGTCGAAGGCGGTGATGTCGGAGGCGGCGAGGGCCGTGGCCACGTCGATGTCGCCACGCTCCAGCAGCAGGCGCTGCACCTGGCTTTCCGCGATGTGGCGCACCGCCACCCGCTTCATCGCCGGCGCGCCGCCCCAGAAAGCGTCGTTGCGGTCCATCAGGATGATCTCGTTCGGCGACCAGCGGCGCAGCACGAACGGGCCGGACCCGGCGGAATTGGCGCGCAGCCAGGCATTGCCGAAATCGCCATTGGCCTCGTGCTTGCTGGCCTCGACCTTGTCGATCACGGCGCCGTTGTTGCCGGACAGGGCGAACAGCACGAATTCGGCGATGGTGCCTTCCGGGAGCTTCAGGCGGAAGGTCTTGGGGTCGACCACCTCGAGCATGCTGTCGATGTTGGTGTCGTCATAGCCGTAGGGCTTCCACAGCGATGCCGCGGCCTGGTTAAGCTTGACCATCCGCCGCAGCGACCATGCCGCATCCTCGGCCGTGACCGGGTTGCCGCTGGCGAATTTGGCGTCGCGCAGGTGGAAGACGATGGATTTGCCGTCGATGTCCCAGCTTTCGGCCAGCTGCGGCACCAGCTTGGTCGCGTCGTTCGGATCGGTCGAGACCAGCCGGTCGTAGATGTTGGATGTGATCAGCCAGGATCCGGATTCGGTGGCCTGGCCGGGGTCCAGCGACAGGACCTGCGCCAGCGACGCCCCGATCACCAGCTGGTCGGCCGGCGTCTTGGCGGCGGCGCCGCCACCCCAGGCCGGCGCCAGCGCGACCGCCAGGGCCAAGAGCCCCTGTTTCCACCCTCCCATGGTGTCCTCCCCATTTTTAGTATGATGTCTGTTGTATGATGACTTATCATCCGCCATCTTGACTTCGCAAGAGTCAAATGTGTGACTGGCCAACGGATGGGCGGCACGCGCCCGGACAGCCCAGGAGGAGCGGTGCCGAACCCGATCGGACTCGAAGCCGCAACGCCGCGCCGCCGCGACAAGCTGGCGGTCGCGGTGGTCGAGGCCCTGCACCAGCGCATCGCCAATGGCGCGCTGCCGGTGGGCGCCAGGCTGCCGACCGAGCAGCGGCTGATCGAGGAGTTCAACGTCAGCCGCACCGTGGTGCGCGAGGCCATCGCCGAGCTGCGCGCCAAGGGGCTGGTCGAGCCGCGGCAGGGGATCGGGGTGTTCGTGACCCCGTCGGCCGAACCCGCGCCCGGCCTGCTGTCGGGCGACTTCACCCGGCTGTCGGAAGTGCTGGAACTGCTGGAGTTCCGGACCGGGGTGGAGGTCGAGGCGGCCGGTCTGGCGGCCTTGCGCCGGTCGTCGCGGCAGGAGGGCGAGATCCTGCTGGCGCATGAGCGGGTGATCGCCGCGGTCGACAGCGGCAGCAATGCGGTCGATGCCGATTTCGCGCTGCACCTGGCGATCGCCGCCGCCACCAACAACCACTTCTACAGCGACGTCCTGACCTATCTCGGCCAGCGCACCATCCCGCGCAGCCGGCTGGGCGATTCCGCCGAGGCGACCACCGCCTATCTGCGCAAGGTGATCGCCGAGCATGCCCGGATCATCGAGGCGATCGAGCGCCAGGACCCGGATGCCGCCCGCCTGGCGATGCGCCACCACCTGACCGAAAGCCAGCGCCGCTACCGCGGCCTGGGCGGGCTGCCAGCCGACTCCGCCTCCTGACCGGACGGGGCGCGTTCCGGCTTGTCATCAGTCGTATGATGTCATATTAGCCTACCAACGAAGCCGATCGCAGGGAGGGTGCGGGCATGTATCTCGGAACGCAGAACGGGGTTCGCGACGACGACGATCTCAGGGTCATGGCCCAGCTCGGCGTCCGCCACCTCAACGACAATCCGCCCGGCAACCCGCATGACTGGTCGCTGGACGTGCTGTTGCGCCATCGCGAGAAGCTCGAGAGCTTCGGCCTGGTGCTGGACATGGTGCAGCTGCCGCTCGGCTCGCGCCCGATCGAGCAGTCGCACAGCCCGGACATCCTGTCGGCCGGGCCGGACCGCGACCGCCAGATCGACTCGATCTGCCGCCTGATCGAGAACATCGCCCGGGCCGGCATCCCGGCCGCCAAGTACAACCTCAACATCATCGGCATCCCGCGCACGCCGGACGAGCCGGGGCGCGGCGGGTCGCTGAACGCCTCCTTCCGCTGGGACAAGGCCGACCACGACGCGCCGCCGACCCTGGTCGGCACCCTGTCCGAGGACGAGAACTGGGAGCGGATCGACTATTTCCTCGAGCGGGTGATCCCGGTCGCCGAGGCGAACAAGGTCCGGCTGGCCTGCCACCCGCACGACCCCTACACCCCGCCCGGCTATCGCGGCGTCACCCGGGTGCTGGGCACGGTCGAGGGGCTGAAGAAGTTCGTGCTGATGCGCGAGAGCCCCTATCACGGCCTCAACTTCTGCCAGGGCTCGGTCGGCGAGATGCTGGAAGACCCAAGGACCGAGATCGACGACGTGATCCGCTGGTTCGGCAGCCGCGGCAAGATCTTCAACGTCCATTTCCGCAACATTCGCGGCGGCAAGCTCTCCTTCATGGAGACGTTCCCGGATGAGGGCGACATGGACATGTGGCGGTCGATGAAGCTCTACGCCGAGCTCGGCTATCCCTACATGGTGATGCCGGACCATGTGCCGACCATCAGCGGCCGCGACCCCGAGGGCGTCGCCTTCGCCTTCTGCTACGGCTACCTCGCCGCCCAGCTCGAGGCGCTGAGCCAGCTCTATCCCGGGTCCGTGACCCGCTGATCCAATCCGACGAGGCTTCCATGGATCCTCTTCAGCTCAAGGGCGCCCTCTCTGCGGGCCTCCTGTCCTTCCCCGTGACCCATTTCGGGCCCGACCTGGAGTTCGACCGCACCGCCTATGAGGCGCATGTCGGCTGGCTCGGCGGGTTCGAGGCGGCGGTGCTGTTCGCCGCCGGCGGCACCGGCGAGTTCTTCTCGCTGACCCCGACGGAGGTGCCGGAGGTGGTGCGCGCCGCCAAGGCCGCCGCCGGCGCCACGCCGATCGTCTCCGGCTGCGGCTACGGCACCCGCATCGCGGTCGAGATCGCCCGGGGCGCCGAGGCGGCGGGGGCCGACGGCATCCTGCTGCTGCCGCCCTATCTGATGACGGCGGAACAGGCGGGGCTGTACGCCCATGTGAAGGCGGTGTGCGACGCGGTCGGCATCGGGGTCATCGTGTACAACCGTGACAATGCGGTGCTGTCGGCCGACACCATCGCCCGGCTGTGCGATGCCTGCCCGAACCTGGTCGGCTTCAAGGACGGCCACGGCCAGGTCGACCTGGTGCTGGAGATCACCCGCCGGATGGGCGGCCGCCTGGCCTATATCGGCGGCATGCCGACCCATGAGGTGTTCGCCGCGCCCTATTTCAGCGCCGGCGTGACGACCTATTCGTCGGCCGTGTTCAACTTCGTGCCGGAGCTGGCGCAGCGCTTCTACCGCGCCCTGCGCGATGGCGACACGGCCACGACCGACGCGCTGCTGCGCGACTTCTACTATCCGCTGCTGGCGATCCGGAACCGCGGCAAGGGCTATGCCGTATCGATCATCAAGGCCGGCCTGGCCGCGATCGGCCGCCCCGCCGGCCCGGTGCGCCCGCCGCTGACCGACCTGAAGCCGGAGGAGATGGCGCAGCTGCGCGACCTGCTAGCCCGGCATGTCGAGGCCGCTGTCCCAGCCTGAAGGCGGCGCCGTCTGGCCTGGGACCGGCTGCCGGCGTCGGGCGTGTTTCAGACTCGACATTTCGCGTCAACTCCGACAAGGATCGTACACGAAATCCGGAGGATCGCGTGTCGAGTCCCGAGGCTGGACATGCTGGGCCCTGCAATGTGGCCCGGCACGGTCCATGAGCGTCATTCCTGATCTGGACCAGCCGGCCTTCCAGGCGCCGGACCGCGAGGCTTCGGTCTATGAGGCGATCCGCGAGGACATCATCTCGGGCCTCATCCCGGCCAATGCCCGGCTGATCGTCGCCGATCTGGCCGAGCGGCACGGCACCTCGACCAACCCGGTGCGCGAGGCGCTGCAGCAGCTCCGCGGCGAGGGCTTCGTGGTGATGACGCCCAATCGCGGGGCGCGCGTGCGGCCGATCGACGAGGATTTCATCCGCGACATCTATGAAATCGAAGTCCTGATCGAGCCGGCGCTGACGCGCTGGTTCGTCGGCATCGCCACCGATGCCGACATCGCCGAGCTGGAGGCGCTCCACGCCGAGATGCTGCGGATCAATTATTCGGACCCGGTGCGTCACGGGCGGCTCGACACCCAGTTCCACCACACGATGTACGAACGCCACTACAACCGGCACGCGGTCGATCTGTGGTGGAAGCACCGCGAGATCCTGCGCGCGATCAGCCGGCGGCATCCGACCTCGCTCGGCCGCCAGGCCGCGGTGATGCGGGAGCACGGGGAGGTGCTAGACGCGATCAAGGCCCAGGACGCGGATGCGGCGGCGGCGGTTCTCGCCCGCCATGTCGAAGGATCCGGCCGCCACATCATCGAGCAGATGCGCGCGGCGCGGCGCAGCGGACAGAAGACCAAGGTGGAGTAACCACCGGACCAGCTTCGGGAGGTGATGCTGTGACTTGTGCGGGGAGAGGACGGCCTTCTCAGGTCAGGAAGGCCTCTCCGACGTCAGGCGGCCCGTTCGGCCATGCGCAGGAGCCCCTGCATGTAGCCGATCGCGTGGGCGCGACCCCGATGGTTCCAGTCGGTGTCGTCGTCCATATGCGGGACATGGTCGTCCAGCAGGAAGCCGGTGAAGCCGCTCTTGCGCAGCAGCGCCATGGCCTCGCCGGGATCGAAATTCCCTTCGCCGATGAAGCATTCGATGAAGTCCGGCACCGTGCCCTGCACGTCGCGGAAATGGACGTAGAAGATCCGCCCCTTCGGCCCGAAATACGTGATCATCTCCCGCACATTCGCCGCGCCGCCGGGCATCTCCGAGCAGCAGCCGAGACACAGGTCGAGGCCCCAGGAGGGGCTGTCGGCATAGCGGGCATGGGCGCGCTTGAAATCCGCCGGGTCCTTGAAGATGCGGGCGACGCCGCCCAGCATCGGCACCGGCGGGTCGTCGGGATGCAGCGCGATCTTCACCCCAGCCTCCTGGGCGGCGGGCAGAATCGCATCCATGAAATAGGTGTAGTTCGCCCACATCGCCTCGGCGGTGACGACGCCGTCCGCCGTGTCGAAGAGCGGCATCGAGTCCGGCCGGCCCAGCGTCGTCGGCATGAAGCGTCGCCACTCCGCCTTGGTGGTGCCCTCGACCTTGGCCATCTCGAACCGGGTGTTGCCGGCGCCGCCGCGGCCGGGGGCTTTCCGGTCGGTGCGCCAGACCGAATTCGGCATGAAATGCAGGCCCAGGATCGGCACGCCGGCGCGGCCGACAGCGCGCAGTGTCCGGCAGTAGTTCTCGATCTGCTCGTCGCGCCCGGGAAGGCCGAGCATCGCCTTGTTGTAGAAATGGGTCGGCACGTTCTCGATGGCCTCGAAGGTCAGGCCGGCCGCCTCGACCGTCTCGACCAGCCGGCGGATGTCCGTCTCCTCCCAATACGCGTCGCCCGGCAGCGTCGGATTGTTCATCTGGATGCCGGTGACGCCGATCTGGGCGGCGAAGCGCAGCTTCTCGTCCGTGAGTTCATGGAATTGGCCCACGGCGACGCGCATGGCGGGGGCTGGCATCGGTCTTCTCCATCTCATGAGCGTGATGGCAACAGAGGGGGCTGCCGAAAATAGCGATGTCAGAGGATCATTGACGGTTGAGCCTGCCGTGGAACTGACCTAGGCTATCGACAAAATATACAAGATGCGAATTGCTTGGCGATGGGCAATATCGCTGAAGGAGGAAGAACACAGGAAGCCAACGGGCATTGTGCTTTCGGACATGAGATTTGTCGGGATTCGATTGACGACTGTCGATCGGGCCATGAGGCCTTTTGACTTCGAGAGGGTAGGGGGCGTGCGTCGTCGCGCCGGAAGAGCTCCATAAGGTGCAAAGGCGACATTTGCACCATTCGACAATCACAGGGAGGAGGTCTGTCCTATGGTCAGTCTGAAACGCCTTGCCGGCCAAAGCCTCGCCGGCCTTGCGCTCGTCGCGGCGGCGATATTCGCGCCGGCCGCGTCGTTCGCGCAGAGCGCCGGCCTGCCGGCGGCGCAGGAAATCACGCCCAAGGGCGCGCTGCCGGACGTGCCCCGCAACCAGACGCTGATCCTCGGCTGGGGCGYCGCCGGCGGCACCTCGGTCGGCACCACCAACCCCTGGGTGCTGCCGGGCTACACCCATCAGGAAGGCAACAACCTGCTGTTCGAGCCGCTGATGTACTTCGCCATCTTCAAGGGCGAGTTCGTGCCGTGGCTGGCCGACAGCATGGAATACACCACGCCGGACTTCAAAACGCTGGAAATCAAGCTCAACAAGGACGCGAAGTGGAGCGACGGCAAGCCGGTCACATCGAAGGACGTGGTCTACACCTTCGAAGGGCAGATGAAGTATGACACGCTGCCCTACCACGCCCATTTCGAGCAGTTCGTCGACAGCGTCAGCGCCAAGGACGACCTGACCGTCGAGGTCAAGTTCAAGCAGCCGGCGCCGCGCTTCAAGTTCGAGGTGCTGACCGAGAAGTTCGACACCGGCCTGCCGATCGTGCCGGCGGAATGGGAAGCCGCCCAGCCGAACCCGACGGCGGCCGTCGGCCTCGATGCCATCCCGCATTCCGGGCCCTACAACGTGGTCGCCTGGAACGCCAACCAGAAGATCATGGATTTGCGCCCCGACTGGTGGGCGGTGAAGGCGGGGCGGATGGCCCAGCCGGCGGTCAAGCGCGTCGTCATCGTCAACGTGCTGAACCAGCCGATCGACACGGTGGCGCAGCGCCTGGTGAACAACGAGTTCGATTCCTCGGTCGACATGCGCGCCCAGGTGATCGGCAACATCGTCGAGCAGAACAAGGACATCCAGTCCTGGACGGGCACGGAATCGCCCTATGGCTATCTCGACTGGTGGCCGAACTCGCTGTGGATGAACACTCAGCTGGCGCCCTACAGCGATCCGCGGGTGCGCAAGGCGATCAGCCTGGCGATCGACCGCGACCGCATCAACGAGGTGCTCTATGACGGCGCCAAGATCGCGACGATCTATCCGTTCCCGCTGTATCCGAACCTGCAGAAATTCGCCGACTCCCCAGCCGTGAAGGCGGAGGAGGAGAAGTACCAGCCCGGCAAGTTCGACGTCGCGGAGAGCGAGAAGCTGATGACCGAGGCCGGCTTCAGCAAGAACGGCGACGGGCTGTGGGCGAAGGACGGCAAGACCCTCGACGCCACCATCCAGGCCTTCGAGACCATCCATGGCGACATCGCCCCGATCCTGGCGGAGATGCTGCGCCAGGCCGGCTTCGACGCGAATGTCAACTTCGGCACCGACGCGTTCCAGAACATGGTTGACGGCAAGGCCGGCCTCTATCTCTTCGGCCACGGCGCCAGCCTCTACGATCCGTTCGAGGCCCTGAACCTCTTCCACGGCAAGTACAGCAACGCGAACGGGTCGGCGGGGGGCGCGAACCGCTTCTCGCGCTACAAGAATGCCGAATTCGACAAGATCCTGGATGAGATCTCGCCGCTCGACTCCAGCGATCCGAAATTCCAGGAAGGCGCGGCGAAGGCGCTGGGCATCTACTGGCGCGACACGATCGACGTGCCGGTGATCCAGTGGCTGCACCGGATTCCCTACAACAACCACTACTGGAAGGGCTGGCCCAGCGCCACCAACCTCGCCGGCGGCACCAACGGCGCCTTCTGGGCCCATACCGGCCTGCTGGTGATCACGGCGCTGCAGCCGTCGGGCGCGCCGTAACCATTCGCTTGCGACAGGTGCGCGCCCCGGGGCGCGCACCTCCTGTCCGGCAACAGCACCAGGATCGCCCCAGTGACCGTCAAGCTCATCATCCGGCGTCTTCTGTTCCTCGTCCTGGTGGTCTGGGCGGCCTCGACCATCGTCTTCCTCATCCCGCGGCTGTCGAGCCGCAACGCGTTGCGCGAGCGGTTCGGCGAGTTGGCTCGCACCGGCGGCTTCTCGCCCCAGGATCTGGAGAAGATCATCGCCTCGATGCAGCAGCAGTTCGGCCTCGAACAGCCGCTGTACCAGCAATACTGGCACTATCTCGGCAACATCCTGCGGATGGATTTCGGCTATTCGCTGTACCGCTATCCCTCGACCGTGTCCGAGGTGATCGCGCAGTCGCTGCCCTGGACCATCGGTCTGCTGCTGGTCACCACCATCCTCAGCTTCATCATCGGCAACCTGCTCGGCGCCGTCGCCGCCTGGCCGCGGGCGCCGCGCTGGCTGCGGGCCTTCGCCGCGCCCTTCATCCTGCTGACCGGCGTGCCGCCGGTGATCATGGCCATCCTGCTGCTGTTCTTCATCGGCTTCCGGCTGAAATGGCTGCCGCTCGGCGGCGCCTATTCCGCCGGGGTGGTGCCGAACCTGTCCTTCGGCTTCGCCTTCGACATGCTGCAGCATCAGGTGCTGCCGGCGCTGGCCCTGATCCTGGGCTCGGTCGGCGGCTGGGTGCTGTCGATGCGCGGCATGGGCGTCACCATCCAGGGCGAGGACTACGTCAACTTCGCCGAGCACAAGGGCCTGACCGGCGGCCGCATCTTCCGCGATTATTATCTGCGCAACGCGATGCTGCCGCAGGTGACCGCGCTGGCCCTGGCGCCCGCCGCCATCGTCACCTCGGCGATCATCGTCGAGGGGCTGTTCGGCCTGCCGGGCATCGGCAGCGCGCTCAACCTCGCCATCCGCGCCAACGACTTCCCGACCATCTACGGCATCGTGGTGTTCATCACCATCGCCGTGGCGGTGCTGATGACCGTGGTCGAGTTCCTGTACCCGCTGCTCGACCCCCGCGTCCGCAATTCGTGAGGAGCGTGAGACATGACGATCGCCGCGCTCTCGCCCTCCGCCGAACCCGTCTTCCAGCGCCCCGGCCGCGTTGTCCTGGTGCTGCGCTACCTGCGCCGCAACAAGGGGCTGGCGCTGGGCGTGCTGATCCTGCTCGGCCTCATTGCCTTCACCATCGTCGGGCTGCTGACGATCAATCCGAAGGACGCCTATCCGCTGTCGGTGGCGGTGAAGAAGCCGCCGAGCCTGAAATATCCGTTCGGCACCGATTTCTTCGGCCGCGACCTGTTCTCCGCCATGGTCGTGGGCATGTGGCAGACGGCCCTGATCGGCTTCATCGCCGGCGGCCTGGGCACGCTGATCGGTGTCGTGCTCGGCTTCATCGCCGCCTATTTCCGGGGCTGGAGCGACGCCGTGATCCGCACGGTCTGCCAGATCCTGACGCCGATCCCGGTCCTGCTGATCCAGGTCGTCATCGCCGGGTCGCTCGACAAGCGCGACGTCACCATTCTGACCATGGCGCTGATCGTCGTGCTGCTGGCCTGGATGGGGCCGACGCTGGTGATCCGCTCCCAGGTGCTGACCATGAAGGAACGGCAGTTCGTCGCCGTGGCCAAGCTGTCTGGCGTCAGCGACCTCGGCATCATCTTCAAGGAGATCCTGCCCTGCCTGCTGCCCTTCATCGCGGCGGCGTTCGTGGCGCAGGTGTTCTCGGCCGTGTTCGCCGCCTTCTACCTCGCGGTGCTCGGGCTCGGGCCGCTGCGTGAGCCGCTCTTGGGCAACATCATCTGGGCGGCGCAGTCGCAGGGCGCCTTCTTCAACGGCTGGTGGTGGTGGCCGATCATCCCGTCGGTGGCGATGATCCTGATCCTCGGCTCGCTGGCCCTGATCAATATGGGCCTGGACGAGCTGGCCAATCCCCGCGTGCGCAGGACGGAGTGACGGCGATGGATACGACGCTCGCGCCGCCCCGGGACCGGAGGAAGGCCATGCCGGCCGCAACGACGGAAGCCGTTCCCGTCCTCGACGTCCGCAACCTCGAGGTCACCTACTACACCGATTCCGGCCGCGCCCGGGCGCTGGACGATGTCAGCTTCACCCTGCGTGCCGGCGAGAAGCTGGGCATGGTCGGCGAATCCGGCTCGGGCAAGAGCACGCTGGCGCTGGCCATGATGCGGATGATCAAGCCGCCGGGCCGGATCGAGGGTGGCGCGGTGATGGTCGGCGGCGCCGACCTGATGGCGTTGGACGCCGAGGGGATGCGCCAGGCGCGCCTGTCCCGCATCGCCTATATCCCGCAGGGGGCGATGAACTCGCTGAACCCGGTAACCCGGATCGGCGCCCAGATGGTCGACGCGGTGAAGTCGCATCTGCCGGGCGAAGCCCGCGGGGCGATCGAGGCGCGCTGCAAGCGGGCGCTGCAATCGGTCGATCTCGATGCCGGCGTCTACCGCATGTATGCGCATGAGCTGTCCGGTGGCATGAAGCAGCGTGTCTGCATCGCCATCGGCATCCTGCTCGACCCCCACGTCATCATCGCCGACGAGCCGACCAGCGCGCTCGACGTCGTCACCCAGCGCCAGGTGATGGAGACGATCGACAATGTCCAGAAGGCGATCAACGCGGCGGTGATCCTGATCGGCCACGACATGGGCCTGATGGCGCAGTTCGTCGACAAGGTCGCGGTGATGTATGCCGGGCGGCTGGTCGAGGTCAGCACGGTCCGCGAGATGTTCACGGACCCCAAGCACCCCTATTCCCAGGCGCTGATCGACAGCCTGCCCAGTCTGGAGAACAAGGGCGTGTTCCGCGGCATTCCCGGCCTGGCGCCGTCGCTGCTGCGGCTGCCCGGCGGCTGCGCCTTCCACCCGCGCTGCGACAAGGCCATGGCCGTGTGCAGCACGACCCGGCCCGAGCAGATCATCCTGGCCGGCGGCCGCGGCGTGACCTGCCACCTCTATGACGGGGACGCCTGAGATGGCCGATCTGCTGCGGCTCGAGAACGTCTCGAAGACCTACACACGCGGGCTGGTCCATGCCCACCTCACGACGGCGCTGCGCGACATCTCGCTGACGCTGAAGGAGGACGAGCCGACCATCCTGACCGTGGCCGGCGAAAGCGGCAGCGGCAAGACCACGCTGGCCATGCTGCTGCTCGGCTTCATCGCGCCGACGACCGGCCGCATCATCTATCGCGGCAAGGATGTCTCGACCCTGCGCGGCAAGGAGAAGATGGCCTATCGCCGCGAGGTGCAGGCGGTGTTCCAGGACCCGTTCGCCGTGTTCAACCCGTTCTACACGGTCGACCATCTGCTGACCGTACCGATCCGGAAGTTCCGCCTGGCGGCATCGAAGGCCGATGCGCGCGCTAAGATGGAGGAGGCGCTGACCGCCGTCGGGCTGCGGCCGGAGGACATCCTCGGGCGGTTCCCGCACCAGCTGTCCGGCGGCCAGCGCCAGCGCATCAACGTCGCCCGCGCTTTGCTGCTGAAGCCGCGGCTGCTGATCGCCGACGAACCGGTGTCGATGGTCGACGCGTCGCTGCGCGCCACCATCCTCGAAACCCTGCGCAACCTGCAGCGCGACCATGGCGTGTCGATCATCTACGTCACCCACGACCTCACCACCGCCTACCACATCGCCAAGTCGATCATCGTGCTCTACCGCGGCGCGGTGATGGAGGCGGGGGATGTCGACCAGGTGATCAAGGATCCGCAGCACCCCTACACCCAGCTGCTGGTGGATTCGATCCCCTGGCCCAATCTCGACCGCCGCTGGGGCGCCCAGCCGATCCAGGCGCGCGACGCCGCCATCGGCGCCGGCGGCTGCCGCTTCCGGTCCCGCTGCCCGCAGGCGATGGAGGCCTGCGCGGCGGAGCCGCCGCTGTTCCGGATCGGTGATCGCCAGACCGCCTCATGCTTCCTCTACGACCGGCAGCCGCAGGTCGCGCAGGAGCGGCTTTCGGAACTGCTGCCCGCCTGAACCTCAACCATCCGCCCTTCACCCGCCCAGCCTCTCCGGGATCCTCACGACCATGCTCGAGATCGCCGAATTCATCAGCCCCACGCCGACGCCCGTCTGGAAACTGGCAAAGCAGGCCGGGGTGGACCTCGCCGTGGGCGGCTTGCCGCCCGACGACCTGCTGCAGGGCGAGGCGCCGTGGGATCTCGCGCCGCTGCAGCGCCTGAAGCAGCGCTACGAGGACGCCGGCTTCACCTTGAAGGTGATTGAGGCCCGGCCGCCGCTGAACCTGGCGAAGCGCGGCCTGCCGGGGCGCGACGAGGAGATTGCGACGGTCTGCACCCTGCTGCAGAACATGGGCCGGCTCGGCATCCCGGTGTGGTGCTACGAGTGGATGACCGACTTCAATTGGGTGCGCACCAACCTGGCGACGCCGTCGCGCGGCGGGTCGGTGGTCACCAGCTTCAACCTCGCCGACGTGCCCGCGGACCTGACCAGCAACCCGCCGATCAACGAGGACGCGCTCTGGGTCAACCTCGAATACTTCCTGAAGAAGGTGCTGCCGGTCGCGGAGACGGCCGGGGTGAAGATCTCGATGCACCCGGATGACCCGCCGCTGTCGCCGATCCGCGGCGTTGGCCGGATCATGCGCAGCATCGACAACTACCGTCGCCTGGTCGAAACCGTGCCCAGCCCGATGAACACGATCACGCTGTGCCAGGGCAACTTCACGCTGATGACCGACGATTTGCCCGGCGCCATCCGCGGCTTCGGCAAGGCGATCTCTTTCGTCCATTTCCGCGACGTGCAGGGCACGCCGGAGGCGTTCCGCGAGACCTGGCACGACGCCGGCAAGACCGACATGCTGGCCTGCATGCGCGCCTATCGCGACATCGGCTTCGACGGCGTGCTGCGCCCCGACCATGTGCCGACGGTGGAGGGCGACAGCAACGATCATGCCGGCTACTCCGCCTTCGGGCGGCTCTACGCCATCGGCTACATCCGCGGGCTGCATCAGTCCGTCTACGGCTCCTGAGCGGGGGAGAGCAGGATGGACACCGCAAAGACCGTCAAGACCATCGCGCTGACCGGCGGCAGCGGCCGGATCGGCCGCGCCATCGCCGCGGCGGCACTGCGCCGCGGCCATCGCATCGTCAGCATCGACCGCGCCGCGCCGGCCGAGGCGCAGGAGAACACCCGCTTCGTCCAGGCCGATATCGGCGACTACGACGCGCTGGTCGACGCCTTCCGCGGCTGCGACGCCCTGATCCACATGGCGGCGATTCCCTCGCCGGGCAACCACCCCGACCACATCGTCCACAACAACAACGTCACCGGCAGCTACAACGCCCTGCGCGCTGCGATCGAGGTCGGCATCACCCGGATCGTGCAGGCGTCGAGCGTCAACGCCATCGGCCTGTCCTTCAGCCGCGAGGCGCATTTCGACTACCTGCCGATCGATGAGGCGCATCCGAACTACACCGAGGAGCCGTACTCGCTGTCGAAATGGATCTGCGAGCAGCAGGCCGACACCTTCGCCCGCCGCTACAGCGACCTCCGCATCGCCAGCATGCGCTTCCACCTGGTGGTGGAGGAGCGCGCCCAGGCCGGGGCCGTCTACGGCTTCGCCACCAAGGAGGCGTCGAAGCATCTCTGGGCCTACACGCTCTACGACGCGGCGTCGCGGGCCTGCCTGCTGGCGCTCGACGCGCCGTTCAAGGGGCACGAGGCGTTCTACATCGCCGCCCCGGACACGGTGATGGATGTGCCGAGCCTGGATCTCGCCGCCCGCTTCTTCCCGGATGTGCCGATCCGTGGCGACCTCAGCGGCTTCAGCAGCTTCTTCTCATCCGCCAAGGCCGAACGGATGCTCGGCTGGCGCCACGATCCCGACTGAGGTGCTTCCATGAAGATCAAGGACGTCAAAATCATCGTCTGCTCGCCCGGGCGGAACTTCGTCACCGTCAAGATCGTCACCGACGAAGGCCTGTACGGCATCGGCGACGGCACGGTGAACGGGCGCGAGCTCTCGGTCGTCAGCTATCTCCAGGACCATGTCGCGCCGCTGCTGATCGGGCGCGATCCCGCGCAGATCGAGGACATCTGGCAGTACCTCTACCGCGGCGCCTATTGGCGGCGCGGGCCGATCACCATGGCGGCGATCTCGGCCGTCGACATGGCGCTGTGGGACATCAAGGCCAAGGCGGCGAACATGCCGCTTTACCAGCTGCTCGGCGGCGCCTCGCGGCACAAGGTGATGATCTATTCGCATGCCCAGGGCATGTCGATCGAGGAGGCTGTCGACGCCGTCGGCAAGAAGCGCGACGAGGGCCATGTCGCGATCCGCTGCCAGGTCGGCATCCCGGGACTCCCGGCGGTCTACGGCACCGGCAAGGGGGCCAAGCAGGGCACGGGCGGCATGGTCGAGGCCCTGCCGCATGAGGAGGTGTGGTCGACCGCGAAATACATGGGCCACATCCCGAAGCTGTTCGCCCGGCTGCGGGACGTCTATGGCGACGACCTGCACCTGCTGCACGACACGCATCACCGCCTGACCCCGATCGAGGCAGCGCGGCTGGGCAAGGACCTGGAGCCGTTCCGCCTGTTCTGGCTGGAAGACCCGGTCCCAGCCGAGCTGCAGGAGGGCTATCGCCTGATCCGCCAGCACACCACGACGCCGATCGCGCTGGGCGAGGTGTTCAACACCATCTGGGATGCGCGGCTGCTGATGGAGGAGCAGCTGATCGACTACATCCGGGCGACGTCGGTCCATGCCGGTGGCGTGACCGGGCTTCGGCGCATCTTCGATTTCGCCTCGGTCTACCACATCCGCACCGCCTGCCACGGGCCGATGGATGTCTCGCCGGTGGCGATGGGCACGAACGCCCATATCGATCTCTGGGTGCCGAATTTCGGCATCCAGGAGTTCTCCGGCTACACCCCGCTGATGCATGAGGTCTTCCCCCATTCATGGGTGCAGGAGGGCGGCTACATCCATCCCGGCGAGGCGCCGGGCCATGGCGTCGACATCGACGAGGCGCTGGCGGCGAAGCACCCCTATCAGCGCGCCTACCTGCCGGTAAACCGGCTGGAGGACGGCACGCTGTGGCACTGGTGACCCCAATGAAGATCTCCACCATCCGCGCCTACCCGGTCTGGGTCGGCACGCGCAACCAGCTGATCGTCAAGGTCGAGACCGACCAAGGTCTGTCCGGATGGGGCGAAAGCGGCCTCTCCGGGCGGGAGAGGGCGGTGGTCGGCGCCATCGAGCACTACCGCGAATTCCTGATCGGCCGCGATCCGCTGCGGATCGGCGCGCTGTGGCAGGAGATGTATCGCAGCCAGTATTTCGAGGGCGGCCGCGTGCTGCAGGCGGCGATCTCGGCGATCGACATCGCGCTCTACGACATCCTCGGCAAGGCGCTCGGCGTGCCGGTCTACCAGCTGCTGGGCGGCAAGCAGCGGGATCGGATCCCAACCTTCGCCACCACCTCGGCCCCGCCGGGCGAGGCGATGATCGAGCAGGCGCGGGCGCTGATCGCCGCCGGCTGGACCGCGATGCGCCTGTCGCCCTCCGGCCATGGCGGCAGCGCGGTCTATGAGCCGCGCGAGCATATCGCCACAACGGCGAAGTGGTGCGTCAGGGCCCGCGAGGCGCTGGGCGGCGACGTCGTACTCGGCATCGACCTGCATCACCGCCTGTCGGTGGCGGAGGCGGCGAGCTTCTGCCAGAAGATGCCCTCCGGCACGCTCGACTTCCTGGAGGAACCGATCCGCGACGAGACGCCGGAGGCCTATGAGGCGCTGCGGCGCATGGTCGACGTGCCCTTCGCCATCGGCGAGGAGTTCGCCTCGAAATGGCAGTTCCTGCCTTACATCGAGCGCAACATCCATCAGTTCAACCGGATCGACATCTGCAATGTCGGCGGCTTCACCGAGGCGATGAAGGTCGCGGGCTGGAGCGAGGCGCATTACGTCGACATGATGCCGCACAACCCGCTGGGCCCGATCTGCACCGCGGCGACGGTGCATTTCGCCGCGGCGGTCCCGAACTTCTCCTGGCTCGAGACCCGCACCTCGACGGCCGAGCAGCTCGGCTTCGACAATTCCGAATTCTTCCCGGTCCAGCCACGGATCGAGAATGCCCATTATCCGGTGACGGACGCGCCCGGCCTCGGCGTCGAGGTGAATGAGGCGCTGATCCAGCAGCAGAGCTTCAAGTTCTGGGAAGCGCCGCATCTCAAGCGCAACGACGGATCGGTGACGAACTGGTAGGGCGGCCCTCGTGATCGTCAAACGAGATTGGGCTTGGCCGCCCTAAGCCGTTGCATTCAGGTCAGCGGACCCGGGGAATGAAGCCGGGCACGCCGGTCGTCACCACGCTGTTGAACCGGATGTTGGTGGTGATGCCGTCCCGGATCTGCTGCATCGCGTCCTCCGGCAGGGTCGAGATGTCGAAGTTGCCCCGGATGCGCTCAGGCTTGGTCGAGGTGGTCAGGAAGGCGGTGCCGCGCTGCGCGGCCCAGGCCAGCGCCACCTGGGCCGGCGTCTTGCCAACCCGCTGGGCGATGGCCGTGATCACCGGGTCCTCCAGCAGGTTCGGGTCCATGCCGTGGCCCAGCGGGGCGAAGGCCAGCAGCACGATCCCATGCTCGCGGCAGAAGTCGAGCAACTCCCATTCCGGGAGATAGGGGTGGGATTCGACCTGCACCGCGGAGGGCTTGATCCGCGCCCCCGCCACGATCTCGCGCAGCTTTTCCAGGGTGATGTCGGACAGGCCGATCGACTTGGCATGGCCCTCATCCACCAGGCGTTCGAGCGCCTGCCATGTCTCGCCCAGCGTCACCCCGGAATCGTAGACGACCTTGCCGTCCGCATCCCTCGGGTCCTGCTCGTCGCCGGGGCGGAAGGCGAAGGGGGTGTGGATGATGTAGCAGTCGACGGTGTCGACCTTCAGCCGCCGCCGGCTGGCGTCGAAGGCGGGCTTGACTCGCTCGGGGCGATGATTGGTGTTCCACAGCTTGGTGGTGACGAAGACATCCTCGCGCCGGACCGTCCCCGCCTGGAAGGCGGCCTGGAAAGCGTCGCCGATCGCCTCTTCGTTGCGGTAGCGTTCGGCGCAATCGAAATGGCGGAACCCCACCTCCAGCGCGGCGGTCACCGCCTGCCGGGTCGCGACCGGATCGGGGATCAGCGTGCCGAACCCGGCGGCGGGCATCGCCCCGGTCCCGTGGTTGAGGGGGATCCGTTTGTCGCGAAGCGCATCGGGGATTGCCATCTTCGTACGCCTTTGTCCTGGGTTGGCGATGGAGCGGGGTCAGCGGGCCGGGCGCGGTTTGCGGAGAAACAGCACAAGGGGACTCACGATCAGCATCGCGATCATCATGACCTCGAACTGGCCGATGATCCCGACGAAAGCCGCCTGGCCGGTGATTATGTGGTTAAGCGAGACAAGTCCCGGCCCGGCGATCGACCCGGTGACATGGGCGGCGGCGCGAGTGGGTATGAGCTGCTTCGCCAGCGCCAGATGCATGGCCTGGGTGTTCTGGTGGAAGAAGGTCTGGACCAGGGCGATGCCGATCGTGCTGCCATAGAGGCGCGACAGGTTGAACAGCACGGTGCCTTCCGGGCGCAGCGCCGGGTCGAGCGTGCTGAACGCCGCCTTGGTCAGCGCCGGCATCAGGATGCCCAGGCCGGCGCCCTGGATCACGCCGGCGACGATAACGGGCCGCCAGTCCATCAGGGGGGAATAGCCGAGCATCCGTCCGTTGGCGTAGATGATCAGGGCCATCCCGCCGGCCACGAGCCACCGGTTGTCGATGCGCGACGGGGCGCGCACCGTCAGGATCAGCGCCACCACCAGCGCGATGCTACGGGGAACCGCCATCATGCCGGTGGTGTCGGCGGGATAGCCGAGCAGTTCGTCCAGCATCGGCGACGTCAGGGCCATGGTCGGCAGCAGGACGAAGCCGAAGGCGAAGAACAGGATCGCGGACAGGATGAAGTTGCGGTCCCGGAACAGCGCCTTGCTGAGGAAATGGACCTTCGCGGTCAGGATGTGCACGAGATAGAGGCCGAAGCCGAGCACCGCGGCCGCAGCCTCCACCCAGCTCTCGGCCGAATTGAACCAGTCCACCCGTTCGCCGCGGTCGAGCAGCGCCTGCAGCCCGATCAGGCCGAGCGCCAGCGTTGCCAGGCCGAAGGCGTCGAAGGGCGGCGGCTGCTCGGCCTTCTTCTCCGGCAGCGACAGCGCCATCGCCAGGAGGATGAACCCCGCCATCGGCAGGCTGAGGGTGAAGATCGACCCCCAGCCGAAATATTCGCACAGCCAGCCGCCGATGCTGGGGCCGCTGACGATGCCCAGCACCAGGGTGATGGTCCACATCAGGCTGATGCGGGCATGACGCTGCGCCGGCAGGATGTCGAGCAGGATCGCCAGCGACAGTGGGGCGAGGGGGCCGCTTGCGGCACCCTGGACGATGCGGGCGGCCATGAACTGCATCGTGGTCGTCGCCAGCGTGGCGAGCACGAGGCCGAGGGCGAAGACGGCGATCGAGAGCTGATAGACCGCCTTGCGGCCATAGCGGCCCGCGAGCCAGCGCGTCATCGGCATGGTGATGATGCTGGCCGCGATGTACCAGGAGAACACCCAACCGGCCTCGTCATCGGCCATCGACATCGTGCCCTGGATGTGGAGCAGGGCGGCATTGGGCAGCGAGATGTTGACCGCCTGCATATAGGTCGCCAGCAGCGCCGCGATGGTGATGGCGCGATGGCCGTCGGCCGCAGGGTTCGATGCGGATATGGCGCTCATTCGGCCGCCTCCGCCGCGAACGCGGCCAGCAGCGCGTGGCGCCAGTTGCTGCGATGGCCGGTGTCGACCCGCACGGTGGCGCTGATGCCGGAGAACAGCGGCCGGCCCGGATCAACCTCATCGAGTTCGAGGCGCACAGGCAGGCGCTGGACCACCTTGACCCAATTGCCGGTCGCGTTCTCGGGCGGCAGCACCGAGAAATCCGATCCGGTGCCCGGGCTCATGCTGACGATATGCGCCTTGAAGCTGCGGTCCGGATAGGCGTCGACATCGATCGATGCTTCCTGGCCCGGGCGCATGTGGGTCAGGCCGGTCTCGCGGAAATTCGCCTCGACCCAGATCTGTCGGCTCGACAGCAGCGAGAACACGTCGGCGCCGGGATTGACGAAGTCACCGACCTGGAGGTCGTCGACCCGGGTCACGATGCCGTCATCGGGTGCCGTCACCGCGGCATAGGAGAGGTCGAGCCGGGCCCGGTCGAGCTGGGCCTGGGCGGCGCGGACCGAGGGATGGCGATCGATCTCGATATCCGGATCGCCGTTCAGCGCGGCCACGGTGTTGGCGACCTGCTGTTCGATCGCCGCGATGTGCTGGCGGGCGATCTTGAGGTCCGTGTCCGCCCGCTCATAGGCCGCGCGCGGCGTCCAGTCGGAGGCGACGAGCGCCTTCTTGCGGCCGAACTCGCGCTCGGCGAAGTCGGCGGAATCCTTGGCCGACTGCAGGTCGGCCAGTTGCTGGCGGTAGGTGGCCTTCAGCGCGTCGATCTGCAGGCGCGCGCTGCCCAGCTGTGCCTCGGCCTGGTCAACCGCGATCTGGTACGGCGCCGGGTCGATCCGGAACAGCAGCTGGCCGCGCTGGACCTGCTGATTGTCGGTCACCGCGACTTCGACCACCTGGCCGGAGACCCGGGCGTTGATCGACTCCTTCGCCGCACGGACGAAGGCGTTGTCCGTCGAGACATAAGGCTCTTCGGCCAGGTAATAGGCCGCGCCGGCGCCTGCCAGGATCAGCGGGAAGGCGATCAGCAGCGGGCGGCGCAGGCGTTCGCGCAACGCCCGCTTCGGCGCCACGGCGCGGCGGCCGGATCGGGAGCGATCGAACACCCGGCTCAACTCGGCGTCGACCTCGGCGAGCTGCACCGGATGGCTTTCGCCGATCGCGATGCCTGATGTCACCGAGTTGCTGGGGGATGCGAGGTTGGGCTGCATGACGGGCCTCATGGCCATTGAATATTGTACCGTTCCGCATAAATATGGAGATACGAGAATTCCCGTCAAGGATTTTATGCGACATGGTACAAAAAAAGGATGACGAGCCGCGGGGCCGGGGCCGGCCACGTGCCTATGACCCGCAGGTCGCCCTGCAGCAAGCCACGGACCGGTTCTGGAGAAGCGGCTATGCCAGCACGTCGCTCGACGAGATCAGCGCCGCCACCGGCATGAACCGGCCGAGCCTCTATGCCGCGTTCGGCGACAAGCACGCGCTCTATCTCAAGGCGCTCGACCGCTATTGGCAGCGCGCCTTTGCCGCGATGCGCGAGGCGTTGGCGGATGTCGACCAGGCCTTGGACGAGGCGCTGATGCGCGCCTATGACGGGCAGCTGGAGATCTACTTCTCGGACGACGACCTGCCGCTCGGGTGCTTTGCGATCGGAACCGCGACCACCGAGGCGGCAGAGGATCCCGAGATCCGCAGCTCCCTCGCGGACGGACTCCGGGGGCTCGACGCCGATCTCGAAGCGCGATTCCGGATAGCGCGCGACAAGGGCGAGCTGAAGGATGGTGCCGATCCCGCGGCGCTCGCGGTGCTGGCCTCCGCCGTGCTGCACACCATCGCCATCCGCGCCCGCGCCGGCGTCCCCCGGGCCGAATTGCGGGAGATGGCGCGCAAGACGGTGGACATGATCTGCGGCTGACCGAAGGGGTCGACCAGCCCCTCACCCCGTCACGATGCCGTCCCTCATCGGTTGAGCGATTGCGGGCCGCTGACGAACCGATTGCCCCGAACGTAGAAGCGCAGCGGACTGTCGGCTGCGCGCGTGATGCCGATCCGTTTGCCCTGTCCGATATCGCCCGACGCCTGATCGTCGGATCCGAGCCATAGCGGACCGGCCTGGCAGAGGTCGATCCCGTCCAGCCGGCGATCGATTCCCAGGGCTGCGCACAGCCGTCCCGGGCCCCGCGCCAGGTCGCGCACCCGCTCGGTGCCGCGATTTCGCGCCATGATCGCGATTCCGTCGGTCGGCTCGATCGCCCGGATCAGGACGCCCGCGCCCACGCCCGGCATCTCGCTCGAGACGTTCAGCATGAACGAGATGCCATAGGCAAGATACACATAGGCGTGCCCGCGCTCGAGGAAGAGCGTCCGGATGCGCGGGGTGATGCCGCGATAGGCGTGACCCGCGGGGTCGCCGATGCCGTAGGCCTCGGTCTCGACGACGCGGCCGCCCGCCACGCCTTCGGCCAATGTCCGCACGACCCTTTTGCCAATGAGAAAACGGGCAAGCTCGGCGGTATCGACGGGCAGCTCCGCCCGGTCCAGCACGCGCGGGAGCGCCACTGTCATGCCGAGGTCATCCCATGCGCTCGACCCACTGCGCGCGCGAAGGCCCGGGCTCGAACGGGTCGGCAAAGTATTGGGTCTCGCGCGTCACATTGCCGTCGAGGAACTCCATGATGCTCACCGTAAAGGACGGCCGGCCGTCATAGGAGAGGATGAATTCCGTGACCCAAAGGTCGCCTGCGCCGGTGATGCGGCGCACCGTGAAGCGCTTCGAATTCGGCTGCGCCGCGCGCGACGCCTGAATGTTGCGGCGGCCCCGGATGCGCTCGCCGGACTGTGGGTATTCGAGCACCGCGTCCTCCCGGTAGATGTCGTGCTCGGCATCGAAATCGTTGGTATCGGAAGCGGCCCAGTGACGGTCGAGGGCCTCTCGAATCCCAATGTCATCCATCCTGCTGCTCCTGTTTCTGGAAAACGCCGCGGAAATTGGTGGCCAGACCTAGCCGTGGGCATAGTCGACAACGCGACAGGCCGCCGACTACAGTTCCTGGATCAAGCCAGCGTATCGGGGAATCGTGATGGATGGGCAGCCAACTTCCGCGGCCGTCAGCCCGTCTGGGCCGACACCTGCTTCCGGGCAGCCGCCCGCCGGCCCCGACCAGAGCCCCGGCACCAAGCCATCGCGTCGGCTGGGGGCCTGGTTGCTCCGGCTGGTGATCCTCGTCATCGCGGGCGGAATCGTCGCCCTGTTCGTCATCCGCTGGGATGTCTGGGTCGGCCAGGCGAGCCGCCAGGACACGGACAATGCCTATGTGCGCGGCGACATCACCCCTCTCAGCGCCCAGGTCGACGGCTATGTCGACCGCGTGGCCGTGACCGATTTCCAGTTCGTCAAGGCCGGGGACCTGCTGGTCGAGATCGACGACCAGGACTATCGGGCGCGGGTGGACCAGGCCGATGCGGATGTGCTGGGCGCGGCGGCGGCGATCCAGAATTTGAAGGCGCGCAAGGACCTGCAGCATGCCGAGATCGACCAGGCGCAGAGCGTCATCGCCGCGACCCAGGCCGATGTCGACCGCACCAAGCTGGAGCTGAACCGCCAGCAGACCTTGCTGGGGACCACCTTCGGCACCCCCCAGAGGGTTGAGCAGGCGCTCGCCGATGAAAAGCGCTTCGAGGCCACCCTCACGCGCAACCAGGCCGAACTCGAAGCCGCCCGCCGGCAGATGGGCGTGCTCGACACCCAGGAACTGCAGCTCCGTGCCGATGCCAAGGCCAAGGACGCGGCGCTCGCGCTGGCCAAGACCAATCTCGGATACACCCGGATCATCGCGCCGGTGGACGGCATGGTGGGCGAGCGCGGGGTTCGCGCGGGACAATATCTGCGCCCCGGCACCCAGGTCATCTCCGTGGTCCCGCTGGACAATGTCTGGGTGATCGCGAACTACAAGGAGACCCAACTGACCCGCGTGGCGATCGGCCAGAAGGCCGAGGTCACCGTCGACACCTTTCCCGGGGTGACCGTGACCGGGCGGGTCGACAGCATCGCGCCGGCCAGCGGATCGCAGTTCAGCCTGCTGCCGCCGGACAACGCCACCGGCAATTTCACCAAGGTGGTGCAGCGGATCCCGGTCAAGATCGTGCTCGATCCCGGCAGCCCGCTCGCCGGCCGGCTGCGTCCCGGCATGTCGGCGGTCGTGACGATCCTGACCGACAGCCAGCCGGCGAAGCCGTGACCGCCGCCGTCGAGGCGGCCGGCGCCCGCGTCCCGGCCGCGCCCGCGCCCTGTCTGCGCCCGGTGGCCGGCGTCGCGGCGGTGCTGCTGGGCGCCGTCATCTCGACGCTGAACACGCGGGTCACCACCTTCGGCCTGGCCGACATCCGCGGTGGCCTCGGCCTCGGCTTCGACGAGGGCTCGTGGCTGACCACCGCCTTCTCCGCCAGCCAGATGGTGGTGGCGCCGTGCGCGGCCTGGCTCAGCACGGTCCTTGGCCCGCGGCGCTTCCTGCTCTGGGCCAGCGCGATCTTCATCCTGTCCTCGCTGCTGCTGCCCTTCATGGCCGGCTACGACGCCGTCATCGCCCTGCAGGTCGTCCGCGGCCTCGCGGTCGGCACCTTCATCCCCGCGTCCCTCGGCTTCATCCTGCGCAGCCTGGCGCCGCGCTGGTGGATCTGGGGCATCGCCGCCTATGCCTTCCGCTTCACCTTCTCCCAGAACGTCGCCGCCTCGCTCGAGGCCTGGTATTCCGAGACCGGCCAATGGCAGTGGATTTTCTGGCAGAACGTCGTGCTGACCTCCGTCATGGTCCTGCTCATCCTGTGGGCCGTGCCTCGCGAGGGCATCAACCGCGACCTGCTGCGCCGCACCGACTGGGGCGCCATCATCTTCGCCGGCCTGGGTTTCGGGCTGGTCTATGTCGGGCTGGACCAGGGCAACCGTCTCGACTGGCTGAATTCCGGAATCGTCGTCGGCTGCCTGACGGGGGGCCTGCTGCTGGTCGTCGCCTTCATCGTCAATGAGGCGACCGTCGAGCATCCGCTGATCCACCTGCCGGTGCTGGCCCAGGCGAATGTCGCGATCCCGGCGCTGCTGATCTGCATCTACGGCTTCGGGTCCCAGGCCACGGCCTTTGTCCTGCCGGACTATCTGACGCGGATCCAGGGCCTGCGGGCGCTGCAGGTCGGTGATGTCCTGAACTGGATCGCCCTGCCGCAATTCGTGATCATCCCGTTGGTGGTGCTGGCGCTGCGCCGGGTCGATGCCCGCCTCCTCCTCGCCATCGGCTTCGCCCTGATCGCGATCGGCAGCTGGATGGACACGGGCCTGACCCATGACTGGGCCAACGGCGACTTCCTGCCCTCCCAGATCGTCGAGGCGGTGGGCCTGGCGATCGGCATCACCTCGCTGGTCACCTTCGCGGTCTCGAACATCAAGCCGCCCCAGGCCGCCGCCATCGCCGCTACCATCCAGATCTCCCGGCTGTTCGGCATCGAGCTGGGGACCGCCTTCATGCAGACCTTCGTGCGGGTGCGCGAGCAGGTCTATTCGAACCTGATCGGGCAGCATGTGGTTTCGGGCTCGGACGCCGTGGACCGCATCGTGACCGCGCTCTCCAACGTCTTCAGCCAGCGTGCGAACAATATCGGGCTGGAGACCAGCCAGGGCATGGCCCAGGCCGGCCGCTTCGTGCAGCGCGAAGCCTACGTGCTGGCCTATATCGACGGTTTCTGGATCGTCGCCTGGGTGCTGGCGCTGGCACTGCTGCTGCTGCTTCTGCTGCGCCGCCCGCCGCCCAACCCGATGACGCCGCCGCGCAACGACATCCCCGTGACGCCCCGGTAGCCACCGATGGACCTGTCCTATTTCGACATATTGGCGCCGGAGCTGCCGGTCGTCTTCTGCGGCATCAACCCCAGCGCACAAGCCGCGGTCTCCGGCCACAATTTCGGATCGGCATCCAACCGCTTCTGGCCCGTCCTGCACCTGTCCGGCTTCACGCCCGAGCGGATCCGGGCGCAGGACGACCGCCGCCTGCTCGCCTTCGGCTGCGGCATCACCGCCGCCGTCCCGCGGGCCACGCGCAGCGCCGGCGAACTCCAGGGCCGCGAACTCCGTGACTCGGGGGATGGGCTCCGCGCCAAGATCGATCACCTCCGGCCCGAGACCATCGCCTTCCTGGGCAAGGCGGCCTATGAGGCGATCGCAGGGGACAAGGTCGATTGGGGGCGGCAATCCGCCCGCTTCTGCGGTGCCGTCGTGTGGATCCTACCGAACCCAAGTGGGCTCAATCGCAGCTTCAGCCTTGCCGATCTTGTCGAGGCTTACACAGCACTCAGGATCGCGTGTTCATCCTCTTTGACACGTTGGATGGCTCGACGGTCTCCCGAGGGGGCGCCCCAATAGGTTGGTGTTCGCCGATGCGTCGGCACCCTTGCCGGCGACGAACCGACCAGACATGGCGCTCCTGGGTCATCCGCCACGGCCACCGGGACCGGAGGCCCGTCGATACCGGGCAAGGACCTGGCCGAGCGCCGCCATGACGAGGTCAGGCGCCTCGGCCCTGACCACCCCCGTCGCCACAGCAGGATAGAGCGGGGCGAGATATTGGCTCACGAGCGTCTCGGGTATGGCGCCCCCGGCGAGGCGGTCGAACAGCCGGTCGACCGCCTCTCGGGCCTCGGGATGGGGCCAGTAGTAGCGGATGCGGTCGCTGTAGCTGTAGTGTCGCTTGATGCGGGCCGCCGTGGCATCGCCGCCATAGTAGCGCTGCCAATGTTCGGGTTCGGCGCACATCAGCCGTTCCATGGTGGCGCGGAGCGAGGCGGCGCTGCGGGCGGGGTCGAGCTCATCCCCGATCGCGTCGAGGCCGTAGAGGACTTCGCGCAGGGCGAAGGTCAGCCAGGGGCCGACCTTCAGGATCGCGAAGCCGTCCCGCACGAGCCCTTCGAGCCCTTCCTCCGTCTGGTAGTCGGTCGAATGCGCCTCGAAGACCAGCGGCGCATGATCGCCCAGCCATGAAGAGAGGGCCGCGGCGCGGGCGGGATCGTAGCGGATGACCTCGCCGTCGCCGAATTCGACGCCCGGCTGGACCACCAGCCCGATCACGCGCTCGAACGCGGTTTCCAGGCCGCGACCGGCGAAGGCCTCGGCGTGCACCGCGACGGTGCGCTCCGCCGCCTCCGGCCGCGTGACCTGGAGGTGATCGGCCGCCGCCTCCCACGCCCCACCGGGAACCGGCACCTCGGTGCCGATGACATAGACCGGGCGCCGGCTGCCATCCGACCGGGCCTCGGCGACCGCCGCCAGGCGCGCCGCCCGGCTGGCGACCGTCTCGTCCTCCAGCGCCTCCGGCTCGCCGCGGCAGCCCATGCTGGCATCGAGATGGATCTTGGCGAAGCCGGCTTCGACATAGGCCGCGATCATGGCGTCCGCCTTGGCGAAGGCCGCCTCGGCGTCGAGGTGCTTCCAGGGGTTGGGGCCGAGATGATCGCCGCCCAGGATCAGCCGGTCGCGCGCAAAGCCGACACGGTCGGCGATCCCTTCGACGAAGCGGCGGAAGCCGGCGGGGGTCATGCCGGTGTAGCCGCCATCCTGGTTCACCTGGTTGCAGGTCGCCTCGATCAGCACGTCGGATTCCGCGGCCAGCCCTTCGCGCAGGGCGGCCTCGACCACGAGCGGATGGGCGGAACACACCGACGGCAGACCGCGCCTGGTGCCGTCGGCGCGACGGCGGGACAGGCCGGCAAGGGTCTCGACGCTCATCTTACGATCTTCCCTTCGCTGCTATGCGGCATGCCGGAGCGAGGCCGGCAGCCACTCGCCATGGGCTTCGATCAGCTCGTCGACCAGCGACCAGATCTGGTCCGGGCCGAGTTCGGCCGCGGTGTGCGGATCGAGCATCGCCGCGTGGTAGACGTGGCTGCGGTCGCCGGTCAGCGCCGCCTCGACGGTGAGGCGCTGGACGTTGATGCTGGTCTGCATCAGCGCCGCGAGGTGCATCGGGATCTCGCCGACCGTGACCGGCTGCACCCCGTTCCCGTCGACGAGGCACGGCACCTCGACGCAGCAATCGGCAGGGAGGTTGGTGATCGATCCCCGATTGATGACATTGCCGTAGACCACCCGGCTGATGCCGGTCTCGCGGCTGTGGATGATCTCCGACGCATATTCGTTGCTGCGGACGGCCTGGATGACCGTCTTGGGATCCTCCATCTCGGCCTGGGTCTGCTGCCATTCCGCGATATTGACCTCGCAGCGGCGGATGTATTCGTCGAGCGGGATGTTCAGCCGCTCGATCGCCTCCGGCCGGTCGCGCTTGATGTACCAGGGCACATATTCGGAGAAGTGCTCGCTCGACTCCGTGACGAAGTGGCCGAACCGCTGGAGCAGGTCGTAGCGCACGCGGTTGTCTTCGGGGACCCGGCCGTCCTGGGCGAC
Source organism: Inquilinus sp. 2KB_23 (assembly GCF_052115705.1). Taxonomy (NCBI): domain Bacteria; kingdom Pseudomonadati; phylum Pseudomonadota; class Alphaproteobacteria; order Rhodospirillales; family Rhodospirillaceae; genus Inquilinus; species Inquilinus sp. 2KB_23. The sequence goes on along the minus strand of NZ_JBFRHF010000006.1, from coordinate 197,187 downwards.
CTTCCGGATCAGCGGATAGAGATCCTCGCCGTTCCGTTCGAACTTGAGATAGAAGGCGATGTGGTTGATGCCCGCGGCGAGGTAGTTGATCTCCTCGACCGGCACGCCGATGTCACGGGCGAGCTGGGCCGCGGTGCCGCGGACGCTGTGGCAGAGCCCGACGGTGCGGATGGGGCTCGCGCGGTTCAGCGCCCAGCAGTTCATCGCCATCGGGTTGACGTAGTTGAGATGGAGCACGTCGGGGCACAGCCGCTCCATGTCCCGTGCCATGCCGACCAGCACCGGGATGGTCCGGAGGCCGCGCATGATGCCGCCGATGCCCAGCGTGTCGGCGATGGTCTGGCGCAGCCCGTATTTATTCGGCAGCTCGAAGTCGGTGACGGTGCAGGGTTTGTAGCCGCCGACCTGGATCATGTTGATCGCATAGTCGGCGCCATCGAGGGCGCGGTCGCGATCGGTCGTGGCGACGATGGTGGGCTTGATCTTCAGCGCATCCGCGATCTTCCGCGCCACGATCTCCGAGGTCGAAAGCCGCTCGGCATCGATGTCGTAGAGATGGATCTCGCTGTCCGCGAGTTCGGGATAGCTGAGGATGTCGCCGAGCAGGTTCTGGGCGAACACGGTGCTGCCGGCGCCGATGAAGGTGATTTTTGCCATGTCGGCTCTCTGTTTCCGATTTGCTCTTGCGGCCGGAGGCCGGCTCAGAGCCTGTTTGGAAATGCGCTGGCATGAGTCGGCCGGCGGTGGTTTCGAGAACCGGAGCGCAGCGGACATCTACGTCCGTGAGCACCGGAAGCGGAGAAACCGCCGTCAGACGGCCATGCCAGTAGCATTTACAAGCGGGCTCTCAGGCGACCAGGACGACCTTGGTGAGGTGGCGGGGAGCGGTGGAATCAATGCCGCGGCGAAGAGCGACCCGCTCGCCGAGCAGCTGCAGCGCGGGCAGGCAGACCAAGCCGCGGAGGGCGTCGGGCGCCGTGACCTCGATCGAGAGGTCGCCCGGGCCGCCGAAGCCGATCACCCGCGCGCCCTTGGCCTGCAATTCCCGCGCGAGCTTCGCTTCCTCGTCCCGCAGCGCGTCGCTGGTGAGCATCACGACCAGCGTGCGGTCATCGACCAGGCTGACCGGGCCATGCCGGTATTCCATCGGGTGATAGGCCTGGGTGTAGCTGAGGCTCATCTCCTGCAGCTTCAGTGCCCCCTCCTGGGCGATGCCGTAGAGCGGGCCGCTGCCGAGAAACACGAAATGGGAACGGTCGGCGAGCACGGCGGGCAGGCCGCGGTCGAGCGCCTGCAACACCCGGCGGGCCTCAAGCGACGTCTCCGGGCCGACGGCCTGGCCGATGAAGCGCAAGCCCAGCAGCACCATCAGGCTGGCCGAGGCGGTCATCACGATGCCCTCCTCGGGATGGGTCGTGGCGAACAGGACATGGTCCGAATTGCGCGCCAGGCTGCTGCCGGCCTCGCAGGTGACGCCGATCACCGGCAGCCCCGCTTGCCGGCTGCGCTGTGCGGCCTGGACGGATTCGGTCGACTCCCCGCTGCGCGACAGCACCATGACCATGACGCCGGTCTCGTTCGCCACCCAGGCGCGCGGACGGTGGGTCCATTCGCTTCCCGGCACTGCCACCGCCTCAATGCCCGCGAGGTTCATGGCCGAGGCGACGCTCTGGGCGAGATAGAAGGAGGTGCCGCAGCCGACGACGACGTAGCGCCGCCCGGCATCGGCCGTGATCGGGAGCTGTGGCGCGCGGTCCCAGAACGGGAACTGCTCCACGATGCTGCGCTCCGTTGCATTCATAGGGGTGTACCTCGGGTGAGCGGGAGCGGTTACTTGCCGGTGCCGGCCGTGAGGCCCTGCACCAGGAACCGGTTGAGGAAGAAGACGACGATGAACGGGGGGATGATCGCGAGGATGCCCGCGGCGTTGAGCAGGCCGTAATTGATGTCGTGGCGGGACGCGAGTTCCGGGATCATCACCGTCAGCGGCTTGGTCGCCGCGGTCGGCGAGAACACCAGGGGGATGCCGAACTGCTGCCAGACGCTGAGGAAGGTGATGATGCCGGCGGCGATCAGGCTGGGAAGCGCGAGCGGCAGCACGATCCGGAACAGGATGCGCATCCGCCCGGCGCCGTCGATCGCCGCGGCCTCCTCCAGCACCACCGGCAGGCCGGAGAAGAAGCTGCGCATCATCCACAGCGCGAGCGGCAGGAAGGCAGAGACGTAGATCAGCGTCAGCCCGAGATAGGTGTCGACCAGCTTCAGCGCGATCATTTCCCGATACAGCGGGATGATGACGGTGTAGCCGGGCACGGCCAGCGTCGCGACGACCAGGCCGAAGACGATGTTGCGGCCGGGGAAGTGGAGCCGGGCGAAGGCGTAGCCGCCGAGGGCCGCGAGCACGATCGTCGCCAGGGTGGCGGCCACGGCGGTGACGATGCTGTTGATCGTCGCGCTGCGGAACTGCGGCCAGATCGACTGCCCGGTGGCGTTGTCGGCGGCGTTCTCGAGGCCGAGCAGGCCGGTGTAGTGGGCGAGCGTCGGGGCCGGCGGCACCGCATGCGGCGGCTGGGCCAGGAGATCGACCGGCTGCATCAGGCTGGAGTTGATCGACCAGTAGATCGGCCCGAGCGACCAGATCAGCACGAAAGCGATGAACAGGCCCTTGAAGATCTTCTTGGGCTGGATGGCGCGGGATTTCGGCATGGCGTCCTCCTACTCCCCCTGGGTCTCGCCGCGGCGGCGCGCGACATAGATCAGGGAGACCGCGAGGGATGCGATCAGGACCAGGATGGACAGCGCCATCCCGTAGGACATGTGGAGGTTCTGGAAGGCGGACATGTAGACCTGGATCAGCAGGGTCCGGGTGTCGAGGCTGGCCCCGCCGAGGATCCAGGCCTCGTCGAACAGGTTGAAGGCGGACACCGTCGACTGCGTCATCGCGATCGCCAGCGCCCCCATCGTCATCGGCAGCGTGATCGAGAAGAAGGTCCGGATCGGCCCGGCGCCGTCGATCTTCGCCGCCTCGTAGAGATGCATCGGGATGGTCTGCAGCGCCGCCAGCATGATGACCGCGGTCAGCGGCAGCATCTTCCAGACATGGACGATGGTGATGATGAGGAGGGCCGCGGTGCGGTCGTTCGACCAGACATAGCCGGCGGGAATCAGCCCGAGCCCGTGCAGGATGGCGTTGAGCACGCCGTAGCTCGGGTTGAACATCCAGCTCCAGATCAGCGAATTGACCACCGACGGCATCGCCCAGGGCAGGATGATGGCGGCGAGCAGCCATTTGCGGACCGGCCCCATGCTCTGCAGCAAGAGGGCGAAGGCGACGCCGCCGACCGTCTCCAGGATGACGGCGAGCAGCACGATCCACATCGTGTTGGCAGCGGCGGCCCGCACCTCCGGGTCGCTGGCGAGGTTGATGTAGTTCGCGGCCCCGATGAACGGCGTCCCCGCCCGCATCGGATCGATGCGGTACAGGCTGTCCCACGCCGTCAGCACCAGCGGCAGCAGCACCAGGGCGCCCATGACCAGGACGATCGGCGCGATCAGCAGCAGGCCGAGCCGGGCGTCGCGGCCCGGCAGGCGCAGCGCCGCGATGCGCCGTGCCGCCGAGATCCGATCGGGTTTCGTCATCGACATCGTCATCGCCCTGGTCCCCGTTGGCCGGCGGCTACTGCTGCATTGCCGACTGGGCGCGGGCGGCGATCTGCTTCATCGCGTCGTCGACGCTGATCTGGCCCTTGGCCGCCTGGTTGATGGTGGCGGACGCGGCGCTGCTGAATTCCGAGTACCAGGGCGGCGTGCCCTGGGCGAAGATCGCCTGGGTGAAGGCGCCGTATTTGGCGATGTCGTCGCCACCGACCAGCTGGCCGTCCTGGGACAGGGCCTTCAGCGCCGAGGTCCGCGTCGGCAACACGGCGACGGCGGTGTAGATCTTCGCCTGATGGTCGGCCCACCACTGGATGAACTTGACCGCCGAATCCTTGTGTTCGGAGTTGACCGGGATCGCGAGCGCTTCCGGCAGGCCGATGGTGCGCAGGGTCGAAGGGTCGGCCCCCGTCAGGCCGAGGGCGGCGAGGCCGGGAATGGTCGAGCGCTGTTTGTCCTGGTAGATCGCGAGGTCATAGGGGTGACCGGCGATGTCGAACGCCGCGGCGCCATGCGCGAAGGCGGCGGTGGTCTCCTGGTCGCTCATCCCCGTCATGGCGGGGTTGATCAGCCCGTCATGCAGCCCGTCGACCACCCATTGCAGCGCCTTGTAGCCTGGCGAGGCGGGATCGGTGAACAGCGGGTTCCAGTCCTTGTCGAACAGCTCGCCCCCGAACATGCGGGTGGTGAAGTACCAGGCGGTCGCCGCCCCCTCGGTCGCGGAGAGCGGGATGCTGATGGGAAACTCGACGACCTTCTTGTCCTTGAGGATCCGGGCGTCCCGGATGATCTCGTCCGGCGTCTTCGGCAAGTCGGTGATGCCGGCCTGCTTGAGATAGGCGGTGTTGATGGAGTGCAGCCGGAAGTCGTTGGCATAGGGAATGCCGAGCCGCGCGCCGTCATAGACGAAGACACCGGCGGTCGGCATGTCGTCCACCAGCGCCTGGTCGAACTTGCCGTCGAGGGGAGTGAACCACTTCGCCGCGCCGAACTGACCGACCCAGGACCAGTCGAACTCGATCACATCGGCCGGCGCGGTTCCCGCGACCATCGAGGTCACGATCTTCGGGCGGATGTTGTCCCACGGCATGGTCTGCAGCTGGACCTCGATGCCGGTGTCCTTGGTGAATTCCTCGGTCAGGGCCTTGGTCGCCGCATCGGCCCCGAAGGACGGCAGCAGCACCGTGATGGTTTCCGCGGCGGCGGCCTGTGCCCAGGCCAGGCCGATGGCCAGCGCCGTCATGGCCACTGTCCGCGACAGGGTTTTAGAGATCGTCATCCCAGACACTCCCGGTTTTTGATTTCATTGCTTGGTCGGCTCGGACCCCGCACAGGAGATGAGCGAGGTCCGCAGCCGGTCGATCCAGGCCCGATCCACCGCCCAGCCGGCGGCGATCGCCGCGCAGCGGAGCGCGCCGCCGACCGGCGGCAGGATCGGCTCGCGATAGGGCGTCCCGACCCGGTCGGCGACGCGAGTACGAAGCTGGGCGCTGGCGAAGGCGCCGCCGGCGACGCTCCAGCGGATGGGGCCGTCGCCGCCGATCGCCCGCCACGCGGCCACGACATGCCGGGCGAGATGGTCGGCGGCCTCGTCCAGGATGCGCAGCGCCTCGGGACGGCCGGCCTCGGCCTCGCGATCGACGAACAGCGCCAGGGCGGCGAGGTCCGACCGCAGATGGGCACGTGACCGATACCAGCCGATCAGCGCGTCATAGGGATCATCGAATGGGAGCCCGAGGAACGAGAACAGCGCCTCGCCGAAGCCCGGGGCGTCGTCGCGGCCGTCGATCGCGCGGCTGGCGCGGGTGACGGCCTCCTTGCCGATCCAGAACGCGCTGCCTTCGTCGCCGAAGGCGTCGCCCCAGCCGCCGACCCTGACGTGGCTTCCATCCCCGGCGGAGGCCCAGGCCATCGACCCGGTGCCGGCGAGCAGCAGGACGCCGGGGCGGCCGGCGAAGGCGCCTTCGAACGCCGCCTGGACATCGTTCATCACGATCACCGGCCGGTCGGAGAAGGCGGCAGCCGCTTCCTCCTGCTGCCGGGACACCTCGACGACCTCGCCGTAGCCCGGCATGCCCAGGGCGACCGCAGCGGCGTCCGCACGCAGGGCTGCCGACCGTGCCCCGAGCGTCGCGAGAATGTCCCGCCAGCCCGGCTCGTCGAACGGGTTGCAGCCGGACTCCCGCAGGCAGGCGGTCGCCGTGCCGTCTTCATCGGCCGCGGCCAGCAGCGTCTTCGATCCGCCGCCGTCGATCCCGATCACGACCGCCATCAGGCATCCTCCCCGTCGGCCGCGACCAGGAGATCGACCCCGAGGTCGGCCAGGCGTTTCCGCCACGCCTCGGAGAGGCCTTCGTCGCTGACCACCTTCAGGGGGGGCTGGAGCGGCGCGACGCCATAGGTGGCGCGCAGCCCGAATTTGGAGGAGTCGGCCAGCAGGATCGGCGTCGCCGTCCGGGTCAGCATGCGGCGGTTCAGGCTCGCCTCATGGACGTCCAGCGTGTTGATCGAACCATCCTCATGCGCGGCGCTGAAGCCCATGAACAGCTGGTCGAACCAGACCTCGCCGAGGACCTGTTCGGCCTGGGGGCCGACGAAGGACAGGTTCTCGTTGCGCAGCTGGCCGCCGATCACCGTGACGCGAAGCGCCGGCACATTGGCGAGCTCGTTGGCGACGGCGAGGCCGTTGGTGAAGATGGAGACCGCGATCGGCTGCAGCCGCAGCAGCCGTGCGACCTGCAGCACCGTGGTGCCGGCATCGAGGAAGATCGTGGTCTGCGGCCGGATCAGGTCATAGGCGCTGCGGGCGATCATCCGCTTGGCGCGGATGTTCTGGCTTTCGCGGACCCGGAAGGCGGTCTCGACGCCGGCGCTCTCCGCCAGGCGGACGCCGCCATGGGTGCGCTCGACCGCGCCCTCTTCCTCCAGCCGCTGGAGATCGCGCCGGATGGTCGCGAGCGAAGCCCCCGTCGCGTCGCAGAGATCCTGCACGCTCGCGGCGCCTCGCACATAGAGATGATGCCTGATGACGTCCAGACGCTCGCCCGACATGTCGCCCTCCTTCGCTCAGATAATCGGCGATTTCCGATCACAGTCAATCAAAAATATGATCGATATTGGTTGTCATTCAGGCTGAGATGATCGATTCATGAGCAGATCGCGGCAGTTCGCGGCTCGCCTCTCGATCGATGGCAGACAAGGTGTGGAAATTGCCACGTCATCGCGAACCGCGGTTCGGCACGGGCCGGCGCCGCCACCATCCGGATGGACTGGGGTCCGGGGTCGCCGCCTCCAACGAGCATCGGGTCTGTGTCTCAGGCCCGCATCGCCTGCATGGGCGGCCGGGCGCCCATCCAGGCCTCGATGGTCCCGAACGGGTGCTCGACGGCGGCGCGGCGGATGCGCATGGCCTTGGGCGGGCGATCGGCGTCGGCCTCGGCATGGTGCCCGGCGACATTCTGCGGCAGGCACGGCTGACGCGGGGCATCAGCGCCGGCGGCGACGCCGGACTTGAGATCGCGCCGAAGGGCGGCCAGATGGGCGCGACGGACTATGTCATGCGGATCGAGCGGGGAGGCGGGCCGACATTGGCCAACGGGCCCGCCGCCGGCTCACGACATGATCAGGCCGCCATCGACATTGATGGTCTGGCCGGTGATGTAGGCGGCGTCGTCGCTGGCCAGGAAGGCGACCAGGCCGGCGACGTCCTCGCCGCTGCCGGCGCGGCCCATCGGGATGCCCTGGACCCATTCGGCCATCAGCTCGCCCGGCTTGTAGTCGCCCAGCAGCTTGCCCCAGGCGGCGTCGTTGTAGGCCCACATGTCGGTGTCGATGATGCCGGGGCAGAAGGCGTTGACGGTGATGCCTTCCTTCGCCACCTCCTTGGCCAGGCTCTGGGTCACGCCGACCACGCCGAATTTCGAGGCGGCGTAGTGCGGCGTGAAGACGAAGCCCTGGCGCGCCTGGCCTGACGCGGTGTTGATCAGCCGGCCGCCGCGGCCATGCTTGCGGATCCGGCGGATCGCCTCCTGGCAGCACAGGAAGACGCCCTTGGTGTTGACCGCCAGCACCTTGTCCCACTCCGCCTCGGTCATGTCCTCGATCCGGGCGATGGTGATGACGCCGGCATTCTGGACCGAGATGTCGACCGCGCCGAAGCGCCGCTCCGCCTCGTCATAGAGGGCGATCACCTGGGCCTTGTCGGTGACGTCGGCGACGAAGGAGGCGGCCCGGCCGCCTTCGGCCTCGATCCGCGCCGCGACCTCGGCCACCAAAGGCTCGTTCGCCACCAGCAGCACGGCGGCACCCTCCGCGGCGAAGCGGCGGGCGATGGCGGCGCCGATGCCGCGGCTGGCGCCGGTGATAACGACGGTCTTGTCGGTGAAGCGGGGCATGGGGTCTCTCCCGGAACTTTCTTGGTGTCGGTGATGGATCAGCGGGCGAAGTCGCCGTCGGATTGGGCCAGCAGCTTTTCCGCCGTGAACCGGTCGGTGATCAGGATGTTGATGTGCCGGCCCAGCAGGGCGCCGCGGATCGCCGCGACCTTGCGGGCGCCGCCGGCCACGCCGACGATGCGCGGGATGGTGCCGATCTCATCCAGCGTCATCGCGATCACCCTCTCGTCCAGCGCGGTGCGGACCGGCGCGCCGTAGCCGCCGAAGAAGCGCAGGCAGATGTCGCCGACGCCGCCGGCTGCCACCACCGCCTCCAGCTCCTCGCCGGTGAAGACGTTGCCGCTGTTGGCCAGCATCTTCGACGGCTCGACCGCGCCGATGCCGACCAGGGCCAGGGTGATGCGCCGCCACTGGTCCATCGTGGCGCGGACATAGGGGTCGGCCACCAGCGCCCGCCTGGCCGAGGCCGAGCCGGCGACGCCGGGGGCGGGCAGCAGCTGGGGCTGCGACCCGGTCAGCTGGGCCAGGCGGGTGGTCAGGTGGGTGGCGTGGCCCTGCACCGCGGGGTTGCCCATGCCGCCCAGCATCTGCACCACCCGTTCCGCCGCCACGCGCTTCAGCGGGTTGATGCCGTCGACCATGCGCAGCAGCGAGGCGCTCCAGGACGAGATGCCGATGACGTCGCCATCGTCCAGCGTGGTCTCCAGGAAATGCGCCGCGGCGTCGCCGATGCCGGCCAGGATCGATTCCTCGCGGTCCTCGCCGCATTCGGCGACGATGGCCTCGGTCAGGCCGAAGCGGTCGCGTAAGCCGGTCTCCAGCTCGACATAGGTGCCGCGCGGCGCGTTGATGGTGATCCGGACGATGGATTCGGCCTGCGCCCGCTTCAGCAGGCGCGAGATCGTGGCCTGCGAGATGTGCAGCCGCTGCGAGATGTCGGACTGCTTCAGCCCGTCGACGTAATACATCTGCGCCACGCGGGTGATCAGACGAAGCTCGTTGATGCGGGTCATCGGCGGGCGGTCTCGGTGCAGGGCTCGCCGGATCGGCGCGTTGCAATTTTATGCAATAAAGTCTGGATATTCATGGATGGTTGCCCGTGGGTCAAGGGGCGCCTTCCGGATCCATTGCCGAAACTCCAATCCAGCCTACCCCTTTTGGAGGAAAGGCCGTGGAACGCCATGCGGCAGCAATCGGCTTGACGATCCGATTTTCTCACCGTAGCATGAATTTAAATCTGAGTGTGAATAAATATTCAGTCCGGAGGATGAGTGTCCGAAGTGCAGATGACAACCGCTCCTGACGCCCTGTCCCCGGCGCGCATCGCCGCGGCGGACGGGGCCGAGCGGGCACGCCTGCTGGCCGGGGCCGCGACCGCGATCCGCCGCTCCGTGCTCCGCACCATCGGGCGGGCCGGGCTGGGGCATGTCGGCGGCGACCTGTCGGTCAGCGACATCCTCGCCACCCTGTTCTTCGGCGTGCTCGACCTCGACCCGGCCAAGCCGGCCTGGGTCGACCGCGACCGCTTCATCCTCAGCAAGGGTCATTGCGCCGCGGCGCTGTACAGCGCGCTGGCGCTGCGCGGCTTCATCCCGACCGATCTGCTGGACAGCTTCATGGCGCCGCTGTCGGTGCTGAACGGCCACCCCAACCGGCGCAAGGTGCCGGGGGTCGAGGCCAACACCGGCCCGCTCGGCCACGGCCTGCCGATCGGCGTCGGCTGCGCCGTCGCGGCGAAGTTGTCGAAGGCGTCGTGGCGCACCTTCGTCGTGCTCGGCGACGGCGAGCTGCAGGAAGGCAGCAACTGGGAGGCGGCGATGTCCGCCGGCCACCGCAAGCTGGACAATTTGACCGCCATCGTCGATCGCAACCGGCTGCAGCAGGGCGCCCGCACCGAGGACACCAACCGGCTGGAGCCGCTGGCCGACAAGTGGCGCGCCTTCGGCTGGGACGTGGTCGAGCTGGACGGCCACGACCACGCCGCGCTGTGGGCCGCCTTCACCGCCGCGCCCTCGGGCAAGCCGCGCTGCGTGATCGCGCGCACCATCAAGGGGAAGGGCGTGTCCTTCATGGAGGATCGGGTGGAGTGGCACCACAAGGTGCCGACGCCGGAGCAGGTGGAACAGGCCCTGGCGGAGCTGGCTCGATGAGTGCTGACAAAGTCGCCCAGGCCGGCACCTTCGATTGCCGCAAGGCCTTCGCCGAGACGCTGACCGACCTGGCCCGCACCGACCCGCGCATCGTCGCGGTGTGCAACGATTCCGTCGGCTCCAGCAACCTGGTCGCCTTCGCCGCCGAATTCCCCGACCGGCTGGTCAATGTCGGCATCGCCGAACAGACCATGGTCGGGGTCGCCGCCGGCCTGGCCAATGGCGGGTTCATCCCCTTCGTCTGCGCCGCCTCGCCCTTCCTGACCGGCCGGGCGCTGGAGCAGATCAAGGCCGATGCGGCCTATAATTTCTACCATGTGGTGCTGTGCGGCATGAGCCCGGGCATGGCCTATGGCGAGCTGGGGCCGACCCATCATTCGATCGAGGATCTCGCCTGGACCCGCGCGATCTCCGACCTCACCGTGATGGTGCCGGCCGACCCGACCCAGACGCGGGATGCGGTGCGCTGGGCCGCCGGCGCCGGCCGCCCGGTGTTCCTGCGCGTCGGCCGCTTCCCGGTGCCGGAGGTGACCCCGGCCGGCACCGATTTCGACGGCGGCGCCACCCAGGAACTGCGGGCCGGGACGGACGTTACCCTGGTCGCCACCGGCACCATGGTGTCGCGCGCCCTGGAGGCCGCCGCGCTGCTGGCGGGGGAGGGGATCGAGGCCCGCGTGCTCAACGTCGCCACCATCAAGCCGCTCGACCCCGCGCCGCTGGTCCGCGCCGCCAAGGAGACCGGCCGGATCGTGACGGTGGAGGAGGCGGTGGTGCAGGGCGGGCTGGGCGGTGCGGTGGCGGAAGTGGTGTCGCAGGCCCATCCGGTGCCGATGCGCATCCTCGGCGTCACCGGCTTCGCCCCGACCGGCGACGCCGCCTTCCTGATGGATCATTTCGGGCTGAACGCGCAGGGCATCGCCGCCGCCGCGCGCCAGCTGGTGGGCTGACCGTGCCGGCCCCGCTCATCCTCGCCATCGACCAGGGCACCAGCTCCACCAAGGCGCTGCTGGTCGATTCCGCGGGGACGGTGGTGGCGCGCGGCATGGCGGCGCTCGGCGAAAGCCATCCGCGGCCGGGCTGGGTCGAACAGGATCCGGCGGCGATCTGGGACAGCGTGCGAGCGGCCGTGGCCGCCTGTCTCGACGGCCAGGACCCGCACCGGGTCGCGGCGGTCGGCTTCAGCACCCAGCGCGAATCCCTTGTGATGTGGGACCGCAGGACCGGTGAGGCGCTGTCGCCGCTGATCAGCTGGCAGGACCAGCGCACCGGCCCGGTGTGCGAGGCGCTGCGGACGCCCGGGACGGAAGCGCTGGTGCGGCGGCGCAGCGGCCTGCCGCTCGACCCGATGTTCTCCGCCGCCAAGGCGAAATGGCTGCTCGATACGCTCGATCCGGACCGTGCCAGGGCCAAGGCCGGCGAGATCTGCCTCGGCACCATCGATGCCTGGCTGCTCAGCCGCTTCGGCGGCGACGCGGTGACCGAGGCCGGCAACGCCTCCCGCACCCAATTGCTCGATGTCCGCCGCGCCGCCTGGGACCCCGACCTGCTCGCCCTGTTCGGCGTGCCGGAGGCGGCGCTGCCGCGCGTGGTGTCCTCGACCGGGCCGTTCCCGGCCGTGCGCGGCCTCGGCCCGCTGCCGGACGGCGTGCCGGTCACCGCCGTGCTCGGCGATTCCCACGCCGCCCTGTTCGCCCATGGCGCCTTCGTGCCTGGGCAGATCAAGGCGACGACCGGCACCGGCTCCTCGGTGATGGGGCTGGTCGACGACGCCGATGCGCTCGATCCCGGCCTGTGCCTGACCATCGCCTGGTCGGTCGACGGCCCGGCCCTGGCCGCGGAGGGCAATATCCGCGCCGCCGGGTCGACGCTGCGGTGGGTGGCGGATCTGCTCGGCCTGTCGACCCAGGACCTCGCCGACCTGGCGGCGAATGCGTCCAGCGATGGCGTGTTCCTGGTGCCGGGCTTCAACGGCCTCGGCGCGCCGTGGTGGGACGTGAATGCCGTCGGCCTGCTGGCCGGCTTCAGCCTCGGCACCGGCCGGGCCGCGGTGGCCCGCGCGGCGCTGGAATCGATCCCGCACCAGATCGCCGATGTGGTCGAGGCGATCGATCGCAGCGTCGGCCGGGTCCACGCCCTGCATGTCGATGGCGGCCCGACCCGCAACCCGGTGCTGATGCAACTGCTGTCCGACCTGGCCGGCTGCGAGGTGCTGCGGTCGGACACCGCCGAATTGTCGGCGCTCGGCGCGGCGCATCTCGCCGGGCTCGGCGCCGGGCTGTGGTCCTGGGACGATCTGAAGGCGCTGCCCCGCGACCGCCACGGCTTCGTCCCGGTGATGCCGGCGGAGCGGCGCGGGACCGAGCGGGACGGCTGGCGGCAGGCGGTGCGGCGCGCCTCAGGTAAGCCGCCGGAGACGGCGGGGCGCTGAGCTGCCCTGCCGGATGACACGAAAAAGGATGTAGGGAATGGAAGCGCGCATCGACCGACCGGCCCACAGGACGTTCCTGCCGCGGCTCAGCCTGACCAGCGGCGCCCAGGGCCCGCTGATCGGCCTGGTCCTGCTGTGCGTGATCTTCTCCTTCGCCTCGGATCATTTCCTGTCGGTGCGCAACGCGCTCAACGTGCTCGACCAGATCACCGTGCTCGGCATCCTCGCCATCGGCATGACGGCGGTGATCGTGATCGGCGGCATCGACCTGTCGGTCGGGTCGGTCCTGGCGCTGTCGATGATGGTGATGGGCTGGCTAGCGCGCGACATGGAGCTGCCGATGGCCCTGGCCATCCTGCTCGGCATCGGCGCCGGCGCGGTGTGCGGCCTGGCCTCCGGCCTGCTCATCACCCTGGCGCGGCTGCCCGCCTTCATCGCCACCCTGACCATGATGTCGGTGGCGCGCGGCCTGGCCAACATCCTGACCGACGGCACCCAGATCGTCGGCTATCCCGACTGGTTCACCTCGTTGGCGATCACCCGCAATTTCGGCTTCCTGTCGGCGACCGTCGGCCTGTTCGTCGTGCTGGTCGCGGTCAGCTGGCTGTACCTGACCTTCCGGCCGGGCGGCCGCAACCTCTACGCCATCGGCGGCAGCCGCGAAGTGGCGCGGCTGGCCGGCATCAAGGTCGCCCGGGTGACGATCGCGGTCTATGCCGCGGCCGGGGCGCTGGCCGGCGTGGCCGGCATGGCGCTGGCGGCGCGGCTCGACTCCTCCCAGCCCAGCGCCGGGCTGGGCTACGAACTCGACACCATCGCCGCGGTCGTGATCGGTGGCGCCAGCCTGTCCGGCGGCGTCGGCAGCATCGGCGGCACGGTGGTCGGCGTCCTGATCATCGGCGTGCTGCGCAACGGGCTGAACCTGCTCGGCGTCTCGCCCTTCGTGCAGCAGGTGGTGATCGGCCTGGTGATCGCCGCCGCCGTCACCTTCGACACCCTCGGCCGGCGCAACAACCGCTGACCCGGGGACACAAAGACGGCAGGACCGTCGCAACAGGAGAGGATCCACCCATGAAGACCCGTATCGTCGTTGCCGCGCTGGCGCTGCTGGCCGGCACCGCCCTCGGCTCCCCCGCCTGGGCCAAGGACAAGGTGATCGGCCTGGCCGTCGCCAACCTGCAGGCTGATTTCTTCAACCAGATCAAGCAGTCGGTCGAGGCCGCGGCCAAGGAGCAGGGGATCAAGGTCGTCACCGTCGACGCCAAGGGCGATTCCGCCACCCAGGTCAGCCAGATCCAGGACCTGATCACCCAGCAGATCGACGCGCTGATCTACATCCCGGCCGGCGCCACCGCCGCCAGCGTCCCGGTCAAGACCGCGAAGGCGGCCGGCATCCCGGTCGTCGCCGTCGACCGCAACCCGGCCGATGCGCCGGGCGACACCTTCATCGCCACCGACAGCGTCGCGGCCGCCCGCACCCTGGGCGATTATGTCTGCAAGGTCACCGGCGGCAAGGGCAATGTCGCCGTCATCCAGGGCCAGATCGGCACGACGCCGGAGCAGGACCGCGACAAGGGCTTCACCGAGGCGCTGGCCAAGTGCCCGGGCCTGACGGTCAGCGCCAAGCAGGCCAGCACCGCCTGGATGCAGGATGAGGGCTTCAACATCGCCCAGGACATGCTGCAGCGCGACCCGACCATCTCGGTGTTCTTCGGCCGGGCCGACGCCCTGGCACTGGGCGCCGCGCAGGCGGTCAAGGTCGCCAATCTCGACCACAAGACCTGGATCTTCGGCTTCGACGGCGACGTCGCCGGGCTGAAGGCGGTGCAAGGCGGCACGCTGGACGCGACCATGACCCAGACCACCCAGCAGATGGGCCGGCTGGCGCTGCAGTCGGCGCTCGACCTCGCCGACGGCAAGAAGGTGCCGGCGGAACAGCTGCAGGCCGCAACGCTGACGACCAAGGACAACGTCGCCGGCTTCATCGAGAAGCATCCGTAATGGCTGCACCGGCGACCGTTCGCGCCGCCGCGGCGGAGGGCCCGGAGGGGCTCTCCATCCGCGGCATCGGCAAGGCCTATGGCGGCATCACCGTGCTGGAGGGGGTCGACCTCGACATCCGGCCCGGTGAGGTGCTGGCCCTGTTGGGCGAGAACGGCGCCGGCAAGTCGACCCTGTCCTCGATCATCTCCGGCCTGGTGCCGCCCAGCGCCGGGACGATGAGCTGGCAGGGCCGGCCCTATGCCCCGGCGGCGCCGGGGGATGCGATCGCGGCCGGCATCGGCCTGATCCACCAGGAAATGAAGCTGCTGCCGGATCTGACGATCGCCGAGAACGTGTTCGTCGGCCGGCTGCCGACCGGCGGCGGCCGGATCGATCGGGCGGAGATGAACCGCCGCGCCGGCGAGCAGCTGCGGCGGCTGGGCCTCGACATCGCGCCGACCACGCCGGTGCGCCGGCTGCGGGTGGCGGCGCAGCAGCAGGTCGAGATCGCCAAGGCGCTGACCCTGAACTCCCGCCTGCTGATCCTGGACGAGCCGACCGCCGCGCTGGGCGGGGAGGAGACGGAGCGGCTGTTCCAGCAGATCGACCGGCTGCGCCGCGACGGCGTCTCCTTCGTCTATATCAGCCACCGGCTGGACGAGATCGCCCGCATCGCCGACCGCATCGCGGTGCTGCGCGACGGGCGGCTGGTCGCCACCCACGACACGGCGCAGGTGCCGGTCAAGACGCTGGTCGAACAGATGGTCGGCCGCAGCGTCGACCGGATGTTCCCGGCGGTGACGGTGCCGGGCGACGCGGTCCGGCTGCAGGTCGACGGCCTCGCCGCGGCCGACGGCGCCTATCGCGACATCAGCTTCACCGTGCGGGCGGGCGAGATCTTCGGCATCGCCGGCATCGTCGGCGCCGGGCGGACCGAGCTGGTGCGCGGCGTCGTCGGCGCCGACCCGATCGCCGCCGGCCGGGTGGCGGTGGACGGCAAACCGGTGGCGCTGCACGGTCCGGCGGATGCGATCCGTGCCGGGGTGATGCTGGTGCCGGAAGACCGCAAGCTGCAGGGCGTGGTGCTGGACCACTCCATCGCCGACAACATCGCCTATGCCAATTTCGACCGCATCGCTCCCGGCGGCTGGATCAGCCCCGCCCGGGTGCGCGGCTTCGCCGCCGGGCTGATCGCGCGGATGGGGGTGAAGGGCGCCCCCGGCCAGCGCGCCGGCAACCTCTCCGGCGGCAACCAGCAGAAGGTCGTGATCGCGAAATGGATCGCGCGCGACCCCAAGGTGTTCATCCTGGACGAACCGACCCGCGGCATCGATGTCGGCGCCCGGGCCGCGATCTACGACGTCATCGCCGGCCTTGCCGCCTCCGGCATGGCGGTGGTCGTGGTCAGCTCCGATCTAGACGAGGTGCTGGGTCTGTCGCACCGGGTCATGGTGCTGGCCCGCGGCCGCAACCAGGGCATCCTCGACCGCGACCAGGCCAGCCGCGTCGCCGTGATGGAACTCGCAACCCGTTAAACACAGGGGAATCCCGTGCAGATCTTCCGGCTCGATGACCAGATCGCCTTCGTCACCGGCGCCGGCAGCGGCATCGGCCAGCGCATCGCGGTCGGCCTGGCCGAGGCCGGTGCCGACGTCGCCCTGTTCGACCTTGCGGCGGCGGGGGCCGGCCTGGCCGACACCGCCGGCCGGATCCGGGCGCTTGGCCGCCGCGCGCTGGTGCTGACCGGCGACGTGACCAAGGCCGCCGATCTATCCGCCGCGGTCGGCGCGGCCGAGGCACAGCTTGGGCCGCTGGAGGTCGCGGTCAACTGCGCCGGCATCGCCAACGCCACGGCGGCGGAGGAGATGGCGGCGGCGCAGTGGCAGCGCATGCTGGACGTCAACCTGACCGGCGTCTTCTTCTCCGCCCAGGCCGAGGCTCAGGCGATGCTGCCGCGCAAGCGCGGCTCGATCATCAACATCGCCTCGATGTCGGGCTCGATCGTCAACCGCGGGCTGCTGCAGGCGCATTACAACACGTCAAAGGCCGGGGTGATCCACCTGACCAAGAGCCTGGCGATGGAATGGGCCGACCGCGGCCTGCGGGTCAACGCGATCAGCCCCGGCTACACGCTGACGCCGATGAACCTGCGGCCCGAGGTGGCCGAGCAGCGCAAGATCTTCGAGCGCGACACGCCGATGGGCCGGATGGCGACGGTGGACGAGCTGGTCGGCCCGGCGGTGTTCCTGGCCAGCGCGGCGTCGTCCTTCTGCACCGGCGTCGACCTGATCGTCGATGGCGGCTTCGTCTGCTGGTAGTCCGAGCCCATCGCATATCGGGCTTTCGGTCAGCGGGCGGACGTTTGCGATTTGCGACGCTGAAAGGAGTGCTTTTCAGGCTGCCGATTGCCTCATTCAGGATGACATGATGCCGCCGATTTCGGTATCGGCTGGGTCCAGCGACGCGCGCTCGACGCCCGCCACCAGGCTGCGCTGGACCGCGAGAACGCCGCGCTCGCGGGCCTCGTCGTCGAACTCGTCGATGCCGAATACGAGCCGGATGACAAATCCGCCGCTTTCCGCTCTCTTTGAGGGGCGTTTTGGAATAATTTTGCGCAAATTAGGAAAATAGATGCCGTTCAAGCCAAGTGATAAGCTTCGGCTATATTGAAGCGTCAAGCATTCGGCCATTGGGGCGGATCCGTATTTGGATTTGGTCAATTGATCGGCAGCTCGCCGGCAGATGATATGGTGCATTGTGCAAAAACCAATAAGATCAGCTGATTGGCGCAGGGCAGCGAGCCGGTTCTGTATCGCTGTGCTCATGGCTGCCGGCGTCTTGTCCGCCGGTCCGAGCGCCGCCGACCCGGCACAATGCACGGCCGAACGGGCGCAGCCGATGATCCCGACGGACCCGGCGCTGTGCGAGAGGCTGACCGCGGCCGTCCGCAACCCGTCGGCCCTGCCGCTCGACCAGTACCAGGCCAAGCTCAACCAGTTCTTCGGCAACTACTGCCACCGCAACGAGGCCGCGGGATGGCGGCGCGACAAGCATGTGCGCGACGCCGGTCCCTTCGTCGCGTCGCTGGCGGCGGGCGCCTGGAAGGGCACCGGCTTCGGCACCCATGCCCCGGTGGTGATCTGGTACTCGCCCGACATGGCGGAATGGCTGGTCAAGAACCGCTCCGGCGAGGGGGGCGCATCGAACCCGCCGCCACCCGTCCCCGACGGGGCGATCATGGTGAAGGAGATGTTCCCGTACCCGGCCGCCGCCTGCGCCGACGTCGACCCGGTGAAGCTGTTCCCGACCTCCGGCGCGGCGATCATGGTCCGCGACAGCACCGCGTCGCATGACGGCTGGTACTGGGGCTGGTACGGCTTCGGGCCGAAGAGCGGCTGGGCGCCGGACTGGCCGCCTGGCCCGGCCAACAATCTCCCCGTCCAGGGCTTCGGCCAGTACTGCATGAACTGCCATGCCTCGGCGAAGGACAACCTGACCTTCGCCTCGCCGCGCAACATCCAGGGCGAACCGGGACGGCCGCTGGTCTATCTCAGCCAGTCCTGGTTGATGGCGCCGCCGCCGGAGGACCACCATCACGACGTGGCGATCCCGGACGAGGTCGGGCCGCTGGAGCAGCCGCTGCGCACGGCGGATCCGGCGGTCGACCAGGCCCTGCGCGCCTATCTCTTGAAGACGCCGCCCCGGGATACGGTCGTGAACATGCCGTCGGCGACCTATGACAACACCTGGGTCGGCGCCGGCGGCCCGCATGCGTCGGATGAGTTCGTGACCTCGACCCAGTGCCTGGGCTGTCATGACGCCGGCAGCACCGGGCTGCAGTTCGACATGACGATGCCGAACCCGCATGGTGCCAACCTGATCAACCTGTCGCCCTATGGCACCTGGCGCACCTCGCCGATGGGGCTGGCCGGGCGCGACCCGTTCTTCTTCGCCCAGCTGGCCAGCGAGATGCAGAGCTTCCATCCCGCCGCGAAGCCCGGCCTCGTCGAGGACACCTGCCTCGGCTGCCACGGCATCCAGGGCCAGCGCCAGTTCCACATCGACATGTTCAGCCAGACCGGCGGCGAGTGCCCCGACTTCACCCGCGAGATGGTGAATGCCGTGCCCTGGCCGGACGACAACCCGACTGCGCCGCATGCGCAATACGGCATGCTGGCCCGCGACGGCATCTCCTGCGCCGCCTGCCACCGCATGGCCCTGGGCGAAGCCGCGACCAAGGCCGCGGCCGGCACCCCGGAAAACGCCTGCATCGCGCAGCGCCAGGCCTTCCTGAACCCGCACAACACCGGCTTCGCCCGCACCTTCACCGGCAGTTTCCTGGTCGGCCCGCCCGACAAGCTGATCGGCCCGTTCGAGATGCCGAAGGTCAAGCCGATGGAGAACGCGCTGGGCATCACCCCGGTGCATGACGTGGCCATCACCAGTTCGGAGGTCTGCGGCAGCTGCCATTCGGTGCATCTGCCGGTGCTCCAGAACGGCCAGCCCATCGCCCGCATCTACGAGCAGACGACCTATCCGGAATGGGCCTTCAGCGCCTACCGCACCGGCACCACGCCCGACGGCCCGCTGCCGCAGGGGCCGGGCAGCCTGGCCCAGACCTGCCAGGCCTGCCACATGCCGTCGAAGACGGCGGATGGCCGGCCGATACGCAGCAAGATCGCCAGCATCCAGGAGTTCAGCAACTTCCCCGAGGCCGAGAACAACCTCGGGCCGGAGGATATCGACCTGCCCGTGCGGGACGGTTTCGCCGCGCACACCCTGGTCGGCCTCAACATCTTCCTGACCAAGATCGCGCAGCAATTCCCGGATGTGCTCGGCATCCCGACCCAGGATCCGATGCTGACCTCACGCGGCCTCGACCCGCTGCTGCGGACCGAGCAGGCGATGCTCGACATGGCCGGCAACCAGACCGCCGACGTGGCCGTGAGCGGCGTGTCGACGGTGGGCGGGCGGCTGCAGGCGACGGTGACCGTCAACAACAAGGCCGGGCACAAGCTGCCCTCCGGCGTCGGCTTCCGCCGCGTCTTCCTGGAGTTCCAGGTGCTGGACCAGAACGGCACCACGCTCTGGGCCTCCGGCCGCACCGACACGGCGGGCGCGCTGGTCGACCAGGCCAACACGCCGCTCGATGGCGAATACTGGTGGACCGACGACTGCTCGTCCCGCATCCAGCCGGAGGCACGGCTGCACCAGCCGCATTTCCAGCGCATCACCCGCCAGGACCAGACCCAGATCTACCAGGAGCTGGTCTCCACGCCGCCCCTGGACAATTCGGCACCGGTCTGCGGCCCGGGCACCGACCCGAAGGGCATGCTGACCACCAGCTTCCTGTCGATCTGCAACACGGTGAAGGACAACCGCATCCTGCCGCATGGCTATCTGCCGCTGCCCGAGCGCACCCAGATCGCCACCGCGCTGGGCGCGACGGAAGATCTGGCGAAGGAGGCCGGCGCCACCGCCGTCGACGACGATCCCGACTACATCTCGGGCGGCGGCGACAGCCTGGTCTACGACGTGGCGCTGGCCGACCTGCCGGCCGGCAGCCACCCGGCCGCGGTGCAGGCCACGCTGTTCTACCAGGCGGCCCCGCCCTTCTATCTGCAGGACCGCTTCTGCACGGCCAAGGGCGACGACACGGAGCGCCTGAAATACCTGGTCGACCACCTCAACCTCGACGGCTCCGCGGCCGATGACTGGAAGCTGAAGCTGATCTCGAGCGGGGTGGTGGCGCTGCCCTGAGATGCCATCTAGGCCCGCTGCATCAGGTTGGCCATCAGCCGGAAGGCGCCGGGCACCAGCCGGTCCAACTGGTGATGCAGGGCCAGGGCGACATGGGTGTGGCGGCCCTGGCCGAAGCGGCCCGACAGCAGCCCGCCCTGCAGCGGCGTCTCGCCCGGGTCGCCGATGGCGAGCAGGGCCTCGTAGGCCGGATCCCACCCGCTGGCGAAATACAGCCCGCGCTCCTTGTCCCAGCCGGCCCAGTCGGCATCGCCGATCGGGTTGGGGCCGGTCAGCAGCGGATGATCCGGTCGCAGCATTTGGACCGGGGCGGCGGGATCGGTCACCCGCCAGCGATAGGAGGGGTGGCCGATCGTCAACGGAGCCAGCGGCGTCGACTGCGGCGCCCATGCGTCGATCGGACGATGGTACAGCGTGACCAGATGGCCGCCGTCCCGGACCCAGCGATGCAGCCGCGCGGTCGCGGCGGCCAGCTCCGGCCGGGTGCGGAAGGCGAAGACGCCGACCAGGATGGTGTCCCAATCGCCCAGGTCGCCGCTGGTCAGGGTTTCGGCATCGATCGGGTCGACGGCAAGCCCGACCTGACGCAACCACGCGTCCGCACGGTCGCTGCCGCCGCCGACGACACCGACGCGAACGCCGTCCGGCAGGGCAACCTCGAGCGTGCGCAGCCGCAGGATCGCCGGGGCCGCGCGAACCACCGGCCCAAGATGGGCGTAGCTCATGCGCCGGACGCTCCAGCCTGGCTGGCCGTCGATGGTGACAACGGCCTCGTGCAGGCCGGCGGTGGCGGGCGGGGTCAGAACCGCCTCGATCGAGGCGACGCCTGCATCCCCGGGCACTTCGACCGAGCCAGGGCCTGACGACTCCCAGCCTGCGGGGGCCGTGATGCCGATGCTCCGTGCCGCCGCGGCCGTTCCCCGAAGGCTCTGCAGCCTCAGGCCCAGGGGCCGCGGGGCCGATGGCCGGGCCAGGTTGACCACGATGGCATCGGAAGCCGGAGTCACGGAGGCGGCGGGCAGGACCCGGACCGGCTCGTCGAGGTCGATGGTCGCTTTTGCCCGGACCCCGGCCAGGGTGAAGGTGACCTCGACCGAGGCCAGGCCGTTGCCGCCCAGCGGATCGAAGCCCGGCGCGAAGGGCAGGGTGATCGGGGCATCGTCGGGAATGCGGACCCGGAATCCGCCCGTCGTGCTGTCGGTTTCCCAGGCCCAGCCGCGGGGGAGCCGCGGCGCCAGCGCAATCTCCGTGGCGCTCGTGTCGGCGGCTCGCAATGCCGTGATGCCGAGCGTCCCGCCGGGTGCGATTTCGGCCGGCTCGGCAAAGGCGCGAACGTCCAGCCCCGACGCCACGAACAGGATCTGCTCCAACTCGCGGGCCTTGCGCTGCAGGCGGTGGTCCAGGAGGGAGGCGGCGTGCTTGGGGCGGGATGCCAGGGCTGCGCGGATCGCGGTCAGGGCCTGGCCCGCCGCCACAGCGACGGCATCGCTGTCCGGCCAGGCCGCGATGGCCCGGTCGATCGCGGCCTGGGCGGTTCGCAGCGATGCCTGGCATTCGATGCCGTCGACGGCGTCGGCCAGCGCGGCGACCGTGGCGGGCAGCCCATCCATAATCGAGGTCTCCATCGCCGGCATTCCGGGCACGGCATAGGCCCGATGCAGCGGCCAGGGGGAGGGGACCGCCTCGCGCCACACCCCCATGCCCTGGGTGCGGTGCGCCAGCCGCGACCACTGGCCGATCTGGGCATGGGTGGCGCCGGCGACCGGATCGCGGTCGCCGGCCTGCACCGTCACGGTCGCCTCCGGCGGCGGCAGGTCGTCGTCATAGGACGCGCTCTTGCCCGACCAGGCGGGCAGGTAGAACTTCGCCGCCGACCATGGGGCGAGGCCGGCGGCGGCATGTTGGGGGAAGGCGGCGGGGTCGCCGGCCAGCTCGACGGCCTCCCGGCTCGCCTGGGTCATGGCGCGGTGGTGCCCGTGCTGGCCCGGCACGTCGAGGAAGGTCGGGATCACGATGTCGGGCCGCTCGGTCCGGATGGCGCGGACCAGCCGCTCCAGCACCCGCTTGTGGCCCCAGCGGCGCAGCGTGTCGACGCCGCTCTTGGAGAAGCCGAAATCATGCACCGGGTCGTCCGGACCATGGCCGATCCAGGTGACGCCGGCATCGAGCACGCGGGCCGCTTCCTCCATCTCCCGGCTGCGCAGCGCCGCCAGGTCGCCGCCGCGCTCCGGCCCGATCGCGTTCTGGCCGCCTTCGCCGCGGGTCGAGCACAGCAGCACGACGCGGACACCGTCGCGCAGCGACAGGGCGGCCAGCATGGCGCTGCTCTCGTCGTCCGGATGGGCGCCGGTGTCGAGCAGGGTGACGGTGCTCTTCAGCCGCGACAGGGCGCGGTGCAGCCGCAGCACGCTCGGCTGGGCCATCTGGCGGCGGATGAGGGCCTCATCGGCGGGCATGGGACGATCCTCCGGAATCACGGGCGCGAAGCACGGCGCCGAAATCGGGTGTCAGGGTCTCGAACACCGGCAGCGCCGCGGCGCCCAGCGCCGGCGTCAGCCCGCCGGTGGTGCCCCGCAGCAGGCGCGGCACGGCTCGGCCGGACCGGTGCGACACGGTGTTGGGCAGCGGCCCGATCCTGGCGATCAGCCGGTCCAGCACGGCGTCCGGCAGACGACCGCCGAACACGATGGCCTCGGGATCGAACAGGTTCTCCAGGATGCCGACCATGATCAGCAGCTTCTCGGCGGCGATGTCGATCCAGGTGTCGAAACGCGGGTCCCCGTCGCGGACCAGGACGTCGACATCGGCCGCGCCGCCCAGCTGCTCGGCCAGCGAATGCAGCGAGGCGTAGCGTTCCAGGCAGCCCTGGCCACCGCAGGCGCAGGGGCGGCCGCGCGGCTCGACCGTGACATGGCCCAGCTCTCCGGCATTGCCGAAGGCGCCGGTGTAGGGCTGCCCGCCCAGGACCAGCCCGAGGCCGATGCCGGTGCCGAAATGGACCAGGCAGAAATCCCGCAATTCGCGCGCCACGCCGTGCAGCCGCTCGCCCACCGCCGCCGCCGTGGCGTCGTTCTCGACCAGGACCGGCATCCCCAGCGCTTCGCCGAGGAAGGCGGCGGCATCGATCGCCAGCCAGCCGGGCACGGCGGTGGGGCCGACCGAGCTCAGCCCCTCGATCCCGAAGGGGCCCGGCATCACGACCCCGGCGCCGAGGATCGCGACGCGGGCGACCCCGGCCGACTCCAGCAGCGCATCGATCTCGCGCCGCAGGCACGGCCCGATGCCGGCGGGGGTGGGGTCGTCGACCGCGGAGGTGCGGCTGGCCAGGACGCGCCCGGCCAGATTGACCAGGACGGATTGCTGGAACCGCGGCCCGATCTCGACGCCGATGGTGAAGCCGCCATCCGGATTGACCTCGTATTCGATCGGCGGCTGGCCCCGCCCGCTGCGCCGGCGGCCGGCGTCACGCAGCAGCCCTTCGGCCAGCAGCGCGGCGGTGATGTTCGAGACGGCCTGCGTGGTCAGGGCGGTGCGGCGCGCGATCTCGGTGCGGCTGACCGTGCCCTGCAGCCGCACGGTCTCCAGCACAACCCGGCGGTTGTAGGATCGGGTCTTGCCCGAATTGTTGCCGATCGCCATGCGGGGCCCGTCTCCCGGAGTCTCCGGGTGCAGGGTGCTGCGGCCAATACAATAATTCAACTATGTTGAGTTATTGACTCGGGCTTTCGGCCTATGATCGATTGGGAACGAGACCAATGGGCTGCAATGCCCGAACAAGACAGGGATGGAGGGGGAGATGGCAGGTTTCGGCGGCATCCGGCGCATGGCGCTGGCGACGGCCTTCGCGCTCGGCCTGTGCGGTGCGGCTTCGGCGGCGCAGGCGGTCGAGATCGAGTACTGGCAGTACTTCTACGATTCCCGGGTCAAGGCGATCGACACGCTGATCGCGAAGTTCGAGGCCGAGAATCCCGGCATCACCGTCAAGCACACCAACTTCCCCTATGCCGACTACCAGACCAAGGTCGCGGCCGCGATCCCGGCCGGTGAGGGGCCGGACGTGGTGCAGCTGTTCTACGGCTGGCTCGACAATTTCGTGGCGGCCAAGCTGATCCAGCCGCTGCCGACCGACACCTTCCCGCATGACGCCATCGAGGCCGATTTCTTCCCGATGGTGAAGGCGATGAAGCGCGGCGACGACTATTACGGCCTGCCGACGGCGGTCCGCTCGCTCGCCATCTTCTGGAACAAGCGGCTGTTCGAGGAAGCCGGGCTCGACCCCGAGAAGGCCCCGGCCAATCTCGACGAGCTGGTCCAGTTCGCCCAGAAGCTGACCAAGAAGGACGATGGCGGCAACCTCACCCAGGTCGGCATCACCATGGACATGAACGGCCAGGACCACCAATGGTGGCGCGAGGTGCTGGTCCGCCAGTTCGGGGGTGAGCCGTATCTGAACGACTACAAGACGGTGAACTACGCCGATGCGGCCGGCGCCAAGGCGCTGCAGTACTACATCGACTTCCAGACCAAGTACGGCGTCAGCCAGCTCGGCTTCATGGATGAGGGCCAGGCCGCCTTCAAGGCCGGCCGCGCCGGCATGACCATCGACGGCTCGTTCCGCCTCGGCTCCTTCGACGCCGTGCGCGGGCTGAAATACGGCGTCGCCGAGCTGCCGGCCGGGCCGGACGGCACGCGCTCGAACTACGCCAGCTACTGGGTGAACGCGATCACCACCAAGGCCCAGGGCGAGAAGCTGGAGGCGTCGAAGAAGTTCCTGGCCTTCCTGACCTCGCCCGAGGCCATGCAGATCTGGCTCGAGACGGTGGGCGAGCTGCCGGCCCGCCGGTCGGTCGCGCTCAGCGACAAGAACATCGCCAACCCGGTCTATGCCCCGTTCATCAAGGGCCTGGACTACGCCCACACCACGCTGTTCGTGGACGAGGCGGCGGAGCGCCAGGTGTCGATGGACATGGTCAACCGCGTGGTGCTGCAGAACCAGCCGGTCGACGCCGCCCTGGCCGAGGCCGCCAAGGCCGAGCAGGAGATCCTCGACCGCTACTACCAGAAGAAGTGACGGGACCGGGATGAGGGGCGTGACGGTGCGGGAAATGGCGCGGGGGCCGGCATGAGATCCCCCGTCGCGGGCCTGTCGGTGCGGGCCAAGCAGGTGGTCTGGGCCTGGGGCTTCCTGGCCGTGCCGGTGCTGTTCTACATCGTCATCCGGTTCTGGCCGACACTGGACGCCTTCTGGCTGTCCTTCACCGACTGGAACCTGCTCGGCACCCCCAACTTCGTCGGGCTGAAAAACTACGTCCGGCTGGTCGAGGACCCGCTGTTCTGGAAGGTGTTCGGCAACACCTTCCTGTACCTGCTGATCGGCACCCCGCTCAGCCTGGTGATCGCCTTCGTCGTGGCCTACCGGCTCGACAAGGTCCGCTTCATGCACGGTTTCATCCGGGCGCTGTACTTCCTGCCGTTCCTGACCACGGCGGTGGCGATGGCCTGGGTGTGGCGCTGGTTCTACCAGCCGGTGCCGATCGGCGTGTTCAACAACGCCCTGGCCAGCATCGGCCTGCCGCAGCAGCCCTTCCTGCGCTCCACCGTCCAGGCGCTGCCGGCGGTGCTGGCGCCGGCGATCTGGGCCGGGCTCGGCTTCCAGGTGGTGATCTTCATGGCCGGCCTCAGGGCCATCCCGATCAGCTACTACGAGGCCGCGCGGGTCGACGGCGTGTCGCGCTGGACCATCCTGTGGGAGATCACGCTGCCGTTGCTGAAGCCGACCTTTGTGTTCCTGGTGGTGTTCAGCTCGATCGCGTTCCTGCGCATCTTCGACCAAGTCTACAACATCACCCTGAACGATCCGGGCGGCCCGCTGAATTCGACCAAGCCGCTGGTGCTGATGATCTACCAGACCGCGTTCCGGTCCTTCGACATGGGCTATGCCGCGGCCCAGACCGTGATCCTGTTCCTGGTCCTGCTCGGCATCTCGGTGCTGCAGCTCCGCATCCTGAGGGACCGCTGATGGCGACCGCGACCGTGATCATGGGGCGCCGGATCCGGCCCGGGCGGGTGGTGGCCTGGACGCTGCTGCTGATCGGCGGGATCGTCATGGTGATGCCGATCCTCTACATGTTCGCCACCTCGTTCAAATTCCCGCATGAGGTCGGCGAGCTGTCGCTGATCCCCAAGGAGCCGACGCTCGAGAACTACATCTATGTTCTCGGCGACGGGCGCTTCTTCCGCTGGTTCCTCAACTCGCTCGGCATCGCCGTGATCGTCACCCTGTCGAACGTCTTCTTCGACAGCCTGGTCGGCTACACCCTGGCCAAGTTCCGCTTCCGCGGCCGCTACCTGGTCTTCATCGCCATCCTGTCGACCCTGATGATCCCGACCGAGATGCTGGTGATCCCGTGGTACGTGATGGCGAAGACCCTCGGCTGGCTGGACAGCTATTGGGGCATCATGTTCCCGGGCATGATGACCGCCTTCGGCACCTTCCTGATGAAGCAGTTCTTCGAGACGGTGCCGGACGACTTCCTGGAGGCGGCGCGGATCGACGGGCTGAACGAGTTCCAGATCTGGTGGCAGATCGCCATGCCGCTGGTGACGCCGGCCCTGTCGGCGCTGGCGATCTTCACCTTCCTGGGCAACTGGACCGCCTTCATCTGGCCGCTGATCGTGACCAACAGCAAGGAGCACTATACCGTCCCCGTCGGCCTCACGAGCTTCTCGTTCGAGCAGGGCGTCCAGTGGGAGGTGATCATGACCGGTGCCGCCATCGCGACGCTGCCGACCCTGATCGTGTTCCTGGTGTTCCAGCGCTACATCGTGCGCGGCGTGGTCCTCGCCGGGCTGAAGGGATAGTCATGATCAAGGACGAAAGCCGCTTTCCCGCGCCGGTCTATGCCGAGACGGTGCTGGCGCCGCTGTTCGACGGGGCGAAGCGGCACTATCGCGACCATTTCCAGCGCGTCGACCGCGCCCATCTGGTGATGCTGGCCGAGACCGGCGTGCTCGACGCCGCCACCGCCGCCGCCATCGGCGGGGCGTTGGTCGGGATCGAGCGCGACCTCGATGTCGAGGCGCTGACCTACACCGGCGAGGTCGAGGACTTCTTCTTCCTGATCGAGGCCGAGCTGAAGCGCCGGCTGGGGCCCGACATCGCCGGCCGGCTGCACACCGGCCGGTCGCGCAACGACATCGACCACACCCTGTTCAAGCTGGCGCTGAAGGGGCGGATCGATGCCCTGTCGGCCAAGGCGCGCGGCCTGGCCCGCAGCCTGCTGGACACGGCGCGGCGCGAGCGGGCGACGCTGATCGTCGCCTACACCCACGGCCAGCCGGCCCAGCCGACCACCTTCGGCCACTACCTTGCCGCCGCGATCGAGGTGCTGCTGCGCGACCTGGCGCGGCTGCAGGCGGCGCGTGCCATCGTCGACCTCTGCCCGATGGGGGCGGCGGCGATCACCACCACCGGCTTCCCGATCGCCCGGCACCGCATGGCGGAGCTGCTGGGCTTCTCGGCGCCGCTGCAGAACTCCTACAGCTGCATCGCCGCGGTCGACTACGTCACCTCGACCTATGCCGCGCTGGAATTGATGATGCTGCATCTCGGCCGGCTGGTGCAGGACCTCCAGTTCTGGTCCAGCTTCGAGGTCGGGCAGCTCTACGTGCCGAACGCCTTCGTGCAGATCAGCTCGATCATGCCGCAGAAGCGCAACCCGGTGCCGATCGAGCATCTGCGCCTGCTGGCGTCGCACGCCATGACCCGGGCGCGGTCGATGCTGACGGTGATGCACAACACGCCCTTCACCGACATGAACGACAGCGAGGGCGAAACCCAGGGCCAGGGCTATGCCGCCTTCGACCTCGCCGGCCGGGTGCTGGACCTGCTGTCCGGCCTGGTCGCCGCGGTGACGATCGACGGCGACAAGGTTCGCCGCAACATCGACCGCAGCTGCATCACCGTCACCGAGCTGGCGGACAGCCTGGTGCGGATCGAAGGCCTGTCCTTCCGCCAGGCGCATGAGATCGCGGCGGCCACGGCGAAGGCGGTGGTCGCCGCCCGCGGCAGCTTGGCCGAGGCCGGCTTCGCCCCGTTCGGCCAGGCCTTCGCCGAGACCTGCGGGCGGCCATCGACCGTGGACGAGGCCCGGTTCCGCGAGATCGTCTCGCCGGAGCACTTCGTCGCCGTCCGCGCCCGCTTCGGCGGCCCGGCGCCGGAGCCGCTGGACAAGGCCTTCGCCGGCTACGACGCCGTGCTGGACACATTCGCGGCCAACGCCGCCACCGCGGCCGATCGCGAGAAGGGGGCGTCCGCCATGCTCGACTCCTGTTTCGACATCGTGCTGAAGGGACAGGGCTGACATGGCCGACGTGTCGCTGCGCCGCATCGTCAAGACCTACGGCAAGAATCCGGTCATCCACGGCCTGGACCTCGACATCGCCGATGGCGAATTCGTCGTGCTGGTCGGCCCGTCCGGCTGCGGCAAGTCCACCACCCTGCGCATGATCGCGGGGCTGGAGGAGATCGACGGCGGCGAGATCCGCATCGGCGGCCGCGCCGTGAACACGCTGGAGCCGAAGGACCGGAACATCGCCATGGTGTTCCAGAACTACGCCATCTACCCGCACATGACGGTGCGTCGGAACATCGGCTTCGGCCTGCGCAGCGCCCGGCTGCCGCAGGCGGAGAAGGACCGGAAGGTGGAGGAGGCGGGGACCCTGCTGGGCCTGACCCCCTATCTCGACCGCCGCCCGTCCGAGCTGTCGGGCGGCCAGCGCCAGCGCGTCGCCATCGGCCGCGCCATGGTGCGCGACCCCGCGGTGTTCCTGTTCGACGAGCCGCTGTCCAACCTCGACGCCCAGCTGCGCGGCCAGATGCGGCTGGAGATCAAGAAGCTGCACCAGCGCCTGGGCAGCACCATCGTCTTCGTCACCCATGACCAGGTCGAGGCGATGACCCTGGCCGACCGCATCGTGGTGATGCGCGACGGCCACATCCTGCAGGTCGGCAGCCCGGCCGAGCTGTACCACCGCCCGGCCAACATGTTCACCGCGCGCTTCATCGGCAGCCCGCCGATGAACTTGCTGCCGGGGCAGGTCGCGGTGGTCGACGGCCGCGTGGCGGTGGCGCTGGATGGGGGCGGTGCGGCGCCGCTGCCGGCGGCGGCCGCGGGTGTCGCGCCGGGGCGCCGGATCCTGCTGGGCGTCCGGCCCGACGACCTCGCCGCGGTCGAGGGCCAAGCCGCGGCCGATGCCTTCGTGATCGAGGGCACGGTGTCGGTGGTCGAGCCGCTGGGGCCGGAAACCCTGCTGCATGTCGATGCTGCCGGCGCGGCCGTGGTCGGCACCGCCCCGGGCCGGCGGCCGCCGCCGGTGGGCGGTACGGTGCGGCTGGCCGCGGCCAACGACACGCTTCATCTCTTCGACGCCGAAAGCGAGCAGACGCTGTGCCAGGCCTGACTGCCATGTCCCCCGAAGGTTTCGTCCTGTGCGTCGGCCGCCTCTATTCCGATCTGGTCTTCACCGGGCTCGATGCGATGCCGGAGCCGGGGCGGGAGCATTTCGCCCGCGACGTCACGCTGGTGCCGGGCGGTGGCGCGTTCATCACCGCCGCCCATCTCTCCGGGCTCGGCCGGCCGGCGGCGCTGGCCGCCCGGATCGGGATCGACCATTTCGGGCGGGGGCTCGACGGGCCGCTGGCGGCCAGCGGGGTGGATCTGCGCTGGCTCGACCGCGCGGCGGATGCCGGGCCCCAGCTCACGGTCGCCATGGCGGTCCACAGTGACCGCGCCTTCCTGACCCGCCGCGCCGGCAAGGCCGAGCCGGCGACCCTCGACGCGGCGCTGGCCAGCGGCCTCGCGCGCCATCTGCACATTGCGGAACTCGCGACCCTGCGCGAGATCCCCGATCTCGTCGCCCGGGCCCGGCAATGCGGGCTGACGGTGTCGCTCGACTGCAGCTGGGATGCGGTGGCGATCGCCGACCCTGCCGCCCTGGGGCTACTCGACGGCGTCGACCTGTTCTTCCCCAACGAGGCGGAGGCCCTGGCCCTGACCGGGGCGGCGACGCCCGAGGCTGCGCTCGACGCTTTGGCGACCCGGATCCCGGCGGTCGCCATCAAGCTGGGCGGCGAGGGCGCGGTGGCCGAGGTGGCCGGCGAGAGGCTGCGCGCCGCGGCACCGCCGGTCCCGGTGGTCGACACCACAGGGGCGGGCGATGCCTTCGACGCCGGCTTTCTCGATCGCTGGCTGGACGGCGAGCCGCTGGATGTGTGCCTCGCCTGGGCCGTCGCCTGCGGCAGCCTGTCGGTGCAGCGGGCCGGTGGGGCGGAGTCCATCGGCACGCGCGACTCGATCGAGGCGACGGCTGGCCGTCTCCAGGCAACGAAGCAATCCGGCGCTGCCCGACGGAAAACCGCGACGCCCCTGACCGCGCTGACCTGAGAGGGGCGTCGTCGGCCGGGGCGGCCTAAGCCGCCTTGACGATCCTGAAGCCCTCGATCTCCCGCACCACGGGCAGGCCGGCCCAGCGGTCGCTGTCGTGCAGGATGATCAGGCGGCTCATGTCGCCGTCGATCGCGGTGTTGATGCGGTCGATCGTCTTCAGTTGTTCCCACACGCTGCCGACACCGTTGGCCAGGGGGACATAGACGCCGTCATGGTTGTGGCCGCAGACGTTGCGCGCGGCATAGACGCAGTCGCCGGAGACCACGAGACGTCCGCGGGCGGTCTCCAGGATCACGAATTGCTGGCCCAGCGTGTGGCCTTCGCCCAGGCGCAGATGCAGCCCGGGCAGGATGTCGTCGCGATCGCCGTCGACCAGGTGCAGCCGGTGTTCGACCGAGGCGTCGAAGGCCCGCCGCAGGTCGTCCGGGTTGATGATCTGGGTCAGGAAGCCGAAGCGCGGGGGCAGGGCCATCGCCTCGACCCAGCTCAGGATCTCGCGCTTCTGGATGTAGATCTGGGCGTTCGGGAACTTGCCGATCGACCCCATATGGTCGAAATGCGCGTGGCTCAGCACGATGTCGGTGACCGCCTCCGGCGTCACGTCCAGCTCGGCCAGCATGCGCAGCGGCGAGATCCAGTCCGGGATGCCGAAGCGCACGCTCATCTCGGCGCCGCTGCCCTCCTTCATGAAACCGGTGTCGATCAGCACGACCCGGCCGGCGCGCCGGGCCAGCACGAAGGAGAAGGGCAGGTCGACCACGCCCTCGTCATGGGTGCCGTGGACCAGGCTGGCCACCGGCTGGTCCTTCGAGCGGGCGAATTCGACGATATGGACGTCCCAGGTCGGGTCCGAAGGCATACCGAGATCTCCTAGCGTTCCGCGATCGTCCGGCCGAGGCTGGAAAGCCCGACGGCGATGATGAGAATGGCGCCCTGCAGCACGTATTGGGAATAGGTCGGGGCGCCGAAGATGTTCAGCCCGTTGAAGCCGAAGGCGATGATCAGGGCGCCCACCATGGTGCCCAGCACATGGAATTCGCCGTCGCGCAGCGTGGCGGAGCCGAGGAAGACGGCGGCGAAGGCGGTCAGCAGATAGCTGTCGGCGGCGCTGGTGGTGCCGCTGCCCAGGCGCGAGGCCAGCAGGATGCCGGTCAGCGCCGCGCACATGCCGGAGACGACGAAGCCCAGCGTCTTGATGCGGTCGACATTGATGCCGGCCAGGCGCGCGGCAGCGGGGTTGCCGCCGACCGCCTGGATCTCCTGCCCCAGGGCGGTGCGCTCGACCAGGATCCACAGGGCGCCCAGCACCAGCGCCATGATGATGATGTTGTTGGGAATGCCGAACAGCCAGCGGCCCAGCGAGATCTGCAGGAACGCCTCCGGCACGCCGGACACGATCGGGACGCCGGCGGAATAGGCGAAGGACAGGCCGGTCAGGATGGTGCCGACGCCCAGGGTGGCGATCACCGAATTGACCTTGATCTTGGTCACGATCAGGCCGTTGACCAGGCCGATCAGCGCGCCGAGCACCAGCACGATCAGGATGGCGACCGGGATCGGCAGGCCGTTGCCGACGATCAGCCCGGTGACCAGCACGCCGTGCAGGCTGGCGGCGAAGCCGATCGACAGGTCCAGTTCGCCCACCACCACCGCCAGGGTCAGCCCGCCGGCGATGATCATCGCCAGGGACGCTTGGTTCAGCACATTGGTGAAGTTATTGACCGTCGGGAAGGCGCGGGGGGAGAGGACCGAGAACGCCAGGATCATCAGCGCCAGCCCGAGGATGGTGGCATAGCGGGCGAACAGGCCCAGGGCCAGCTTCGACTGCGGCGACAGACGGCGGCTCGCGGCGGCGGTCTGCGTCATCGGACACTCCTTTCGGCCGCGGCCGCGGCATGGCCGGCGGCGTAGCTGGCCTCGACGATGGAATTGCGGGTGATCGCGCGCCCCGCCAGCTCCCGCACGATCCGGCCTTCGGCCATGACCAGGACGCGGTCGCACAGATCGGGCAGCTCGTCCGGCTCGGACGAGATCACCAGGATGGACATGCCGCGGGCGGCGAGGTCGCGCAGCAGGCGGTGGATCTCGCCGCGCGACCCGATATCGACGCCGCGCGTCGGCTCATCCAGGATCAGCACCTTCGGCCCGCGCAGCAGCCAGCGGCCGATCACCACCTTCTGCTGGTTGCCGCCGCTCAGCCGCCCGACCGGCGTCTCGATGCTGCGGGTCTTGATCGCGAGGTCGCGGACGATCGCCAGCGACGACGCCTCCCGCCGCCGATGGCTGATCAGGGGCAGCGCCGGGGCGCGGATGATCTGCCTGAGATTGGCGATCTGCAGGTTGAAGGCGACGCTCTTGGTCAGGACCAGGCCCTCGGCCCGGCGCTCCTCCGGCACCAGCCCCAGCCCGGCGGCGACCGCCTGGCCGGGGCTGCGCGGGGCGAAGGGCGCGCCGTCCAGCATCATGGTCCCGGCCTCGGCCCGGTCTGCGCCGTAGATCAGCCGCGCCAGCTCGGTGCGGCCGGCACCGACCAGGCCGCCGATGCCCAGCACCTCGCCGCGGCGCAGTTCGAAGCTGACGCCCTGGACCCGGGGCTGCCGGGCCAGGCCCGACACCCGCAGCACGGCATCGCCGCCGACGGGCTCGCCGCGGGCTGCGTCCGCTGGCCGGGTCTCGCCGCCGACGATGGCCTCGACCAGCGCGGCCCGGGTCAACGTGGCCTTGTCGATCTCGGCCACCGACCGGCCGTCGCGGAACACGGTGACGCGGTGGCACAGCCGTAGGATCTCGTCCAGCCGGTGCGACACGTAGAGGATGGCGACGCCCGAGGCGGTCAGGTCCTCGATGATGCCGAACAGCCTTTCGCTCTCGCTCGCCGACAGCGACGCCGTCGGCTCGTCCATCACGATCAGCCGCGCCTTGCGCACCAGCGCCCGGCAGATGCTGATCAGCCAGTTCTCAGCGATCGACAACGTCTTCGCATCGGCGTGGAGCGAGGCGGTGATGCCCACCCGCCGGGCGATCGGCGCCACGTCGCGTTCGATCGCCGGCCAGTCGACCATGCCCAGGCGCCGTTTCTTCGGCACGCCGAGCATGATGTTCTCCAGCACCGTCATGCCGGGGACGAAGGCCAGCTCCTGATGGATGAAGCCCAAGCCCAGGGCGGTGGCGTCCTGCGGCGAGGCGATGGCCACGACGGTGCCGTCGATCCGCACCTCGCCGGCGTCCGGGTGGGTGAGGCCGGCGAGCACCCGGATCAGCGTCGACTTGCCGGCACCGTTGGCGCCGACCAGGCCATGCACCCGGCCGGCGTCGAGCGAGAGCGAAACCCCCTTCAGCGCCTGGACGCCGCCATAGGATTTCGCCACGTCGCGGGCGACCAGGAAGGGGCCGGCGGATGCCGGGGAAGGGGCCTGGGTGCTCATGCGGCCGCCGATACTCTGCGCCCGCAGCTCACTTGCCCAGCGCCTCGGGATGGTCCTTCACGAACTGCTCGACCGTGTCCTTGGTGACCAGGACGGCCGGGACCTCGACCGCCTTCGGCGTCCAGCCGGCGCCGGCGGCTTTGATCTCCACCAGCAGCTTCACCATCTGGAAGCCCTCGGTGTAGCTGTCTTCCCATCCGGTCGCGTCCATGTGGCCGCTGCGGATGTTCTCGATGGCCTGGGCGTTGCCGTTGACGCCGTAGACCTTGACGTCGTCGCGGCCCTGCTGGCGCAGCGACCCGATGGCGCCGATCGCCGGGTCGTCCCAGCAGCCCCAGATCGCCAGGGGCTCGTCGCCCTGCGGGTGCGAGGCCAGCCAGGCGTTGGCGTATTCCGCGCCGTCCTGGAAATAGCCGGGGATCCGCACCTCGTTCTTGGTGACGGTGATGCCGGGGCTCTTGGCCACGATCTCGTCGAACAGCGACTCGCGGTTCCGGCAGACCTCGCCGGTGCGGTAGGTCAGGGCCAGGACGCTGCCCTTGCCGCCGAGATCCGCGACCAGCTTGTCGATCACCGGCTGGGCCAGGGGCGCGCCGGACCCGTTGGTGGCGGCCACGCTGCTGCCCAGCCCGCCGCCCCAGGTCACGACCGGCACGCCGGCATCCTTGGCCGCGGCCAGGCCTGCGCCGATCGAGGAATAGGGGAACACCATGTCGACGACAGCGCCGGCGCCGCGCTGCACGAAGTTCTGGATCGCGGCATTGGCCTGGTCGGCATTGCCGGCGGCGTCGATCACCGACACCTCCCAGCCCAGCTCCTTGGCCGCCGCGGTCGCGCCGGCGATGTAGCGGACGTTGTTGGCCTCGGTCGCGGCGATCGAGACGATGCCGAGCAGGGGCTTGTCCTGCGCCACGGCCGTGCCGGCCGGCAGGGCCAGGATTGCGGCGAGCATGCCGAACAGCGGGGTCTTCATGGTCTTCCTCCCTTTCGCGGCGTGTCGCGCAAGGTCCAGCGAACGCCATCTAACCGTTTCGCTAAACTCGACAATCTCGTTCGTTCTTGCAAGCGTAAAATTCGATGCATGTCCGCTGGACAAGGCTGTATCGATAGGCGAAAGTCGGCGAAACGATTAGCTGAGTGTTCGGTGGCAACCATCAAAGATGTCGCACGGCTGGCCGGTGTCTCGACCGCCACCGTCTCCGCCGTGGTCAACGAGACGGCCTATGTCAGCCCGTCCCTGCGGACCCGCGTGCTGGCCGCCATCAGCGAGTTGCAGTATGCGCCGTCGGCGGTCGCCCGCAATCTGAAGCGCGGCCGCAGCCAGCTGATCGCGCTGGTGGTCGCGGATCTGGCGAACCCGTTCTTCGCCCGCATCGTCTGCGCGGCCGAGGCGGCGGTGGCCGCCTGGGGCTATTCGCTGGTGGTGTTCAACAGCGACGAGAAGCCGGATGCGGAGCGCCGCGCCCTGTCGCGGATCCGGATGCTGTCCTGCGATGGGGTCGTCCTGGTGCCGGTCGGGCTGCCCTCGCACTATCTGCGGCGCGATTTCGAGGGCAATTCGATGCCCATGGTGCTGTTCGGCCGCACCGTGGACGAGGACCGGTCCGACACCGTGACCCTCGACAACATCTCGGCGGCGAAGCAGGTGACGAACTACCTGCTCGACCTCGGCCACCGCCGGATCGGCACGATCACCGGCCCGCTGCACCTGACCACCGGCCGCGGCCGTCTCGAGGGCATGCTGCAGGCGATGGCGGCGCGCGGCGCCGCCCCGCGGCCCGAGCATGTCCGCAGCGGCGAGTTCCGCGAGGACGTGGCCTATTCCGTGGCGCGCGAGTTGCTGCTGCTGCCGGACCGGCCCTCTGCTCTCTATGTCGCCAACGGCGTCATGGCCCTGGGCGCGATGCGGGCGATGGTCGATCTCGGCCTGCGCTGCCCGGACGACATCTCGATCGCATCGACCGACACGATCCCGGGGATCGGCGGCCTGCGGCCCCGGCTGACCCGGACGGAGCATCCGGTCGGCGACATGACCAACGAAGCGCTGCGGCTGCTGGTCGACCGCATCGACCGGGGCATGGAGCTGCCGCCGCGCAACGTGGTGTTCCAGCCCGCGCTGGTCCTCGGCGACAGCTGCGGCCCCATCAGCCTGTAAGGGGCATCAAAGGCTGACCGAACGTTCGGTCAATTCTGGAGCGGGGTTCCGACCCCGAGCAGGGCCTCGCCCCGGTTCACGGCCAGGCTGCTCAAGCGGTACAGAATGAAGCCGTCCTGCTGCGAGCGGATGGTCTCGCGCACCGCCCCGAAGACGTCGCGGATCTCACCGAGCACGTCGCCCGCCGCGACCGTCTGCCCGATCTCGGTTGCCGGGTACCACAGGCCGTCGGCGCCGGCGGCGGGAACCCACATCGTCACCATCCGCGGCCGCTCCTGCGGTGCCGCCGGCACCGGTCCCGGGATCATGCCGAGATGGTGCAGCACCCGGTCGATCCCCGCCGTCATCGCGGTGACGCCGGCCTCGTCCCACAGGCCGTTGCCGCCGACCTCGGCGATCAGGCTGGGCACGCCCAGCCGCCCGGCCGCATTGATGGTGTAGCCTTCGCCGCCCGCCGCGACCGCCACCGGCAGGCCGAAGGCGATCGCCAGCGCCTGCGAGGCCTCGCTGCCGCTGGGAAACAGCGAGAACGGCGCCAGCGCCTCGCTGAGATCGCCGCCATGCAGGTCGAGATAGGCGTCCGCCTGCGGATAGATCTTGGTCACCAGCCAGTCCGCCAGACGCTCGCTCAAGGTGCCGTCCGGCCTGCCCGGGAACATCCGGTTCAGGTTGCGCCCGTCCTCCGGCATCACATAGATGCTGCGCTGGCGGAAGCCCGACGGGTTCAGGATCGGCAGGACCAGGACAGTGCCCGCCAGCCCGGCCGGGTCCTGCCCGATCAGGCGCAGTGCCGCTTCGATCGAGCAGTATTCCGAGCCGTGCACCCCCGCTGTCACCAGCAGGGTGGGGCCCGGCGCCGCGCCCTCGACCAGGCCGAACGGAATCTCCAGCCCCTCGACCGGGGTGATGAAGCCGCGCTCGGAACGGGGCGTTCCGGTGTGCAGGGCCGGCAATGTGTCCATCTCGAACTCGCTGAAGGGGCTGCGGGCTGGGTAGATTGCCGCCGAGGAGGAGGCCGGGATAGCCCCTTCATGGACCGCCAGCCGGCGCCCGATGAAACCGGGCGCCGGCAACCCCGACGGATGCTACGGGGTTACGGTGGCGGCGGTCCGGCCCTTGATGCCGACCAGGATCATCAGCGCCGCCAGCAGCAGGACGAGGCCGCTGGCGGTGAAGACGCCCAGCGCGCCGCTCACGTCGAAGATGGCGCCGCCGGCGGCGGCTCCCATCGCGATGGCGAACTGGATCGCCGCGACCAGCAGGCCGCCCGCGCTCTCGGCCTCATCGGGAACCGTGCGGGTGAGCCAGGTGGACCAGGCCACCGGCACGGCGCCGAAGGCGACGCCCCACAGGGCCACCATCACCGCATTCGCCACCGGGGCGCCGCCGCCCAGGGCCACGAAGCCGAGCCCGAGCACGCCCATGGCCAGCGGCATCAGCAGGATCGCCAGCCGCATGCTGCGTTCGAGCAGCACGCCGCCGAGGAAGGTGCCGAGGAAATTGGCGATGCCGAAGCCCAGCAGGATGCCGGACACGCCGGTGATGCCGACCCCGGTCACCGTCTCCAGGAACGGGCGGATATAGGTGAAGAAGGCGAAATGCCCGGCGAACACCAGGAGGGCGGCGATCATGCCGAGCCCGACCTGCGGCCGCGCCAGCACCTCGACCAGGGTGCGCAGGCGGGTCAGCCCGCTCGGCGCCATCCGCGGCAGCGTCGCGAACTGCACGGCGAGCGCCAGCACGCCCAGCACCGCCGCCAGCAGGAAGACGTCGCGCCAGCCGATCACGTCGCCGAGATAGCTGCCGACCGGGGCGGCGACGACGGTCGCGGCGGAGACGCCGCTGAACAGCAGCGAAAGGGCCCGGGGCACCATCGCCTCGGGCACCAGCCGCATCACCGTGGCCGCGGACATGGTCCAGAAGCCGCCGAGCGCCAGGCCGAGCAGCACGCGCCCGAGCAGCAGGGCGGGCAGGCCGGGGGCGAAGGCGACCAGCAGGTTCGAGACCGTCAGCAGAACCGAGAAGGCCAGCAGCACGATCCGCCGGTCGACGCGCCGGGTCGCGGCCGAGACCAGCAGGCTCATGACCAGCGCCACTACCGCGGTCGCCGTCACCGCCTGGCCGGCCACGCCCTCCGACACGCCCAGATCCGCCGCCATCGGCGTCAGCAGGCTGGCCGGCAGGAACTCCGCCGTCACCAGCCCGAACACGCCGAGCGTCATCGAGAAGACGGCACCCCAGGCCGGTGCCTCCCGCGCCGGCGCCGCATCCGCCCGCTGTGTCCAATCGCTCATCTGTCTGTCTCTCGAAGAGGTTCTGCTGCGATGCAGCAGAAGGTAAGATGGACTCCCCGGACGATCTATGCCAGATACTCCGGAATGTTTGACCCTGCGTCCGAAATGCAGCCTGAGGCGGCCAACCCCCGACCCTCGGACGATCTCGTGAGCGAGCTGCTCCTCGGGATGCGCCTGGTCGGGGTGCAGTATCGCCGGATCGAGATCGCGCCGCCCTTCGGGATCGGCTTCGACATCGTCGAGGGTCGGGCGCAGTTCCACTTCATCGCCCGCGGCCCGGTGTTCCTGCGCACATCGGGCGGGGCGCTTCAGGCGCTCGGCACCGGCGACGCCGTGCTGCTGCCGCGCGGCGGGGCGCATGAGCTGCTATCCGCGCCGGACCTGCCCAGCCGCGACATCGCCAGCTTCGAGACCGCGCCGCTGTGCAAGACCGTCGGCGCCATCCGGGCCGTGCCGGACGAATCCGGCGGGGCGAAGGGCGTGCTGGTCTTCAGCGGCTGCATGGAATTCGACCTCGGCGGCATGCATCCGCTGGTGGCGCTGATGCCCGAGGTCATGATGGTCGGCACACTGCTCGACCGCTATCCCGAGATCCTGCCGATGCTGGAGGCCATGGCGCGCGAGGCGTGCACGGAGCGGGCGGGCTTCGCCGCGATCCTGGCGCGGCTGGCCGATGTCGTCTCGGCCTCCATCGTCCGTGGCTGGGTGGAGTGCGGCTGCGGCGGCGCTGCCGGTGGCGGCTGGATCGACGCGCTGCGCGACGCGCGGCTGGGCCGGGTCATCACCGCCCTGCACCGCGATCCCGGGCGGGACTGGACGGTGGCGGAGCTGGCGGCGGAGATGGGCAGTTCCCGCTCGGTCTTCGCCGAGCGCTTCCTGGCGGTCACCGGCCTGACCCCGCTGCGCTATCTGGCGGATCTGCGGATGCGCCTGGCGGCGCAGTGGATCGGGCGCGACCGCATGCCGATCGAGGCTGCGGCGCATCGTCTCGGCTACGGGTCTCAGGCCGCCTTCAGCCGGGCCTTCAAGCGGGTGATCGGGCAATCGCCCGGCGCCGTCCGCACCAAGGCTCCTGCCGGCGCGGGGCACGCCGCGTAGGCGGTCGCGCCGCGGGGGTGGGCGAATCGCCCGCCGACACCGTCGAGGCCTGCGCCCATCGGACAGGAGTGTTGCCAAATCGGCTTCTCTCATCCCGGTGACGACCTTTAGTCTGGAGCTATTGTCCTTCGAGCCTTGGCCGGCGCCTTGCGATCATGGGCGAGGCCGAGGTGCCGCCAGCCAGCATCGAGACCTCACCGATGAACAAGCCAGCCACGGCCGAAGACGTCGCCGCGTTGCAATTCGGCATCGGCCAGCCCGTCTCCCGCCTGGAAGACCCGACCCTGCTGCGGGGCGAGGGGCGCTACACCGACGATGTCAGCCTGCCGGGCCAGGCCTATGCCGCCTTCGTGCGCAGCCCCCATGCCCATGGCACGATCGGGGCCATCTCGACCGAGTCGGCCCGCACCATGCCGGGCGTGCTCGCGATCTACACCGCGGCCGATCTCGCCCCGATGGGTTACGGGCCGCTGAAATGCGTGATCGCGTTCCAGAACCGCGACGGGTCGCCGATGACGACCCCGCTGCGCCACGCGCTGGCCTCGGGCAAGGTGCGCTTCGTCGGCGACCCGGTCGCGGTGGTGATCGCCGAAACCGCCCATCAGGCGCGCGATGCGGCGGAGGCGGTGGAGCTCGACATCGATCCGCTGCCGGCGGTCACCAGCGTCGGCGATGCCATCCGGCCCGATGCGCCGCTTCTCTATGACGACGCGCCGGGCAATGTGGTGCTCGACTATCACTTCGGCGATGCGGAGAAGGTGGCGGAGGCCTTCGCCCGGGCGACGCATGTCACGCGGCTGGAGATCCTCAACAACCGCATCGTCGTCAACCCGATGGAGCCGCGCGCGGCGGTGGTGGGCTATGACGCCGCGACCGGCCGCTTCACCGTCCATGCGCCGAGCCAGGGCGTGTTCGGCAAGCGCAACAACCTGGCCGAGGCGATGGGCATTCCGGCCGACCGGGTCCATCTGATCACCGGCAATGTCGGCGGCTCCTTCGGCATGAAGGGCGCGGTGTTCCCGGAATATGTCTGTCTCATGCATGCGGCGCGGCTGCTCGACCGCCCGGTGAAGTGGACCGACCAGCGCTCCGACAGCTTCATGTCCGATCATCATGGGCGGGACATGGAGGTGGTCGCCGAACTGGCGCTCGACGCCGACGGGCAGTTCCTCGCCACCCGCTTCACGGGCTACGGCAATCTCGGCGCCTACCTGTCGCCGGTGGGGCCGATGATGACCACCCTCAACATCGCCAAGAACTCGATCGGCATGTACCGCACGCCGCTGGTCGAGGTGAACACGATCTGCGCCGTGACCAACACCGTGCCGATCGGCGCCTATCGCGGCGCCGGCCGGCCGGAGGGCAACTACTACATGGAGCGGCTGATCGACACGGCGGCCGCCGAACTCGGCCTCGACGGGGTCGAGCTGCGCCGGCGCAACATGGTGGCGCCGGGCCAGCTGCCGTGGCGGACGCCGGCGGGCACGGCCTATGACAGCGGCGACTTTCCGGGCCTGCTCGGCCGTGCCATCGAGGCGGCGGACTGGGCCGGCTTCGCGGCCCGCCGGGCGGAGAGCGCCGCCCGGGGCCGGCTGCGTGGCCGCGGCATCGGCTGCTATCTCGAGGTCACGGCGCCGCCGACCAACGAGATGGGCGGCATCCATTTCGAGTCGGACGGCACCGTCACCATCGTCACCGGCACGCTCGATTACGGCCAGGGCCACTGGTCGGCCTTCGCCCAGGTGCTGCATTCGAAGCTGCGGATCCCGTTCGACCGCATCCGCCTGGTCCAGGGCGACAGCGACCGCCTGATCGCCGGCGGCGGCACCGGCGGCTCGAAGTCGATCATGGCCAGCGGCGCCGCGATCCTGGAGGCGGGCGACCTGGTGATCGAGAAGGGGCGCCAGATCGCCGGCCACCTGCTGGAGGCCGGAGCCTTCGACGTCGAGTTCGAGGATGGCCGCTTCACCGTCGCCGGCACCGACCGCGGCATCGGCATCATGGAGCTCGCCGGCCGGCTCGCGGCGGGACTCAGCCTGCCGGCCGATATCCCTGACACACTCGACGTCGACCACATCTTCAAGCAGGCGCCGTCGGCCTATCCCAATGGCTGCCACATCGCCGAGGTCGAGATCGATCCGGACACCGGCATCACCGCGGTTGTCAGCTATGTCATGGTCAACGACTTCGGCACGCTGGTGAACCCGCTGCTGGTCGAAGGCCAGCTGCATGGCGGCGTGATGCAGGGCATCGGCCAGGCCCTGATGGAACGCACCGTCTATGATTCGGACGGCCAGCTGACCACCGGCTCCTTCGTCGACTACCAGCTGCCGCGGGCCGCGGACGCGCCGCCGGTCTTCACCTTCGAGAGCCGGCCGCAGCCGACCGCGACCAACCCCCTGGGGGCCAAGGGCTGCGGCGAGGCGGGCTGCGCCGGCTCGCTGCCGGCCGTGATGAACGCCGTGGTCGACGCCCTCTCCGGTCTCGGCATCCGGCATGTGAACATGCCCGCGACTCCGCTCGCGATCTGGAACCTCATCGCGGCGCAGCGGGTGTGACGGCCTGCTGCCGTTGCCTTCCGGAGGGGCGGTCTCGCCGCTTCTGAGGCCACGAGAGCAAGTTTTTTAGGCAGTCCTGTGAATGAATAAACTTTCATCATTTAGGGCTTGCCACTCTCGTCGGGAATGTGGTTATGTTGCGGTGCGGTATGCAGCGATGCTGTAGGCCGTAACGCACTTCTTGGGCGTTTCCTCCCTAAACTCGGGCCGCATCTTTGCGGCCCGTTTTCTTTTGGGGATGGCCTCCGTTCAGATCGGCACCCCACCCGATAAGACAGCAGTGCCTCGGCCCATCCGATGCGGGTGCGACAGCCGGTGCGCAGCTGATAGCCGCGGTGAAGGCGGGGTCGGCTCCCGATTTTTTCAAGGCCCGGCCTGCATTTACGCCGAATTCCTAATGTCCCTGGGTCGATGTGAATCGGCTTCAACCTGCAACATGGTCGCCCTGCGCCATTTTGACATACATTCAAGGACGTATGCATCTGTATGGTCGGCATGGGGACGAGCCGGTGAAATCAGACCGACCAACCACTCGTGGAGCCAGGAATGTACAGACGCTATGTCTTCGCCGCCGGAGCGGCCGCGCTGCTCGCTGGAACGCCAGCCATGGCGCAGCAGGCGCCCGGCATCTATGTCGGCGCCGGTGCCGGCGTCAATTTTCTGCAGGGGAACAACCTGAACAAGGACGACTATGACGTCGGGCCGGCGGGCGACCTCTATGTCGGCTACGCCTTCGGGAATGGCTTCCGCAGCGACCTGGAGGCCAGCATCCGTGAGAACAGCCATGACGGCAACAACCACCAGACCACCTACGGCCTGATGGCGAACGGCTACTACGACTTCGATTTCGGCTCGCCCTTCGTGCCCTATGTCGGCGCCGGCGTCGGCCTGGCGCTGATCGACGCCGACTTCAACCCGAGCGGCGGCGGGCGGTTCTTCGACTCGACCAAGGCGGCCTTCGCGTACCAGGGCATCGCCGGCGTGGCGTACAACTTCATGCCGAACATGGCGGCCACCCTGGAATACCGCTACTTCGGCACCCAGGGTAAGACCTTCCAGGACAATGGCGTCCGGATCAAGTCGGACAGCAACAACAACCACAGCATTCTGGTCGGCCTGCGCTACTCCTTCGGCGAGGGTGAGGCCCCGGTCGCGGAGGAGGTCGCGCCGATCGCCCAGGCCCGCAGCTATCTCGTCTTCTTCGATTTCGACAGCTCGAAGCTGACGCCGGAGGCCAAGCAGATCGTCAACTCGGCCGCCACCGACGCGCTGCAGGGCAAGGCCACGCAGATCAACGTCACCGGCCACACCGACCGGTCGGGGTCTGACAAGTA
Organism: Inquilinus sp. 2KB_23; assembly: GCF_052115705.1. NCBI lineage: Bacteria > Pseudomonadati > Pseudomonadota > Alphaproteobacteria > Rhodospirillales > Rhodospirillaceae > Inquilinus > Inquilinus sp. 2KB_23. Next base: position 153,506 of record NZ_JBFRHF010000006.1, on the reverse strand, counting down.
CAACCAGGCGCTTTCGGTCCGCCGCGGCGAAGCGGTGCGCCGCGAACTGGTGACCGACGGGGTCGCCGACAATGCGATCGTCGTCCGCGGCGTCGGCGAGGCCGATCCGCTGGTGCCGACCGCCGACGGTGTGCGCGAACCGCAGAACCGCCGGGTCGAGATCGTCCTGAACTGAGGCCGGAGGGAAGGGGGCGCTGGCCCCCTTCCGTCAGATCAATGGGCGGCCGGGTCCGCCCTCAGCCGCCGGACGGTGTCCGCGGTGTTTTCCCAGGGCTGTCTGCCGGGGGCGAAGCGGCCGCGGATATAGGCGGCCAGGTCGGCGATCTGGCTGTCGTCCAGCACCGGGCCGAAGGCCGGCATCGCGCCGGCATGCGCCAGTGTCGGGCTGGCCGCCCCGTTCAGGATCACGCGGATCAAATTGTCCGGGTGGTCCGAATGCACATTGCTGTTGAAGGCCAGGGACGGGCGGATGCCGAACAGGTCCGGCCGCTCGCCGCCGTCATGGCACACCGCGCAGGCCCCGTCATAGAGCCGGCCGGCGCGGCTGATCTCGGTCGATGCCGACGCGGCCGAGGCCTCGATCGCCTGGACGGCCGCGGTGCGGTCGCTCTCCGCGACATCAGCGGGACCATGGGAGGCGAGATAGGTCGCCATGGCGCGGATGTCCTGGTCCGGCAGCGCCGCCAGCTCGGCCACGACAGGGGCCATCGGGCCGCCGGCGGGCCCATGCAGCGGCGAATAGCCGGTGCGCAGATAGTCGAACAGATCCTGTTCGCTCCATGGCACCGGCGCCTTCGACAGCCCGCCCAGCGCCGGCGCCTCCCAGCCTTCCGCCCACCCCCCCGCCAGGATCGCGTCCTGACCGGATTTTTCCGCGCCCAGCGCGTTGCGCGGCGCATGGCAGGCGGAGCAGTGGCCGAGTCCCTCGACCAGGTAGCGGCCCCGGTTCCAGTCGGCGGAGCGCTCAGGGTCCGGCTGCAGCTCGCCGCTGCGCAGGAACAGCGCGTTCCACCCGGCCACCAGCGGCCGCAGGTTGAGAGGGAAGGATAGCTTCGTGGCCGGCGGAGTCGACTGCACCGGCTCCTGCGCCATCAGATAGGCGTACAGCGCCTGCATGTCGGCGTCCGCCACCCGGGTGAAGTGGGTGTAGGGGAAGGCGGGGTAGAGATGGTGCCCGTCGCGGCTGATGCCCTGGCGCATGGCGCGCTCGAAGGCGGGGTAGGACCAGGCGCCGATGCCGGTCTCGACGTCGGGCGTGATGTTGGTCGTGACCACGGTGCCGAAGGGCGTCGCCATGGCATGGCCGCCGGCATTGATTACGCCGTCCGGCCCGGTGTGGCAGACGGCGCAGTCGCCGAGGGCGGCAAGCTGGCGGCCGCGTTCGATCGTCGCCGCCGAATAGACCGACGGGTCGGGGCGGGCGATCGGCGCGATGGCCGGCCGCCAGGGCAGGGCCGCCACCATGGCCCCGGCCAGGGCGGCGCCGGCGCCCAGCAGCCATGCCTTCCAGGATCGATGGCTGCGGCGCGGCGGCACGGGCTGCCCAAGCGCGGGCAGCGGGGCCGGCCTCTGCGGCGCGGGCGGCGCCAGCATGCCGTCCCGCGCCAGCGCGGCCTTCACCTTCTCCGGCGTGAATGGCGGCTCGCGGAAGCGGATGCCGCAGGCGTCGTAGATCGCGTTGGCGATCGCGGCCGCGCTGGGCACCGAGGCGGATTCGCCGGCGCCCAGCGGCGGCTGGTCCGGCCGCTCGATCATCAGCGTCTCGATCGGCGGCACGTCCGGGAACTTGATCAGGGGATAGCCGCCCCATTCCCGCACCGCCGGCATCCCGCGGTCGAAGCGCACCTCCTCGCGGGTGGCGCGGCTGATCGACTGGATGACGTTGCCGTGGATCTGGTGCTGCACCCCCGCGGGGTTGATCATCAGCCCGGCGTCGTGGCCGTTGGTGACCTTGGTAACCGCCACCTCGCCGGTCGCCCGGTTGACCTCGACATCGGCCACCCAGGCCGACCAGGCGGCGCCATAGCCGGGAAACTTGCTGTGGACGTACAGCGCATAGGCGAAGCCGCGGCCGCGCAGGATGTCGCCGTCGCCGCCCTCGGAGCCCCAGGCGGTGCGGGGCACCCACCCGGCCTCGGCGGCGGTGCGTTCGACCAGGTCGCGGGCCCGCGGGTCGTGCAGGTAGCGCAGCCGGTATTCGACCGGGTCGACCTTGGCCGCCGCCGCGGCCTCGTCGATCCAGCTTTCATGCGCGAAGCTGTTGGGCAGGGCCGAGACGCCGCGCAGCCATGACGCGCGCACGATCGGCGGCATGTCGTGGATGGTGACGCGGCGGTTGGCGTAGTCGTAGGGCGGGATCGAGGTGCGGTCCCCCATCTCGAACACCTGGGGCACCGGCGGGACCTTGCCGGTCAGCAGCAGCGCCAGGGTCGGGGCGCCGTTCGAGGGGTAGCGCGACTGGTAGTCATAGGCGATGGCGTCGCCCGCCGCGTCCAGCCCGCCATCGACCTCCATCAGCTGGGCGGTGCCCTTGGGCTCCCAGACATGCTCCTGCTCGCGGGTCAACTGGACCCGCACCGGGCGACCGACCGCGCGCGACAGCAGGGCGGCGTCCGCCGCCACGTCGTCGGCGCAGTTGCGGCCATAGCAGCCCGCCGCCTCCATGCGGACCAGGTCGACCGCGCCCTCCGGCAGGTCGAGCAGCCGGGCGATGTCGGCGCGCAGCGGATGGGGGTTCTGGGTGCCGGCCCAGACCCGGGCCCCGCCCAGCATCACATCGGCGACGGCGCAGGACGGGCCGATCGACCCGTGCAGCTGGTACGGCCAGACATAGCGGCGTGCCAGCCGAGTCGCCGCGCCCGCCAGCGCGGCCGCGACATCGCCCTTGTCCTCCAGCCGCCGCGCGGTGGAGGGGTTGGCGAGCAGGGCGCCGGCGAGGTCGTCGAGGTCCGGCAGCCGCGGCACCGGCTTCCATTCGACCCGCAGGGCGTCCATGGCGGCGATCGCCTGCTCCTCCCGCTCGGCGACGACGCCGACGAAATCGCCGATCGCCACCACGGCGACGAAGCCGGGGAGGTGGCGGACCGACGCCTCGTCCACCGCGATCAGGCTGGTGCCCACGAACGGGCCGTGGTCGACGCCGGCATAGGGCGGCCGGACCACGCGGCCATGCAGCATGCCGTCGACCCGGACGTCATGGACGAAGACCGTGCCGCCGGTGGCCTTGGCCGGGATGTCGACTCGCGGCTGGCGCTGACCGACGATGCGGTAGTCAGAGGCGGGCTTGACCGCCTGGCGGTCGTCCAGCACCAGCCGGATGCGCTCGCCCTCCAGCAATTCGCCGTAGCCGACGCGCCGGTTGCCGCCATCCACCCCGATCAGCCCGTCTTCGACCCTGAGGACGCCAGCCGCCACGCCCAGCCATGCGGCGGCGCGGTCCAGCAGCGCGGTGCGGGCCTGGGCCGCGGCCTGGCGCAGGGGCACGGCGGTGTTCTGGATGGTGTCGCTGGCGATGGTCGCACCCTGGTCCGGCGCGCGCGCGGTGTCGCCCAGCACCATCTCGACCGACGCGACGGCGATGTCGAGCTCTTCCGCCACGATCTGGCTCAGCGCGGTGCGGATGCCCTGGCCGAGATCGACATGCCCGGAATAGCCGATCACCTCGCCTTGCGCCGACAGGCAGATGAAGGGCTCGATGGCGGCCCCGTTCATCCGATAGACCAGCAGGGTCCCGGCCTCGTCGAACAATTCCTGGGCGGTCAGGCCCGCCAGGGGCGATGGCGTCATGGCGCGCGCGGCCCGCTGGTCAGGGCGACGGCGCGATGCACCGAAGCGAGGATCTCGACATGGGTGCCGCAGCGGCACAGGTTGAACCGCAGCGCCTCGCGGATATCCCGGTCGGACGGGTGCGGATTCACGGCCAGCAGCGCCACGGTGCGCAGGATCATGCCGTTCAGGCAGTAGCCGCACTGGGCGCCCTGTTCTTCGATGAAGGCGCGCTGCACGGGATGCGGGGCATCCACGGTGCCCAGCCCCTCCAGCGTCGTCACGGCATGCCCTGCCGTCGCGCCCACCGGCAGAACGCAGCTGCGCGCCGCCTTGCCGTCGACCAGCACCATGCAGGCGCCGCATTCGCCCAGGCCGCAGCCGTATTTGGGGCCGTTGAGCCCGAAATCGTTGCGCAGGACATGCAGCAGGGGCGTGGCGGGATCGGCGGGGGACCGCATCTCCGCGCCGTTCACCTTCACGACGATATCCGCCCTCGCGATCTTCACCGGGGTCCAGCCATGCTCACATACGGACGGCGAAGCGCGACAGCGCGATCAGGCCGCAGGCCAGTGTACATGTTTCCTCGGCAGGGCGACTCCAGCAGCAATCGATTATTGGCGCGCCTATTGTTGGTGTACAAATGATTTTTGCATCGGGAGCCGACACCCGGGCGGCGATCGGCTTTTCCGGGTGGCGGCGACTGCCTAGACGCCTCCGAGGGCGGGGCTTGGAGCCTTCATCGACCATGTCCAGGCGTCGCGGCGCGCGCGATGATCAGCGGCATGATTCCGCCGGCCTGCAGGACCGCGACTTCGAGCTGGGTCTCCACTGCGACGGCCGCCTCGAACGCATCGACCTGCCCGTGCGGACGCCGGATCCTGACCTGCGCGGTGCCGCGCGGGCGCAGCGCCTCGGGCGGCGCATCGACCTCGATCCAGTCCTGCGGCGTGATCGCCAGGTCGGCGGGGCGGCACCCCTCCGGCAGGCGCAGGGGCAGCACCCCCATGCCGACGAGGTTGGAGCGGTGGATCCGTTCGAAGCTGGAGGCCAGGACGGCGCGCACGCCCAGCAGCGCCACGCCCTTGGCGGCCCAGTCCCGCGACGACCCCGCGCCGTAGCGGTCGCCGGCCAGCAGCACCACCGGGATGGCCGCGTCGCGATAGCGCTGTGCCGCCCGCCACAGCGGCAGCACCTCGCCCGAGGGGGCATGGATCGTGGTGCCGGGGGCCAGCGCCGGGGCCAGCAGGTTGCGGACCGTCCGGTTGGTGTAGAGGCCGCGCCGCATCACCTCCCAATTGCCCCGCCGGGCGGCGAAGACGTTGAGGTCGCGCACATCCTCGCCGCGATCGGCCAGATAGGCGCCGGTGTCGCTCTCCGCCGGGATCTGCCCGGCCGGCGAGATGTGGTCGGTGGTGATGTCGTCGCCGAGCACCGTCAGCGCCCGCGCCCGGTAGCATCCCAGCCGGCGCGGCTGGTCCTGCGCCGCGAAGGGTGGGGGGCTGACATAGTTCGAGGCCTCGCTCCACGGGAACAGCACCGTCGCCGGGGCCTCCAGGGCGTTCCAGGCGGCGTTGTCATGCGCGGCGGCGAAGGCGGCGGCGAAGTCTTCGGGGTTGCCGGCGCCCCGCAGCGCCAGGTCGATCTCGGCCCCGCTTGGCCACAGCTCGCGCAGGAAGACCGGCCGTCCGTCCGGCGCCTGGCCCAACGGGTCTGAGAGGATGTCGCGGGCGACGTCGCCGGCCAGGGCATAGGCGACAACCAGCGGCGGCGAGGCCAGGAATCCGGCCTCGATCTGCGGATGCACCCGCCCGGGGAAGTTGCGGTTGCCCGACAGCACCGCCGCCGCGGCGAGGCCGCCCCGGATCGCCGCATCCATCACCGGCGCCAGCGGTCCGGAGTTGCCGATGCAGGTGGTGCAGCCATAGCCGACGATGCCGAAGCCGAGGGCCTCCAGGTCGGCCAGCAGGCCGCTGCGCTCGAGATAGCGGGCGGCGGCGGGCGATCCGGGCGCCAGCGAGGTCTTGACCCAGGGCGGCGGGCGCAGGCCGAACTGCCGCGCCTTGCGGGCCAGCAGGCCGGCGGCGACCAGCAGCCGGGGATCCGACGTGTTGGTGCAGCTGGTGATGGCGGCCAGGGCGACGGCGCCGTCCGGCGGGGTGGTGCTGTCCGGGGCGGGGCGCAGCGGGCGGCCATGCACCTGCTCCAGGGCACGCGGCGCCTCGGCGGGCGACAGCCGGTCCTGCGGCCGCCGCGGCCCGGCAAGGCTGGTCGCGATGCCGTCGAGGTCGATCTCGACCACATCGGTGTACAGCGGCGTCGCCTGCGGGTCGAACCACAGGCCCTGGCGCCGGGCGACCGCCTCCACCCGGTCCAGCAGGGACGGGGGGCGCCCGGTCTCGGCGAGATAGCGCAGGGTCCGCCCGTCGATCGGGAAATAGCCGGTCGACCCGCCGAACTCCGGCGCCATGTTGGCCACCACCGCCCGGTCGCCGGCCGACAGCGACGAGACACCGGGGCCGAAGAACTCCACGAACTCGCCGGACAGCCCGTGCTGGCGCAGGCGCTCGGTGACGGCGAGGGCGAGGTCGGTCGACAGCACCTCGTCCCGCAGCACTCCGGTCAGCCGCACGCCGACGATGTCGGGGATGCGCAGCATGACCGGCATCCCGAACATGACGCTTTCGGCCTCGATCCCGCCGACGCCCCAGCCCAGCACGCCGATGCCGTTGACCATCGGCGTGTGGCTGTCGGTGCCAATCAGCGTGTCCGGTACCGCCCAGGGGCCGTCCGCCCTGTCGGCCAGGGCGACGACGCTCGACAGCTGCTCCAGGTTCATGGTGTGCATGATGCCGGTGCCGGGCGGGTGGACGGTGACGCCGCGCAGGGCCTGGGTGGCCCATTTCATCAGCCGGTAGCGCTCGGCGTTGCGCTCGATCTCGCGGCCCATGTTGAAGGCCAGCGCGTCGGCCGTCCCGTAGCGGTCGACCGCCACCGAATGGTCCACCGAGACGTCGACCGGCAGGACAGGGTTCAGCGCAGCCGGGTCGCCGCCCGATTCCGCCAGCGCGTCCCGCATCGCCGCGATGTCGACCAGCGCCGGCACGCAGGTGGTGTCGTGCATCAGCAGCCGCGTCGGATGGAAGGCGATCTCCGCGTCGCTACGGCGCGTCCCGAGCCAGTCGCGGAAGGGGGCGCAGGCGTCGGGGCCGGGAGCGCAGGCATGGCGGACGACATTCTCGATGATGATCCGCATCGACCAGGGGAACCGCGTGAGGTCCGCGCCCAGCAGCGCCGCCAGGTCGATGAAGCGGACGGGCTGACCGCCCAGGTCGAGAGTGCTAGACGTCATCCAGGAACAGCCCGTCGCGAAAAGTCGATGCCTTATTGCATAGTGTTGATATATAATGCAATGACGGTCGCGTTGCCCATCCTCGGACAAGGCGCGGGCGGAGTGCAGTGAGGAAACCGATGCCGCAGTCGCCGCTGACACCGCAGATCGCCGCCCGCATCCTCGACTACGCGCGCGACCAGCCGCTGCGGGCCAACGACCACCTGCCGGCGCAGAAGCTGGCCGACCTGTTCCGCGTGTCGCGGTCGCCGATCAACGATGCGCTGAAGCTGCTGGAGGCGAAGGGCATCGTCCGCCGCGAGGCCAATCGCGGCTTCTTCCTGGCGCAGGACCCGGCGGCGCTGGCGGCCGACATCTCCGGCGAGGGAAGCCCGGAGGCCGGTGAGGAGGTCTATTTCCAGATCGCCGATGATCGCCTGTCGGGCCTGCTGCCGGACCGCATCAGCGAGAACGAGGTCATGCGCCGCTACGACCTCTCGCGCAGCGAGGCGATGCGGATCCTGACCCGGATGACGCGGGAGGGCTGGATCGAGCGTCTGCCCGGGAAAGGCTGGGGTTTCCTGCCGGTCCTGACCTCCGGCGAGGCCTATCGCATGGCCTATCTGTTCCGCATCGCGATCGAACCGGCCGCCATCCTGCAGCCGGGCTTCACGGTCGACGAGGAGGCGTTCCGGCGCGCCCGGGCGCAGCAGCAGAGCCTGCTGGACGGCGACTATCGCACCCTCTCGCGCACCAAGCTGTTCGAGATCAACTCCCAGTTCCACGAGATGATCGTCGCCGGCTCCGGGAACCTGTATTTCGTCGAATCCATCCGGCGGGTGAACGCCAGCCGCCGCCTGGCGGAGTACCGCAAGACGGTCGACCGCAGCCGCCTGGTCGGCCAGTCGCTGGAACATCTCCGCATCCTCGACCTGCTGGAGGCGGGCGAATTCGCCAAGGCGGCCGAGTTCATGCGCTTCCATCTGGAATACGCCCTCCAACTGAAGTCCGATGGGACCCTGGGCTAGGCTTCCGACCGGTCCGTCAGGGTCCGGCGCGACGACAACGGTGGTTTGCCCGAAGAAACAAATTGACTTACGTAAAATCAATATGCAATCGATCGGACAGCAAGGGCACCCCAAGGCTTGAGGGTCGCCCATAGGGACATTCCCGGCGGGACGCCATCCAACCGGTGTTCACGCCTGACGATCTGGAGGGTCCGGAAATGCCAGAGGAACGATCGGCATGAGCCTGCGGCGCTTTCCGCGCTTCCGCGTGGCCGCCGATCGGGGGCGGGCCGGATGATCGCGCCCTACGATCCCAGCCGGAATGCGGTGCGGTCGCTGCGCGAGCTGGCGGAATGGCAGGCGGATGACCTGGAGCCCGCGCTCGACCCCGGCCTCCCCATCGTCGACACCCATCATCACCTGTGGCGGCGCGACCGCGGCGACTACCTGCCGGCCGACCTCACGGCGGATTTCGGCGGCCACAATGTGGTTGCCACTGTCAGCATCGAATGCGGCGCGGGCTATCGTCCGGACGGTCCGGAGGAGATGCGCCCGATCGGCGAGACCGAGTTCATCGCGGCGGAAGCCGCGGCTGCCGGCACCGGGACGGGCCTGTGCGCCGGCATCGTCGGGCGGGCCGATCTCCGCCTCGGCGACCGGGTGCAGGCGGTGCTCGAGGCCCAGATCGAGGCTGGGCAGGGCCGTTTCCGCGGCATCCGCCAGCCGCTGCGCTGGGATGCGGCCGGCATCGGCATGTTCGGCCAGCCGGGGCCGCGCGCCCTGGCGCTGGATCCGGCCTTCCGCGACGGCTTCGCCCGGCTGGCGCCGCTCGGCCTCAACTTCGACGCCTGGGCGTTCCACCTGCAGCTGGAAGCGGTGGCGGACCTAGCCCGCGCCTTTCCGGACACTATCATCATCGTCAACCATGTCGGCGGGCCGCTGGGCGTCGGCCCCTATGCCGGCCGCCGGGACGAGGTGTTCGCGCTGTGGCGCCGGGGCATCGCCGCGCTGGCGCAATGCCCCAATGTGCTGATGAAGATCGGCGGGCTCGGCATGCTCTATTACGGCTTCGGCTTCCACGAGCGGGCCGCGCCGCCGGGATCGCCGGAGCTGGCCGCCGCCTGGAAGCCTTATATCGACGAATGCTTCGAGCGCTTCGGCGTCGGCCGCTGCCTGTTCGAGAGCAACTTCCCGGTCGACAAGCAGAGCTGCAGCTACCGGACGCTGGTCAACGCCTTCAAGCGGCTGACGCACGGCTTCTCCGCGGCGGAGAAGGCGGCGTTCTTCAGCCGCAACGGCGCGCAGGCGTACCGGATCGATCTCGGCCGGGCGCCCGTGCCGCGCCCCCGCTTTTCGCCGACCAGGAGATGAAACCATGACCGACGCCGCCCTGGCCCGTGACCCGGCCGCCGAATTCGCCGAGCGCAACCGGGCCCAGTTCGATTTCGACCGCACCACCATCTTCGCCAGCAAGGCCGATCCGCGCTTCGCCTATTGCCTGTACGTGCCGCCGATCGCCCCGGGCGGCACGGCCCCCGACCTGGTCGTCGCCATGCACGGCACCGGGCGCGACTTCGTCGGGTACCGCGACGCCTTCGCCGAATTCGGCCGCTGGAACAACTGCATCATCCTGGCGCCGCTGTTCCCGGTCGGCGTGCTGGGCGACGGCAACCGCGACGGCTTCAAATACATGCGCGAAGCCGGCATCCGCTACGACCAGGCGCTGCTCGACATCGTGGCGGAGGTGGGCGAGCGCTACGGGCAGGCCTTCGACCGCTTCGCCCTGTTCGGCTATTCCGGCGGCGGCCATTTCACCCATCGCTTCCTGATGCTGCATCCCGACCGGCTGTGGGCGGCCTGCATCGGCGCGCCCGGCTCGGTCACCCTGCTCGACCCGACGCGGGACTGGTGGGTCGGCACCCGGAATGTGCAGGCGCTGTTCGGCGCCGCCGTCGACACGGCCGCACTGGCGCAGGTGCCGGTGCAGATGGTGGTCGGCGCCGCCGATCTCGAGACCTGGGAGATCACCCACCGTCCGGGCAGCCGCCACTGGATGCCGGACGCCAACCACGCCGGCAGCACCCGGCCGGAGCGCCTGGCCAGCCTGAAGGCGTCGTTCCAGGCGGCGGGCGTCGCCGTCCGCTTCGACCAGGTGGCGAACATGGCCCATGACGGAATGCAGGCGGTGCCGCCGGTCCAGACCTTCCTGGCCGAGGTGCTGGGACAGCGCAGGGCGGGCCGCAACGCGACCTGACCGATCACAAGAGCAGGCGCCGAAGACAAGGGCGCCGCCGAGAACCAAACAGGAGGCTGACCATGAAACGCTTGCTGCTGGCCACTACGCTTGCTGGGGCCACTGCATTGGCCGGGCTTGCCAGCCCGGCCTTCGCCCAGACCATCACCGCCGCCCTCAACCAGGACATCCGCAGCTCGAACCCCGGGGTGAACCGGGACGGCAACACCGACATCGTGATCCTGCACGTGGTCGAAGGCCTGGTCGGATATTCCGAGGGCGGAGAGGTCGGGCCGCTGCTGGCGCAGAAGATCGACGTCTCGCCCGACGGCAAGACCTACACCTTCACCCTGCGCAAGGGGGTGAAGTTCCACAACGGCGCCGCGATGACCTCGGCCGACGTGCTGTGGAGCTGGAACCGCTACATGGACCCGAAGACGGAATGGCGGTGCCTGCCCAGCTTCGACGGCCGCAACGGCATCAAGGTGGTGTCCGCCACGGCGCCGGACCCCGACACCTTCGTGATGACGCTGGACGAGCCGAACGCGATGTTCCTGAACACGCTGGCGCTGACCGATTGCGGCGGCACCGGCATCCTGAACCAGGAGTCGGTCAAGGCCGATGGCAGCTGGGACAAGCCGATCGGCACCGGCCCGTTCAAATTCGGCGAATGGAAGCGCGGCCAGTCGGTGACGCTGGACGCCTTCGACGACTATGTCTCGCCCCCGGGCGACAAGCGCGACGGGTTCCTGGGCCTCAAGAAGGCGCTGGTGAAGCAGGTGCGCTTCCTCGCCGTCCCCGACGCCGCGACCGTCAAGGCCGGGCTGCAATCCGGCGCGATCGACGTGTCGTCGGTGCCGGAAAGCGAGGTGGCGGAGCTGCAGGCTGACCCGAACCTTGCGGTCGAGCTCGGCACCAACCCGGTCCGCCACAGCATCATCCTGCAGACCCGCGATCCCGTGCTGAAGAACATCAAGATCCGCCAGGCCATGGCCGCGGCGATCGACTATGAGGAACTGGTCAGCGCCGTCACCGACGGGCTCGGCAAGGTGAACAACTCGCCGATCTACCGGACGTCGCAATATTACGGCCCGGTGGAGCAGCAGGGCTTCACCTACGATCCCGAGCACGCCAAGAAGCTGCTCGAAGAGTCCGGTTACAAGGGCGAGCCGATCACCATCTACGCCAACAAGCGGTCGACGGTGCCCAGCTTCAACACCGCGGTCATCGCCCAGCAGATGTGGCAGGCGATCGGCCTGAACGTCCAGATCGAGGTGCTCGACTGGGCCACTCAGCTCGATAAGTACAACACCGGCGCCTACATGATGGAGGCGACGTCCTATTCGCTGCGCTTCGATCCGGCGCTCGGCTTCGAGCAGATCTCGGGCCCCAAGGACAAGCAGCCGCGCAAGGTGTGGGAGAACCCGGAGGCCCTGGCCCTGATCGACAAGGCGATGAAGGTCACGGATCCCAAGGAACGCCAGGCGCTGTTCGACACCCTCCACAAGATGCTGCTGGAGGATGTGCCGGTCATCTTCACCCACAACGACAACGACTGCCTCGCGCACAACAAGCGCATCACCGGCCTCAAGCCCTGGGCGTCGAACCTGATCCTGTGGGACGTGGGCAAAAGCTGACCGGCCGCGCCAGAAGGTCCCCCATGCAAGAGACGATGACATGCTCCGCTTCGCGCTGACGCGCATAGCCATGGCGGTGCCGACGCTGCTGATCGTCGCAGTGTCGGTGTTCGTCCTGATCCGGCTGATCCCGGGCGACCCGGCGTCCCTGATGCTGGGGGACCTCGCCGACCCGGCCAGCCTGGCCGACCTCAGGGCCAGGCTCGGCCTCGACCAGGGCATCGTCGTGCAGTTCGCGATCTGGTTCGGACATCTGCTGCAGGGCGACCTCGGCCAGTCGATCACCTCGGGGGAGGCGGTGCTGCCGCTGATCCTGTCGCGCTTCACGATCAGCGCGCAGGTGGTGCTGGCGGCGGTGCTGCTGGCCAGCCTGGTGGCGGTGCCGGCCGGGGTCATCGCCGCCTGGCGCCAGAACAGCAAGACCGACGTCGCGGTGGTGGCGACGGCGACGCTGTTCCTGTCGGTGCCGACCTTCTGGCTCGGCCTGCTGCTGCTGCTGTTCCTCGGACTCAAGCTCAGCTGGCTGCCGGTGGTCGGCTACGTCTCGATCGGCGAGGACCCGATGCGGGGGCTCCTGTACCTGGTCATGCCGATCGTGACGCTGTTCCTGCACGAGACCGGGGTGATCCTGCGCATGGCCCGCGCCTCGACGCTCGAGGTGCTGCGGCTCGACTACATCACCCATGCCCGGGCCAAGGGCCTGTCGGAATTCGCGGTGCTGCGGCGGCACGCCTTCAAGAACGCCTTCGGCCCGACCTGGACCCTGATCGGCCTGGTGCTGGGCAATTTGCTCGGCGGCATCGCGGTGGTGGAGACGGTGTTCACCATCCCGGGCCTGGGCCGTCTGCTGGTCGATTCGATCTTCGCCCGCGACTATCCCGTCATCCAGGGGTGCCTGCTGTTCGTCGCGGTCACCTATGTCCTCGTCAATCTGATCGTCGATCTCTGCTACCCGATTTTCGACCCCAGGGTGGCCGTCGAATGATGAACCCTTCCTTCAGCGCCGCCACTGGCGGCCACCCGGGGGTGGCCGTGGAATGAAGAAGCACCTCTCCTTCAGCGCCGCCATCGGTGGAATCATCATTGGCACTCTGCTCGTCGCCGCATGCTGCGGCGCCCTGTGGACGCCCTACGACCCGCTGGCGCTCAGCTTCCGCGCCAAGCTGGCGGCGCCCAGCGGCCTGCACTGGCTCGGCACCGACGAATTCGGCCGCGACGTGCTCAGCCGCCTGATGGCCGGCGCCGCGACCAGCGCCTGGATCAGCCTGCTGACGGTCACCGTCGCGGTCAGCCTGGGCACCGTCATCGGCGTGTTCTCCGGCTATGTCAGGGGCTGGGCCGACCGCATCATCATGGCCTTCAACGACGCCCTGCTGGCCTTCCCCGGCATCCTGCTGGCGCTCGGCCTGCTCGCCGTCGTCGGCGCCAACAAATACGGGATCATCGTGGCGCTGGGCCTCGCCTACACCCCGTCGGTCGCCCGCATCATGCGCGGCACGGTGCTGTCGCTGCGCGAGCTGGAGTTCGTCTCCGCCTCGCGCGTCATCGGCAATTCCGAGGCCTACACCATGGCCCGCCACATCATGCCGAACTGCATCGCGCCGCTGACCGTGCTGGCGACCTCGATGTTCGGCTGGACGCTGCTGGCCGAAAGCTCGCTGTCCTTCCTCGGGCTCGGGGTGCCACCGCCGGCGCCGACCTGGGGCAACATGCTGGCCAGCAGCCGGCCCTACATCGCTCAGGCGGTCTGGCTCGGCATCTTCCCCGGCCTGTGCATCTCGCTCACCCTGCTGGGCATCAACCTGCTGGGCGACGCCATCCGCGACCGGCTCGATCCGCGCATGAGGGGCACGCGATGACCGCCCAGGACGCGCTGCTCTCGGTCCGCGACCTCACGCTGCAGATCGCGGGGGCCGGAACCGTCGTGGTCAACGGCATCAGCTTCGAGGTCAATCCCGGCGAGATCGTCGGCATCGTCGGTGAATCCGGCTCGGGCAAGACCCTGGCGGCGCGTGCCGTGATGGGGCTGGTGCCGCCGGCCGTGCGGCGGGCCGCGGGGTCGATCCGGTTCGAGGGCGAAGAGGTCACCACCATGGCCCCGAAGCGGCTGCGCGCGCTGCGCGGCGCCCGCATCGGCATGGTGTTCCAGGAGCCGATGACCTCGCTGAACCCGTCGATGCTGCTGGGCGAGCAGCTGGATGAGGGGCTGGCGCTGCACCGCAAGCTGAAACCGGCCCAGCGCCGGGCGCTGATCCTCGACATGCTCCGCCGGGTCGGCCTGGGCGACCCGGAGCGGGCGCTGGCCTCCTATCCCCACCAGTTCTCCGGCGGCATGCGGCAGCGCATCATGCTGGCCTCGGTGATGCTGCTGCAGCCGGCGCTGCTGGTGGCCGACGAACCGACCACGGCGCTGGACGCCGTGGTCCAGCGCGATGTGCTCGAACTGATGGTCGGGCTGACCCGCGAGCACCGCACCGCCGTGCTGATGATCAGCCACGACCTCGGCATGGTGGCGCGCTACAGCGACCGGGTCATCGTCATGTGCCAGGGCGAGATCGTGGAGCAGGGCGCGACCCGGGACCTGCTGGCCGGGCCGCGCCACCCCTACACCCGCAAGCTGCTGGCGGCGATGCCGCTGCGCGGGCCGTCGCGCAGCTTCCCGGCCGACGAGACGCCGATCGTCGCGGTGCGCGACCTCGTGGTCGACTATCCCGGGCGCCGGCGCCTGCTGCGGCGGGAGGAGGGCAAGCGCGCCCTGCACGGCATCAGCCTGCAGGTCGCGCCGCGCCAGGTCGTCGCCGTGGTCGGCGGGTCGGGTTCGGGCAAGACCACGCTCGGCCAGGCCATCGCCGGGCTGGTCAAGCCGACCGGGGGCGAGATCCTGTTCGACGGCCAGCCGATCACCCGCAGCGAGACCGGCTACTGGAACTACCGGCTGAACTGCCAGATGGTGTTCCAGGATCCGTACTCGTCGCTCGACCCGCGCATGACCATCGGCGGGCTGGTCGGCGAGCCGCTGCGCTTCGTCGAGGGCATGGGCCGGGCCCGCAAGGCCGAGCGCGTGCGCGAGGTGCTGGGCGAGGTGGGCCTCGGCGAGGCCTTTGCCGGGCGCTATCCGCATGAGCTGTCGGGCGGCCAGCGCCAGCGCGCGGCGATCGCCCGCGCCCTGGTGCGCCGGCCGAAATTCGTCATCGCCGACGAACCGGTCTCGGCCCTCGACGTCACCGTCCGGGCGCAGATCCTGGAGCTGTTCGCCGGGCTACAGGCGCGGCATGGCTTCTCCTGCCTGTTCATCAGCCATGACCTCGGCGTGGTCGAGCAGGTGGCCGACCGCGTCGTGGTGATGAGCGAGGGCCGGATCGTCGAGGAGGGCACCCGCGACCAGATCTTCGACGCGCCGAAGGATCCCTATACAAGACGCCTGCTGTCGGCCGTGCCGGCGCTGGAGAACGCCCCCAATGGCGGGGTGCGCCTGCTGTGGCGGCTGGACGGCGACAAGGCGGCGGCGCGGACGCCGGCAATGGCCGAGGCCCTGTAGGGCCGGCACGGAAGCGAGGATCGCGGCATGAGGGTGGTGGAACTTCCGGAGATCCTGGCGGCCCTCGACGAGGACGCGGCCCTGGCGGCGGTGGAGGCGGGGTTCCGCCGTTATTCCGCCGGCGAGGTCGAGGTCACCGCGGTCGGCCATCTCGGCTTCACCGCCCCGCCGGGCGACTGCCACGTCAAGGGCGCGCATATCGCCGGCGACGACGTGTTCGTGGTCAAGCTGGCCACCAGCTTCTACCGCAATTCCGAACGCGGCCTGTCCTCCAGCAACGGCTTCATGGCGGTGGTCAGCGCCGAGACCGGCGAGATCCTGGCGGTGCTGCACGACAAGGGCCAGTTGACCGACCGGCGCACCGCCATGGCCGGCGCCATCGCCGCCCGGGCGATCGCCCGGCCCGGTTCCGCCACGCTCGGCATCGTCGGTGCCGGCATCCAGGCGCGGCTGCAGGCGCAACTGATCGCCCGGGTCCTCGGCCTGCGCACCGTGCTGGTCTGGGCGCGCAACGGCGATCGCGCCGAGGCCCTGGCGGCGGAGCTGGGCGGCCAGGCCGTCGGCCTGCCCGCGCTGTGCACCCGCGCCGACCTGATCGTGACCACCACCCCGGCGACGGCGCCGCTGCTGACCGACGCCATGATCCGCCCTGGCGCCCGGATCGTGGCGCTGGGTGCCGACAGCCCGGGCAAGCAGGAGCTGGAGGCCGCGATCCTGGGCCGCGCCCGGATCATCGTCGATTCCCGCGCCCAATGCGTGGATCACGGCGAGGCCGGATGGGCCGTGCGCGCCGGGCTGGTCGATGCGGCGGCGCTGGTCGAGCTCGGCACCCTGCTGGCATCGCCGGTCGCCTTCCGGCCAGACGACATCGTCGTGGCCGACCTGACCGGCGTCGCGGTGCAGGACGCCGAGATCGCCAAGGTGGTGTGGCGCGGCCTGCGGCCGGACGCAGAGGCATAGGTCATGCGGGCCTGAACGCGGCCCGCCGGTGCGACAACCAAGACAAACACGGGGGGTCTCCGATGAAAGCGATCGTACGGACCATTTTGGCGGCCTGCCTCGCGGCCACGCCGGCTTTGGCCGGCGGCGACACGCTGCTGGTCCGGCTCAACGCCGACATCCGCTCGCTCGACCCCGGAACCAACCGGGACGGCAACACCGACCTGGTGCAGACCCATCTGTTTGAGGGGCTGGTGGCGTTCAAGGAGGATGCGACGGTCGGCCCGCTGCTGGCCAAATCGGTCGACGTGTCGCCGGACGGCCGGACCTACACCTTCGTGCTGCGCGACGGCCTGAAATTCAGCAATGGCGAGCCGGTCACCAGCGCCGACGTGCTGTTCGACTGGAAGCGCTACACCGACCCGGACACCGGCTGGCGCTGCCTGACCGAGGTCGACGGCCGCGGCGCGGTGAAGGTCACGGATGTCACGGCGAAGGACGACAAGACGGTCGTCTTCACCCTGGAGAAGCCGTCGGCCCTGTTCCTCGGCACGCTGGCCCGGCCGGATTGCGGCGGCACCGGCATCTACCATCGCAGTTCGCTGGGCCCGGACGGGAAATGGGCCACGCCGGTGACGACCGCCCCGTACAAGCTGGGCGAATGGAAGCGCGGCCAGTACATCGAATTGCTGCGCAACGACCATTATTCGTCTCTGCCGGGCGACCGCGACGGGCTGACCGGCAACAAGACGGTCGCGATCCCCAAGCTCCGCTTCCTGGTCATCCCCGATGAATCGACGGCCAAGGCCGCGCTGCTGACCGGGGATATCGACCTGAACTACGACGTCGAGAACGCCGATGTGGCGGAGTACCAGTCCAACCCGGAGCTGGTGACCGACACGTCGCCGACCATGAACATCAGCGACTTCCTGTTCCAGACCAACGACTCGCTGCTGTCGGATGTCCGCATCCGCAAGGCGTTCCTGCTGTCGCTGGACATGGAGGAGCTGGTCGGCCAGGTGACGTCGGGGCAGTCGCAGCCGAACAACTCGCCGATCCCGCCCCCCAGCGCCTTCCACAAGGCACCGCAATCCGCGCTCGTCCAGCGCGACATTCCCGCGGCGAAGCAGCTGCTGGCCGAGGCCGGCTATGACGGCCGACCGATCAAGATGATCACCAACAAGCGCTACCAGCCGATGTTCGACCAGGCCATCCTGGCCCAGGCCATGGCGCAGGAGGCCGGGCTGAACATCGAGCTCGAGGTGATCGATTGGGCGACCCAGCAGGACCGCTACCTCGCCGGCAACTACCAGATCATGTCGCATGGCTTCTCCGCCCGCCTCGACCCGTCGCTGTCCTTCGAGATGTTCTCGGGCGACAAGACCAAGCAGCCGCGCAAGGTGTGGGACAACCCGGAGGCGGCGAAGCTGCTCGCCGCCAGCATGGAGACCTCCGACACCGCGCAGCGGCAGGCGCTGCTCGACAAGCTGGAGGCGCTGTATCGTGACGACGTCGCGATGATCACCCTCTATTCCGGGGTGCGGACCGGCGCGGCCCGGGCCAATGTCGTGGGCTACAAGGGCTGGGCCCTGGGGACGCCGCGCGCCTGGGGCGTCTCGTTCAAGCCGTAATCCGGAAAGGTCGCCGCCGATGTCCTCCGCACGAGCGCTTGCGCAGATCATCGGCGCGATCGGGGATCCGGGCTTCCCGGCGGTCGCCGCTGGTGCGGTCGGCGGGCTGGTCGGGTTCGACCTCGCCGCGGTCGTGATCCACGGCCGCGGCCGGCGCCCCGCCCTGCTGTTCGACAATTTCGACCTGGCCGGCGGGCGGCAGGGCATCGAGACCTATGTCCGCGTCACCCATGCCGCCAACCCGATCCTGGCACGGCCCCCGGCCGCGGGCGCGTTCCGGGCCCGGGACTTCGCCCGCCGGCCGCCGCCCCGGCGCGGCCCCGTCGCCCGCCACACGGTGCCGGCACCGGAGGAGGAACTGGGCTTCCGCACCATCGGCTGGCCGGAACGGCTGGAGGAGATCGGCCTGCATCTCGAGGTCGGCGACGGCATCGTCGAATTCGGCTTCTACCGGCAGCGGCGGGCGCGCCCGGCCACGCTGCGCGACCTGCGACCCCTCGACGACCTGCAGGCGCCGATCGCGGCGGCATTCGACAAGCACCTGTCCCTGTCACGGGCCGCGCCGCCGGCGCCCGGCCACGGCGTGCTGTCGCCGCGCGAAGGCGAGGTCGCCGGGCTGCTGCTGGCCGGCTGCTCCTCCGACGCCGTGGCCGCGCGCCTGGCCATCAGCCGCCACACGGTCAAGGACCACCGCAAGCGGATCTTCCGCAAGCTCGGCATCGGCTCGCTGGCCGAACTGTTCGCCTGGTGCCGGGCCACAACGTCACCCCCCTCCCTGGAGGGATGGCGCGGCGGCGCGGCGCCCGGCACCATCGCGGCCCAGACGTTGCGCGGGAGAGTGAGATGACATCCCTGTTCGATCGGATCATGGCGGCGCATGAGGCGATCCGGCCCCAGGTGCTGGTGACGCCGCTGGACCGCAGTCGGGTCCTGTCCGACGCGCTGGGCTGCGAGGTGCTGCTGAAGGCGGACCACCTGCAGCCGACCGGGTCCTTCAAGCTGCGCGGCGCCACCAACAAGATCCACACGCTGCCCGAAGCCGAGCGGCGCAAGGGCGTGATCACCGCCTCGACCGGCAATCACGGCCAGGCCCTGGCCCGGGCGGGGGCGCTGGCGGGCGTTGCCGTGACGGTCTATGTCGGCGCCTCCGCCGCGCGCTCGAAGATGGACGCGATCCGCAGCCTGGGCGCCGAGCTGGTGGTGATCGACGGTCCGCCGATCGCGGCCGAGCTGGCGGCGCGGCGGGATGCGGGCGCGCGGGGGCTGACCTATGTCTCGCCCTACAACGATGCCGATATCGTGGCCGGGCAGGGGACCCTGGGGGTCGAGCTGATGCAGCAGGCGCCCGACCTCGACGCCGTGTTCGTCTCGGTCGGCGGCGGCGGGCTGGTCGGCGGCCTGGGCACCGCGATCAAGCAGATCCGGCCGCAGACCCGGATCGTCGGGGTGTGGCCGGAGAATTCGGCCGCCATGCTGGGCGCGCTGGAGGCCGGCGAAATCATCGACGTCGAGGAGCGCGACACCCTGTCCGACGGCACGGCGGGCGCGGTCGAGCCGGGGTCGATCACCTTCCCGATCTGCCAGGCGGTGATCGATGACCGGGTGACCGTCACCGAGGCGGAGATCGCGCAGGCCATGCGGCGGATCGCCGGGGCGGAGCGCTGGATGGTGGAGGGGGCGGCCGGTGTCGCCCTGGCCGGGTTGGTCCGGCAGTCCGAGGCGTGGCGCGGGCGCAAGGTCGCCGTCGTGCTGTGCGGCCGCAACATCGCGCTCGACACCTTCATCAAGGCGGTCGCCGCCTGAGCGGGCGACCCCGATATCAGAGGTTCTTCAATGCGATATGCGCGCATGCCGATCGAGGTGGAATCGCCCGAGGAGTACGGTTACGGGCTGATCCGCTATAATCTCTCCGAAAGCTCGGTCGCGGACCGGACGATCTCCAGCCTGGGCCTGCAGATCCCGGACCTGACCCTGCTGTACGGCACCCATCGCGGCAGCGAGGGGCTGCGCGCCCTGATCGCGGCCGATGGCGAGGGGCTGAAGCCGGATGACGTGCTGATCACCGGCGGCGCTGCCGGGGCCCTGTTCATCATCGCCACCGTGCTGCTCGGCCGGGACGACCATCTGGTGGTGATCCGCCCGAACTATGCCACCAACCTGGAGACGCCGCGGGCGATCGGCTGCGGCATGACCACGATCGACCTGCGCTTCGAGGACGGTTTCCGCATCGACCTGGATGCGATCGCCGCCGCGGTCACGCCGCGCACCAGGCTGATCAGCGTGACCTGCCCGCACAACCCGACCGGGGTGATGTGCAGCGAGGCGGAACTGCGCGGCCTGGCCGACCTGGCCAGCCGCACCGGCTGCCGCCTGCTGGTCGACGAGACCTATCGCGACCTGTCTTTCGACGGCGCCCTACCGCTGGCGGCGTCGCTCGGGTCCCATGTCATCAGCGTGTCGTCGCTGTCGAAGGCCTATGGCGTGCCCGGCATCCGGATCGGCTGGATCATCACCCGCGATCCGGCGCTGCAGGAGGTGTTCCTGGCCGCCAAGGAGCAGATCAGCATCTGCGGCAGCGTGGTCGACGAATGGATCGCGGAGCAGATCCTGCAGAACCGGGCTGCCATCCTGGAGCCGACGCTGGCCGAGATGCGGCGCCGGCGCGGCATCGTCGCCGACTGGATCGCGGGGGAGGACCGTCTCGACTGGGTGGCGCCGTCGGGCGGCGTGGTCTGCTTCCCGCGCATGCGGGTGGAGCCGCCGGGCGGCGCGGGCGCGTTCTACCGGCGGCTGCTGGACGTCCATGGCTGCTATGTCGGCCCCGGCCATTGGTTCGAGATGCCCGACACCTTCTTCCGGCTCGGCTATGGCTGGCCGACCGGCGAGGAGTTCGAGGCCGGCCTGCAGGCGATCTCGGCCGCGCTGCGCGGGTGAGGGTGGGGCGGCAGCGACACGACGCGACCCGTCACCGTCGTTCGGCGTCGATCCGGCGGGTCTCGCCGGTGGCGACGAGGGTGCGGGTCGCGTCGACCGACGCATATGTCCAGAAGATCCGCAGCCGCCCGGTGGCGGAGGCGTTGACGAAGCGGTGCGGCACCTCTGCCGGCACCCAGGTGGTGTCATTGGTGCCCATGCGGTGGGTGATGCCGGCGATCTCCACCAGCGCTTCGCCCTCCAGCACCATCACGCTTTCCTCGCAATTGTGCGTGTGCAGCGGGATGGCGCCGCCCGGGCCGAATTCGGTGATGCCGTTGAGCAGGCTGGTGGAGCCGATGCGCCGGGCGACCAGCGGGATGGTCCTGGCCCCGCCGCCGCGCTCATGCGGGGTGATCTCCGCCGGGCGCAGGATCGCGGCTTCCGGGGCGCTGCGGGTGTCATCGGCCATCGCTGTTCTCCGTTCAGCGGCCGGCGATCGCGGCGACCACCGCCGCGGTGAAGTCGCCCGTGCCCTTGGTCCCGCCGATGTCGCGGGTGCGGGACTCCGGGGTGGCCAGCACGGCCTCGACGGCGGCCTCGATCAGCCTGGCGGCCCCGACCAGCGCCGCAGTCCCGTCCCTGCGGCCGCGCCAGTCCAGCAGCATCGCCGCCGACAGGATCAGCGAGGTCGGGTTGGCGAGGTCGCGGCCCTGGATGTCGGGGGCCGAGCCGTGCTGCGCCTGGGCGACGCAGAACTCGTCGCCGGCATTGATCGACCCGCCGAGGCCGAGGCTGCCGGACAGCTCCGACGCCTCGTCGGACAGAATGTCGCCGAACATGTTGGTGGTGACGATGACGTCGAAGCGGTCGGGGCTGCGGATCAGATGGGCCGCGGCCGCATCGACGATCAGCTCCTCCAGCGCCACATCCGGATAGTCCTGCGCCACCTTGCGCACCTCGCGCAGGAACAGCCCGTCGGACAGCTTCAGCACATTGGCCTTGTGCACCGCCGTGACCTTGCGGCGCCGGCCGCGGGCGATCTCGAAGGCCGCCCGGGCGACGCGGGCCGACGCCTTGGCGGTGACCTTACGCACCGACAGGGCCATGTCGGGGTCCGGCATGAACTCGCCGGTGCCGGCGAACATGTTGCGGTCGGAATAGAAGCCCTCGGTGTTCTCACGCACGATCACCAGATCCATCGGCTGGCGCAGCAGGCTGAGGTCGGGGCGCGAGCGGCAGGGCCGGATGTTGGCATAGAGCTCGAACCTGGTCCGGAGCTCGCCCGACGGGTTGATGCCGCCCTGGTCGCGGGCCGGGTACTCGTAATGCGAGACGGGGCCGAGGATGACGCCGTCCGCCTGCGGCACCGCGGCCATCACCTCGGCCGGCAGGGTGGTGCCGCGGGTCTTCAGCGTCGCCAGGCCGATGTCGCGCTGTTCGAAGGCGAAGCCGAGCGACAGGCGCCGGCCGGCCGCCTGCAGCACGGCCAGCGTCGCCGTGGTGATCTCGGGGCCGATGCCGTCGCCGGGAAGGACCAGGATCTTCATATCCGCCTCACGGGGAGCTTGGGGCCATGCCCGGTGTCGGCATCGTGCTGCCGGGGCATGCATCGTCACGTGGCGCCTTCTCTGGCACCGTTATGTATTTTGATCAACAATATTCATTAATCATGGGCGAAGGACGGCTTCAGCCGGCTGGCGCGTTCGAGATGGCGGCGCATCAGCAGGGCGGCCAGCTGCACGTCCCCGTCCTCCAGGCTGTCCAGGATTCCCATATGCTCGACATGGTTGTCATGGACCCGCTCGATCCCATGCTTCCAGTTGTAGACGGAGAACCGCCGCATCCGGTTCTGGCGGCGGATCGCCTCCAGCAGGAACCGGTTGCCCGAGGCCTCCGCGATGCCCTCATGGAAGGCCGCGTTGATCTCGAAGAAGGCGAGGCTGGAGGTCTCCTCCCACGGGGCGGCCAGGATGCGCTGGTGCTGCCGCCGCATCTCCGCCGCCCATTCCGGCGCCAGGCGGAACTCCGGCTCCAGGATCGCCGCGGGCTCGACGATCATGCGGTAGCGATAGGAGTCGCGGCGGATCTCGGCGCTCCAGCTGGTCAGGAACCGCCAGCCATAGCCGGGCTTGCGCTGCACCATGTCGAGGTCGGCCAGCCGGTCCAGCGTGGCGCGCACCACCGGGCGGGCCACGCCGTAGCGTTGCATCAGCTCAGTCTCCGAGACGGTGTCCTCCAGCAGGCTGCGGTCGCGGTCGCGCGCGATCAGCACCAGCAAATCCTCGCCCGCCGCGGCGTCGGCTCCGTTCGTCGCTGCAGCCTCGGGCAGGGCCACCAGCTCCACGCCGCGCTGCGGTCGCCGGATCACGATGCCGCGGGCGGCCAGGGCGTCGAGCGCGGCCCGGACCGGCGATCGCGACACGCCGAGCCGCTGGGCCAGAGGCTGCTCGTACAGCCGCTGGCCCGGGGTGACGCCGTCGGCGCGGGCCAGGGCGACGATGCGGTCGGCCAGGTCCTCCTGCAGCCGCGTCGCCGGGTCGCTCCGCTTCTCTTCTCTGGACATCGTCATCCAAAAAACATTCTATGGCCCTGGGACCAGGGTATGACGCCGGGCGGCGGCAGCGCAACCGGCGGGCCCGATCCTGCCATGGCTGCGGCCACGGCGCGGACCCTGTCGAGGAGAGCGGAGCAGAGATGACCAGCATCAGATTGCCGCGCGCGGCGCCGGCCGCGAAGAACGTCGATCCCGCCGGCATCCTGGCCTTCCTCGACGAGATCCGCGACGGGGGGCTGGAGCTGCACAGCTTCCTGCTGTTCCGCGCCGGGGCGGTGGTGGCCGAAGGGTTCTGGCAGCCCTATGGCCCCGACCGGGTGCACATGCAGCATTCCGCCACCAAGAGCTGGACCGCGACTGCGATCGGCCTCGCCATCGGCGAAGGACTGCTGACCCTGGAGGACAAGGTGGTCGGCTTCTTCCCCGACCAGCTGCCGGCGGAGGTCGGCGCCAACCTGGCGGCGATGACGGTGCGCGATCTCCTGACCATGCGCACCGGCCACCGCTCCGGCATTTCCGGCGGCGAATGGCGGCAGATGAAGGACAGCTGGGTTGCGGCGTTCCTGCGCGAGCCGGTGGATGAGGCACCGGGGCAGACCTTCATCTACAGCAGCGCCTCCAGCTACATGCTCTCCGCCATCGTCACCAGGGTGACCGGCCAGACCGTGCGCGACTATCTCGAGCCACGGCTGTTCCGGCCGCTCGGCATCGGGCCGGTGCGGTGGGACGTCTCGCCCGAGGGGCTCAGCACCGGCGGCAACGGCTTGAGCTGCACCACCGAGGATGTCGCCAAGTTCGGCGTGCTGCACCTGCAGGGCGGGATGTGGGAGGGGCGGCAGATCCTGCCGGCGGAGTGGGTGCGGGAGGCAACGCGCAACCAGGTCGACGAGGTCTGGATGGCCGCCCTCGACGGCAAGCGGTTCCGGCCGCGCGACCCATCCGAACGCTCGGCCACCGAGCGGCGCGAAGGCTATGGCTACCAGTGGTGGATGGCGCCGCATGGCGGCTATCGCGCCTCCGGACTCTACGGCCAGCAGTGTGTGGTGCTGCCGGAGCAGGATGCGGTGATCGTGTTCACGGCGGCGATCCGCAACGGCGACCGGCGCCTGTTCCCCGCCGTCTGGACGCATCTGTTCCCCGCGCTCGGGGCGGTGGGGCCGGATGCGGACCGGGTGCAGCCGGTGCTGGCGGGCCGGCTCGCCGCCCTGGCGCTGCCCGAGATCGAGGGGGCTGCCCAGTCCCCTATGGCGGCCACGGTCGACGGCCGGCGCTTCCGGTTCGAGCCGAACGAGGACGGCGTGTCCGGGATCTCGCTGGCGTTCTCGGCGGATCGCTGCGTCTTCACCCTGTCCGACCATCGCGGCACCCACCGGATCGCGGCCGGGCTGGGCCATCGCGTGGAAGGCGACACCACCATGACCGGCAACCTGCTGCATCACGAATACCAGCCGGATGTGCTGCGGGTGGTCGCCCGCGGCGTCTGGCTGGATGAGCGCCGCTTCGTCATGACCTGGCGCTTCGTCGAGACCGCGTTCTGTGACACCGTGACCGTGACCTTCGGCGACGGCGACGTCCGGCTGGACCGCCGGGTCAACACCAATGCCGGGCCGCTGGAACGGCCGACGCTGCTGGGGCGGGCAGTGTGAGACCGGGGAGACCGCTTTGACCGGGATAAAGACCATCCTTGCCTTCGGCGACAGCCTGACCTGGGGCGCCGACCCCGAAAGCGGCGGCCGCCACCGTTACGAGGATCGCTGGCCCAGCGTGCTCGAGGCCGGGCTGGGCGGATCGGCCCGGGTGATCGCCGAAGGCCTCGGCGGGCGGACCACGGTCTTCGACGACCATGCGGCGGCCGCCGAGCGGAACGGGGCGCGCATCCTGCCGACTCTGCTGGGCAGCCATTACCCGCTCGACCTCGTGATCATCATGCTCGGCGCCAACGACCTGAAGCCGCATGTCTGCGGCAGCGCCATCGGCGCCGGGGCGGGGATCGAACGGCTGGTCGAGATCGCGAAGACCTATCCCTATGGCAGGGGCGCCGCCGCGCCGCAGGTGCTGATCGTCGGCCCGCCGCTGTTCGGCGAGACCCTGGCCGGGGACCGCCAGCCGGCCGGCGGCCGCAGCATCGCCGAATCCAGGAAGCTGGCGGCGCGCTACCAGGACGCCGCGACCTATTGCGGCTGCGCCTTCTTCGACGTGTCGCGCGTGGCGGTGGCCTCCCCGATCGACGGCGTCCATCTGGATGCCGGGAACACCCGGGCCATCGGCAGCGCCCTGGTGCCCGTCGTGGCCGGCCTTCTCGGCCTGTGACCGGGACCTAGAGCAGGGCGCCGGCGGCGGTGGAGAGGATGAAGGCCTCGTCCTCGGCACCCAGGCCGGCGTCCCGGACCGTCCGCACCGGATCCGGGTCGGCCATGTCGAAGGGGTAGTCGGTGCCCAGCAGCACATGCCCCGGGGCGCTCTCGCCGACCAGGAAGGCCAGGGCGGAAGGGGAGTGGGTGACGCTGTCGAAATAGAGCCGGCGGAACGAGTCCGCGACCGATCCCTGCAGCCGCGCCCGGGCCTCCGGCCGCACCTCGTGGCCGTGGCGCAGGCGGCCGAGATTGTAGGGCAGCAGCCCGCCGCCATGCACCAGGCACAGGCGCAGCCGCGGGAACCGCTCCAGCACGCCGCCCAGGATCAGCCGCGCGCCGGCCACCGTTGTCTGCAGCGGGTTCTGGATCAGGTTGTTGAGGTAGTAGGCGCCGAACGGCCCGGTCGCCGGCTCCAGCGGCGGATGCACCATGATGAAGGCGCCCAGCGCCTCGGCCGCCTGCCACACCGGGTCCAGCGAGGGATCGTCGAGATAGAGGTCCGGGCCGACCGAGGTCGCGATCTCGATGCCGGCGAGGCCGAGATCGGTGACGGCCTCGTGCAGCATCGCCACGGCCAGGTCGGGGCTGTGCAGCGGCACGGTGCCGAGCCCGGCATAGAGCGTCGGCGCGGCCCGCACCACCGCCGCGATCTCCAGGTTCACGGCGCTGTGCAGCCACGCCGCGTCGGCCTCGCCCAGGCTGCAATCGCACAGCGCGATCCAGGGCGACAGGATCTGGGCGGCGACGCCCTGTTCGGCCATCGCCCGCTCGCGGATCGCCATGTCGTGCATGCCCGGCGCCAGCGGCACCCGCGCCGCCTTGCCGGCCAGGGTGACGCGGACGCCATCGGCGCCGCGCTGGACCGCGAAGCCGGCCCGCTCGCCGGCCTTGAACCGGCGCAGCAGCCCCTCGGGCACGATATGGGCGTGGGTGTCGATCGGGCCGGGGCGCAGACGGGTCATGCTTTCACGATTGTGAGTTCGAGCGGCCAGGTGTCGACGCATTCGCGGCCGTTTTCGGTGACGATGAAGGTGTGGCCGACGAACATGCCGAGAGTGCCGTCGGCGGTGATCGGGTTGGGCTCGGCCATGATCACCATGCCGGGCTTCATCACCGCCTCATAGGGCTCGACATCGATGTGGTCGGCATAGACATGCGGGCCGTCCGAGACGAAGTCGATGCCGTGGACATGGATCGGCCGCGACTGCACCCCGTTCTGGCGGAAGAACTCGCCGGCGGTGCGCAGCGCCTCGACCGGCCGGCCCGGGCCGATCTCGGCCACCATCTTGGTGTAGCCGGGCTCGGCGATCTCATCCCAGAACCGGCGGACCTGCGCCGGCGGCTCGCCCAGGCAGATCGGCTGGCCGATCTGGGCGCTGTAGCCGCGATAGCCGGCGGCCAGCTCCATCAGGATGATGTCGCCGGATTCGAGACGGCGGCTGGAGGGGCGGGGGTTGCCGAACACCATCGCCGGGTCGGCCATCGGGGTCGAGCCGATGATCAGGAAGTCGATGTCGCCATTGCCTTCCAGGATGGCGGCGCCGGCCGCGGCCCGCAGCTCGTATTCGGCCACGCCCGGCCGCACCCGCTCGGCGATCGCCTCCATCGCCCGGGTGCACAGCTTGCCGGCATGGCGGATGCAGTCCAGCTCCTCCTCGCTGTGCACCGACAGCAGCTCGTGCATTAGCCGCCGGGTGAACACCAACTCGGCCTCCGGCAGCTGCTCGCGCAGCACATTGTACTGGTTGACCGGCATGTAGTCGCCGTGGCGCGGGTCGATCTCCATCAGCCCGATGCGGCCGCGCTCCAGGCCGAGTTCGCGCAGCCGCTCGACCATGACCTCGGCGAACTTGCCGCTGCGGCTGGGGCGGACATCGGACAAGGCGCCGGCGGTCTCGCGCCGCACCGCTTCGATATGGGTGCCGCCCATCGAGTAGATCAGGGTCGGCTCGCCCTCGCGCGGGAACACCACGTAGTTGGCCAGGGCGTGCCATTCCCAATGGCCGGACAGCCACAGCATGCCGCCGCCGAAGCTCCAATGGCTGGGGCCGCCGCCGGCGATGACGCAGTCCAGCTCCAGCTCCTGCATCTTGGCGCGCAATGCGGTGTGGCGGCGGGCGTATTCCTGGGGCGAGAACTGCTCGTAGCGGGCGTGGCGGTAGTAGGGCGTGCCGCGCATGGCGTTGAAGGCGGGGCTCTGGTCGAGCCGCGTGCGCAGCTCCTCCCAGGGCAGGGCGGCGCGGGGCGTGGGGGTGTGGTTCATCGCGATGGTTCCCCGCTCAGGCCGAACAGCCGTTGATCTCGGTCGGGCCGCCGACCTTCTTCAGCGCGGCCTCGGCGATGGATTGGTCGACCAGCTGCTCATAGGTCAGGTTGCGGTCCGGCGGGATGTCGCCGAGCTCGACGCTGTTGGCGATGGTCCATTCCGTGCGCTTGCGGTCCAGCCCGATATTGACCGACCAGATGCAGTTCTTGGTCAGCTCGGCCCAGGCGAACTCGACCGCCTCCTTCGGCTTCTCGCTGGCCTCCATCATGATCGGGATGACCTTGTCCTTGTCGCGGTAGATCATCCGGTTGGCCTCGATCATCGCAGCGACGGCGTCGGTCAGCAGGTCGCGATCGTTCTTGATGAACTCGTCCGACGCGCCATAGATGTTGAACACATAGTCCGGCATCGCCTGGGCCAGCACCACCAGGACATGGGCCCCAGGCTTCTGCTGCGCCGCCAGGAACACGTCCTCGGGATGCAGCGACACGCCGTCGAGCTGGCCGGCGACCAGGCCGGGCAGGCGGCCGGCCAGGCCCTGGGACACGAACTGCGCGTCGTCGACGGTCAGGCCGGCATCGTGCAGCAGGGCCCGGGCCATCAGCCAGTTGAAGCCGCCGACGCCGCCGCCGGCCGCGCTGAGGCGCTTGCCCTTCAGGTCGGCCTTGGTCTTGATCTCCTCGGCCACGACGTAGGATTGCGGCAGCCGCGGCGCGAAGCCCCAGATCTGATGCGCCTTCATGCCGGACCCGACCATGGCGGCGGTGACGTTGGCGATGATCTTGCCCTGCTGCAGCGCGGCGATGACGGTGGCGGAGGATCCGCCCTCGAAGGCGATGATGTTGGCGTTGATGCAGTGCTTCTCGAACAGGCCCAAGCTCTTGGCGATGTAGGGCGTGGTGTGGACCACGTTCGGCGGCACCACCGACACGCCGATGTTCAGGTCGCGCAGCCCGTTGGGGCAGTCGGCCGCCTGCGCCCCGGCCGCGGCGCCGAACAGGGCGGCGGCGAAGGCGGACACGGCCAGGGTCGAGCGGATCCTTGGGAACGGCATCGTCATCGATTGTCCTCCCTGTGGCCCGGCCTCGGCCCGCGATGGTCGGGCTGCCGGGGCTGTCGACAGTTTCTTGTCCGCCAGCCTGTCCGGCCGGCGGTTACTCGCGGTGGGCGACGGTCCAGGGCGCGACCTTGCGCTCCAGCAGCCGCAGCAGGGCGGTGGTCAGCACGCCGAGCAGGCCGAGCGTGACGATCGGCACGAACATGCGGTCGATCTGGAAGGTGCTGGCGGTGCGCAGGATCAGGTAGCCGATGCCGGAGATCGCGGTGTAGAGGTCGGCCAGCACCATGCCGATCAGGCCGCGGCCGACGGCCAGGCGCAGGCCGGTGACGATGAAAGGCAACGCCGCCGGGATGATGATGTTGGTCCACAGCTGCCGTTCGGAGCAGCGGAAGGCGCGGCCGACATCGAGCAGGCCGGGGTCGACGTTCTTGACCCCCTGGTAGGTGTTGATCGCCAGCGGGAAGAAGGCGAACAGGAACAGGATCACCACCTTCGCCGTGGTGTCGAACCCGACCCACAGCACGATCAGCGGCACGATCGCCACCGTCGGGGTCGAGTAGAGGAAGGTGATGTACATGTCGAAGGCGGCGTCGAGCATGCGGTAGCGGGCCAGCGCCAGGCCAACGGTGATGCCGAACACGGCGGCCAGGGCCAGGCCGTAGACGAACACCAGCAGGCTGGGGCCGAGATAGCGCCACAGCTCGCCGCTGCCGATCATCAGCACCGCCGCCTTGGCCACGGCGATCGGGGTGGTGAACAGGATCGGGTCTATCCGGGCGCCGACCACCTGCCACAGCACCAGCATGATGGCGAGCGAGGTCAGGCGGATGGCCATGAGCTGCCGCCCCTGGCGCCGGCGGCGGCGGGCGCTGGCCTGCTTCGCCCGCGCCTGGTCGTCGGCGATGCCCTGGTCGGCCGGCGTCGCCGGCATGGGAACGGTCATGGTCACGCCACGGCCTCCTTAGCTCTGGCGCCCGCGCGCTGCGGGCGAAGCTGGTTCCAGATGTGCTCGCGCAGCGCGGCGAAGCGGGGGTCGGCGCGGACCGCGTCGACGTCGCGTGGCCAGCCGAAAGGCAGGTCGATGATCTCGGCGATGCGGGCCGGCCGCGCGCTCATCACCGCGATGCGGTCGCCGAGGATGATGGCCTCGTCGATCGAATGGGTGATGAACACCATGGTCTTGCGCTCGTCCGGCCGCTGCATCAGGGCCAGCAGCTCCTCCTGCAGCACTTCGCGGGTCTGGGCGTCCAGCGCGGCGAAGGGCTCGTCCATCAGCAGGACCGACGGGTTGGTGGCCAGGGCGCGGACCAGCCCGACCCGCTGCTGCATGCCGCCGGACAACTGGTAGGGATAGTGCTTCTCGAAGCCGGTCAGGCCGGCCAAAGCGAGATAGTGGTTTACCCGTTCGCGGATGATCGTCGACGACGTGCCGGCCATGGCGAGGCCGAAGGCGGCGTTGTCGTAGACCGTCTTCCATGGCAGCAGGCCGAAATGCTGGAACACGGTGGCGACGCCGTCGGGCGGGCCCTGGACCGGCTTGCCATGCACCACCAGCCGGCCGTCGCTGATGTCGGTCAGGCCGGCGATGCAGCGCAGCAGGGTGGTCTTGCCGCAGCCGCTGGGGCCGACGATGCACAGGATCTCCCGGCTGCGGACCTCCAGGCTCAGCCGCCGGAAGGCGACCACCGCGCCGTCTGCGAACAGCTTACTGGCATTGTCAGCCACGATGGCCGGGCCATGCTCCGTCATCGGATGTCCTCCCAATGGGCGCCTTGTGGCGTTCTTATGCGAACGATTGCAGGCTAATCGAACGAAACCCGGAGCGTCAATAGCCAACTCGGCGAAAATCGCAGGCAGGCGAGCTGCAGCCGCGAGAGTAAGCCGGTGTCAGGAGGGTTTCTGGTGGAGTTGCCAGCCGCTGGACCGCCCCGGGATCGGCAGGTTTCCGAGCTTCCAGGCCGCGGAGGCTCTTCGGTTTTGATAACGATTGCACAAGCCCCTATACTGGGGCCGGACCAGGGAGGCGCCAGGGGCGATGAGGAAGCGGGTGACGCTGAAGGATGTGGCTGCGGCGCTGGGGGTGCATGTCTCCACCGTGTCGCGGGCGCTCGACCCCAAGACCCGGCACCTGATCACGCCGGAGGTGGCCGAGCAGGTGGTGGCGGCCAGCGAGCGGCTGGGCTACCGGCCCAACGCGGCGGCCTATTCGCTGAAGACCAACCGCACCCGCACCATCGGTGTGATCGTGCCCGACATCACCAACCCGGTGTTCCCGCCGATCTTCCGCGGCGCCGAGGACGCGCTGATGCGGCACAGCTACATCGCGATCCTCGGCAACACCGACAGCAGCCTGCGGCGGGAGGCGGCGATCGTCGACACGCTGCTGGCGCGGGGCGTCGAAGGCCTGATCATGGCCAGCGTCACGGCCAATGATTCCGTGGTCGGGCGGCTGGCGCAGGAAGGCCTGCCGATGGTCACCGTGAACCGCCGGGTCGACGATGCCGGCATCGCCTCGGTGGCGCATGACGAGCGCGAGGGGGTGCGGCGCATCCTGACCCACCTCGCGTCGCTGGGCCATCGCCGCATCGCCGCGATCGCCGGGCCGCAGGACCTGTCGACCGGGCGCAGCCGCCACCAGGCCTTCCTGGAGTACCGGGCGGCGATGGGGCTGGCCGAGGATGACGGGCTGGTGGTGTTCGCCGGCGGCTTCACCGATGCCGAGGGCGAGCGCTGCGCCGAAGAGCTGCTGGCCCGCGACCGCGGCTTCACCGCCCTGGTCTGCGCCAACGACCTGCTCGCCATCGGCGCCATCGCGGCGCTGCGGCGGCGGCGCCTGTCCTGCCCGGAGGACGTGTCGGTCACCGGCTACAACGACATGCCGCTGGCCGACCGGCTGTTCCCGCCGCTGACCACCATCCGGGTCGAGCAGTACAGGGCCGGCCACGCCGCCGCCGACCTGCTGATCGAGATGCTGGCCGAGCGCAGCGGCTCGGCCGAGCCGGCCCCGGCCCGCCACATCGTGCTGCCGGTCGAGATGGTGATCCGCGGCTCCACCCAGGCCCTGCCCGCGGTCAGCGTCGCCCGCGGCCGGGCCAAGGCGTAAGGCCGCGGTTGGTTCCTGCCGGCCTTATGACCCGGCGGCGACCTGCTGCTGGGGCTGCACCGGCATGCCGGGGTAGAAGATCTTCTGCAGGTTGCCGGTGATGACTTGGTCGCCCTCGGCCACGCCCTTCTCGATGGCGACCAGGTCGCCATCGGTCGGCCCCAGGGTCACCAGGCGCTGTTCCGCCCGGTTGTCCTTGCTGACGACATAGACGTAGCGCCCGAACTGGCTGGCGGCGACCGCGACCTGCGGCACCATCAGGGCGCCCGGCTGCGGCTCCAGATGGACCCGGACGCGGACATACTGGCCGGGCAGCACGCCGAAGTCGCCGTTGCCGACGGTGGCGCGCGCCAGGATCGTCCCGGTGCGGTTGTCGACGGAATTGTCCAGGAAGGTCAGCTCGCCCTTATGCGTCGCCTCGGTCTCGCCCGGTAGCAGCACGTCGATCGCGACCTTCCCCGCGGTCTTCGCGGCCCGGATCTTGGCCAGCTCGGCCTCGCTGGGGTTGAACGTCACATAGATCGGGTCGAGCTGCACCAGGGTGTTGACCGGGCTGCCGCCGTTGGCGATCAGCGTCCCCACCGGCGCCTGGTTGCGGCCGAGCCGCCCGGCGAAGGGGGCCCGGAGCTCGGTGTAGCCCAGGTTCAGCTCGGCCTGGCGCTGTGCCGCCTGGTCGCTGGCGAGGGTCGCCTGGGCCTGCTTCAGATTGCTCTGGCGCTGGTCGTAGGTGTCCTTGTCCAGCCAGCCGTTCTTGGTCAGCTCGCTGCCGCGGTCATAGTTCGAGCGCAGATAGTCGATGTTGGACTGGTCTCGCTGCAGCTGGGCATTGGCCTGGTCCAGCGCGGTCTGGAAGTCGCGCGGGTCGATCTTGTACAGCAGGTCGCCCTGCTTGACGTCGGTGCCGTCGGCTGCCGGCTGCGACAGGATATAGCCGGAGACCTTGGCCTGCAGGCTGATGGCGGCGATCGATTCGGTGCGCGCGGAGTAGTCGAGATAGATCGGCAGCGACCGCTTGAGCACCGCCGCCACCGGCACCGGCATGGCGGGGGGCGCCCCGGTCGGCGCCGCAGCTTCTGCCTGCACCGGGCTGCTGAGCAGCAAGCCCAGGGGCAGGTGGCCGGTCTGGTACAGGCCGGCAGCAACGGCGGCGACCACGGCAATCGATCCCAGGATGACGGTACGGACGCCCATGGCGCGGTTCTCCAGTGCTTATTCGGCCGGGCCGGCCTTCGGCTCGAGCCGATGGCCGTCGGTGGCATGGGGGCTGTTCGTGTCGCCGCGACGTTCGCGCAAGGATTCGATCACGGCGTAGAACACGGGGACGAAGATCAGGGTCAGGATGGTGGCGGCCAGCATGCCGCCGAACACGGTGGTGCCGATCGACTGGCGGCTGGCGGCGCCGGCACCGGTGGCGATCATCAGCGGCACTACGCCCAGGATGAAGGCGAAGGCCGTCATCAGGATGGGACGCAGCCGCAGCCGACCGGCTTCCGCCGCTGCTTCGACGATGCTGTGGCCTTCCTCGCGCAGCCGCTTGGCGAACTCCACGATCAGGATGGCGTTCTTGGCGGCCAGGCCGATCAGCATGACCAGGCCGATCTGCGAGTAGACGTCGATCTGCATCGACCGGGCCCACAGCGCGGCGAAGGCGCCGAACAGGGCCAGCGGCACCGCCAGCAGCACCATGAACGGCATCGACCAGCTTTCGTACTGGGCCGCCAGGATCAGGAACACGAAGATGATGGCCAGCCCGAACACCAGGGCCGCGACCGATCCTGCCTGCAACTCCTGGAAGGTGATGCCGGTCCATTCATAGGTGAAGTCGCGCGGCAGCGCCGTGGCGGCCGCCCGCTCCATCGCCGCGATCGCCTGGCCCGAGCTGTAGCCCGGCGCCGGGGCGCCGTTGATCTTCGCCGAGGTGTAGTTGTTGTAATGCGGCACCGTGTCCGGCCCCGCGATCGGCTTCAGGTCACCCAGCGTGCTCAGCGGCACCATCCCGCCCGAGGAATTGCGGACATACAGGCGGGTGATATCGGTCGCCGACCCGCGGGCATCCTTGTCCGCCTGGATGGTGACGCGGAAGGTGCGGCCGAACAGGTTGAAGTCGTTGATGTACAGCGACCCCAGATAGATCTGCAACGTGTTGAAGACGTCGGGCAGGGTCAGGCCCAGCATCTTCGCCTTGTTGCGGTCCAGGTCGTAATTGTACTGCGGCGTGGTGGTGCTGAAGCTGCTGAACATCTGCTGGGCATCCAGCTCGGGCTGCTTCCGGGCCTCGGCCAGCACCGCCTGGGTTGCCGCGTTCAGGGCTATGGCGCCCTGGCCGGACAGGTCCTCGATCTGGAATTCGAAACCACCCGTGGTGCTGATGCCGGGGATCGACGGCGGGTCGAAGGCCAGCGCGAAGGCGTCGGGGATCTGCCACAGCTGGGCGCCGACCTGCTTGGCGAGGGCCGATGCGCTCTGGTCCGGGCCGCGCTCGGACCAGGGCTTCAGGATGGCGAACTGGGCTGCGGAGTTCGACTGGGCGGCGCTGGTCAGGAAGTTCAGGCCGACGATCTCGCCGACCGTCTCGACACCCGGCGTCGCCTCCAGGATGGCTCGGGTCTTCTTCGCCACCGCCTCGGTGCGCTCCAGCGAAGCGCCGTCGGGCAGCTGGATGACGACGAAGAAATAGCCCTGGTCCTCGACCGGAAGGAAGGTCGAGGGCAGGCGCGTCGACACCCAATAGGTCAGGCCCAGCCCGGCCACGAACAGGATCATGACCAGCCAGCGGATCCGGATCAGGAACCGCACCAGCGCCGCATAGCCGTGCGACAGCGCGTTGAAGCCGGCGTTGAACCAGCGGAACAGGACGAAGGGGGTGTGCGGCCGGTGCCGCAGGAACGCGGCGCTCAGGGCCGGGCTCAGCGTCAGCGAGTTGAAGGCCGACAGGCCGACGGAGATGGCGACGGTCAGCGCGAACTGGTTGTACAGGCGGCCCGATACGCCGGGAATGAAGGCGACCGGGATGAACACCGCCATCAGCACCGCGGTGGTGGCGATGATCGGGCCGGTGACCTCGGTCATCGCTTTGCGCGTTGCCGCCAGCGGCGGCAGGCCGGCCTCGAGCTGGCGTTCGACGTTCTCCACCACAACGATGGCGTCGTCGACCACCAGGCCGATGGCGAGCACCATGCCGAGCAGGCTCAGCATGTTCAGCGAGAAGCCCATGCCCTCCATGATCACCAGCGTCGCGACCAGCGACACCGGGATGGCGATGACGGGGATCAGGGTGGTGCGCCAGTTCTGCAGGAAGATGAAGACCACCAGCACGACCAGCGCCAGCGCTTCGAGCAGCGTCTTCAGCACGTCTTCCATCGCCGCGGAGACGAAGCGGGTGGTGTCGTAGTGGATGCCGTATTCGATGCCCTTGGGGAAGCGCTGCTTCAGCTCATCCATCTTGGACTGCACGGCCTCCTGCAGCGCCAGGGCGTTCGACCCCGGCTGCTGGAAGACGGCCACGACCACGGCCGGCCGGCCGCCGAAATAGCCCGAGGACGAGTATTGCAGGGCGCCCAGCTCGATCCGGGCGACGTCGCGCAGCCGCACCACCGATCCGGTCGCCGGGTCGGCGCGGACGACGATGTCGCCGAACTGTGCCGGGTCGCTCAGGCGGCCGGTGGCGTTGACCTGCAGCTCGAAGGCGGTGCCTGCGGGGGCCGGCGACTGGCCGATCTTGCCGGCCGCCACCTGCACGTTCTGCTCGGCGACCGCGTTCTGCACGTCGACCGCGGTGACGCCCAGATTGGCCAGCTTGTCGGGGTCTAGCCAGATGCGCATGGAATAGCGCCGCTCGCCGAAGATCTGGACATTGCCGACGCCCGGCAGGCGCTTGATCGGGTCGACGATCTGCAGATAGGCGTAGTTGCTCAGCTCCACCGGGTCGACCGACCCGTCCGGCGAGGTCAGGTCGACGATCAGCACGAAATTCGGGTTCTGTTTCTGGATCGTCACGCCGCCCTGGTTGACGATCGCCGGCAGCGAGGAGGCCGCCTGCGACACGCGGTTCTGCACGTCGACCGCGGCGATGCTGAGGGGGTAGCCGACCTGGAAGGTGACGGTGATGTTCGAGGTGCCGTCATTCGACGAGGTCGACGACATGTACATCATGCCCTCGACGCCGTTGATCTGCTGCTCCAGCGGCGTCGTCACGGTGTCGGCCACCACCTGGGCGCTGGCGCCGGGATAGGCCGCGCTGACCACCACCTGCGGCGGCGTGATGTCGGGGAACTGCGACACCGGCAGCAGGAAGTAGGAGATGCCGCCCGCCAGCACCATGATGACGGCGATCGCCGAGGCGAAGATCGGGCGCTGGATAAAGAAGTTGATCATGACCCGTTCGACCTGGCCGCGTTGCAGTTGCAGAGGATCCAGGCATGATCGAGCCGTCCGGCGCCGGATCGACGCAGGCTGCACAAACGTGCCGAGGCCGTCGGGCGACGGGCCATAGTGAACCCCCAGGTTAATTAACCTTATGGTTGATTATCGTTCGGCCGGGGCGTCGTCAAGCGAAGCTTGAAGCCGCCCCCAACACCCTTGGCCGGATCAGGTCTTGACCCTGTTCCGCTGGGGTGTTACCGGTAAGTAACATGCATATTGGTCTAGACCGAGACTACGGTCAAGGACGTTTCAAGGCTATGACCACCATCACACCCCCGAAGGACGGCCTGCCAGGCCCCAGCGGCGAGCTCCGGCCCCGCGACCGGATCCTCGGCACCGCGCGCGACCTGTTCCACAAGCATGGCTTCCGGGGGGTCGGCGTCGATGCGATCGCCGAGGCCGCCGGCACCAACAAGATGACCCTGTATCGTCACTTCGGCTCGAAGGACGACCTGATCGTCGAGTGCCTGCACCGCTTCGCGACCGAAGCCGACGAGATCTGGGCCAGGTTCGAGGACGAGCATCCTGGCAACCCGCTGGCGCAGCTGCACGACTGGGTCCGGATGGGCGCCGAATGCGCGATCGCCGACAGCCGCGGCTGCGACATGGTCAACGCCGCGATCGAACTGACCGAGGATGGCCATCCCGCCCGGCGGGTGATCGAGGACTTCAAGACCGCCCAGCGCGACCGCCTGGTGCGGCTGTGCCGGGCCGCCGGCGCCACCCAGCCGGAACTGCTGGCCGACACGCTGTGGCTGCTGCTCGAAGGCGCCCGCGTCAGCCGGCAGAGCGTCGGCGCCGAGGGGCCGAGCGCGCGCTTCATCCGAATGGGCGAAGCCATCATCGCCGCCTTCCTGACACGCCAGCCCGCCACGGCCTGACCGGGGCTACTGCCTGTCGGGACCGTCCTCAGGCGGACCGGTCCGGCGTGGTGTTCGGCTCCAGCGGGGCCTCCGCCTCGTCCTCCTCCGGCAGCCTGTCGCCATGGATGGCCACGGGTGTGCCGATCCAGACCGCGTCGGCCAGGTGGTCGCGGCGCGGATTCGTGGTGTTGGGATGGACCAGGATGCTCAGGCCGCCATGGTTCAGCATCAGCCACGGCACCAGCGTCGCGAACGCCTCGGCGGCGAAGGCGATCTGGTACATCGCTTGGCCGTGCGGCCCGACCCTGACGTCGTGCCAGCGCCCCAGCCGCACCCGGAAGCGCTCGCCGATCCAGCCGCGCAGCCGCTCCGCCCGGTCGCGGGTGGCCGGGTCGTAGTAGACATGGGCGTGGTAGCTGGCGATCTCCGCGATCGGTCGTGGCGCCATCGGCCGGGTCTCCTCTCGTCCTTCGCTCGGGCCAAGCATGCTCGACCCGGCATCCCTCTGGGAAGGGATGAGATGGGTTTTCGGCCAGGCCTCAGATCAGGCCGAGCCCCAGCAGGATCCGGGCCAGGGCGTCGAAATGCTCGCCCGGAACCGCCTCGCCGGCCCCCGCCTTGGCGTGCAGCTGGCGGGCCAGCGACGGGGCGGTCTCCACCGGCACGGCGCTGCCGGCGACCCGATTCCGCGACTTGCTGACCAGCAGCGGCACCGGCGTGTCGCCGGGCACGAAGCGGATGCCGACCGTGACGGTGCCGTCGGTCAGGTACAGCGTGGCGGCGCCGGTGCCGGTCGCCATGGCCTGCTGCCGCCGCTTGCGGGCGCTGCGGATCTGCGGGTCGCCCTCCTGCTCCTTGCGCTCACGCTTCATGTCGGTGCGCGTCATCCGCTGGTCGCGCAGGAACAGCCAGCGCTGCAGGCCCATATCGGCCAGGGCGAAGACCAGCAGCACCGCGGCGATGCCGATCAGAACCGGCTTCAGCGTCGCCACCAGCACCTGCCCGATGCAGTCGCGGCCGCATTGCGGCGCGACCAGCAGCGCGTGCAGCGCCCCGATGGCCAGCAGCCCGATCACCGTCAGCAGGGCGCAGACCTTGAGGATCGCCTTCACGAACTCGATCACGTTGCGCAGGCTGAACAGCCGCTGGAAGCCGGTGACCGGATTGATCTTGTCGCCCCGCGGGACCAACGGGTCGAGCGACAGCGGGATGCCGCGCAGGAACGCGACGTTGGCGAGGATGCTGGCGACGATGACGATCGCGACCAGCGGCGCCACGATCCGCGCCGCCAGCGCCAGCATGGTCGGCAGGATGGTGTAGGTGTCGCGGAACGGCTTGCCGGTCAGCCCGATCGGCTCGACCAGGATGGCGCGCAGCGTCTCCATGATCGCCGAACCCTCGACGGCGAGGTACAGCCCGCCGGCGATCAGCGCCACCACGGTCACCAGGTCGCGGCTGTGGGCGACCTGGCCCTTGCGCCGCGCGTCGGTCAGCTTCTTGGCGCTGGCGGGAAGGCTTCTTTCCTCGCTCGGCTGGCTCATGGCAGCACCGTGCGGGCGAGGTCGAGCACGCCGTGGATCGAGCCGAGGCTCTCGGCGAAATAGGGCACCAGGAAGACGGCGTAGACCGGCAGCACCAGCAGCAGCGCCGCCGTCTTCACCGACAGCGACAGGTCGAAGACGTTGAGCTGCGGCGCCATCCGGCCGATCACCGCCAGGGTGATGTCGCCCAGCAGCATCACGATCACCAGCGGCGCCGCCAGCAGCAGCGCCAGCCGGACCACACGGTCCAGCAGCCCCAGCAGCAGTGCCGGGGTCTCGCCGGTGAAGGGCGGCAGCAGCGCCGTCACCGGCCACAGCGCGTAGCTGCGGTACAGCGCCTCCGCCAGCAGGCCCATGCCGTTGCCGGCGAAGAACAGCGCCAGCAGGACCATGACGAACAGCGTGCCGATCGGTGAGGCCTGGCCCGAGGCGTTGGGGTCCAGCAGATAGGCGCCGTTGACGCCGCGCTGCATGTCGACGATCTCGCCCGCCGCCTCCACCGCCCAGAAGGGCACGCCGAACAGCAGCCCCAGCAGCACGCCGATGATCGCCTCCTTGGCGACCAGGACCAGGGTCTGCGCCGGGCCCAGCGGGGTCAGCGCCGCCAGCTCCGCCGTCGCCTGGGGCAGCATCGGCAGGGCGATGGCGATCATCACCGCGTTGCGCAGCAGGCCCGTCAGGCCGAGCCGGCTGAAGATCGGCAGCACCGTCGCCATGGCGATGGCGCGGGCGACCGAGACCGCGAGGCCGTTGAGATAGGGGCCGAACAGGTCGACCAGACCGTTCAGCGAGTCGAGGTTCACGGCCGGTCCGCCGCCGGCGGCACGGCGCCGCGTGTGATCTGCGGGAAGTCGGTGAAGATGCGTTCGGTGTAGCGGACCAGCGGGCTGGCCAGCAGCGGGCCGAGCAGGACCAGGCTGAGGACGACGGCGATGACCTTGATCGCCATCGGCAGGGTCTGGTCCTGGATCTGGGTCACCGCCTGGAACAGGCCGACCAGCAGCCCGACCGCGGCGGCGATGCCCAGCGCCGGCAGCGACAGGAGCAGGGTGAGGCTCAGCGCCTCCTGCAGCAGATGCGCGATCACCGCCTGGTTCATCGCCGTCTCAGCTGTAGCTCAGGATCAGGCCGTGCAGCAGGCGCGACCAGCCGTCGACCATGACGAACAGGAACAGCTTGAACGGCACCGAGATGGCGAGCGGCGACACCATCATCATGCCCATCGCCATCAGGATCGCCGAGACGATCAGGTCGATGACGATGAAGGGCAGGTACAGCAGGAAGCCGATCTCGAAGGCGCGGGTCAGCTCCGAGATCACGAAGGACGGGATCAGGATGACGAGGTCGTTCGGCGTGGCGGCGGCGCTGGCCTCGGCCGGCCACACCTTAGCGGTGGCCGACAGCAGGAAGTCGCGCTCGGCCGGGTCGGTGAAGCGCAGCAGATAGGCGCGCACCGGCTCCGCCGCGGATTGCAGCGCCGCCTGCCAGTCGGTGACGCTGCGCAGGCTGAGCGACGGGTCGCTGACCCGGGCGTAGATCTCGGAGAACACCGGGCCGGTGATGTAGACGGTCAGCATCAGGGCGATGCCGTACAGCACCATGTTCGGCGGCGTCTGCTGGATGCCGAGCGCGTTGCGCAGCAGCACCATGACCACCGAGATCTTCAGGAAGGCGGTCAGGGTGACCATCAGGAACGGCATCAGCCCGACGATGGCGACGATGCCGAGCAGCGGCAGGATGTCGGGCTGCGCCTCAGTCATCGCCGAACAGCCGCACCACCCGCACGCCCAGGGCGTCCTCGATCCGCACGATCTCGCCGCGGCCGATGCGGCGCCCGTTGGCGACGATGTCCACGGCCTCGCCGGGATCGCGGCCGAGGTCCAGCACCGCGCCTGGCGCCAGCCCCTGCACCGCCGCGAGCGGCAATTCGCTGCGGCCCAGCTCGAACACCAGCGTCACCGGCAGATCGTCCAGCCGCTCCGCCGACGGCGCCTCGGCGCCGCTGTCGGGATCCGCCATCCATTGTCCTCCATCCTGCAGGTCCAGGCGCTGCCGCGGCGTCGTGATCACGATCGACGCCCGGTCGCGCTTGGCGGTGTGGGCCCAGCTGTCGCCGAACACCACCAGGGCCTCGCCGGCGCGGCAGGCGACGTCGGGGAACACCACGTCGCCCGGCTCGAGGCCCCTTAGATCGGCCAGGGCCAGGCGCACGGCGCCGATGCGGACCGCCAGCGGCACCGGCAGGCCGGCCAGCGGCGCGTCCTGCTTCGGCGCGGCGTCGATCAGGCGGCGCAGGGGCGGCCAAGCGGCGGCATCCGCGGCGACGTGCAGCGCCGCTTCGGAAAAGCCGTGGCGGAGCCCGACGCTGCAGTGGAAGGCCGCCGGCGGAGCTTCGGCCGGGGCCCAGCCGACCGCCTCGATCGCGATCGGGACGCCGCCGGCGGTTTCCAGCGCCGGCAGCAGCCCGGCCAGCAGGGCCTCCAGCAGCAGGGCCGCCAGATCGGGCTCCAGGTCGCGCGCCGGCAGGCCGGCCGCCTCGGTCAGCAGCGCATCGACCAGCATTCCGGGCGCCAGGATCACCACGCGGCCGGTGCCGAGCCGGCAGGTGATCGCCGCCGCCGTCGCATCCTGCGGCAGCCCGAGGGTCGGGGTGACGTGCAGCGGGGCCGCGATCTCCTGCCCGCCGATCTTGATCTCGAACGGCCGGCAGCGCCGGGCCGCGGCGTTGGCGTCGCCGGCCTGCGCGCTGGTCAGCCGGGGCGGGGTATAGGCGATGCCGGCGGCAGCCGGCGGCGACGTCAGAGCGTCGGCCTCGCGAATCTGCGCCGGCGGCGTGGCGGCGGTCATGTCCGGCCTCCCCGCGGTGCCATGCTCGCCTCGTCCTCGACCGCGAGGTCGTCGCGGATCTCGGTGGCCTTGCGCCGGGCGGCGCCCTGACGGTCGGCCAGCTGGTCCAGCCGGTCGGCGTCCCGGCGCCGGCCCCGCCAGCCCTGGCGCGCCGCCGCGGTGTCGGCCTCGGCCCGGGCGGTTTCGCCCTGGCGCTCCCGCACCGTCGCCGCCTGGCGCCGCGATCCCGCGGCCAGGCCGGACACCCGGTCGCCCAGCCGCTCCAGCGCATCGGCCCGCACCGGCTGCTCCAGCGCGGCGGCGTAGAGCCGGGCCTCCTGCTCGGCGCGGTCGCGCTCATAGGCGGCGCGGTCGGCCTCGGCCTGGCGCTCGCGGGCCTCGGCGGCGGCCAGCTCGGCGCGCTCGCGGCCCAGCGCCTCGATCGCCAGCCGTTCGCGGTCGTGGCGCAGCCGCCGCAGCCGGTCGAGGGGATCGGGCTTCATCGGGCCAGCCGCTCCAGCTGTTCGCGGGTCTGGCCATAGGGCGTGGCCTCGTCGAAATCCTGCTGCAGGAAGCGCCGGATGTCGCCGATCTTGGCCACCGCCTCGTCGGCCAGCGTGTCGCTGCCGGCCCGGTATTCGCCGACCTGCAGCAGCAGCTCGATGTCGGCATGCTTGGCCATCAGCCGGCGGACCTGCACCGCGGCGCGGCGATGGGGGGCGTCGATCACCGCGTCCATCACCCGGCTGCGGCTGTCCAGCACGTCGATCGCCGGGAAATGGCCGGCGCTGGCCAGGGCCTGGGACAGCACGACA
The DNA here is from genome assembly GCF_052115705.1 of Inquilinus sp. 2KB_23. Classification (NCBI taxonomy): domain Bacteria; kingdom Pseudomonadati; phylum Pseudomonadota; class Alphaproteobacteria; order Rhodospirillales; family Rhodospirillaceae; genus Inquilinus; species Inquilinus sp. 2KB_23. Next base: position 110,705 of record NZ_JBFRHF010000006.1, on the reverse strand, counting down.
TGGCCGTCCAGCAGGCCGCGGGTCTCGTCGGCGATCGGGTCGGTGGCGGCGTCGCCTTCGACCAGCACGGTGTAGAAGCCGGTGATCGACCCCTTGGCCGCCGGCCCGGCGCGTTCCAGCAGCCGCGGCAGCATGGCGAAGAAGGAGGGCGGGAAGCCGCGGCGGGTCGGCGGCTCGCCCGCCGCCAGCCCGATCTCACGCACCGCGCGGGCGAAGCGGGTGATGCTGTCCATCAGCAGGGCGACGCGCATCCCCTGGTCGCGGAAGTATTCGGCGATGGCGGTGGCGACGAAGGCGGCCTTGACCCGCTCGATCGCCGGCCGGTCCGAGGTGGCGGTGACGATCACCGCCCGCCGCAGCGCCTCGGGCCCGAGATGGCGGTCGATGAATTCGCGCACCTCGCGGCCGCGCTCCCCGATCAGCCCGATGACGATGGCATCGGCGTCGGCGCCCTTGACGATCTGGGCCAGCAGCGAGGATTTGCCGGTGCCGGGCGACCCGTAGATGCCGATGCGCTGGCCCTCGCCGCAGGTCAGCAGCCCGTCGATGGCGCGGATGCCCAGCGGCATCGGCCGGGTGATCAGCGGGCGCAGCAGCGCCGGCGGCGCCTCGGCGTGCAGCGGATAGGTGGCGTCGGTGTCCAGCGGGCCGCGCTCGGCGGTGTCGAGCGGCCGGCCCAGGCTGTCCAGCACCCGCCCCAGCAGGCCGGGGCCGACGCCCAGCCGCAGCGATCGGCCGGTCGGGATCGCCTCGGTCCGGGTCGACAGGCCCTGCAGGCTGCCGATCGGGGTCAGCACCGCGGCGCCGTCGACCAGCCCGACCACCTCGGCCAGGATGACGTGCCCGGTCTGCGGGTCGCGCAGCTCGCAGATTTCGCCCAGCCGGGCGTCGTTGATCTCGGCATGGACGGTGACGCCGATCGCCTTGACCACGCGGCCCTTGACCGGGCGCGGGTCGGCCTCCTCCAGGCGCCGCCGCAGCGCCTGCAGCGGGTCGGCGCGGGGCTTCAGGGGGATGACCGGTGGCGGCTGGGTCATGGCGCGGCCTCGCCCGGCCCGGCGCGGCGCAGCCCGTCGCGCAGCGCCCGCAGCTGGGCGTCGATGCCCAGCTCGACATGGCCGTATCTGGTCACCATCACGCAGGTGTCGCCGGCCAGGCCGGGGTCGGATTCGACGGTGACGCGGCGGGCAATGTCGCCGAGATCCTGAGCCGGGTCGGCCAGCCGGTCGCGCAGCGCCGCCACCAGCTCGGGCGCCACCCGCAGCGTCGCCGCATGGTCCAGCCGGGCCTGGCGCAGGCCGTGGGCCACCGCCTGCAGCACCAGCTCGCGCCGGTCGAACCCGCCCAGGATGCGCTCGATGGTCTGCTGCACCAGGTCGGCCAGGGTCTGGTCCAGCCCGGCGAAGTAGCGGTCGATCTGCACGCCGGTGGCGGTCAGCAGCGTCGCCGCCTCCTGCTGCCCCGCGGCCAGCCCCTCGGCATGGCCGCGGGCCTTGCCGTCGGCGAAGGCGGCGTCGGCCTCGGCGCGCAGCCGCGCGGCATGGGCCTCGGCCTCGGCCAGGAAGCGCGTCGCGTCGTGCCATTGCCTGAGCGACGCGGCCTTCAGGACCGGGCGGCCGGCGCGGAAGGCGGGTCCGGGCGGGGTCGTCTCAGCCATGGGGCGCCACCGCCCGCGCGGCGGTTGCGAACCGTGCGGCGGTCGCGAACAGCGCGGCGGCGGCCGCCTGCTGGGGGACGGGGAGGGGGGCTGCGGGCCAGCGCTCCGGCGCCAGCCGCAGCCGCAGCCGTTCGCCCACGGCGGCGCCGGCCGTGGCGCACCAGGCGGCGAGGCACAGCAGGCCGGCCCGTTCCACGGCATCCTCGATCGGCGTCTCGTCCATGCCGTCGATCGCCGGCACCGTACCTTTGTGGCCGAGGCCGAAGCTGTAGGCCTCGGCGCCGATCCGGGTGGTGACGCGGCGGATCTCGGCGCCCAGCACCACGGTGCGCAGCCGGGCGGCCAGGGCCGCGGCACCGGCATGCAGAACGGCGCGATCCAGCTCGGCCGGCGCCAGCTGGGCGATGCGGGCGGTGTCGCCCTGCCAAGCCGCCGCGTCGCAGGGCATCAGGGACAGGCGCTGCCGCAGCAGGGCCGACAGGCGCGGCCGGATCCGCGGGGTGTCGAGCAGCAGCCGGGCGGCGGCGTCCGGCAGGCCGGGAAAGATCCGGCCCAGCTGCGCCGGATGGGCGTGCAGCGCCACCGCCTGGTCGAAGCGGCGCGGCGCCAGCCGGTCCTCGGCCGCCCGGCTCCCGGCCGCCACGCCCGAGGTCATTCCGCCGCCTGCGGGGCTGCGCCGCGCCGGCGCCACAGCATCCAGCCGACGGCGGCGGCCGCGGCCGCCAAAGCGAGGCCCAGCACCGTCAGCAGCCCCTCCAGCCAGGGGGCGCTGGACTGGTGCACCCAGACGCCGGCGATGTTGGTCAGCGGATCCTGGATCGGCGGCGTCGTGGCGCCGACGGCGGTCGGCAGGAACACCACCGAGACGTTCTCGTACAGCAGGCCCTTGATGCCGTTGGCCACCAGCATCTTGATCTCGGGCGTCAGCTTGGTCAGGTCGATGTCGGCGCGATGGCGGATGACGACCGAGGCGGAGGACGGCGTCGCCGACGCCTTCAGCCCCTCGGCATCCGGCAGCACGACATGGACGCGGGCGGAATAGACCCCGTCGATCTGCGAGATGGTGCGCGACAGCTCCTGGCTCAGCGCATAGATCAGCCGCGCCTGCTCCTCGACCGGTGACGACACCAGCCCGTCGCCCTTGAAGATCGTCGGGATCGAATCATAGTGCTCGCGGGGGTAGCCGTTGCGGCGCAGCAGGTCGACCGCATCGGCGAAGCGGTCCTCCTCGACCGACACCACCAGGCCGCGATCCTTGGTCGCCGTGCGTTCGGCCGGGATGCCCTGGTGCAGCAGGATCGCGACCATCTCGTTGGCTTCGCGCTCCTCCAGTCCGCTGTAGAGGTCGACCTTGCAGGCGGCGAGCAGCAGCAGCCCGGCAAGCGCCAGCCCGCGAAGCGGCTTCGCCCAGGCGGAGCGGTTCGGCGGAGTGCCGCGGTCGGCTCGGTTGCGCAAGGTGGTTCAGGCCTTCAGCAGGTCGGTGAAGCCGCTGGTGCCCTTCTGGACGACCGTGGTCATCAGGGCGGACCGGATCATCTGCCCGTTGAACTGCGCGGTCTTCTCCATCAGGGCGCTGATGTCCTTCCAGTGGCTGGCCTCGGGGCTCTCCTTGCCCGGATGCTGCGCCGCCGGGCCCGACGCCGTCGCGGGGCCGGGAGTCGAGGCCGCGGGCGGCTGGGGCGTGGTCGAGGCGCGCATGGCGAGCGTGTCCTTGTGGAAGGACTCGATCGACTGCAGCATCCGGTCGCCCATCGCCCCGGGATTGGCCAGCAGCTTGGCCTTGAGGCTGGGCGCGTAATCCGCGATCGACTTCTGGCTGGGCTGCAGCGGCAGGGCGTAGTCGAAGACGTTCGCCGCCTTCGGGTCCAGCGGCAGCGCGACCGGCTGGATCGCGGCCTTGGGCTCGATCGGCATCGGCGCGTGGAGGACGGCGGGCGAGATGACAACCATGGGTCAGCCTCGGCTTCTTGCGTGGGTCGGGTGGGGCTGCGGCGCGGTCACGATCCGGGTTTCCCGATTCGGCCGCGCACGATCGTGGTCTGGAACTGGTAGGCCTGCTGCAGCGCCTGCATCGTCTCCTTGACCAGGGCGACGTAGCGGGGCGGGCCGGAGACCAGCGCCACATTGGCGCGCAGCAGCGGTCGCAACGGGAAGCGGGGGTCGTCCAGGTGCAGGCTGGCCAGCGACGCCTGCAGGTCCTCGAACCCGATCGCGCCCAGTGGCACCATCTCCGACGCCGCCTCCTCGACCGTGGTGACGTAGAGCACCTGGCCGTCATAGTACCATTGCAGGCCGTAGCTGGCGGCGAGGTGGTCCAGCAGCTGCTGCGGCGTCAGCTGCGGCAGCCGGCCCCGGACGCGGCCCGTGACCTTGTCGCTGACCTTGACCGGGACGTCGAGATTGCTGCCGAAGGCGGCCAGCACATCGCGGATGTCCTGGTCCAGGATTACGTAGGGGTAGGGGCGGTCGGGCCACGGCATGGTGCCCCGGCCGGACACCGCGGCGGGGGCGGTCGAGGCAGGGGCGGGGATCGCTGCCGGCCCGGCCGGCGCCTGCTGCGCCAGCCCGGTCGCCGGGCCCAGCGCGGTCGCCATTCCCAGGATGGACAGCGCGACGGCCGCACGGCCCCAGCGCGGCGAAAAGCCGGTGATCAGCGCCGAGACGCGGGTCGCAATAGGTTTTGCCGCCTGCATCAAGACTTCCTGTCGATCCCCCAATCGCCAAGTCCGCGTCCAGCTTATATAGACCGCTGCCGCCGCGGGCGCAAAACCCAATCAAGACGGCGATCACAGCAGTCCAGACCAAGCGCGTCGTGCCCAAACGGCTGAACAGCCGATTCGGTTCCAGACTTTTTTGTTAAAGTTTTCGGCATGCGTTTGCATGACGAGACATGAGGCGTTGCTGGTCTAAATTGGGTTGACCTGTCCAGGTTTTGCTACATATTTTATCAGGCTCTTGGCTGAATGTGTCGAGAGCCTGGGGGTAATGCTGGTTCGTCGTGTTGAGATCGCTGCGGGATATCGAAGCGTCCGGCTCCTGTTAGAAAGCCGATGGGTCGACAATCCTGCAGGCATCTTCACGGCCGTCTGACGGCCCCTGGTTTGGAATTTGCCGCGTCGCCACTCGAAGGAGAACAGCATGTCCAACGTCCCAGCGCCGGGCGGAACCGGTACGGCCGCCGACTACGAGAAGCTCACCAACGACATGTCGAAGAAGAACTGGGAGAGCACTCTCAGGAACGCGCAGCTGCAGCAGACCCTCTCGGACAACGAGAAGGGCTCCCAGACGGCGCTGAAGGCCGCGGGCCAGGGCTGACCCGCGCTCTTCTGATCGTTCGTCAGGAACTTCTGTCGTCTTTTTTCGAGCGCGGCTGCAATGCAGTCGCGCTCGACTTCGCTGATGGTCGGGATGTCCGTGAGGTGTGCGATGCCCTCGAAACTCGGGACCGCCTTGTCCGAAGCGGCTACCTCCCTGGGGTTCCGGCGCCCGCCGCCCTCGGTCACCCTGTTCGTGGTCGAAGGCCCCAACGCCGGCACGGCCCAGAAGCTGGGACTCGCGACCTATCGGGTCGGTCGTGGGCTCGATTCGGACATCGTTCTCGCCGATGAGGCGCTGGCGCCGGTCCACACCCTGATCGATATCGACCGACGGCGCGTCCGGATCGAACCGCTGGCCGGTCCCGTCTCGGTGCCGGGACGGGCCGAGGCGGTGGAGCCGGGGTCGGCGCTGAGCCTGGCCCTGCCGGCCGAGCTGACCCTGGGGTCGTCCCGCATCGTGCTGCGCAGCCCGGTCGAGGTCGGCGGCCGGGTGCCGCGCCTGCACGCCATCGCCGCCGTCGCGGCGCTGATGGTGGCGCTGGGCGGCCTGTCCGGCATCGCGCTGTCCTCCGGCAGCTCCCGCACCGATGGCGACGACCGCGCCGTGGCGCCGGCCGCGGATGCGGCCAGTGCCGAGAAGCGGGTGATCCAGACGGCCGCCCTGACCCCGGTCGTGCCGCGGCAGCAGACGCCGGCGGAGGCGCTGCAGGAGCGGATCGATTCGGCCCATCTCGCCGGCCTCACCCTGGCGGTGAATGACAGCCGCATCGTCGCCTCCGGCCGCCTCTCGGCGGCGGACATGGTGCAGTGGCGTGAGATCCAGGCCTGGTTCGACCGCACCTTCGCGGCCTCTGCCCAGCTGGCGTCCGAGGTGGCGACCGGGCAGTCGAGCGGCGCGCCCGAGATCGTGATCCAGGCGGTCTGGACCGGCGCCAACCCCTATCTCATCACCCACACCGGCTCGAAGTACTTCGAAGGCGCGGACCTCGGCGGCGGCTGGTCCGTGGCCACGATCCGCGCCGATGCCGTGACCCTGCGCAGCCGAACCGGTCAGAGCTTCGTGATGGCCCTGACCGACCCCGCCAAGCCTTAGCGGGCCGGCCGGGGCAATGGGGGAAGCGAGATGACGACGATCCGGGCACGCACCGAACCCCTCGACGGGATCCGGGCGGGCGACCCGTCCGAAGGCGCCGCCACCGCCCGGCCGGCCGGGCCGGTTGGCACCGGGGCACCTCGCCGGGCCGGGGCCGCCCGGTCGCGTCGCGGCCGCACCTCGCGGCTGCGCGAGGAGGTGCTGGACTACATCCGCCCGGCCGATGGCGGCGAGATCTCGACCAACCCGTTCGGCCAGGCCGAGACCCTGGCCGGGATCATCGACCTGCTGCAGGCCGAGGCGCCGGACGACCGGCTGGCGCGCTGGGGCAGCGCCGTGCTGCTGCAGGAACTGCGCAAGCACGACCTGCTGCGGGTCCGCCTCAACGACCTGATCGGCGGGTGACACGGATGACGCCCGCCCAGCGCGACGCCCTGCACCGGCTCGTCTTCGACTATCTCCGGCACGGCCAGAATCGGCGGGCGCTGGCCCTGGCGCTGCTGCTGGCCTCACGCGACGACCGGCCCGACCCGGCGGCGCTACGGGCGGTGGCCGTGGCCTCGCTTGCGGTCGGCCGGCCGGACCGCGCCATCGCCGTCCTCGACCGGCTCGACCAGGAAGAGGCGCCGGTCGCGGCGCGGCACCTGCTGCGCAGCCGCGCCCTGCACCAGCTGGGCGAAATCGAGGCCGCGCGGCGCGCCTTCCGCGACTATCTCGACGCGCCGGACCGGCGGGTGGCGGCATGACCGCGCGGCTGCAATCCGCCCTGACCGCCGCCACCGGCCGCCAGGACCTGATGATCGTCGCGCTGCTGGTCGCGACCATCTTCCTGATGATCCTGCCGCTGCCGACCGTGGTGGTGGACGTGCTGATCGCCTGCAACATGACCTTCGCGGTCCTGCTGCTGATGGTGTCGGTCTATCTGCGCAGCCCGCTCGAGCTGTCGGTGCTGCCCTCGGTGATCCTGATCGCCACGGTGTTCCGCCTGGCGCTGTCGATCGGCGTCACCCGGCTGGTGCTGCTGCAGGCCGATGCCGGCTCGATCATCCAGACCTTCGGCGAATTCGTCATCGGCGGCAGCCTGGCGGTCGGGCTGGTGATCTTCCTGATCATCACCGTGGTCCAGTTCGTGGTGGTGGTGAAGGGCGCCGAGCGGGTGGCCGAGGTCGCGGCGCGCTTCACCCTCGACGCGCTGCCCGGCAAGCAGATGAGCATCGACGGCGAGCTGCGCGCCGGCGACATCGACCTGGCCGAGGCGACGCGCCGGCGGCAGACGCTGGAGAAGGAAAGCCAGCTCTACGGCGCCATGGACGGCGCCATGAAGTTCGTGAAGGGCGACGCCATCGCCGGACTGGTGATCGTCGCCGTCAACCTGATCGGCGGCCTCGCCATCGGCATGCTGTCGCACGGCATGTCGCTGGGCCAGGCGCTGCACGTCTATTCGCTGCTGACCATCGGCGACGGGCTGGTGGCGCAGATCCCGGCCCTGTTCGTTGCCATCACCGCCGGCACCGTCGTCACCCGGGTGACCACCGCCGACAGCGGCAATCTCGGCGCCGACATCACCCGCCAGATGGGCGCCAACCCCACCGCGCTGCTGATGGCCGCCGGGGTGGTGGCGCTGCTCGGCTTCATCCCCGGCTTCCCGACCGCGATCTTCCTGGCCATCGCCGCGGTGATGGCCGGCGGCGTGCTGCTGCGCCGGCGCCGCCAGGCGGCTTCGGCCGCGGTGGCGGCCGGCGACGAGGAGCGGCGGGTCGCGGCGGAGACCGTGGCGGACGACACCGTGACCCTGCATCTCGGCGCCGACCTGGCGGCGGGGCTGGGCCAGCCCGCGGCGGAGCGCCTGGCGCAGGACGCGGCGGCGGGGCTGGAGCTGGCGCTCGGCGTGCCCTTCCCGGTCGCCCGGGTGGTGCCGGACGGGGCGCTGGCGCCGGACCGCTTCCGGATCGACCTCGACGGGGTGCCGGTCGACGCCGGGGCGGCCCGCCCGGGCCGGCTGCTGCTGCGCGACGATCCGATGCATCTCGACCTGCTGGATCTCGAAGCGGAGTCCGACGACGGCGAGGGCGGCGCGCCGGCGCACTGGATCGACGCCCGGCACGAGGCGGCGCTGGCCGAGGCCGGGGTCGGCCATGCCACGGCGGAGGAGATCGTGGCCGAGGCGCTGACCCGGGCGCTGCGCCGCTACGCCCCGCATTTCCTCGGCATCCAGGAGACCCAGGCCTTCCTCAGGGGCATCGAGGCGACGCGCGGCGACCTGGTGCGCGAGGCCCAGCGCAACCTGTCGATCAACCAGGTCGCCGACGTCTTCCGCCGGCTGCTGGAGGAGGGCGTGTCGCTGCGCAATCACCGGCTGGTGCTGGAGACGCTGGCCGAGTGGGGACCGAAGGAGCAGGACGTGATCCTGCTGACCGAATATGTCCGCGGCGGGCTGAAGCGCCAGATCTGCCACGCTCATGCCGACGAGCGGAAGGTGATCCACGCGCTGATCCTCGACCGCGGCGCCGAGGACCTGGTCCGCCAGTCGATCCGCCAGACCTCGGTCGGCGCCTATCTCGCCTTGCCGGAAGGCCAGGCCGAGGAGCTGGTCGACACCATCCGCGGCCACCTCGCCCGGGTCGGGGCCGCCGGCCGGCCGCCGGCGATCCTGACCGCGCTCGACACCCGCCGCTTCCTGCGCCAGACCCTGGCCCGCAACCAGATCGACGCGGCGGTCCTGTCCTATGCCGAGATCGCGCCGGACTACACGGTGCAGCCGGTGGCGGTGGTCCGCCTGACCGGCCGGCGCGGCCGCGCGGACGCGGAGGCCGGGCTCGACCGGGCGGCCGCGGAATGAGGGGGGAGATGGACGGATCACGATCCCTGGGTCGATGGCGCCGGGCCCTGCTTCCGGCCGGCCTGCTGATCGCGCTCGCGGCCGTCGCCGCCACGGGTGCCCGGGCCCAGACCGAAACCCCCGGCATGACGGTCCAGCCGGCGCCGACCCAGGCCGGGTCGCCGACCATCTCGGCCCAGGCCGCGCCCGGCATGCCGGGCGAGGACGTCACCGCCATGCGGGCGCCGGCCACCGCGCCGAAGATCGTCACCGCGCCGCCGGAACCGCCGCCGGCCGCGGTGCCGCAGGCCGTGCCGGGCGAGCCGCTGCCCACCGTCCCCGGAACCCCGGCGCCTGGAACCTCGGGCATGACGGTGTCGCCGGCGCCGCCGCGGGCGATGACGGTCTCGCCGGTGGTGACGCCCAGCCGGTCGATGCTGGAGATGAAGGTCGGGCAGGGCAACCTGCTGACCTTCTCGCAGCCGGTGCAGACCGTGCTGGTGGCCAACCCCAACGTGCTCGACGTCGAGATGGTGTCGGCCCGGTCGGCCTACATCTACGGCGTGTCCACCGGCACCACCAACCTGTTCGCCCTCAGCGGCGCCGACCAGGTGGTGGCGGCGGCCAATGTCCGGGTCAGCCAGGACGAGATGGCGGCCCAGCGCGAGGCGGCACGGGTGGCGCCCGCCGGGTCCGGCCAGTTGGGTTACATCCAGGACCGGCCGGTGACGTCAGGCACGGCCCCGGACCTCGGCAGCGCGATGAAGCTCGACGCCCTGGCCCAGCAGCTCGGCAGCAACGCCGGCGGGGCGATGAACCTCAACACGGTGCAGGGGTCGCAGCAGGTCGGCATCCGCGTCCGCTTCGCCGAGGTGCAGCGCAACGCGGTGCAGAATCTCGGCGTCAACTGGCAGTCGATGTTCGACATCGGCAAGTTCAACATCGGCCTGGTCAGCGGCGGCTTCCCCGGGGTCGGCGGGGTCGGCACCGCCACCGCGGGGTACCACAGCGGCGGCTACAACGTGGACGCCGTGATCGACGCGCTGCAGCGCGAAGGCGTGGTCAACATCCTGGCCGAGCCGACCCTGACCGCGGTCAGCGGCGAGACCGCGAACTTCCTGGCCGGCGGCGAATTCCCGATCCCGGTGCCGCAGGGCAACGAGACGGTGACCATCCAGTACAAGCAGTTCGGCGTGTCGCTATCCTTCACCCCGACCGTGCTGCCGGGCGAGCGCATCGCGATGCGGGTGAAGCCCGAGGTCAGCGAGCTCAGCGACGACGCCCGGGTGGAGAGCGGCGGCTTTTCGGTTCCGTCGCTGATCGTTCGCCGGGCCGAGACCACGATCGAGCTGGGCTCGGGCCAGACCTTCGCCCTGGCCGGGATGTTCCAGCGCAACATGTCGAACGTGGCCGACCAGATCCCGGTGCTCGGCGACATTCCGATCATCGGCAAGCTGTTCCAGTCGAGCCGGTACAAGCGCAACGAGACCGAGCTGGTGATCCTGATCACCCCGTTCCTGATGAAGGCGAGCGACACGCCCAAGGCCGTCGCCTTGCCGGCCCAGCGCACCGAACCGACGGTGCGGCGCGCGCGCTCGTCCCCCTCCATGACCGGCGGCAGCGCCGGCTTCGTGCTCGAATAGGACTCGCGATGACGTTCCCGCTCCGACCGCACCATGTGGCGGCCCTGGTCCTGGCCGGTTTCCTGGCGGCCTGCGACCACAAGATCCCGGACTGGCCGGAGGACGGCTACACCACCCTGTCGACCCCGGTGGCGCATCCGGTGCTGTTCGCGCCACAGGCGTCGAGCCTGAGCGCGACCGAACGCACCCGCCTGGTGGACTTCATCCGCGGCGCCGGGCTCAGCCCTGGGGCGACCGTCACGGTGGCGGCCGGCGGGCCGCGGGCCGCGGCGCGGCAGCAGGCGGTGTCGGCGGTGCTGCGCGGCGCGGGGCGCTACAATGTCACGCTGGTCGACGACCCCGGCGCCGGCGACGAGGTGCAGGTGGCCGCGGCGGGGCAGGGGGTGCTGTGGCCCAAGCGCTGCCTGAACCCGGACGGGTCGCTGCCGGAGGACCTGCCGCTGGGCTGCTCCAGCGACATCAACATGGCGCTGCAGGTCGAGCGCAAGGGCGACCTGTTCCGCGGGCGGCCGACCGGACCGGCCTTCGCCAACCCCTCGGTGCGCGCGGCCGAACGCTACCTGCAGCTGCCGGGCGCCGGCGAGGCCAACGGGCTGTCCAGCCCGGACGACGCCGGCAGCCAGGCGGGGGCGGTGCTGCCGCCCAGCGACACCACCGGGGCCGGCAGCGGGGCCACCACCGGCGGTACCACGTCTCCCTGATCCGCCCGGCCGGCCACGCCCCGGCGGGCGTCCGGACCTATCCGATGGTACCGATCGCCTGGGCCCGGCGCGCCGGGTCCTTGATTCCGCGGATCCGGCGCGCGGCGTTCAGCAGGCTACGCGCCTCCTTCGCCGGCAGGGCCGCGGCCGCGACGCTGCGGGCATCCTGGGTCTTGCCGTCCAGGGCCAGGACCAGGGCCAGGTTGCGCTGCTGCACCGTGGTGGCGTCGGCCGCCGCCGCCGCCTCGCGCATCACCCGCACCGCCTCGCCGGTCTCGCCGGCCAGGGCGTAGGACAAGGCGAGGTTGGTCTTCAGGCTGACATTGCTCGGCGCCTTGGTCAGCGCCCGCTGATACAGCACCTGCGCCTCCTTCGGCCGGCCCAGCAGGGCCAGGGCCGTGCCCTTGGCCAGGACCGTCGGCACGTCGTCCGGCTTCTTCGCCAGGGCCTGGTCCAGCACCGCGATGGCTTCTTGCGGCCTGCCCTGGGCCAGTTGCACCTTGCCCAGGCCGCGCAGCGCATCGACATTGTCGGAATCGATCGCCAGGGCGGCGTTGTAGTAGCCCGCGGCCCGCGCCGGGTCGCCGGTCTGCACCAGCGCGTCGCCCAGCTTGACCATCGGCTGCGGGTTGCTGGGGTCCTCCGTCGCCGCCTTCTGGTACAGGGTGATGGCGGTGTCGGGGTCGCCGGCCGTGCGGATGTTGTCGCCCATCCGCAGCAGTGAGGTGGTCGAGGATTCACCGCATCCCACAACGATTAGGGTGGCGGCGACAACGGCGGCGCGGGCGAGGTGGAATGTCATGGCGGCGGGCTCCCCCTTGAAGCAGCGAGTCCGGTGCGCCTCTGGCGGGCGCGCTTGGAAAGGTCACGAATCCCTGGCTCATGGATAGAACGATCCCGCCGCCGCGTCGACCCTGGGATTGGGAATCCGGTCCGGCATCCGCACCCGGGCGCCGCGCGTCCTGGGGACCGCGGGCGGCGGTCAGCCTTCCCAGGTGCGCAGGTTGCCGGAATCGATATGGGTGAAGCCGGGATACTGCCCGACGCCGCCGATCTGCAGCGCCAGGGCGCAGCCGACCAGCTGGCTCGGCGGCACCTTCTCGAAGGTCAGGTCGATGGCGCGGCCGGCCATGTGCAGCGAATTCCGCGCGGTGCCTTCGAGCGAGGAGTTGGTCTGCAGCGTGCGGTAGCCGGAATTGATCGTCGCCTTGCCGCTGAAGCCGGCGCGCTGGCACACCGTGCGGATCACCGCCAGGGCCCAGAACAGCCGGGGGTCCATCTGCACGCTCTGCTTCTGGCGCCAGTCGCGCAGGAACCAGTCCAGCTTCTGCAGCTCGGTGACGTCGTAGCCGCCGGCGCCGTAGAACTGGCCGACATAGCTCTCGCCGGTGTGGGCGTGGCCCAGCTCCAGATACGGCGTCACCCGGTCGTGCAACTCGTCCAGCAGCGATCCCGGGCGGGCTGCCGGGGGCAGGGCACGGGCGGCCGGGCCGGCCAGCGCGATGCCGCCGACGACCCCCAGCGCGGCACGCCGGGTCAGGGTCGGGCCGAAGGCCCGGGACGGAAGAGACGCGGTCATACGAAAACCATCCTCGACAGGCGAAGATACTTCAGCCCGGTTTTGTATAGCATTTTGCCGGGCCGGCGACGGATTGCAATCCCGCCGCACGTGTGTTGCAGACCGGAGGCTGGAGCATCGGCGGCATGCTGAGATCATAGCGGATCATTCGCAAGGGATGGTTTAGAGACAATTGAGGCCCCCAAATTGGGGGGCGGAAGGCCCTCAAAAGGGGGGCTTGGAGGTAGCGGAACCGGATGAGCCACGACACCCTGATCCATCGCATCGTTCGTCCCCTGGTCCGGCGGATCGCGCCGACCGGCGTCACCCCCAACCAGCTGACCACGGTGCGGTTGGTCACGGGCATCGCCGCGGCGGTCGCCTTCGCCCGGGGCGGCGGCCTCTGGGTCGATCTCGGCGGGGTGCTCTTCCTGGTGTCGATGCTGTTCGATCGGGCCGATGGCGAACTGGCCCGGCAGACCGGCCGGATGACCCCCGGCGGCCACCGCTACGACCTGGCCACGGATTGCTTCTCCGAGGCGATCGCCTTCATCGGCATCGGCATCGGGCTGGCGCGGGACGGGGGCGGCGCCGAGCCGATCCTGCTCGGGCTCGTCGCCGGGATCAGCATCGCGGTGCTGTTCTGGCAGCTCAACGTGATCAAGGTGGTCGAGCTGTCGCGCTACGCCATGCGCCGTCGCGGCGTGGTGCTCGACCCCGACGATGCCCTGGCGGTGGTGCCGGTGCTGGTCTGGGTGGACCTGACCTGGCCGATGCTGATCGCGGCCGCGGTGATCACCCCGGCGATCGCGGCCGGGCTGGGCCTGCTGTCGCGCCGGACGCGGGAGGGCGCGCCGGAGTCGGGTGCGCCATCGGGGGCTCAGAAGTAGCGCAGGCGGACGCTGATCAGCGCTTCGCGGGGGCCGACGGTGAACGAGGCGTCCTTAAAGTCCGGCGGCGAGAACAGATAGGACGGATTGCGCGAGAAGGCGACGCCCTCTTCCGGAACGCCCAGCAGGGTGCGGTCGATCTCGTGGTTGTCGTTGACGTCCTGGTAGCCCTGGGCGGCGTAGATCCCGGGCTGGACGTTGGTGATCACGACGGTGGTCTGCCCGGCGACCGCCGGGGCGCTGCCGCTGTAGGGGCAGTTGTCCTTCAGGAACAGCGCCTCCGGACACAGCGACATCCGGATGGTGCCCTTGGCCTCATGGATGTTGGTGACGGTGATCTCGACCGTCGCCGCGGCGACCACGCCGCTGCCCAGGACCAGCAGGGCGGCGGTGGCGAAGGCAAGAGCATGCAGGGCCTTCATCGGCGCAACTCCCCCAATGCCTCTTCGACGGCGACCAGCAGGGCCTCGAAGTCGGCGCGGCCCAGGGCGCCGATGCAGCCGATGCGGAAGCTCTCGGCCTTGGTCAGCTTCCCTGGATAGATCAGGAAGCCGCGCGCCGCCAGCGCCGTGTAGAAGCGATCGAAGGCAAAGTGCGGATCGTCCAGCGGATGGAAGGTGGCGATGATCGGCGCCTGCTCCTCCGGGTCGAGGAACAGGTGGAAGCCCAGCCGCGCCATGCCCTCGGCCAGCGTGTCGAAATTGTCCTGGTAACGCCGCAGCCGTGCCGGCGCGCCGCCCTCCGCCTCCAGCAGGCGCAGCGCCTCGACCAGCGCCGCCACCACCTGCACCGGCGGGGTGAAGCGCCACTGGCCGTTGCCCTCGAAGCCGCGCCACTGGTCGTGCAGGTCGAAGCTCAGCGACGGGCTGTTGCCCTTCGCGGCCACGATGGTCGCCCGCTCGACCAGCGCGAAGCCCAGGCCAGGCACGCCTTCCAGGCCCTTGTTGCTCGACGCCAGCACTGCCGCGACCTTCGTCGTCGACAGGTCGATCGGCAGGACTCCGAAGCTGCTCATGGCGTCCAGGATCAGCGCCCGGCCATGGTCTGCGACCACCTCGGCCACGGGCTCCAGCGGGTTCAGCAGGCCCGAGGTGGTCTCGCAATGCACCAGCGCGACATGGGTGATCTTCGGGTCCGCCGCCAGCGCCCGGTCCAGCTTGGCCGGGTCGACCGGGCGGTCCTCCGGCCAGCGCAGGGCTTCGACCGGCCGGCCCAGGCGCCGCGCGATCTCGACCATGCGCTCGCCATAGGCGCCGTTGACCAGCACCAGCAGCTTGTCCGCCGGCCGCAGCAGGGTGGCGATCGCCGCCTCGACGATGAAGGTGCCGCTGCCCTGCAGCGGGATGGCGACATGGCTGGCCCCGCCATGGGCGACGTCCAGCAGCCGCCGCCGCAGCTCGGTGGTCATGGCGATGAAGGCGCGGTCGCGCGATCCCCAGTCGCGCAGCATGGCGCGGCGGGTCTCGATCGCGGTGGTCAGCGGCCCCGGGGTCAGCAGAGTCGGGTCTTCCGGGCTGCGCGTCATGACGACGCCTCCGAGGTCGCACGGGCCCGGGCGCGGCGCCGGGCCAGGTGCTTGCCTTCCATGATCTGCCAGGCGACCAGGCCGGGGACGCCCAGCGCGATCTCGCGGATGCGGCGGATCAGGGCCATGGCCACGGCGCTGTGCGGCGGGATGCCCAGCAGGCCGCAGATGACGATGAAGCCGCCCTCCTGCACCCCCAGCGCGCCTGGGACAATCACCCCGGCCATGCGGATCGCCTGGGCCAGGCTCTCGATGATCACCGCCTCGCGGAACCCGGCATCGACGCCCAGCGCCCACAGCGTCATCCAGATCTCGAGGCAGCCGAGCAGCCAGGAGATCAGGTGGTGGCCACCGGAGACCCACACCCGGCGGGCATGCTCCTCATACAGCGCCACGATCGAATCATGCAGGCCGGAGACCTCGCCCAGCGACGACCAGCCGAACTTGTCGGCCAGCCGGATCAGCGCCCGCTCCAGCACCTTGAACATGCCGAAGCGCTGGGCGCCGATGAACAGCGCCACCAGCAGAAAGCCGATGCCGCAGCCGGCGATGATCCAGGGCGTCATCGCCCCGTCATGGTTGCCCAGGAACAGCAGGCCCAGCCCGAACATGGTGAACACCACCTGGCTGGCCATCTGGGTCGTCAGGTCGACCACGATGGCGGCACCCGATCGGTTCAGCGGTACGCCGCGCATCGCCAGCAGCCGGGCGGTGATCAGCTCGCCGCCGATCTGGGCGACCGGCAGCAACGAATTGATCGCCTCGCGGATCCAGCGCAGCCGCATGAAGAAGCTCAAGGGCGGCACCGGCCGGCCCGGCACCAGCGCGCGCCAGCCCAGCGACGAGAACAGGAACTGCGGGAAGTGCAGGGCGATGACGGCCAGGATGCCCCAGCCGGCGCCGACCAGCGCGGACCAGATCTCCGCCGCGCCGGTCAGCCAGACCAGCACGACCGCGACCGTCAGGCCGACGGCGATCCCGATGCAGGCGGGCCATTTCATGATGCGGCGCCGACACTCGCTGCGGCCGGGCGGATGCCGGCAAGGAAGTCCTTGAAGCGCCGGGCGACGTCGACCGGCCCGACTGTCGGGCGGCCAAGCTTCTCCATCGATCCCGGGGCGATGCGGACATGGATCAGAGCGGGGCGCGGGGATTCGGACGCGGCGCGGAACGCCGCCTCGAAACCGTCCAGGCTGCTGCAGGACGCGGCGAACTGGTAGCCGCAGGCCAGCGCGACGGCGGCGAAGTCGACCGAGGCGGAGACGGTGGCCTGGCCACCAGTCGAATCATGCACGCCGTTGTCGAGCAGGATGTGGATCAGATTGTCAGGCGCCTGGGCGCCGATGGTGGCGAAGGTGCCCAGCTTCATCAGCGCGGCACCGTCGCCATCCAGCACCACCACCGGTGCCTTGGTGTTCAGCGCCACGCCCAGCGCCATGCCGGAGGCACCGCCCATCGACCCGACCTGGTAGATGTGCTGCTTCCGGTCGGCCAGGGTGAACAACTCGCGGCCGGCCTTGCCGGTGGTGGCGACCACGGCGGTGCGGTCGTCGGTCAGGGTCAGGAAGCGCTCCAGCACCGCAGCGCGGGTCGGGCGCGGTCCGGCCTCCGGCCAGTCGGCGCGGCGGCCGGGGCGCGGCAGGGTGCGGGGCAGCGCCTGCAGGTCCTCGTCGCGCACATCGCCCTTCTTCATCACGAAGGCATAGGGGATGCCGCCGGCCATCTCCGCCACGGCCTCGTCCAGCGCCGGGCCCAGGGCCTCCGGCGTGGCCGGGAACGGCGCCTGCGGGATCTCCATCAGGCTCAGCAGGTCCTGGGTGATGCGGCCCATCACCTCGTGCTGCGGCTCGTCCGGCTGGCCGGGCTGGCCGCGCCAGGTGGTGACGAACAGCGTCGGGATGCGGAACGGCGCGTTCAGCGAGGTCAGCGGGTTGACCGCGTTGCCCAGGCCGGAGTTCTGGCACATGACCACGGTGCGGCGACCGGCCAGCCAGGCGCCGGCGGCAATCGCCACCGCCTCGCCCTCGCTGGCCGCACCGACATAGGTCAGGGCTTGGCTCGACAGCACGCCGTTGATCAGCGGGGTCAGGAAGCTGCACGGCACGCCGGTGTAGAAGTCGTGGCCACGCGTCTTCGCCGCCGCGATGAAATCGTCTGCGGTGATCATGCCGACGTTCTAGAGCGCCAGGACCCGGGATGGAAGCGCATCTGCTTGCATTTCCGGTACGGGCTGGGTTGTGGGCGACGCCCACCACGCGACCTTATGTATCATTCGGACCCATATCAGGTCTTGGAAAGCGCCCTCGACTTCTATTGTCATGCCACGGTCGAGCCGGGCAATGACAATAAAAGCTGATAGTTGGGGTGGCCGGCTCTAGGTGAAGTTGCGCGCGTCGGCCAGGTCGCTCAGCGTGTCGACATCCAGCCAATGGGCGGTGAAGTACTGCACCACCACCGGATGCTTGGCCGCCAGGCGGGTCAGCAGCAGCGGCAAATCCGCCGTCTCCAGCAGCCCTTCGGCCTCGATCAGGTCGATCTCCTCGCGCAGCCAGGCGGCGCCTTGGGTGCTGAACCGGGCCAGGCCGATCCATTCGCCGCTGACCTCGGCCGACGGGATCGACTCGGACATCGACTTCAGATGCACCGGCGTGTCGTCGAGATAGCTGCCGGAATAGGGCCGGTCGGCGGCCACCAGGTCGCGCACGGTCTTCTTCGGGTCCTTGACCGACAGGCTCAACCCGTCGACGGCGACGACGATATCGCCCTCGCTCGACATCAGCCCGTCCAGGATGTAGCGGCGGAACAGCACGTCGCCATAGGCGACCACCGCCTCGCCATCCAGCGCCTTGCGCGCCTGGGCCAGCGAGAACACCTCGCCGGTCTCGGCGAAGCGGTCGTTGTCGACGGTCTTGATGCCGGGGACGGCCACGGCCTCCTTGCGGTAGCCGCGGACCACGGTGACGTCGCGCAGGCCGCTGTCGCCCAGCGTCGAGACCAGGCGCTGCAGCAGCGACTGGCCGCGCACGTCGATCATGCATTTCGGCTGGTCGCGGGTGAGGTCGCCGAGGTCGCCGCGCGACGCCGCCAGCACCACGGCCTTGGGCGCCGCCTTGCCGGGGAGGTAGCGGCGCTCCGCCGCCTCCAGCTCGGCATTGCCGACCAGGGCGAAGATGTCGCGGACGCTGGCCACCCGGCCTTCGACCTCGCGCAACGACTGGTCCTCGAAGATCCGCCGGGCGGTTTCGCGCATCGCGGTCATCGACGACCGCAGCAGGTGGTTGGCCCAGATGATGGTCGAGATGCCGGCCTGGCGGAACAGGTCGGTCGAGGTGGCGTAGTACATGGTCGGCACGATCACCACCGGCGACCGGTTGGCCCAGCGCTCGGTGAACTCGAAGATCTCGGTCGCGGTCGACTTCTTGGAATGGATCAGGATCGCATCGGCCCCGGCCGCGTGATAGGCCTCGGCCCGGCGCAGCGCCTCTTCCATGCCGCGGCCGGAGATCAGGGCCTCGACCCGGGCGACCAGGATGAAGTCGTCGTCGGTCTGGCTGTCCTTGCCGGCCTTGATGCGGCCGCAGAACTCATCGATGTCCGCCAGCGGCTGGGCTTCGCCGATGAAGGAGTTGGTCTTCGGGAACAGCTTGTCCTCGATGCAGACCCCGGCGATGCCGCGCTCGCACAGCTTGCGCACCAGGCGGCGGACATTGTTGAAGTTGCCGTAGCCGGTGTCGCCGTCGACCAGGATCGGCAGGCTGGTGGCATCCGCCATGTATTCGAGGGTGTCCAGCACCTGGGTCCAGGACGCCTCGTTGCTGTCGCGCAGCCCCAGGCTGGCCGATCCGGTCAGGCCGGACGCCCAGATGCCGCGGAAGCCGGCTTCCTCGACGATCTTGGCCGACAGGCCGTTATGGGCCTCCATCAGGAAGGACAGCGACGGGGAGGCGATCTCCTCGCGCAGCGCCGCGAACACCGTCTTCGGGCGTCCATTCCGCTCGGCGGCAGCGCCGCTGGACGGGCCCGCCGAGGCGGTCTCTTCGAAAGCCTTCATCGCGTCTTCAGTCCTGAACCGGATGTCCGGGTTGCGGAATCTCAGACGTCCAGCGCCTTGCCGGGCCGCCATATCGGCCTGTATCTTCATCCTGCGTCCGAAAAATGCAACCGGAGCATCACGGTCTTGTCATATAGCGATGGGCGTTCGACCGCCGCGATCATCCTCGCGGCCGGGGTCGGGCGACGCCTGGGAACGGCCGTGGACGGCCCAAAAATCCTCCTTCAGTTCGGCGGCCGATCGCTGCTGGAACGGCATATCGCCGCGCTTCACGCCAATGGGGTCGAAGACATCTCGATCACCATCGGGCATGAGGGCGACTCGATCCGGCATGAGATCGAGCGGCTCGGCCTCACCAGCCGCATCCGCTTCGTCGAGAACCCGCGCTACCGCGAGGGCAGCCTGGTCTCGCTGTGGGCCCAGCGCGACCTGTTGTCGTCCGGCGCCCCGGTCGTGCTGATGGATGGCGACGTGCTGTACGGCGCCGCCATGATCGGCCGGCTGCTGGCCGCGGCGCCGGAGAACACGCTGCTGGTCGACCGCGAGATCGAGCCGGGCGACGAGCCGGTGAAGATCTGCTTCCGCGGCGACGTCATCGTCGACTTCCGCAAGAAGCCCGAGCACGCCCATGACTGGCACGGGGAATCGGTCGGCTTTTTCCGCTTCTCGCCCGATATGGCGCGTGCGCTCGGTGAGCGCACCGACTGGTATGTCGGCCAGGGCATCACCACTGTGGAGTATGAGGAAGCGATCCGCGACCTGATCCTGGCCGAGCCCGGCCGTTTCGGCGTCGCCGACATCAGCGACCTGCCCTGGACCGAGATCGACTTCGACGTGGATGTCACCCGCGCGCGACAGGAGATCCTGCCGCAGTTGGAGCGTTGAGAATGCCCGATTCCCTGCCCCCCGGCCGCACCGGCGCAGCCGGCCCGCTTTCCGCCGAAGACCTTGCGGCCTACGGGCGCACCGGCTGGGTCGCCGCCCGCGGCTTCTTCGACGCGGCCGAGACCGCGGCGATCACCCGCTGGACCGACGAGCTCAGCGCCATGCCCGAAGAGCCGGGCAAGCACATGGTCTATTACGAGCCCAGCCTGCTGGACCCGAACCAGCGCGTGGTGCAGCGGATCGAGAACTTCTGCCCCTACCACCCGCAGTTCGACGGGCTGGTCCGCGGCGGCCGGCTGTTCCAGGCGGTGGAGCAGCTGCTCGAAGGCCCCTCCTGCCTGTACAAGGAGAAGATCAACTTCAAGATGGCGGGCGGCGCCGGGTTCGAGCCGCACCAGGACCAGCAGGCCGGCTGGTCGCGCTACGCCCCGATCTTCCTCACCGTGATGGTCTCGGTCGACCGCGCCACGGTCGAGAACGGCTGCCTGGAGATGGCGGACACGCCGCGCCTGACGGGGATGATCGGCGAGGAGTGGAAGCCGCTGACCGACGCCCAGATGGCGGGCTTCACGCTGGACCCGGTGACGACCGAACCGGGCGACGTGCTGTTCTTCGACAGCTACGCCCCGCACGCCTCGAAGCCGAACCTGACCGACAAGGCGCGGCGCATCCTGTACCTGACCTACAACCGCCTGGCCGATGGCGACCACCGCGAGCGCTACTTTGCGGAGAAGCGGGCCAACTTCCCGCCCGACATCGAGCGCGAGCCGGGCAAGGCCTACAAGTTCCGGGTGTAGTCGCGGCTTCCTCTTCCTATCATTGCCCGGCTCGACCGGGGCAATCCAGGAGCCACCGAGAGCTGCTCTGGCCGCCCCTGGATGCCACGGTCAAGCCGTGGCATGACAATTGGGGAGCGCTGCGACGGAGCGCGCGGGCGAGAAGATCCATCCGTAGGACAGTCTGTTTCCGCGGGCGCCGTTGACCGGCCGCGCCCGGGGGCCATCTCTGCGGTGACGATTCCCGCGACCTAGAGACCCTGATGGCACAGCCCCTCGAACTCGGCCTGGACACTTTCGGCGACGTCACCACTGGTGCGGACGGCGCCTTGCTGCCGCACGGGCAGGTGCTGCGCGACGTCATCGAGGAAGGCGTGCTGGCCGACCAGCTCGGCATCGACTATTTCGGCGTCGGCGAGCATCACCGCGCCGATTTCGCGGTGTCCGCGCCCGAGGTGCTGCTGGCGGCGATCGCCGGCCGCACCAGCCGGATCCATCTCGGCTCCGCGGTCACGGTGCTCAGCTCCGACGACCCGATCCGCGTCTTCCAACGCTTCTCCACCCTCGATGCCGCGTCGAACGGGCGGGCCGAGGTCATCCTCGGTCGCGGCTCCTTCACCGAATCCTTCCCGCTGTTCGGCTTCGCGCTGAGCGACTACGAGACGCTGTTCGAGGAGAAGCTGGACCTGTTCGCGGCGCTGCTGCGGCAGGAGCCGGTGACCTGGCAGGGCACCACCCGCCCGCCGCTGCGCAACCAGAGCGTGTTTCCGCCGGTCGAGACCGGGCGGCTGAAGACCTGGATCGGCGTCGGCGGCAGCCCGGAATCGGTGGTCCGCGCCGCGCGCTACGAGCTGCCGCTGGCGCTGGCCATCATCGGCGGCGACCCCAAGCGCTTCCGGCCCTATGTCGACCTGTACCACCGCGCCTTTGCGCAGCTGGGCAAGCCGGTGCTGCCGATCGGCATCCACTCGCCCGGCTATGTCGCCGACACCGACGCCCAGGCGCGCGAGGAGTTGTACCCCGACTACAAGCGTATGCGCGACCGCATCGGCGGCGAGCGCGGCTGGCCGCCGATGGGGCAGGACGAGTTCGAGCGCGAGGCCGAGCACGGCTCGCTCTATGTCGGGTCGCCGGAGACGGTCGCCCGCAAGATCGTCGCCACGGTCACGGCGCTGGGCGCCGCGCGCTTCCAGATGAAGTACAGCGCCGGCACCCTGCCGCACCCCAAGCTGATGCGCAGCATCGAGCTGTTCGGCAGCAAGGTGGCGCCGCTGGTGCGGGACATGCTGGCCTCGGCATGATGCGTAGGGCGCCGGCCCACCATCCCCATCACTGTCATTGCCCGGCTTGACCGGGCAATCCAGGGGC
The DNA here is from genome assembly GCF_052115705.1 of Inquilinus sp. 2KB_23. Taxonomy (NCBI): domain Bacteria; kingdom Pseudomonadati; phylum Pseudomonadota; class Alphaproteobacteria; order Rhodospirillales; family Rhodospirillaceae; genus Inquilinus; species Inquilinus sp. 2KB_23. The sequence continues at coordinate 88,423 of NZ_JBFRHF010000006.1, read as the reverse complement.
CATCGAGAGCCGCTCTGGCCGTCCCTGGATGCCACGGTCAAGCCGTGGCATGACAATAAAAATTAAACCCGCAACAGAACCCAACGATCACCGCTTCCGGCCACGGGCCGTGCCGCGGCCGCGGATGTGCTCGGCGGCGCGGAAGCCGGACAGCAGGCTGCCTTCGATCGTCGCCGGCAAGCCGGTCGCGGTCCAGTCGCCCGCCAGCCACAGATTGGCGAAGCCGGTGGAGCAGGGCGGACGCCGGGCCTCGTCGGCCGGGGTCTGGCGGATGGTCGCCCGCTTCTCCTTGATGATTCGGTACAGCGGCAGGTCGCCGGCCAGGTCCGGGAAGGCCCGCACCACATCGGCCCACAGAAGCGCCGCGATCGCCTCCGCCGGCGCGTCCACCAGGTCGCGGGCGGCGCTGACCGTGGTGCTGGCGATGCCGGGGCGGCGGAACACCCAATGCGCCGTGCCGCCGACGATGCCGGCGATGTCGTGCGGCTCGTCCCGCAGCGGGATGGCGAAATGGCCGTTGACGATCGGCTCGTCCGCCTCCGGCACCACCAACCCCGGCACCAGCCGGGCGGCGATCGCCGGCGGCACCGCCAGCACCACCTGGTCGTCCGGCGCCAGCGGCAGCAGCCCCTGGTCCAGCTCCAGCGCCTCGACCCGGCCGTCGTCGAGATGCAGCGCCTTGATCCGGGTCCCGGTCCGCACCGTGACGCGGCGGCGGTGCAGGAAGTCCAGCGCCGGGTTGATGAAGGTGTCGGCCAGGTCGTTGCGGGCGATCAGCGGAATGGTCTGGGCGCCGCCCTTGGCCAGGGTCTGCTCCACCACCGCCCACAGGCCGCGGGCCGAGGCCTCGTCGGCGGGGGTGTTGAGGGCCGAGACCGCCAGCGGCTCGATCAGGCAGCGATACAGCTCGCCGGCCGGGAAGGCCTGGGCCACGGTGTCGGCCGGCCCGGCCTTGGACAGGCGGCGCAGCGCCAGATAGTCGCCGGCCCGGGTGTCCGGCACCCGGCGCCCGGCGCGCAGGATCCACCACGGCAGCGACCCGCGGTTGGGCCGCAGGGTGAACTCGCGGCCGCGGGTCAGGTCGACGAAGCGGAAGCCCGGCCGGGCCGGGGCGGCCAGCCGGTCGGCCGCGCCGATCAGCTCGAGATAGCGCCGCACGTTGCGGTTGCCCGACAGCACCAAGTGGTTGCCGTTGTCGATGATGCGGTCCAGCACCGGCTCGTGGAAGGCGCGGCAGCGGCCGCCGGGGCGTGCCGTGGCCTCGTACACCACGGCGGGGATGCCGGTGCGGGCGAGCTCGACCGCGGCGGCCAGCCCGGCGAGGCCGCCGCCGATCACATGCGCCGTCACTTCAGCAGGGCCGACAGCAGGATGCCGAGCTTCTCGCGCTTCGACAGGCGCGGCCGGACGCGGCGGTCGGTGTAGCCGCGGGCCTGCAGCATCTCGAAGATGCGGCGATAGCTGTGCTGCATGATCAGCGCCGCCTTCATCCGCTTCTCGGTGCCCGGCGGCATCAGGCCGGGCAGGGCGGCGTAGAGCGGCACGATGTCGGCCGCCAGCCGGGCGCAGACCTGGGCGATCCGTGGGTCGGCGACGATGGTGGGGATCGGCGCGTCGGTCGAGATGCCGGCTTCGCGCAGCCAGCTCTCCGGCAGGTACAGCCGGCCCAGCCCGGCATCCTCGTCGACGTCGCGCAGGATGTTGGTCAGCTGCAGCGCCTCGCCCTGGGCCACGGCGAAGGCCTCGCTGGCCGCATCGGGGCAGCCGAAGATCTTGACCGCCAGGACGCCGACGGTGCCGGCGACGCAGCGGGCGTAATGCGCCAGCCCGGCGCGGTCGGCGATCCGCACCTCCGCCGCGGCGTCGATGGTCATGCCGTCGAGCATGCCGTCGAATTCGGCGCGCGGCAGGTCGAAGCGCCGGATCGCCCAGATCATCTCGCGGTCCAGCGGGTCTTCGCCCCGGCCGGCGAAGATGCGGTCCAGCCGTTCGCGCCAGGCGGCGAGGTCGGCGATCTTCTCCTCGACCGTCGCGGTGGAATCGGCGATGTCGTCGACCTGGCGGCAGAAGCCGTAGACGGCGTAGATGGCGCGGCGGCCGTCCGGCGGCAGGATGCGCATGCCGGCGGCGAAGGAGGATTTGGCGCGGAAGACCGCCATCCGCACCAGCGTCGCATCGTCCAGCGGCCTGGCGCCGAAGGCCATCACCGACAGGCCGGGGCGCAGCGCCCTGGCGAAGTCGCTCTTGCCCAGCGCCACCCGGCCCAGCAGCGGGTCGCCGGCGCGCAGCCTGGCGGCCAGCCGGCGCGCCAGCCACAGCATGACGCTGACCTCCGCCGCCAGCGGCCGCGAGGTCAGTTGGCCGGGCAGGGTGGTGGCGGTGTCGAGCATGGCGTCGACCAGGTCGAGGCAGCGGTCCAGCACCGGACGGCGCAGCCGGGCCGAGGCCTCGTCGGCGGTGAAGAAGCGGTCGATGCCGCCGGCCGCCGCGATCCAGTCGGTCGGCACATAGATGCGGCGCAGCTTGCGCCAGTCGTCGCCGCAATCCTGCAGGTGGTTCAGGATCTGCAGCACGGTGCACAGCGCGTCGCCGGCCGGGAAGGTCGATTCCGCCTGGCCGTGCAGCCGCAGCAGGTAGCGCCCGACCGGGTTGGCGGAGTAGCGGCAATAGTCGATCAGGTCGTCCCAGCTGGCGCAGCTGCGATTCTCGGAATCGCGGCGGAAGGCGGTGAGGATGTCGCGGCAATCCACCAGCCCGACGCCGGTCGCGGCGATCGAGGCGCGGATCGCGGTGGTGGAGTCGGGCCCCGGCCCGGTCAGCCCCGCCTCCAGCGCGTCCAGCCGGGCCAGCTTCTCCGCCGGTGCCAGGTCGGGGTCGTCGCCGATGTCGTCGGCGGTGCGGGCGAAGCGGTAGAAGGCGGCGATATGCGGCCGCAGCGCCTTGGGCAGCAGCCAGGACCCGACGGGGAAGTTCTCCTGGCGCGAGGTCTTGGACGCCGCCACCTCCACGGCAGTGGGCGCACCGCCGGCGGGCGGAGAAGAGTCGGCAATGGCTCGGTCGGCCGGCACGGTCATGATCGCCTGTCTACTATCGGCCAGGGCCGATCGGGAAACGACGGCGCGACGGCTGAACCGTCGCGCGGCCCTGAACCGGGCCACCAGATCGCAGACCCCCCGGAATTGTCAAGGCAAAGGCCGGCGGACCAAGCGCCGCACTGTCCCCTGTCCCGCACTCTTCTTCGTCATTGCGAGGAGGCGCAGCCGACGCAGCAATCCATGTCAGGCGGCGCCATGGATTGCTTCGCTGCGCTCGCAATGACGAAGGGGGCGGCGGGGGAGGCGACACGCCATGGCCGCTTGACGGTCGGGCTCCCCAGGCGTTAACCATCCGCCCGCAGCCGCCTCGATGGCGCTGCCGTAGGCGTTACCGTCATCCAACGCGTCCTTGGTCGAGAAGGTCCCAGCAGGGAGATCTCGAGGCAAAAGGCGCGACGGTATGTCCTCACTCTCCTGCTCTGCGGCTCGCCCGCTCGACACATCCATCCTGGCCGGGCCTGTCCCCGCCGCGACGTCGGCTGTCGTCCCGGGATGGCTCGCGGCAGGGGCCGCCGTCGCCTTTCTCATGACGAAAGGCAGCAATCATGAAGATCACCGGCAACACGATCCTGATCGCCGGCGGCACCAGCGGCATCGGCCGGGCACTGGCCGAGGCCCTGCACCAGCGCGGCAACCGCGTCATCGTCACCGGGCGGCGGCAGGCCCTGCTGGACGAAGTCACGGCCGGTCGCCCCGGCCTGGTCGGGATGTCGCTCGACCTCAATGACCCGGCCGCGCTGTCCCGCCTCGCGACCGAAATTCGCGCGCGCTTTCCCGACCTCAATGTGCTGATCGCCAACGCCGGCATCTCGCGGGCGGAGGACATGGCGGCAGACGGCTGGGATGCCGCCGACGCCCAGGCGATCGTGGAGACCAACATCCTGGGCGTGCTGCGCGTGACGGCGGCGCTGCTGCCGGTGCTGAAAGGACGGCCGGACGCGACCATCATCGCCACCAGCTCCAACCTCGCCTTCGTGCCCCGTGCCGACTTCCCGGCCTACTGCGCCAGCAAGGCGTTCCTGCACTCCTGGCTCCAGTCGCTGCGTCACCAGCTCCGCAGCGTCCCCGTCGAAGTGCTCGAACTCGCGCCGCCCTATGTGCAGACGGCGCTGACCGGCGCCCGCCAGGCCTCCGACCCGCGCGCCATGCCGGTCGCCGCCTATGTCGCGGAGGTGATGCAGCTGCTGGAGCGGGGAGACCATCCCCGGGGCGAGGTGCTGGTCGAGCGCGACCGCGCTCGGCGCTGGGCCGAGCGGGACGGTCGCTACGACGCCACCTTCGCGGCGATGAACCCGGACTGAAGACGTGGTCGGCCACCGCAGCCCTTCGCGTCGCCTTTCAGCCGCGCCACACCCCTCTTCGTCATTGCGAGGAGGCGAGCCGACGAAGCAATCCATGCCAGGCGGCGCCATGGATTGCTTCGCTGCGCTCGCAATGACGAAAGGGGGTGGAGAGGCCATGCAAGGTGCCAGCTTTCATCCGCCGATCCCCCGCATGCAGCAGGGGCCGGGGAGGGCTACGTCCTTTTAAGTTGCGGTGGCGGGCCCGCTTCGACAGTCTCGCCGCCATGATGACACTGCCGAGACAGGTCCCGCGTTCGACGGGCGGGCGTTCAATCGGCGGCCGCGGGGCCGCATGAGCGAGATCGCCCTCGTCACCGGGGCCACCGGCTTCGTCGGCTCGGCGGTCGCCCGCGCGCTGCTGGCTCAGGGCCACCGGGTCAAGGCGCTGGTCCGCCCGGCCAGCGACCGGCGCAACCTCGCCGGGCTGGAGGTCGAGCCGGTCGAGGGCGACCTCGCCGATCCTGCCACCCTGGCCCCGGCGCTGGCCGGCTGCACCGCCCTGTTCCATGTCGCGGCCGACTATCGCCTGTGGGTCCGCGACCCGCAGGCGATGTACCGGGCCAATGTCGACGGCACCGCCGCGATCCTGCGCGCCGCCGCCGCCGCCGGGGTGGCCCGCGCCGTCTACACCTCCAGCGTGGCGACGCTGGGCCACCGGCCCGACGGCCGGCCGGCCGACGAGACCACGCTGGCGACCGCGGCCGAGATGATCGGCCCCTACAAGCGCTCGAAGTTCCTGGCCGAGGATGCGGCGCGGCTGGCGGCCGCCGAGACCGGCCTGCCGGTGGTGATCGTCAACCCCTCGACCCCGATCGGGCCGCGCGACGTCAAGCCGACCCCGACCGGCCGGATCATCGTCGAGGCCGCGACCGGGCGGATCCCCGCATTCGTCGACACCGGCCTCAACCTGGTCCATGTCGACGACGTCGCCCAGGGCCACCTGGCCGCCTTCGCCCGGGGCGCGCCCGGCGAACGCTACATCCTGGGCGGCGAGGATTTCACCCTGTCCGCCATCCTGGCCGAGATCTCCGTCCTGGTGGGGCGCCGGGCGCCGAAGATCCGGCTGCCGCTCGGCCCGATCTGGCCGGTGGCGCTGGTGGCCGAGGCGGTGTCGCGCCTGACCGGCAAGGAGCCGATGGTGACCCGCGACGCGCTGCGCATGGCGCGGCACACCATGTTCTTCTCCTCCGACAAGGCCAGGGGTGCGTTGGACTACCGGCCGCGCCCGGCGGGGCAGGCTCTGGTCGATGCGCTCGACTGGTTCCGGACCAACGGCTACCTGAAATGATCGGCCTGGTGCTCGCGATTGCCAGCCTCGTCGTCTGGCTCAACCTGTGGCTGTTCCGCGGCCGGTTCTGGGAGACCGCGACCGCGCCCGAGGCGCCGCTGCCGTCCAGCTGGCCCGATGTCGTGGTGGTGATCCCGGCGCGCAACGAGGCCGAGGGCATCGGCGGCACCGTCGGCTCGCTGCTGCGCCAGGCCTATGCCGGCCGGCTGCAGGTGGTGGTGGTCGACGACCAGTCGACCGACGGCACCGCCGACCTGGCCCGCGCCGCGGCGGCGGAGGCCGGCGCCGCCGACCGGCTGACCGTCATTTCCGGCACGCCGCTGCAGCCCGGCTGGGTCGGCAAGATGTGGGCGGTGTCGCAGGGCGTCGCGGCGGCGGAGCGGGTGGCGCCGGAGGCGCGCTGGATCCTGCTGACCGACGGCGACATCGTCCACCGGCCGGGCAACCTGGCGCAGCTGGTGGCGCGGGGCGAGATCGACCGGCTCGACCTGGTGTCGCAGATGGTGCGGCTGCGCTGCGTCGCCGCCGCCGAACGCTGGCTGATCCCGCCCTTCGTGTTCTTCTTCAAGATGCTGTACCCCTTCGCCTGGGTGAACCGCGCCGACCGGCCGACCGCCGGCGCCGGCGGCGGCTGCATGCTGGTGCGGCGCACCGCCCTGGCCCGTATCGGCGGCATCGAGTCCATCCGCGACGCGCTGATCGACGACTGCACCCTGGCGGCCGCACTGAAGCGTAACGGCCGGATCCGGCTCGACCTCACCGACGAGGCGGAAAGCCTGCGCGATTACGGTCATGTCGGCGAGATCTGGCGCATGGTGGCCCGGACGGCCTATACCCAGCTGCGCTATTCGCCCTGGCTGCTGGCCGGGACCGTCGCCGGCCTGGTCGTCACCTACCTGGTGCCGCCGGTCGTGACGATCGCGGGGCAGGGGGCGGCGCGATATGTCGCCCTGGCCGCCTGGGCGATCATGAGCGGGTGCTACCTGCCCATGCTGCTGTTCTACCGGCGCTCGCCTTTGTGGGCACCGTTCCTGCCGGTCGCGGCGCTGGTCTATCTCGGCGCCACGATCGATTCGGCGCGGCGCCACTGGGCCGGCGTCGGCGGGGCCTGGAAGGGCCGCGTCTACGACCAGCCCGGCGCCTCGCCCGCCCCGTCCCGTCAGCCCCGAAACCCCTCGCCATGACCATGCACAGCCCCCAGACCGCCGACCTCGCCACGCCCACGCGCACCACCCTCGACGAGGCGATCGGCCGCGGCGTGGACGGGCTGCTCGGCCTGCAGCGCGAGGACGGCCACTGGGCGTTCATCCTCGAGGCCGACGCCACCATCCCGGCCGAATACATCCTGCTGAAGCACTTCCTCGGCGTGGTCGACCGCGAGAAGGAGGCGCTGCTGGCCACCTACATCCGCGGCATCCAGTCGGCCACGCATGACGGCTGGCCGCTGTGGCATGACGGGCCGTTCAACATCAGCGCCAGCGTGAAGGCCTATTTCGCGCTGAAGGCGGCGGGCGACGATGTCGACGCGCCGCACATGGCCCGCGCCCGCGCCGCCATCCTGGCCGCCGGCGGCGCCGCCCGCGCCAATGTCTTCACCCGCATCCTGCTGGCCCTGTTCGAGCAGGTGCCGTGGCGGGCGGTGCCGGTGATGCCGGTGCAGATCATGGTGCTGCCCTCCTGGTTCCCGTTCCAGCTCAATAAGGTGTCGTACTGGAGCCGGACGGTGATCGTGCCGCTGCTGGTGCTGATGGCGAAGAAGCCGCGGCCGGCCTCACCCGGTGCGCTGTCGATCCAGGAGCTGATGGTCGAGCCGCCGGAGAACGTGAAGAACTGGCACGTCCATGCCGACGGCACCTTCTGGGGCCGGTTCTTCCGCCGGCTGGACGGGGTGCTGCGGCCGATCGAGCCGTTCTTCCCGCGGCGGCGTAAGTCGGTCGACAAGGCGGTGGCCTTCGTCACCGAGCGGCTGAACGGCGAGGACGGGCTGGGCGCGATCTACCCGGCCATGGCCAATTCCGTGATGATGTTCCACTGCCTGGGCTATCCGGACGACCATCCGGACCTCAAGACCGCCTGGGCCTCGGTCGAGAAGCTGGTCGAGACCGTCGACGGCGTCACCTACGCCCAGCCCTGCCTGTCGCCGGTGTGGGACACCGCCCTGACCGCCCATGCGCTGCTGGATGCCGGCGACCCTGAGGCGGTGGCGCGGGCGAAGCGGGGCCTCGACTGGCTGGTCGGCAAGCAGGTGCTGGACGTCAAGGGCGACTGGGCCGACCGGCGGCCGGATGTGCGGCCCGGCGGCTGGGCCTTCCAGTACGCCAACCCGCACTATCCCGACCTCGACGACACCGCGGTGGTGGTGATGGCGATGCACCGCGCCGACCCGGAGCGCTACCGCGAGGCGATCGACCGCGGCGTCGAATGGCTGGTCGGGCTGCAGAGCAAGAATGGCGGCTGGGCGGCGTTCGAGGTCGACAACACCTACCACTACCTCAACCACATCCCCTTCGCCGACCACGGCGCGCTGCTCGACCCGCCGACATCGGATGTCACGGCGCGCTGCCTCAGCATGCTCGGCCAGCTAGGTAGGCGCGCAGACGATCCGGTGGTGGCGCGCGGGCTGGAGTTCCTGCGGCGCGAGCAGGAGGCCGACGGCTCCTGGTTCGGGCGCTGGGGCACCAACTACATCTACGGCACCTGGTCGGTGCTGTGCGCCCTCAACGCGGTCGCGGCCGACATGCAAGCGCCCTATATCCGCCGCGCCGTGGCCTGGCTGCTGGCGCAGCAGCGCGAGGATGGCGGCTGGGGCGAATCCGGCGACAGCTATTATGCCGGCAAGCCGGAGATGACGCCGGCCACCTCGACCGCGTCGCAGACCGCCTGGGCGGTGCTGGCGCTGATGGCGGCGGGCGAGACCGACCATCCCGCGGTGGCCCGGGGCATCGCCTGGATCTCGGCGCAGCAGCGCCTCGACGGGCTGTGGGACGAGCCCAGCTTCACCGCGGTCGGCTTCCCCCGGGTGTTCTACCTGCGCTATCACGGCTACCCCGCCTTCTTCCCGACCTGGGCCCTGTCCCGCTACCGCCGCCTGCGCGACAGCAACAGCGGCCGGATCGAGGTCGGGATGTGAGAGACCGCTTGGAAGCGCGCCGGCGCGGCCGTCTGATGGCGGCGCCTGCGCTTCCGGTGCTCACGGACCAAACGTCCGCTGCGCGCCGGTTCTCGGCGCCACCACCAGCCGACTCACGCCAACGCGCTTCCAGACGGTCTCTGCAGAGGGAAATCCTACCTCTCCCTCTCATCGTCATCCCCGCGAAAGCGGGGATCTCCTCTGGGCCGCGACGGGATCCCGTGTCTGCGCAGCGGCACTTCGCGCCGCAGCGCGCACGGGATGACGGGCTGGTCTGGATGAGGAGCGACCCATGCTCGGCATCCTGACCGGCCTGGCCAGGGAGGCGGAGATCGCACGGGCGATCTCGCCGCTGGTGCTGTGCTCGGCCAGCGATCCGGCGCGGGCGGAGGCGCTGGCGCGGGACCTGGTGGCGCAGGGCGCCACGGCGCTGCTCAGCTTCGGCATCGCCGGCGGACTGGCGCCGGGCCTGCGCAGCGGCGACCTGGTGATCGGCACCGCGGTCCGCACCGGCGCCGGCGGTCACGCCTGCGATCCCGGCTTGGCGGTGCAGCTGGCGGCCGCCCTGCCGGGCGCCTCACGGGGTGTGGTCTGGGGCGGCGACGTCATCGTCGACACCTCGGCGGCCAAGGCCGCGCTGCACCGCGACAGCGGCGCCGACATCATCGATCTGGAGAGTGCCGCGCTCGCAGCCGCCGCCGTGGCGGCCGGGCTGCCCTTCGGCGTGCTGCGGGCCGTGGCGGACCCGGCGGCGCATGGGCTGCCGCCGGCCGCGCTGGTCGGTCTGGATGCGGAGGGAAGGCCCGCGGTGGGGCCGGTGCTGCGGGCCCTGGCCCGCAGCCCTGGTCAGTTACCGGCGCTCATCCGCCTGGGGCGGCAGAGCGGTGCGGCAATGGCGGCGCTACTTGCCGCCGCCGGCGCCCTTCGCCGCGGCCACCTTCGGGGTGTGGCGTAGCTTGTCCAGCGCCTTCTGGACGTGGGACGAGAACACGAACTCGGCGGGACGCTGACGGTCGAGCGAGATCTCGGGCGCCATCTTCCCTTCGGTGCGGATGCCGCGCATGCTGACCAGGAAGGCCTTCAGCGGGTTGCGGAACATGTCCTTGACCGCGCTGGCCTCGTAGCCGGAATGCACCATGCAGTTGGCGCACTTCTCGTAGTTGCCGGTGCCGTACTTGTCCCAGTCGGTGTCTTCCATCAGCTCCTTGTAGGTCTGGGCATAGCCCTCGCCCAGGAGGTAGCAGGGCCGCTGCCAGCCGAAATAGGTGCGCGTCGGGTTGCCCCAGGGCGTGCAGTGATAGGTCTGGTTGCCGGCCAGGAAGTCGAGGAACATCGTGGACTGGCTGAACGACCAGCGCTTGCCGTTCTCGCCGCGCTTGAAGATGTCGCGGAACAGCTGCTTGGTGGTCTGACGGCTCAGGAAATGCTCCTGGTCCGGCGCCCGCTCATAGGCATAGCCGGGCGAGACCGTGATGGCGTCGACGCCCATCTCCTTGACGTCGTCGAAGAAGGCCGCGACACGCTCCGGCACGGCGTTGTTGAACAGCGTACAGTTGATGTTGACGCGGAAGCCGCGGGCCTTGGCGGCCTTGATCGCCTTGACCGCGCGGTCATAGACGCCGTCCTGGCACACCGACCGGTCGTGGTCCTCCTGGTCGCCGTCGAGATGGACCGACCAGATCAGGAATGGACTCGGCTTGTACTGGTCGAGCTTCTTCTCCATCAGCAGCGCATTGGTGCACAGGTAGACGTACTTCTTGCGGTCGATGATGCCCTGCACCACCTCCGCCATCTCCTTGTGCAGCAGCGGCTCGCCGCCGGCGATCGAGACCACGGGCACGCCCGAATCATCCACCGCCTGCAGGCAGTCGGCCACCGACAGGCGCTGGTTCAGGATCTCATCGGGATAGTCGATCTTGCCGCAGCCGGCGCAAGCCAGGTTGCACCGGAACAGCGGTTCCAGCATCAGGACCATCGGATAGCGCTTGGTTCCCAAGACGTGCTGCTTGAGAAGATAAGCGCCAATACGGATCTGCTGTTGAAGCGGAATACCCATGGGACCTTCACAGACTTTCAGCCGAAACCCAGGCCGTGCGGCCCTGCCTACTCGGCAGGGACCGGCACGGTCAACTGGGAGGGCAGGCGGAAGCGGATGTTTTCGGCGACGCCCTGCAGGGTCGAGACCTCGACCTCACCGAAGCGTTGCAGAGTTTCGACGAGTTCCTGCACCAGGCTGTCCGGTGCGGAGGCGCCGGCGGTGACGCCGACGGTATTCTTGCCGACCAGCCATTCCGGGTCCAGGCCCGAGGCGTCGTCGATCAGGTAGCTCGGCACGCCGAGCTCGTCGCCGATCTCGCGCAGCCGATTGGAATTGGAGCTGTTGCGGGCCCCGATCACCAAGAGGACATCGACGATCTGCGCCAGTTCCCGTACCGCGCCCTGGCGGTTCTGGGTGGCGTAGCAGATGTCCCTGGTGTCCGGCCCGACGATCGCCGGGAACTTGACCTTCAGCGCGTCGATGACGGCCTTGGTGTCGTCGACGCTCAGCGTGGTCTGGGTGATGTAGGACACCTTGTCCGGGTCCGGCACCTGCAGCGTGGCCACATCCTCGACCGACGAGATCAGGGTCACGCCGCCGGGGATCTGCCCCGTGGTGCCCTCGACCTCGGCGTGGCCGGCATGGCCGATCAGGATGACGGTGCGATCCTGTGCCGCATAACGCCGGCCCTCGATATGGACCTTCGAGACCAGCGGGCAGGTGGCGTCGATCACCTGCAGCCCCCGCTGCTCGGCATCCGCCTCGACCGCCTGGGCGACACCATGCGCGCTGAAGATCGTGATGCTGCCGGCCGGAACCTCGTCGAGCTCGTCGACGAACCGGGCGCCCTTGGCGCGCAGGCTCTCGACCACGTGCCGGTTGTGCACGATCTCGTGGCGGACATACACGGGCTGGCCGTAGATCTCCAACGCCCGCTCGACAATTTCTATGGCTCGCTCAACGCCAGCGCAAAAGCCTCGGGGTTGGGCCAAGATGATCCGCATACGGCACCTTTGGGTCTGGCTTGGAAGCAGGGGGACGCCAGAGTGAATCGCTCTCATTTGAAACATACAACGCGTCAACTTCGTGTGTCACTACGCGTGACCATGACGGAACCGCAACGGAGATGCCCTCTTGCCAATCGTCAAATTGCTCGCCACCCGCAGATGTGCTTACTCTGTAGGCCGCCGGAGCGCGATATCGGGACGATGCCTCCGCCGAGGAGATTTGGGAGCGACGTTTGATGGGACGACCCGGGACGGATAGTCGAACACCGCTCCTCGATCAGCTTCAGGGACCTGCCAGCCTCCGCAACCTCAATGACGACGACGCGCTCAAGCAGATCGCGGACGAGCTGCGCACCGAGCTGTTGGATGCCGTCTCGGTCACCGGCGGTCATCTCGGCGCCGGCCTCGGCGTGGTCGAACTGACCGTCGCCCTGCATGCCGTGTTCGACACGCCGAACGACCGGCTGATCTGGGATGTGGGGCACCAGGCCTACCCGCACAAGATCCTGACCGACCGGCGGGACCGTATTCGCACATTGCGTCAGGGCGGCGGGCTGTCCGGCTTCACCCGGCGGTCGGAGAGCGAATACGACCCGTTCGGCGCCGCCCACAGCTCGACCTCGATCTCCGCCGCGCTCGGCATGGCCGTGGCCCGCGACGCGAAGGGCGAGCAGCGCAACGTCATCGCCGTGATCGGCGACGGGTCGATGAGCGCCGGGATGGCCTATGAGGCGATGAACAATGCCGGGGCGATGGCGTCGCGGCTGATCGTCGTGCTCAACGACAACGACATGTCGATCGCGCCGCCGGTGGGGGCCATGAGCGCGTATTTGTCGCGGCTGATCTCGTCGCGACCCTACCGCTCGCTGCGGCACCTGGTGCGTGATGTCACCGCCATGATGCCGTCGCCGGTGGCCCGGGCGGCGAAGAAGGCCGAGGAGTATGCCCGCGGCTTCGTCACCGGCGGCACGTTGTTCGAGGAGATGGGCTTTTCCTATGTCGGCCCGATCGACGGGCACAATCTCGACCACCTGCTGCCGGTGCTGCGCAATGTGCGCGACTGGCGCGACCCGGGGCCGATCCTGGTCCATGTCGTGACCGAGAAGGGCCATGGCTACGCTCCGGCCGCCCAGACCGCGGACAAGCTGCACGCCGTCGCCAGGTTCGACGTGGTCACCGGCACCCAGGTCAAGGCGACGCCGGCCGCGCCCAGCTACACCGCGGTGTTCGGCCGCGCCCTGGTGGCCGAGGCCGAGGCGGACCCGCTGGTGGTCGGCATCACCGCCGCGATGCCCTCGGGCACCGGCATCGATGCCTTCGCCAAGCGCTTCCCCGACCGCACCTTCGATGTCGGCATCGCCGAGCAGCATGCGGTCACTTTCGCCGCCGGCCTGGCGGCGGAGGGGATGAAGCCGTTCTGCGCGATCTATTCGACCTTCCTGCAGCGCGCCTACGACCAGGTGATCCACGACGTCGCCATCCAGTCGCTGCCGGTCCGCTTCGCCATCGACCGGGCCGGGCTGGTCGGCGCCGACGGCGCCACCCATGCCGGCAGCTTCGACATCGGCTATCTCGGCATGGTGCCGGGCATCGTGATCATGGCGCCGGCCGACGAGGCCGAGCTGATGCACATGGTCGCGACCGCGGCGGCGATCGACGACCGGCCCTCGGCGGTGCGCTATCCCCGCGGCGAGGGCACCGGTGCCGCGTTGCCGGCGCGGGGCGAGCCGCTGGAGATCGGCCGCGGCCGAATCATCCGCGAGGGCGGCGGCCCGATCGCCATCCTCAGCCTCGGCACCCGGCTGCAGGAGAGCCTGAAGGTGGCGGAGGAGCTGGACGCGCTCGGCCTGCGCACCACGGTCGCCGACGCCCGATTCGCCAAGCCGCTGGACGCCGCGCTGGTCGATCGGCTGGCCCGTGAGCATGAGGTGCTGATCGTGATCGAGGAAGGCGCGATCGGCGGCTTCGGGTCACATGTGCTGCACCATCTCGCGGTCAGCGGGGCGCTCGACGCCGGGTTGAAGATCCGGCCGATGGTGCTGCCCGACCGCTTCATCGACCACGACACGCCGGCCGCCCAGTACGAAGCCGCGGCGTTGAACGCCGCCCACATCGTGGCGACGGCGCTCACGGCGCTCGGAACTTCTCGGCACGAGGCCGGGTTGAAACCATCATTGGTTGGCTAAACCGCTTCGTGAACTTCGGTGGCGACCGTCCACAACCGTCCCAGATCGGAAGAAGACCATGCGCTCGCCTGTCCTTCCCCGCCTCGCCGTGGCCCTCGCGCTGCTGCTCCCGCTTCCGCTCGCCGCAGCACCGGCGGCGTCCCAGCAGGCCGCGGCGGCCACCTCGCCGCGCCAGGTCATCGACACCCTCGACCAGGCCCTGCTCGACGTCATGAAGAATGCCGATTCGCTGGGGTTCCAGGGCCGTTATCAGAAGCTCGCTCCGGTGCTCGACCAGGTGTTCAACCTGCCGCTGATGGCGCGGATCTCCGTCGGTCCGGACTGGGCGTCCCTGAAGCCGGACCAGCAGCAGAAGATCGTCGACGTGTTCCGCCGCTTCAGCATCACGACCTATGCCGCCCGCTTCGCCGGCTATAACGGTGAGAAGTTTGAAAGCGCCGACGCCACGTCGGTCACCGGCGGCGACCAGGTGGTCGCGACCAAGCTGGTCATGGCCAATGGCGGCGCGGTGGCGCTGAACTACCGCCTGCGGGCCAACGGGCCGAGCTGGCAGATCATCGACGTGTATCTGAACGGCACCATCAGCCAGCTCGCCAACTACCGCTCCGATTTCGGGGCGACGCTGCGCAGCGGCGGCGGCGATGGGCTGGTCAAGATGATCGAAAGCAAGATCGTCGAGCTGACGCCGAAAAAGTGATCCCCGGCCGGTTTCCGGCGGAGGCGATGCCTCCGCCGGGACGGCCTGGTCAGGGAATGGTCGGCAGCTGGGACGACGGCAGGGTGCCGCCACCGGCGCCGGCGGCCGGGTCGTTGTAGAGATCGCCGTCGGCCGGGGCCTTGTTGCCGTCGAGCTCGGCCTGGCGGTACTGCCGGAACACGCTGCGCAGCGTCGCATAGTAGTCGACCGAGTTGCGCTCCAGCTCGTCGCTGGCATCGACCGTGCGCGACCGGATGTCGATGCCCTTGGCCACGAACATGCCGACGCTCGCCTCGGTCGGGATGTTGACGATGTAGCCCCAGGGGCTGCTGACCGAATCGACCGCGAAGCCGACCGTGTCGCGCGGGTTGGACGGGCCGAGCAGCGGCAGCACCAGATAGGGGCCTTCGCCGATGCCCCAGCTGTACAGCGTCGCGCCGAAATCGCCGGCCGGCTGGTGGGTCACGCCGCGCGGGGTGGCGACGTCGAACAGGCCGCCGAGGCCGAAGGTGGAATTCGCCAGGAACCGCAGCAGCGTCTTGCCGGCCGCGCCGGGATCGCCCTGCAGCACCTTGTTCAGGAACACCACCGGCTCGCCGAAATTCCGCATCGCGTTGTGCAGGCCGTCACGGGCGAATTCGGGCACCACGTCGCGATAGGCGATCGCCACCGGGCGGATCGCATTCTTGTCGATCGCCTGGTTGATGTCGAAGATGGTGCGGTTCATCGGCTCGAGCGGATCGTTGATCCGGTCGAACTCGGCCCGCTGGACCGGGTCTGTCGGCGGCGTGGCGCAGCCGCTCAACGCCGTCGCGGCGAGGAGGGCGGCGACGCCGAAGGCGAAGGGGCGAGAGGATCCACGTGAGCGCGTCGGCATGTCCGGTTCGATCCCGTAAGCACAATCAAAAAGTCGATGATCTATACGTAACGGACCGCCATTGGGATCGACGGTTTCGCACGTGCTCTGCCGCAATCTGGCGCGAGGCCGGGATCGCAACGGAAAGATTAACACATTGTGAATAGTATCCCGCCAATTGTCGGGCAACAACCTTAGAGCGAAACGCCTCGCTCCGGGTCCCGCCGAGGCTAGGCGCGTCGCGCCGTTCCGGTCAGCGGCCATGACCGGCACGGCGTGTGAAGATGGGCTTCATGATTCGCGACTCCCCCGGGTCGTGGCCACCGGGCCCAGCAGCGCCGGCATGAACACCAGCACGGCCAGCAGCGTATAGCCCAGCTCGATCGACAACAGCTCTCCCATCCCGGCAGTTCCAGGGTGGGGTGAAAGCCACAGGCTGCCGAAGGCCGAGGCCGTGGTCAGGGCGCTGAACACGACCGCGCGGGTGGTGCTGGACTGCAGCGGATTGCCGCGCCCGGCGCGCCAGTTCATCACGAAGTAGATGTCGAAGGCGACGCCGATGCCCAGCAGCAGCGGCAGGGCGATGATGTTGGCGAAGTTGATCGGCAGGCCGATGACGACGGTGGTGGCCAGGGTCAGCAGCCCGGCCAGCATCAGCGGCACCAGCGCCAGCAGCACGTCGCGCAGCCGGCGCAGCGTGACCGCCAGCAGCAGCGCGATCATCGCGGTCGCCAGGATGCCGGCTGTGATGAAGGCGCCGACGATGGTGCGGCTGGACTGCTGGATCGTCACCGCCGTCCCGGTGGCATGCGGCGCGACCGCGAGCACCGCGTCGACGAAGCGCTCCATCACGGCATTGTCCGCGGCATTGCCCTTGGGGAAGACCGACAGCCGGGCCTGGCCGTCGGGGGCGACCCAGCTCTCCTTCAGGTCCTTCGGCAGGTCGGCCAGCGCGACCGGCTGCACCGACAGGATCAGCCGCAGCCGGTCCAGCGTCAGCGGCAGGTGGACCAGCAGCGCCTCGCCGACCCGCGCCAGGGTCGCGGCATCCGCCTTGGACAGGCGGTCCAGCCCGTCGGCCAGCCGCCGTTCCGGGCTGTCCGGCTCCGGGGCGATCTGCCGCAGCGTCGCCGCGGTCTTGGCGGCCGCCGCGCGCAGTGCGTCGTCGGTGGGTGGGGTCGTGGCGGCGGGCGTGTCCAGGGTCGGGCCGATCAGCAAAGCGAGGTCCGACAGGATCGCCAGCTTCTCCGGCTGGTCGGCGGGGACGAAGCTGTTCAGCGACAGCACGTTCGCCACCTCCGGCAGCTTCTCCAGCTGGGGCGTCAGCGCCGCCGCGGCCTCGACCGACGGGGTCAGGACGTCGATGGTGTTCGGCGTGGTCAGCGGATCATGCATCAGCTCCAGCATCGTCGATGCCGATTCGGTGCGCGGATCCACCAGGTTGAGCGGGTTGAAGTCGAAGCTCAGCCGCGGCAGCAGCGCCAGCGCGCCCAGTGCCACCACCACGCCGCCGGCCATCACCAGGCGACGATGCGCCAGCAGGAAGCGGTCGACCGGCGCCAGCGTCGTCCAGCCGACCTCCCGGCGCTCGGCCCGCACCGGCAGCAGTGCCAGCAGGGCCGGCAGCAGGGTCAGGTTCAGCGCCACGGCGATCAGCATGCCGAAGCCGGCGATCAGCCCGAGTTCGGAGACGCCGCGATAGGCGGTCGGCAGGAAGGCGAAGAAGCCGCTGGCCGCGGCCAGCGAGGCCAGCACCAGGGCGCCGCCGATCCGGCGGATGGCGGCGCTGGTGGCGGCCCGGGCGTCCGGGGCGTGGCTGCGCTCGGCCCGGAAGGCGACGCAGAGCTGGACGCCGAAATCGACGGCGATGCCGACGAACAGCACGGCGAAGGCGACCGAGATCAGGTTCAGCGCACCGACGGTCAGGGCGGCGAAGGCCGCGGTCATCAGCAGGCCGACGAACAGCGTGATCATGATCGCGGCGGTCATGGTCACCGAGCGCAGGGCCAGCAGCAGCAGCCCCAGCACCAGCACCACCGCCAGGGTGGTCGACACGCCGATGCCCTCGCTGACCGAGGCGAACTGGTCGTCATTGATCGCGATGTTGCCGGTCTGCCGCACGGTGACGCCGTAATCCGGGGTCAGATGCAGCTTCTCCGCCGTGGCGCGGACGAAGTCGGTGGCCTTCTTGCCGGGCTGCAGCGCGCCGTAATCCTGCACCGGCTGGGCCAGGACGAAGCGCCGCAGCGCCCGCGGCGACGGCGGCCCCGAGGACAGCAGCGACTGCCAGGATAGCGGCTGGACCACATGGGCCGAGGCCAGGTTGGCGTCGATCGTCGCCGCCATGCGGCCGAAGGCCTCCTGCGACTGCGACCGCTGGGCCTGGCCGTTCTGGATGCCCTGCAGCACCAGGTCGATGACGCCGAGCAGCCCGCGCAGCGTCGGGTCCGCGGCTAGGCCGCCGAGCAGCGGCTGGGCGGCGATGACGTCGTCCGCGGTCTGCTGGACCTCCTTGGTCGACAGGAACAGGATGCCGTTCTGGTCGAAGAACGGCCCGCCATCCGGCCGCCGGGCGGTGGTGAACAGCGACGGCTCGGCGATCAGGGCGGCGGTCAGCTGGGACGCCGCCGAATCGGCCAGCTCCGGCGTCTGGCCGTCGATCACGATGGCCAGCAGGCCGCGATTCTGCGGGAAGGCCGCGTCCAGGGCCGCGTTGTCCTGCTGCCAGGGCAGGTTGGGGTCGATCAGCGTGCCGGTGTCGGTGTTGATCGACAGATGCCGCATCACCACCAGCACGGCGCAGACCGACAGAACCAGCGCCGCGCCGATCACCCACAGCGCATGGCGCTGACAGAAGGCGCCGAGGCGGACAAGGGCTCGGGTCGGGGACAGATCGGAGGCAGGCACGCGGTCCGCTTTGCGATGGTGGGAAGGGCAGGCGGGCGCTGTTGTATCCTGCTTCGCCGATGCGAGAAAGCTGCCCGGTGACTCGGGCCGTTTTAAGGCGCGGGCGTGGGCGCCGGGGCGACGAGGCGGGCGACGCCCAGCCAGGCCAGCGCCGCGGCGGCGATGCCGGCCATCAGCAGCCAGGGTTCGGCGCCGGTGACGCGCAGCGCCCAGGGGATCAGGGCGGTGGTGCCGGCCAAGCCGACGAAGGCCATCAGGAAGGCGTAGCCGGCCTGGGCCATGTAGTGCAACTCGGGCCGGATCCGGGTGCGGATCACGGTCTGGGCCACGAGATAGGCGCCGCCGAAGGTCATGGCGTGGCCGACCTGGCTGACCACGATCAGGACGAAGGGCGGATCGAAGGCCAGCAGCAGCCAACGGCCCATCGCCACCAGGCAGCAGATCGCCAGCAGCGTGGCCGGCGGGATCCGCTCCAGCCGCCGGGCGGCATAGCGGTAGACCACGATCTCGGCGGCGACGGCGGCGCCCCAGATCAGGCCGGTGCTGCCCTGGGCGACGCCATGGTCGATCCACCAGATGGTGCCGAAGGAATAGTAGAAGGCGTGCGAGGCCTGCAGCAGCAGCGACGGCATCAGCATCGGCGCCGACACGGCCAGGGCCGACGCCGCGGCGCGCGGGTCGATGCGCTGCGCCGGCGGCTGCCAGGACGGGCCTAGCACCGACAGGCCGAGGCAGGCCAGCAGGCCGGCGGCGACGAAGGGCAGCAGGGCGATGCCGTTCGGCAGCAGCAGCAGCGCGCCCATGCCGAGATTGCCCAGCATGAAGGCGAAGGACCCCCAGGACCGCATCCGGCCATAGCCATGGCCGCTGCGCAGCGCCACGGTGTTGGCGAAGCTCTCGATCAGCGGGATCGACCCGTAGATCAGCCCGACGACGACGATCGAGAGCAGGCCGATGGTGGCGGGGTCGGCGATCAGCGCCGCGCCCAGCAGCACCAGCGCCGCGGTGAAGGCGGCGCCGGCCGCCAGGGTGCCGGCGGGCAGCAGCAGCGTCGCCACCGTGCCGAAGGCGAGGATGCACAGCGCGCGCAGGGCGAAGCTTGAGGCCATGGTCCAGCCGACCGCATCGGCCGCCAGCCCGCTCGCCGCCAGCCACACCGGCAGATACGGCGTCAGGATGCCGCTGACCCCATAATGCGCCGACAGGGCGGCCACGGCGCGCAGCCGGCCATGGTCCGGCCGCGTCTCCGCCCCGCCCACCGTGCCGTCGCTCACGCCCGTCCCGTCACAGCCGGACCACGGTGCCGGTGCGGCGCGAGCGTTCGGCGGCGAAGGCCATGAAGTGGCTGTCGAGCGATTCCTCCAGCGAGGCCAGGGCGACATTGACCTGGCTGCGGCCGCGGCGCTGGACCTGCCGGCCTAGGAACTCCGCCATCAGCCGGTCGTCGCCGCCGGCATGGCGGCCCACCATGGTCATGCCCAGCCGGATGGTGGTGACATCGTCGGTGCGGAAGTCGGTCACCACGATCTCGTTCTTCTCCAGGTTCCCGGCGATCTCGCCATGGGTGCCCATCAGGTGCAAGGTCCGGGTGTTGTCGGCGGTGAAGGCGCTGACATTCAGCGTGGCGCTGACCCCGTTGGCGAAGCGCATCGCCACCACCTGGTTGTCGACCACGTCGTTGTCGCAGCGATAGACGCAGCGGCCATAGGGGCCGTCCTGCAGCGCCGCCAGGATGCCGTCGGACGAGGTGTCGAGGCTCAGCACCGTGTGCGGCCAGCCATTGCCCGGCTTGAACTTCTCGAGATAGATGCGCTGGGCGGAGTAGGGGCAGCTGCGCTCGACTTTGCAGCCGTCGTCGCAGCGGTCGGTCGACCCGTCGGGCGCGTTCTCGCGCCGGAAATGGGCCAGCGACCCGACCGAGGACAGCTCGGTGCAGGGCGCCCCGACCAGCCAGCGGACGATGTCCAGGTCGTGGCAGGTCTTGGCCAGGATCAGCGGGCTCGACTCCGCCTCGCGCCGCCAGTTGCCGCGCACGAAGCTGTGGGCGAAGTGCCAGTAGCCGATGTGCTCGGTCTGGCGCAGCGTCACCAGCCGGCCGATGGTGCCGCGCTCCAGGATCTCCTTGATCCGCGAGAAGAACGCCGTGTAGCGCAGCACATGGGCGACGGTGATGTCGGCGCCGCTTTCCCGCGCGGCCTCCGCCAGGATCCGCGTCTCCTCCTCGGTCGGCGAGATCGGCTTCTCCAGCAGGATGCCCAGCCCGCGGCGGATGGCGGCCAGGGCCGGCTCCAGATGCAGCGTGTCCGGCGTGGTGATCAGCACCGCGTCCAGCCCGGTCTCGCGCTCCAGCAGGTCGCGCCAGTCGGCGTAGAGGTGCTCGGGGCCAAGCCCGTGGCGGGCGGCGGCGTCCTGCAGCCGGTCGGCCCGGGGGTCGGCGATGGCGACGATCCGCGCCATGTCCGGCCGGCGGCGGATGTAGTCGCCATAGGCTTCGATGCCGCGGTTGCCGGCGCCGATGACGGCGACGCGGATCTGCGGGGCTTTCGGGGGCTGGGACATCGGTCTTGGCTTTCAGGCTCGGACGATGGCCAAGGCTTACCTTTTTGCCGCACCCTCGGCCAGCCCGTCGCGAGCCTGCGCCCGGCCCAGGTCAGGGGGCCCGGAACAGCGTCCCCACCAGCGCGTCGGCGATCCGCTGCAGATGGGCCGAGTCCTGGTAGACCCGCTCCATCACCGCGAGGCCGCGGGTGAAGGTGACGACCAGGTCGGCGGCTTGATCCGGCGTCACCCGGCACGGGTGATCGCCCGGCGTCACCGCCAGCCGGTCCGGCGCGGCCGATAGCGCCGCGGCGATGATGCGGTGCAGCGCGTCCAGCATGCCCCGTAGCCGGTCCCGCACCCGCGGGTCGTCCAGGGCGGCCTCCGTCGCTGTCTTGGTGCTCAGGCAGCCGCGGGCGGGCGTTCCGTTGGTCATGCTGGCGATGGTGAAGGCGAACAGCGCCTTCAGCCCATCCCGCGGGTCCGGCGCGGCCAGGGCCTCCGCGGCCGAGGCCAGGAACCGGGCGACATAGCCGTCGAAGGCCAGCAGGAAGATGTCCTCCTTGCCGCCATAGGCGTTGTACAGCGACCCGCGCTGCACGCCGGTGGCCTCCGCCAGGTCGGCCATCGTGGTCGCCCGCATGCCCTTGCGCCAGAACACCTCCAACGCACCCGCAAGCATCTCGCCTTCATCGAACTGCCGGACACCGGCCATGGTCGCCTCGGATCATTCTTGACAATGGTGTCAAATTTGACGTTGATGTCAAACATAGCCGATCGACTCCCCGACGGCTACCCCGCCTGCAAGGACATGGCGATGATCGACCTGCACTACTGGACCACGCCCAACGGCCACAAGGTGACGATCGCGCTGGAGGAGCTGGGGCTGCCCTACCGCATCGTGCCGGTGAACATCTCGACCGGCGACCAGTTCAAGCCCGACTTCCTGGCGATCGCCCCGAACAACCGCATCCCCGCCATCGTCGATCACGACCCGGCGGAAGGCGGCGCGCCGATCTCGATCTTCGAATCCGGCGCCATCCTGGAATACCTCGCCGACAAGGCCGGCCGCCTGCTGCCCAAGGCGCCGCGCGCGCGGTTCGAAGTACTGCAGTGGCTGTACTGGCAGATGGGCGGCCTCGGCCCGATGGCCGGGCAGAACCACCATTTCTCGGCCTATGCGCCGGAGCGCATCCCCTATGCCACCGAGCGCTACGTCAAGGAGACCGGGCGGCTCTACGGCGTGCTCGACCGCCGGCTGGCCGATCGGGAGTTCGTCGCCGGCGAATACTCGGTGGCGGATATCGCGATCTATCCCTGGATCGTGCCCTATCAGCGGCAGCAGCAGCGGCTCGAGGATTTCCCGAATGTCGCCCGCTGGTTCGCCGCCATGGCGGCCCGGCCGGCAGTGGTCCGCGCCTATGAGATCGCCGCGGAGATCAACACCGTGCCGACCGTCACGGCTGAATCGAAGTCGGTGCTGTTTGGCCAGTCGGCCACGACAGTGTCGGGCCGCGCCTGACCATGGCGACCGCCGCGCTGACCCTCTACGAGCTCGCCGCGGCCGACGCCGCGCTACGCTTCAGCCCGCACTGCTGGAAGACCCGCATGGCCCTGGCGCACAAGGGGCTGGAGGCCGAGCGCGTGCCCTGGCGCTTCACCGAGAAGGCGGCCATCGCCTTCTCCGGCCAGGGCATGGTCCCGGTGCTGGTGCATGACGGCGAGACGGTCACGGATTCCTGGGCGATCGCGCTGCATCTGGAGCAGCGCTTCCCGGACCGGCCGTCGCTGTTCGGGGGTAACGGGGCGATGCCGCTGGCGCGCTTCGTCAATGGCTGGGCCGACACCGTGCTGTCCCCGGCGATCGCGCGGATCATCGTGGCCGATGTCCATGGCCGCGTGCACGCGGCCGACCGCGACTATTTCCGCACCTCGCGGGAGCAGCGGTTCGGCCAGGCGCTGGAGGATGTCGTCGCCGACCGGCCGGCCAATCTCGCGGCGTTCCGCCGGGCGCTGCAGCCGCTGCGGCGGGCCCTGGCCGGGGATGCCTTCATCGCCGGGCCGGCGCCCGCCTATGCCGATTACTGCGTGTTCGGCATGCTGATGTGGGCCCGCTGCATCAGCGATGTCGAACTGCTGGAGCCCGACGATCCGGTCTCGGCCTGGCGCGACCGGCTGCTCGACGCCTTCGGCGGCCTGGCCCGATCGGCCCCGACGGCGCGGGGCTGATCAGCTGTTCGGCGCATGCCCGCCCGGGCACCGGCGGCGCGTGGGCGGGGTCTCTTCCGCGTCGATAATTCATCTTGACCCGATATGGCACATCGGGGTGCTTGGGGGTGTTCAGCAGGGGCGGGATGCCGAAGGCCCCGCACCGCAATTTTCCCCAACGCCTTCTGACGATCGATCGAGGAGAGCGACCATGAAGAAATCCGGATCCGCCATCTGGCAGGGTGGCCTCAAGGACGGCAAGGGCGCCATTTCCACCGAGAGCGGCGCGCTGAAGGAATACCCCTACGGCTTCGCCAGCCGGTTCGACGGTCAGCCGGGCACCAACCCGGAGGAGCTGATCGGCGCCGCCCATGCCGGCTGCTTCTCGATGGCGCTGTCGCTGATCCTGGGCGAGGCCAATCTGAAGGCCGACCGGCTGGACACCAAGGCGGTGGTCACGCTGGAGAAGGTCGATGACGGCTTCGCCATCACCGCCGTGCACCTGACGCTGACGGCCAAGATCCCCGGCGCCGACCAGGCGACCTTCGAAGCGCTGACCGCCAAGGCCAAGGCCGGCTGCCCGGTGTCGAAGGTGCTCAACGCCCAGATCACCCTGGACGCCACGCTGGTGGCCTGACCCGAACCGCGGCCGGCGTGGCGGGCGACCTCAGGGGTCGCGCGCCGCGCCGGCCGCGGACTCAGTCGGCGAGCATCGCCAGGGCGGCGCGGCGGTCGCTCGGCTTCAGCTTCAGGAACAGTGCCCGGGCCTTCTTGATGTCGCGCTCGGTGCCGCTGTCCGCCGCGGCCTTGAGGGCCACGGTGGTCGCATGCTCCGGGCCGCAGATGAAGGCCACGGCCTTGGCCAAGCGCCCCATCGCCGCGCGGTCGATCGTCGTCTCGTCCATTCCGGTCTCGTCTCCGTCCGCCGGGCTCGTTTCCCGGGTTCTGGACCATCACGCGACCGTTGCACAGAATATTCCGCCGGGCTGCCATGCCCGGGCGGCGCCGGTCAGGCGGCGATCCGGGTGAACCGCATGTCCCAGTTGGTCTCCCAGCTCGCGCCGGCATCGGTCGAGAATGCCTGCTGCCAGCGTGCCGACCGTTCCGTGATCTCCGACCAGATGTAGCGGACGATGATCGGCGTGCCCTCCCAGTTGTCGTCGCCCAGGAAGGTGCCGATCCCGGCCTCGAACCGGCCCTGCACTGGCGGCTCCAGGGTGGGGAAGCGGCTGTCGATCCACCAGATCGACCACAGCCGGGTCGCGGGGTCGAACAGCTTCAGCCCGCCGCCGCGATAGGGCCCGGCCGGGGTCTCCAGCAGGTTGTCGTCGGCATGGGCCAGGCCGCCGACGATCGGCCGCACCTCGCTCCAGCCGTCGAATTCGGCCCAGTCGGTGTCGCCGACCAGGCGCTTGCGCAGCTTGCGGTGCGACACCGACCAACGGCCGTCGAGCCAGTCGAAATCATGGCGGCCGTCGTGCGGGATCTCCGCCGCGGCGGTGTCGGATCTGGCGAACAATGCCGGCATCGTCGTCTCCTGTGGGTTGCGATCCGGGATCAACCGACGCGGTCGAAGCGCATGATCCAGTTGGTTTCCCAGGTCGCGCCGGCATCGGTCGAGAACGCCTGCTCCCAGCGCGCCGAGCGCTCCGCGATCTCCGACCAGATGAAGCGGACCACGATCGGCCGGCCTTCCCAGGTATCTTCGGCGACGAAGGTGCCGACGCCGTTCTCGAACCGGCCCCGCACCGGCGTATCCAGGCCGGGGATCCGGCTGTCGATCCACCAGATCGACCACAGCTTCTCCACCGGGTCGAACAGCCGCAGCGCCCCGCCGCGATAGGTGCCGGACGGCTGCTCCAGGAGGTTGTCGTCGACATTGGCCAGGCCGCCGACGATCTGCCGCATCTCGCATTGGCCGGCGAACTCGTCCCAATGGGTGTCGCCGGCCAGGCGCTTGCGCAGCTTGCGGTGCGACACCGCCCAGCGCCCGGCGAGCCAGTCGAAATCGTCGCGGCCGTCGCGCGGCGCGGTGGTCGAAGCCTGGTCGGTGGTGATGGCGGGCTTGGTGAACAAGGCGGACATGACCGTCTCCCGTTGGATGTGAACGGGAGGAGCATGAGGCCCACATCCTGACATCTCGTGTCAGGATTTTTTCGGCTATATTGGGTTCATGCGCGCCAACCGCCTGCTGTCGATCCTGCTCCTGCTGCAATCGCGCGGCCGCCTGACCGCGCAGGCGCTGGCGGAGGAGTTCGAGGTGTCGGTGCGGACGGTCTATCGCGACATCGACGAACTCAGCGCCGCCGGCGTCCCGGTCTATGCCGACCGCGGCCCGGGCGGCGGCTTCCAACTGCTCGACGGCTACCGCACCAAGCTGACCGGGATGACGTCGGGCGAGGCCGAGACCCTGCTGCTGGCCGGCCTGCCGGGACCGGCGGCCGAGCTGGGACTGGCCGAGCCGCTGGCGATGGCGCGGCTGAAGCTGCTGGCCGCGGTGCCGGCGGCGGCGGGCGAAGGGGCGGCGCGGGTCGGCGACCGCTTCCATCTCGACCCGGTCGACTGGTATCGCCGCACCGCGCCGCCGCCGCCGCATCTGCAGGTGATCGCCCAGGCGGTGTGGCGGCAGCGGCGCCTGGTCATCCGCTACGAAAGCTGGTCGGCCACGGTGCGGCGGACGGTCGATCCGCTCGGCCTCGTGCTCAAGGCCGCCACCTGGTACCTGATGGCCCGGATCGATCGCGACATCCGCACCTACAAGGTCGCCAAGGTGCTGGACCTCGACATGCTGGAGGAGGGCTTCGATCACCCCGCCGGCTTCGACCTGGCGGCGCATTGGCGCGGCACGCTGCAGCGCTTCGAGCGCGAGCTGCGGCGGGCCGAGGCGGTGCTGCGTGTGTCGCCGGCGGCGCTGCCGGGGCTCGACCGCCTCGGCGCCGATGCGGCGGAGGCGGTGCGGCAGGCGCCGCCGGACGCGGCGGGATGGCGCCAGGCGACGGTGCCGATCGAGGGCATCGACCACGCCGCCGGCCTGCTGCTCGGCTTCGCCGACGGGATCGAGGTGCTGGATCCGCCGGCCCTGCGCCAGGCCCTGGCCGACCGCGCCCGCCGGGTGGCGGCGCTGTATCGCGACGAGGCGGCCGGCTGAGCGTCAGGCGGCGTCGTCCGGCGGCGGCTCCTCGTCGGGGCGTTGCCCGGCCAGAGAGAGGTAGTCGAGCTTGCTGGGCTGGAGATGGTCGACGCAGAGCTGCGCCAGCGCCCAGTTGTCCCGCCCCTTCAGCATCTCGATCATCATCCGGTGGTGGCCGCGCGACACCTCCAGCATCGTCCCGTCGGCCAGGGTCTTGGCCCGGACCGGCAGGCTCAGCCGCATGTAGTGCTCGATCGAGGCGACCAGATAGTCGTTGCCGCAGGCGCTGAACAGGGTCAGGTGGAAGCGGTCGTTGCACTCGTGCACGCCGCGCAGGAAGCCGCGCGCGACATGGCCTTCATATTCCGTCTGGATGTCGAGCAGCCGGGCGATCAGCTCGGCCGGGGCGGGCAGGGGGATGGCCAGCGCCGCCTGGCGCTGCAGCAGCTCGCGCACCGCGTAGATCTGGCGCACCTCGTCCGGCGTCAGCGACCGCACCATGGCGCCCTTGTTGCGCTCGCGGGTGACCACGCCCAGCCGCTCCAGCTGGTACAGCGCCTGGCGGATGAAGTGGCGGGTGACCGGGAAGCGGGCCAGCAGCACATCCTCGACCAGCCGCGTCCCGGGCGGCAGCCGGCCGAAAATGATGTCCTCCTCCAGCGCCCGGACGATCGCGGCCTCCTTGCCGCCATAGGCCATGGTCTCGGTCATTGCGGTGCTAGAGCCGGCTGGCCGCATAGACGGCCTCGACCAGGCGCAGCGTCTCGAGGTTGTCGGCCGGGCCGGTCTCGAACGGCGCGCCGGACTCCAGCCCATCCAGGAAGTGCCCGATCGCGTCGTCATAGGCGGTCTGGTAGGCCTCGGCGAGGTCGTAGGTGATGCTCTCAGGCTGCGCCCCGGCCAGGGCCAGCACCCCGTCGCGCAGCGTGATGGCGCCGGCATCGCCCAGGAACTCCGCCCGGTCGGTCAGCACCGGCCCGTGGCCGTAAGCCGCCAGGTTGCCGGTCAGGATCGCGGTGCCGTCGGCGCTGCGCAGCATCAGCACGGCGCTGTCCTCGCCGTGCAGCTCCGCCGTGCTGCGCCCGATCGCCGAGGCCGCCAGCGTCAGGGGGCCCAGCAGATAGCGCAGCGTGTCGATGTGGTGGATCAGGATCTCCATCACCAGCAGCCGGTCGAGCCCGGCGAAGAAGGGCTGGCGCACCAGTGCAGGCCGCGCCCCGTCCGCGTCGGCGATCATGCCGCTGCTCAGCAGGTCCATCCGCGCCTGCCGCACTTTGCCGATCCGGCCTTCCTCGATCCAGCGCCGGGCCTGGCGGTAATAGGGCCGGAATCGCCAGTTCTCATGCACCATCAGCTTGACGCGGCCGTCGACCGCCCGGACCAGCGCCTCGGCCTCGGCCAGCACCGGGGCCAGCGGCTTCTGGCACAGGACCGGCAGGCCGCGCTCCGCCGCCAGCGTCACCAGCTCGACATGGGTCTCGCGCGGGGCGCAGATGTCGACGGCGTCGAGCGGAACGGTGTCCAGCATGGTCCGCAGATCGGGGAAGTTGCGCTCGATGCCGAAGGCCTCGACCCGGGCGACCCGGCTTTCCCGCGACGGGTCGGCGATCGCCACCACCTGGGCCCGCCGCGCCTGCGCCTGCCAGCCCAGCAGGTGATGGCGGCTGACCCAGCCGGCGCCGACGAGGCCGATCCTGAGGCGCTGGGCAGTCATTCGGAAACCCCGCTTGCGATGTTGGCCGGATGAGAACCCGGCCTCTCGATGATTGTCAATAATCACGGCGGGATTCCGGCGAGCCCGAGCGGAACCCAAGGTAGCTTTGTACGATTATTGACAATCCTTCGCCGCGGGCTAGGGTAGGGCGGCCGCGCGGATCGTCCGCCGGCCATCGGCCTTGGGCCGATATCCAGTCGGAAGGATGCCCCATGGTACAGCGTGGCCTGCGGAAGGGCCTGACCAGCTACGGCGATCCCGGCTTCTCCTTATTCCTGCGCAAGGCCTTCATCAAGGCCATGGGCTATTCCGACGATGCGCTGGACCGGCCGATCATCGGCATCACCGACACCTACAGCGACTTCAACCCGTGCCACGGCAACGTGCCGGCGCTGATCGAGGCGGTGAAGCGCGGGGTGATGCTGGCCGGCGGCATGCCGATGGTGTTCCCCACCATCTCGATCGCCGAATCCTTCGCCTATCCCACCAGCATGTTCCTGCGGAACCTGATGGCGATGGACACGGAGGAGATGATCAAGGCCCAGCCGATGGATTCGGTGGTCCTGATCGGCGGCTGCGACAAGACCTTGCCGGCCCAGATCATGGCGGCGGCCAGCGCCGACCTGCCGGCGATCGTGCTGCCGGTCGGGCCGATGGTGGTGGGCCACCACAAGGGCGAGGTGCTGGGCGCCTGCACCGATTGCCGGCGGCTGTGGGGCCGCCACCGCGCCGGCGAGATCGACGAGGTGGAGATCGAGACGGTGAACGGCCGGCTGGCCCCGTCGGTCGGCACCTGCATGGTGATGGGCACGGCCAGCACCATGGCGATCATGACCGAGGCCATGGGCCTTTCACTTCCGGGAAGTGCGGCGATCCCGGCCACCCATGCCGACCGCATCCGCTGCGCCGAGGCCACCGGCAAGGCGGCGGCGCAGATGGCGGTGACCGGCGGCCCGCGCCCGTCCGAGATCCTGGTGCCGGGCGCCTTCCGCAACGCCATGGTGGCGCTGCAGGCGATCGGCGGGTCGACCAACGGGCTGGTCCATCTCGCCGCCATCGCCGGCCGGGCCGGCCAGCCGCTGGACTATGCCGAATTCGACCGGATCGGCCGCGACACCCCGGTGCTGATCGACCTCAAGCCCTCCGGCGCGCACTACATGGAGCATTTCCACCATGCCGGCGGCGTGCCGCATCTGCTGGCCGAGATCCGCGACCTGCTGGACCTGACCGTGCCGAATGTCGGCGGCGGCACCCTGGGCGACACCCTGCCGGCGCCGGGCGAGTGGCACGACCCGGAGGTGATCCGGCCGCGCAGCAACCCGCTGAAGGCTCAAGGCGCCATGGCGGTGCTGCAGGGCAACCTGTGCCCCCGCGGCGCGGTGATCAAGCAGTCGGCGGCGACGCCGGCCCTGCTGCAGCACATCGGCCGGGCGGTGGTGTTCGAATCGGTCGAGGACATGACGGAACGGGTCGACGACCCCGATCTCGACGTCACGGCCGACGACGTGCTGGTGCTGCGCAGCGCCGGGCCGAAAGGCGCGCCGGGCATGCCGGAGGCCGGCTACCTGCCGATCCCGCGCAAGCTGGCGCAGCAGGGCGTCAAGGACATGGTTCGCCTGTCCGATGCGCGGATGAGCGGCACCGCCTTCGGCACCATCGTGCTGCACATCACCCCGGAATCAGCGGTCGGCGGGCCGCTGGCCCTGGTCCGCACCGGCGACCTGATTCGCCTGGACACCGCCGGCCGGCGCCTCGACCTGCTGGTCGACGACGCCGAGCTGGCCCGCCGTGCCGCCGCGGCACCGCCCCCGCAACCGGCCCCGTCGCGCGGCTATGCCAAGCTGTTCCACGACAGCGTGCTCCAGGCCGATGAAGGCTGCGACTTCGATTTCCTGGTTCCCGACCGGGGCGCGCGATGAGCCGCGCCCCGATTTGCCCGAGAGGACATCTGCCATGCCGAGACTGACCGGCGTCATCGCCGCCGCCGCCACGCCGCTGCGCGACGATCTCACCATCGACCTCGACCGGCTGATCGCGCATTGCCACTGGCTGCTCGTCGAGGGCGGCTGCGACGCCGTCAACCTGCTCGGCACCACCGGCGAGGCCACGTCCTTCTCGGTCGAGCAGCGGCTGGCGGCGATGAAGGCGGTGGCCGAGGCCGGCCTGCCGCTGCACCGCTTCATGGTCGGCACCGGGGCCTCGGCGCTGGAGGATGCGGTGCGGCTGACCGGCACGGCGAAGGCTCTGGGCTTCGCCGGCGCGCTGCTGCTGCCGCCGTTCTACTACAAGGGCATCGATGACGAGAGCCTGGGCGCCTATGTCGACACGGTGATCGGCAAGGTCGGCGCCGACGGGCTGGGCCTCTACCTCTATCACATCCCGCAGAACACCGGCGTGCCCTGGCCGATCGAGGTGGTCGCCCGCCTGGCCGAGCGCCACCCGCAGACCCTGGCCGGGCTGAAGGATTCCTCCGGCGACATCGCCTATTCCACCGACCTGGCCAAGCGGGTGCCGGGCATCGCCGTGTTCCCCAGCTCCGAGGCCACGCTGGGCCTGGCGAAGGCACGTGGCTTCGCCGGCTGCATCTCGGCCACCACCAACGTCACCGGCCCGCTGGCCCGGATCGCGTTCCACCAGGCCGGCAGCCCGGAGGCGGAGGCCGCGGTGGCCGCCGCCGGCGCGCTGCGGGCGGCGCTCAGCAGCGTCACCTTGGTCGCCGCGGTCAAGGACACGCTGGCCGAGATCCATGGCGACGCCGCCTGGCGCCGGCTGCATCCGCCGCTGCGCGCCCTGACCGAGGCCGAGCGGCAGACGCTGCGCGCCGCCCTGGCGAAGACGGAGTATGCGCGGATCCATTCGGTCTGACGCCTCAACGCCACCCAGCCTGACACCGCCGTCCGACCCTCCCATCACCATGGGAGGGTCATTGTTGCGAATCGCATAAGTATCGGCTTATATGATTCCCATGACCGCGACCGCGATCCTCCAGGCCCTGGCCGACCCGACCCGCCGTGCCGTGTTCGAGCGGCTGTCCGATGGCGAGATGAGTGTGTCGGAGCTGAAGTCCGGCTTCGCCGTGTCGCAGCCGGCGATCTCGCAGCATCTCGCCGCCCTGCGCCGCGCCGGACTGGTGGCGGAACGGCGCGAGGGCCGCTTCGCCTATTACCGGGCGGCGCCGGAAGGCCTGGCCCCGCTCGGCGACTGGATCGACCGCTACCGCGCCTTCTGGCCGGAGCGGGTGGCGCGCCTCAAGACCCTGCTCGAGGACATGGACCCATGACCGACCTGAAGGACCGGGCCGACGACATCGTCGTCGACTGTGATCTGGACCACCCGCCGGAGAAGGTGTGGCGGGCGCTGACCGAGCCGAAGCTGCTCGGCGCCTGGCTGCTGCCGAACGACATCCGGGCCGAGGCGGGGCAGCGCTTCACGCTGCGCGACGGGCCGGGTGCGAGGCAGCCGATCGACTGCGAGGTGCTGGCGGCCGAACCGCACCGGCTGCTGCGCTACAGCTGGCGCGGCCGCGACCGCGATGCCGGCGGCAAGCCGCTGGACACGGTGGTGACCTTCACCCTGACCGACACCGCGACCGGCGGCACGCGGCTGCGGGTGGTGCACAGCGGCTTCCGCATCGGCGCCCGCGCGACGGCGCTGTGGACGGGCACGCCGGCGCCGCGGTGCTCCGGCGGCCGACGCCTCCCGATGCGGCCTCGGATCACGGCCTCCGCGGTCGGTGGAGGCCTGCGATGGGCGGCATGACCATGTCCCTGGTGCCGATGGTGGTGGAGCAGTCGGGCCGCGGCGAGCGCGCCTTCGACATCTTCTCGCGCATGCTGCGCGACCGGATCGTGTTCCTGAACGGCCCGATCGACGACAATGTCTCGGCCCTGGTCTGCGCCCAGCTGCTGTTCCTGGAATCGGAGGATCCGCGGCGCGAGATCGCGATGTACATCAACTCGCCCGGCGGGGTGGTCAGCAGCGGGCTCGCGATCTACGACACGATGCAATACATCAAGAGCCCGGTGTCGACCGTGTGCATGGGCTCGGCGGGATCGATGGGGTCCTTCCTGCTGATGGCCGGCGCGCCCGGCCGGCGCATCGCCCTGCCCAACGCCCGGGTGGTGCTGCACCAGCCCTCCGGCGGCTTCCAGGGCCAGGCCTCGGACATCGAGCGCCATGCCGAGGACATCGTGAAGCTCAAGCGCCAGTTGAACCTGCTCTACGCCAAGCATTGCGGCCGCACCTATGACGAGGTCGAGCGCACCCTGGACCGCGACCGCTTCATGACCGCGGAAGAGGCGAAAGCCTGGGGCATCATCGACCATGTGACGGAGCGGCGGGAGGAGGCGGCCTAACCTGCCGCCGCCGCCAGCACCCGGTCGATGAAGGCATCGGCCGCGCCCAGGTGGCGGGCGGGGTCGCGCAGGGCGGGCCAGTCGACCGGGACGTCGGAGGTCTCGGCCAGCAGGTCGAACAGGTGGCGGCCGGTGGCGGTGGCCCGGGTCGCCGCCGCCTTCACCAGCCGCTGCGCCTCCAGCCGCGGCATGTGGGCGGACAGGGCGAAGCTGGCGGCCTCGGCCAGCAGCAGGCCGTGCGACGCTTCCAGCTGCGCCGCCATCCGCACCACGTCGACCTTCAAGCTGCCGGACAGGGCGACGGCATGGTTCAGCGCCGCGCCGGTGGCGACCAGCATCTGCGGCAGGGCCAGCCATTCGATCTGCCAGGCGGCGCCGTCACGCTCGTGCTCGTGCAGCATCGCGTGGTGCAACTGCCCGACCATGCCGGCGTTGAAGCGGGCCAGGGCGACCAGCGCCTCTGGCCCGACCGGGTTCGACTTCTGCGGCATGGTCGACGACCCGCCGCCGGCGCCCGGCCGCACCTCCGCCACCTCGTTCTGGGCCAGCAGGATCAGGTCGCGGCCGATCTTGCCCAAGGTTCCGGTCACCAGCGCCAGCCAGCCGGCGAATTCGGCAATGCCGTCGCGCTGGGCGTGCCACGGCATCGGCGACACGGCGAGGTCCAGGACCTCGGCCAGCGCCGCCTCGACCGCGATGCCGTCCCCGCCCAGCGCACCCAGCGTCCCGCTGGCGCCGCCGAAGGACAGCAGCAGCAGGCGGGGCTTCAACTCACGCAGCCGGTCGCGGTCGCGCAGCAGCGGCGCCAGCCAGCCGGCGACCTTGAGGCCGAAGGAAATCGGCGTCGCCTGCTGCGACCGGGTGCGGCCCGGCATCACCGTGCCGCGATGGGTGTCGGCCAGGCCGGCCAGCGCCGTCACCAGCGCCGCGATCCTGCCGTCGAGGATGTCGATCGCCCGGCGCAGCCGCAGCACCAGGCCGGTGTCGATGATGTCCTGGCTGGTGGCACCCCAATGCACCGCCTGGGCCGCCTCGTCTCCCGCCGACGCCGCCACGGCTTGGCGCAGCGTGGCGACCAGGGCCGGCAGCGGCACGCCGTCCTCCGCCGTGCGCGCGGCCAGCGCCGCCGGGTCGGGGTCGAGCGCGCCGGCCGCCGCGGCGATGGCGCTGGCGGCCCCGGCGCCGATCACGCCGCAGCGCGCCTGCGCCTCGGCCAGCGCCGCCTCGACCTTCAGCATCGTCCGCAGCACCGTCCGGTCGGTGAACAGGGCGGCGGTCTCGGCATCCGATAGCAGCGGGCCGGTCAGGGCGGAATCGAATGGCGAGACGGTCATCGGGGAGCCTCAGAGTCTGCGGCGGACCGCGGATCGCTTTCGCCTTCGGCCCACGGGCCGGGTCCGACGGCCGATGACGCCGCCGGCACGGCTGAAAGTCAAGGCGCCCCGCCGCTATTCGCTGCGGCGGTCGGCCCCCAGCAGCCGGATCGAGCTCGCCTGCGGCCCCATCGGGCCTTCGCCAGTCGCCAGGGTCAGATGCACGATGGTGCCGACCGTCAGCTCGTCGAAGCGGCCATCGACCACGGCGTTGCGGGTGAAATACAGGTTGCCGGCCGCCTTGGCCTCGACGAAGCCGTAGCCCTGTTCCGCGAACACGCGGGTGACGCTGCCGCTCTCCCCAGCCGCCTCATGCGTCTTCACCTCGCCATGCGCGATCCTGGTGGCGTCGTCCAGCTGGCGTTCGACCACGTCGAAGGTGCGGTTGACGATGGTGCCCTGGTCCGCTGCGCTCCTGTGCTCCTCCGCGTCCCTGGCCACGATCATCGGCTTGCCCGGGATCTCGGCCTCGATCGAGATGCCCAGCGGCGGCCGGCTGCCCTGGGCGCTGCGGTGCGGCGCCTCGATCACCACGCGGCAGCCGATCAGGCTGGGATACATCCGGTCCAGCCGGTCCACGCGCTCACGCACGACCGCCTTCATCGCGTCGGACCCGTCGATGTTCTTGAACGAGAGCTGCAAGGGCTTCTGCATGGGGGAACCTCCGTGGCGGTGGGTGCAGCCGCCTTCCGGAGCCGGCGGCTGCATACCCTGGCGAACCGCCCGAGCCGGATGGGAGTTCCCCCTAAACTGCCTCGAGCGCCAGGGCGATGCCCTGGCCGACGCCGATGCACATGGTGGCCAAAGCGCGCTTGCCGCCGGTCAGCTTCAGCTGCAGCGCCGCGGTACCGGCGATGCGGGCGCCGGACATGCCGAGCGGGTGGCCGAGCGCGATGGCGCCGCCATTCGGGTTCACATGCGCCGCATCGTCGGGCAGGCCGAGATCGCGGGTCACCGCCAGCGCTTGGCTGGCGAAGGCCTCGTTCAGCTCGATCACGTCGAAATCGCCGATCGTCAGGCCCAGCCGGGCCATCAGCTTGCGGCTGGCGGGGGAAGGGCCGAAGCCCATGATCCGCGGCGCCACGCCGGCGGCGGCCCCGCCCAGGATGCGGGCGATCGGGGTCAGCCCGTGCCGAGCCGCCGCCGCCTCCGACGCCACGATCAGCGCCGCGGCGCCGTCATTGACGCCGGAGGAATTGCCGGCGGTCACGGTGCCGCCCTTGCGGAACGGCGTCGGCAGGGCGGCCAGCTTGTCCAGCGAGGTCTGGCGCGGATGTTCGTCGCGATCGACCACCACGGCCTCGCCCTTGCGCTGTGGGATGGTGACCGGGACGATCTCGCGCGCCAGCCGGCCGCTGGCCTGGGCGGCCAGCGCCTTCTCCTGGCTGCGCAGGGCGAAGCCGTCCTGGTCGGCGCGGGAGACGCGGAACTCCTCGGCCACGTTCTCGCCGGTTTCCGGCATCGAATCCGTGCCGTACATCTCCTCCATCCGCGGGTTGACGAAGCGCCAGCCGATGGTGGTGTCGTAGACGGCATTGCTGCGGGAGAAGGCGCTCTCGGCCTTCGGCATGACAAACGGAGCGCGCGACATGCTCTCGGCGCCGCCGGCCAGCATCAGCTCGGCCTCGCCGGCCTTGATGGCGCGGGCGGCGATGGTCAAAGCGTCGAGGCCGGAGCCGCACAGGCGGTTCACGGTCGACCCCGGGATCGCCGCCGGCAGCCCGGCCAGCAGCAGCGCCATGCGGGCGATGTTGCGGTTGTCCTCGCCGGCCTGGTTGGCGCAGCCCAGCACGACGTCGTCCACCGCCTCCCAGTCGACCTTGCTGTGGCGCTCCATCAGCGCCTTCAGCGGGATCGCGGCGAGGTCGTCGGGGCGGACGGCGGACAGGGCACCGGCATAGCGGCCGATCGGGGTGCGCAGATAGGCGCAGAGAAAGGCGTCGCGGCTCATGCGGCTTCTCCATGGGCGATGCGCGTGCGTTCCTGCAGGTCGCGCAGCGTCTTCAATTCCAGCGCCGAGGGCGGCGGGGTCTGTTCCAGCGTGTCGGCGAAGCGGACGGTCCAGCCGCAGCTCTCCTGCACCTGCTCGCGGGTCACGCCGGGGTGCAGCGAGACCACGGTGAATTCCTTCGTCGCAGGGTCGAGGCGCCAGACGGCGAGGTCGGTGACCAGCAGGGTCGGGCCCTTGGTGGTGACGCCGTGGCGGGCGCGGTCGTCACCGCCGCTGCCATGGCCGAGCGAGGTGAAGAAGTCGATCTTGTCGACCATGCCGCGCTTGCCCTGCTTCATGGTGATGAAGATCTCGCCGCAGGAGGTCGCGATCTCCGGCGCGCCGCCGCCGCCGGGCAGCCGCACCGTCGGCTTGTGGTAGTCGCCGATCACGGTGGTGTTGATGTTGCCGAAGCGGTCGAGTTGGGCGGCGCCGAGGAAGCCGACCGTGACCCGACCGCCCTGCAGCCAGTAGCGGAACATCTCCGGCACCGACACGGTGGTGACCGCGGTGTCGCACAGCTCGCCGTCGCCGATCGACAGCGGCAGCACCTCCGGCGCGGTGCCGATGGTGCCGGATTCATAGATCAGGGTGATGTCGGGGGCGTGGGTCAGCCGCGCCACGTTACAGGCGGCCGAGGGCGCGCCGATGCCGACGAAGCAGACATCCTCGTTGCGCAAGGCTCGGGCCGCCGCGATCGTCATCATCTCATCAGGGGTGAAGTCAGGCATGGTCAGCCCCTCCCGTTCAGCGCCGCGACCCGGCCGGCGAAGGCGCCGGGACCGCTTTCGAGCACATTGGTCTTCATCCAGGCCAGGAAGCCGTCACGGTCGGTCGCGATCCTGTCCCAGGCCAAATAGAAGGCGTTGTCGCGGGGATAATAGCCATGGGCGTAGGACGGGTGGGCGCCGCCCGGGATCTCGACGATCGAGGTCACGGTCCAGTGCGGCAGCACGCAGGCGTTCGGGTGAACGTCGTCGAAATCCGCGACGATCTCCTCCACCGTCACCACCGACCGCCTAGCCGCCAGCACCGCTTCCTTCTGCACCCCGACGATGCCTTCGATCAGCACGTCGCCGCGGCGGTTCGCCTTCTGGGCGTGGATGAAGGCGACGTCGGGGCGGATCGCCGGCACCGCCGCCAGCGTCTCGCCGGTGAAGGGGCAGGTGATCGACCTGATGTTCGGGTTGACCTCGGCCAGGCCGGCGCCGCGATAGCCGCGAAACACGGCGCAGGGCAGGCCGGCCGCCCCGGCCTCATAGGCATTGGCCATGGCAGCGTGGGAGTGCTCCTCGATCTCGACCGGGTTGGGCCAGCCCTTCTCGATCGCGTCGCGCACGCGGCGCAGCAGGCCGACGCCGGGGTTGCCGGCATAGGAGAAGATCAGCTTCCGGGCCATGCCCATGCCGACCATCTGGTCGTAGACCAGGTCGGGCGTCATCCGCACCAGGGTCAGGTCACGCCGTCCCTGGCGGATCGCCTCATGCGCGGCGGCGTGCGGGATCAGATGGGTGAACCCTTCGAAGGCGGCGGTGTCGCCGTCCCTTAGGTTCTCGGCCACCGCCTCGGCCAGGGTCTGGAATTTGGCCATGAACTCTCTCGGTCAGATGTCGAAGAACACGGTTTCGTCGGCACCCTGCATGCGGATGTCGAAGCGGTAGCGGCCGGGCCCGTCCGGCCGGGCGACCAGGGTGTTACGTCGCGCCTCGGGCACGGCATTCAGCACCGGGTCGCTTGCATTGGCCGCCGCCTCGTCCGGGAAGTAGATCCGGGTGTAGACGTGGACCAGCATGCCGCGCATGAAGACGATGACGCTGAGATGCGGCGCCTCGCCGGCCGCAGCGCTGCCCGGCTTGATGGTGTCGAACACGAAGCGGCGCTCCGGGTCGGTGCCGGTACCGCAGCGGCCGAAGCCGGTGAAGCCGTCATTGGCGGTGCGTTGCGGCCCCGGGAACACGCCCTTGGAATCCGCCTGCCAGATCTCGACCAGCGCGTCCTCGATGGGCTGGCCCTGGCCGTCCAGCACCAGTCCGGCGACGCGGATGCGGTCGCCCGGCACGGCGTCGCCGGCGATGGTGCCGTCGGCGATCTGCGGGAAGTCGTAGCCGTATTGGCGCGGCACCAGCCCATAGGCGAAGAAGGGGCCGACGGTCTGCGACCCGGTCTGGGGAAGCTTGCTCATCGGTGGCCCTCTTCCATCGGCGTCGCCAGGCGTCCGCGCAGGACGATGTCGAACTGATAGCCCAGCGCGAATTCCGGCTCGGTGATGTCGATGTCGAAGCGCGATACCAGGCGCTGCTGCGCCGCGGGGTCGGCGATGCTGTTGAACATCGGGTCCAGCGTGTGCAGCGGGTCGCCCGGGAAGTACATCTGGGTCACCAGCCGGGTGGCGAAGGCCGGGCCGAACACCGAGAAGTGGATGTGCTGCGGCCGCCAGGCATTGGCGTGGTTGCGCCAGGGGTAGGCGCCGGGCTTGATCGTCAGGAAGCGGTAGCGGCCCTCGGCGTCGGTGACGCAGCGGCCGGCGCCCAGGAAGTTCGGGTCCAGCGGCGCATCGTGCTGGTCGACCTTGTGGATGTAGCGGCCGGCGGCATTGGCCTGCCACAGTTCGACCAGCGTGCCGGCGACCGGCCTGGCATCCTCATCCAGCACCCGGCCGGCGACGATGATGCGCTCGCCCAACGGCTCGCCGTTGACGCGGCCGTTGCGGGTCAGGTCGGCCTCTGCGGGCGGGGCGGCCGCCGCGGTGAAGGTCGGCCCCTGATGCTCCGACAGCGCGCCGGACGGCGTTACGCCGGTCAGCGGGATCAGCTTCTGCGACGGCGCCCGCAGCACGGTCGAGCGGTAGCCTTCGAACAGATGGGGCGGATGGATCCGCCAGTCGCGTGGCTGGAAGCTCACTTCGGTTCCTCCCGGGCAACGCCGTCGCGTTCGGCGAAGACCTGCTTGGCGATGGCGAAGGCGGCGTTGGCGGCCGGCACCCCGGCATAGACCGCGACATGCAGCAGCGCCTCGCGGATGTCCTCCGCCGTGGCGCCGGTGTTCGCGGTGGCGCGGATGTGCATCGCCAGCTCGTCGTGATGGCCCAGCGCGGCCAAGAGCGCGATGGTCAGCATCGACCGCTCGCGATGGGTCAGCTGCGGCCGGGTCCACACCCCGCCCCAGGCGCCGTTGGTGATGAACTCCTGGAACGGCGCGTCGAAGGCCGTGGTCCGGGCCTGGGCGCGGTCGACATGGGCGTCGCCCAGCACCTGGCGGCGGACCTTCATGCCCGCGTCGTACGATGTCTCAGCCACGGGGCGCCTCCTCGATGAATCCGCGGATCAGCCGGGCCAGGGTGTCCGGCGCCTCGACGCAGGGGATATGGCCGGCGCCCGGGATGTCCGCGTAGCGCGCGCCGGGGATCAGCGCCGCCAGCGACCGCACCAGCTCCGGCGTCGTCGCGGTGTCCGCGGTGCCGCACAGGCACAAGGCCGGCACCGCCACCGCCTGCGCCACCGCGGTCAAGTCGCCGTCGCGCAACGCGGCGCAGGCGCTGAGATAGCCGTCGGCCGGGGTGCGGCTGAGCATATTTCGGGCGATCGCCACCCGCTCCGGCTGCTCCGCCCGGAAGGCGGCGGAGAACCAGCGCTCCATCGTCGCCTCGGCGATGCTGGCGACGCCGGCGGTGCGGATCGCATCGATGCGGGCCTGCCAGCTCTCGGTGGTGCCGATGCGGTGGGCGGTGTCGCACAGGATCAGGCGGTCGACCAGGTCCGGCCGCAGGTGGCTCAAGGCCAGCGCGATCATGCCGCCGATCGACAGGCCGACGATGGTGGCGCGGCCGATGCCCCTGGCGTCCAGCAGCGCCGCGAGATCGGCGGCGTGGGCGTCGATGCTGTCGCCGCCTTCGCTGGCGGACAGGCCGTGGCCGCGCTTGTCGTAGCGCAGGGTCCGATGGTCGGGGAACTGCGGCACCACCGCATCCCAGATGCGGAAATCGGTGCCGACCGAATTGACGAAGACCAGGGCGGGCGCGTCGCGCGGACCCCTGTCCTCGATGTGCAGCACGATGCCGTTTGCCTTGACCGCGTCCATCCCCGATCCCTGGTCCTGCCTGGGTGTCCTGATGCGACTGTGCTCGGCGGCAACGGTTATGTAAAATGACGAATTGGCCGAGAAACATAACCGGACGAGTATGGCGGAACGCGGCGACAGCGCGGCGGGGATCGAGCGGCGGATCAAGTTCCGGCACCTGCAGTGCTTCCTGGAGGCGGCGCGGCTGCGCAGCGTGGTCGCGGCGGCCGATGCGCTGTCGATCAGCCAGCCCGCGGTGTCCAAGACCCTGCGCGAGCTGGAGGAGGCGCTGGGCGCGCCGCTGTTCGACCGCAGCCGCAAGGGCGTGGTGCTGACCGCCTTCGGCAAGACCTTCCTGCATCATGCCGGCACCAGCGTCACCGCCCTGCGCCAGGGCATCGAAAGCGTGGTGCGGGCCCGCGCGGCGGGGGAGGAGCTGCTGCGCGTCGGGGTGCTGCCGACCGTGGCGGCGCAGATGATGCCGGCGGCGCTGCAGCGCTTCCGCGAAGCCTGCCCTGGCGTGGTGGTGCGGGTGGTCGACGGCCCGAACCAGATGCTGCTGGGCCAGCTGCGCGTCGGCGAGCTCGACCTCGTGCTCGGCCGGCTGGCGGAGCCGGAGCAGATGACCGGCCTGTCCTTCGAGCATCTCTATTCCGAACGCATCGCCTTCGCCGTCCGCCCCGGCCATCCGCTGCTGGACCGACCGTCCCTGGCGATCCGCGACATCGGCGCCTTCCCGGTGATCGCGCCGCCGCCCGGCTCGGTGATCGGGCCGACGGTCGACAAGCTGCTGATCGCCGCCGGGGTCGGGGTGCTGCCCGACCGGATCGAGAGCGTCTCGCCCACCTTCGGCCGCTCCTACACCCGCCGCACCGATGCGGTGTGGATCATCTCGCGCGGCGCGGTGGCGCAGGATGTGGCGGAGGGCGTGCTGGCCGAGCTGGCGATCGACGACGGCGATTCCACCGGCCCGGTCGGCCTGACCATGCGGGCCGAGGTGCCGGCCACCGCCGCGGGCCAGGTGTTCATGGCCATGGTGCGCGACGAGGCCCGGGACATGCGGTCGGCCATGCCGGGCTGAGCCGCCGGCGGGAGGCAGCGTTGCGCGCCAACCGCTTGCCCCACGGGCCGGTTGTGGCCGAAGCTCATCCTGTTTCTCATGATCCCCGCAGGGGCGGGCAGCACTCGACCGGCATCGTCGCCCCAGGGCGGTGGTGCGGGCCGGGCCATGCCGCGTGGCACGAGACCGGACCGAATGTCCTTCATCAAGACGACGAGCGCCGACGCCGCGACCGGCGCCACGGCGGCCAGGCCGGCCCGCCGGGCGACGCCGGAGCCAGGCTTCGTCGAGTTCGTCGGCCTGATCGCCTTCATGATGGCGCTGATCTCGCTGTCGATCGACAACCTGCTGCCGGCCTTCGGCGCCATCCAGGCCGATCTCGGCATCGCCGACCCCAACGCGCTGCAGTATGTCCTGACCGCCTACATGGCCGGCTTCGGCGTGATGCAGCTGGTCTACGGCCCGGTCTCCGACGTCATCGGCCGGCGGCCGACGCTGATGATCGGCCTGTCGGTCTACTGCGTCGGCAGCGTGCTGGCCATCGCCGCCCACGGCTTCGAATGGCTGCTGGTCGCCCGCGCCGTGCAGGGCATGGGCGCCGCCGCCGCCCGCGTCCTGACCGTCACCATCGTCCGCGACCGCTTCTCCGGCCGCGAGATGGCGCGGGTGATGTCGCTGACCATGATGGTCTTCATCATCGTCCCGATCTTCGCCCCGGCGATCGGCCAGATGTTCCTGTTCGTGGGCAGCTGGCACATGATCTTCGTCAGCATGCTCGGCCTCGCTTTGGTCCAGATCGTCTGGTTCAACCGCCGGATGCCGGAGACGCTGCACCCGGAATACCGCCGGCCCTTCTCGGTCGCCCGCATCCGCGACGGCGTGCGCACCTGCGTCACCACCCGGGTGTCGATCGGCTACGCCACCGCCATGGGGCTGATGATGGGATCGCTGATGGGCTATCTCGGCTCGTCCCAGGCGATCTTCGAGGTCGACGTCTACGCCCTCGGCCCGATGTTCCCGATGGCCTTCGGGCTGATCGCGATGGTGATGGGCTTCGCCTCCTTCCTCAACTCCCGGCTGGTGCGCCGGCTCGGCATGCGGCGGATGTCGCACACCGGGATCTGCGGCTTCGTCGCGGTCGGCGCGGTCCAGCTGGCGATCGCCTTCGCCTTCGGCGGCAAGCCGCCGCTGTTCCTGTTCGGCGTGGTGCTGGCCGCCAACATGTTCCTGTTCAGCCTGACCGTGCCGAACTTCAACGCCATGGCGATGGAGCCCTTGGGCGCCATCGCCGGCACCGCGTCCTCGGTGATCGGCAGCTACACCACCATCGCCAGCGCGGCCCTCGGCGCCCTGGTCGGCCAGGCCTTCGACGGCACGGTGGTGCCGCTGGGCTTCGGCTATTTCGGGCTCGGCGCCTGCGCCCTCTTGGTGGTGCTGTGGACCGAGCGCTTCCGGCTGTTCGTGCCGCACCACCCCGACCCTGTTCGTTGAACCCAGGAGAGCCCGCATGCGCCAGCAGACCTCGTTCCTGTTCGACCTCGACGGCACGCTGGTCGACAGCGTCTACTACCATGTGCTGGCCTGGCGCGAGGCGCTGGACGCCGAGGGCATCGACCTGTCGGTGTGGCGCATCCACCGCAAGATCGGGATGAGCGGCGGGCTGTTCACCAACATGCTGCTGCGCGAGACCGGCCTGGACATCAGCGAGGAGCGGGTGGAGCGGCTGCGCCGGCTGCACGCCGCGGCCTACCTGAAGCATGCCGAGAAGAGCGTGCCGCTGCCCGGCGCGCGCGAGCTGCTGGCCTGGCTGACCGAATCCGGCATCCCCTGGGCGATCGCCACCAGCGGCCGGATGGAGACGGCGCGGCCGGTGCTGGAGAACCTGGGCGTCGACTTCGACAAGGTGCCGGTGATCACCCGCGACCTGGTGAAATACGCCAAGCCCGACCCCGACCTGTTCCTGGCCGCGGCCGAGAAGCTGGAGGTGCCGATCGAGCGCGCCCATGTCGTCGGCGACAGCGTGTGGGACATGCTGGCGGCGCAGCGGGCGCGGGCGCTCGGCATCGGCTTCCTCTCCGGCGGCTACGGCCAGGACGAGCTGGAGCGCAGCGGCGCCTACCGGGTGTTCGAGGATCCGGCGGACATGCTGCTGCATATCGACGAGGTCGGCGGAAGACGCTGAGACCATTCGGAAACGCGCCGGCGCGGCCGTCTGACGGCGGTGTCTGCGCTTCCGGTGCTCGACGAGCACCATGTCCGCTGCGCGCCGGGTCTCGACACCACCACCAGCCGGCTCACACCAGCGCATTCCCGGACGGTCTCCAATGTGAGTCCCCCCTCCCCCCGCGGGAGGGGGGAGGGGGTTGGCGCAGCCAGGGCCGGCACTCCCCAGGGACCGACTCCGCCATCGGCGCGCGGACGCGCGCAGACCCCTCCCCCTAACCCCCTCCCSCAAGGGGAGGGGGGACAAGGAGGGGGCTGCCGGTCGAGCGGATGGACGGCGAACGGTTGGAATGAGCGCGAGCACACCGCCAACTCAGCTGCTGTCCGGCGGCTTCCGGGCCGGGCGGCCGGTGCCGCCCCGGCCGGCGGCGGGCTCGGGCGCTTCGGGGGGCGGGTCGGTCAGTGCTTCGGGCAGGGGCTCATCCAGAGGCCCGGCCGCCTCGTCCTCGGCGAAGGCGTCCTCCCAGCGCTGCGGCAGGCGGCCCGGCGTGCGGCCGAGCCGGCGGCAGATGCGCAGCACGATCTCATCGATCGGCAGGGTGTCGAGCTCGACATCCGGCACCTCGGTCTCGGTCAGGCTTTCCCGCGGCGCGGYCGGGCTGCCGGCATCTTTGGCCCCGGCGGCCCCGGCCGGCCGCTCGGGCCCCAGCGCCTCGGCCACGGCGCGGGCCACCTGCGCCCGACGCCTCTGCCGGCGCGCCTGCACCGCCGCGGCGGCGGTCTCCGCCTCGGCCTTGCGGGCGCGGTAGGCCTCGCGGATGCGCTCGGTCATGGCGATGGACAGGCGCACGGCGCGGGCGACACGGGCCTGCATCAGCGCGAAATCGGGCGGCGGCGGCACGATGGGCGTCGCCATCTGCTGCGTCTCGATCCGGCGGGCGGTGCGCATGCCGATATCGACCAGCTCGCGCAGCTTGCCCAGCGCCCACACCGTCCACTCCCGGTCGGGATCGACCGGCTGGGTCTCGTCAGGGGCGGCGTCGGTGGGCGCGTTGTCCATGGAACATATCATGAACATGTTAAACCGCTTGCGCAATGTACATTGTGTTTACGGATGGGCGCCGCCCCCATCGTCATTGCGAGCGCAGCGAATCCATCCATCGGGCCGCGCATACCGGCGCCATGGATTGCTTCGTCGGCTTCGCCTCCTCGCAATGACGAAGAAGGGGCAGGGGGCGGCTCCGGCCCATCCGCCCCATCCCCCGCACCAACTTTTTTCACACCCCCTGTCGGGACCGGCCGGCCCCCGTCGTCCTTGGGGCATCGACGCCATCGGCTTCGCCCCAAGGGAGATCGACATGCTGAAATCGACGCTCGTCCTGGTCGCCGCCACGGCCCTGCTGGCCGCGGCCGCCCCGGCCTCGGCCCAGACCGCCCCCGTCCAGCCCGCGGCCCAGCCCCCGGCTGCGCTGAAGGCGGAGAAGACCGGGCAGGTCCGGGCCGGCGGCATCGACTACCACTACGCGGTCTACGGGCAGGGCGAACCGCTGCT
Organism: Inquilinus sp. 2KB_23; assembly: GCF_052115705.1. NCBI lineage: Bacteria > Pseudomonadati > Pseudomonadota > Alphaproteobacteria > Rhodospirillales > Rhodospirillaceae > Inquilinus > Inquilinus sp. 2KB_23. The sequence goes on along the minus strand of NZ_JBFRHF010000006.1, from coordinate 43,737 downwards.
GCTGCTGCATGGCGGCCTGGGCTCCACCGACATGTTCCAGCCGGTGCTGCCGGTGCTGGCGGCGCACCGCCAGGTGATCGGCGTCGACCTGCAGGGCCATGGCCGCACCCCGCTGGGCGACCGGCCGATGAGCCTGCCGGCGATGGGCGACGACATGGCGGCGGTGCTGGACGCGCTGGGCGTGCAGCAGGCCGACGTGCTGGGCTATTCGATGGGCGGCGGCGTCGCCTTCCAGCTGGCGCTGCAGCACCCCGACCGGGTGCGCCGCCTGGCCCTGGTCTCGGCCGGCTACGCCCAGGACGGCTTCTATGCCGAGATGCTGCCGCAGCAGGCCGCGGTCGGCGCCGGCATCGCCGACATGCTGAAGGACACGCCGATGTACCAATCCTATGTCGCGGTGGCGCCGAACCCGGGCGACTTCCCGCGCCTGCTGGACGCCATGGGCGCGATGATGCGCCAGCCCTTCGACTGGTCGGCGGATGTGCCGAAGCTGGCCGGGCCGGTGATGCTGGTGTTCGGCGACAGCGACATGGTCCGGCCCGAGCACATCGTGAAATTCTACCAGCTGCTGGGCGGCGGCCTGCGCGACGCCGGCTGGCAGCGCGAGCACATGGCGCAGAACCGCCTCGCCATCCTGCCGGGCCTGACCCATTACGACATCTTCCTGTCGCCGCGCCTGACCGAGACGGTGCTGCCCTTCCTGGATGGCAGCGCGGAGACGGCGGATTGGGGCGGGGAGGGGAAGTGAGGGAAGGGAAGTCGAGAGCTATGTCAGGACCGGCCGCGAGAGCGGCCGCCTGCAGGCGTTCCGATTTTTGTGCCTCCACTGCGCGCTGGCAGTCATCCGTCGGAGCCCACGTGTCTCCGGTGGTATAATCTAAAGTAAAATGGAATCATAAATCTGCGGTTAATCCTTTGGTCCTGCCTACATCAATATTGATGTTATAATTAGGAAATATTTCTAAAATAAAAATACTAATAAAAATCATTTTTCTTCGTACATACATTCCGCTATTATAGTAGATATGGAATTTACCGTATCAGACAAAATCTTTTCTCCTTCAATTTTTTCCGCGAATCTTTCTTTGAGACCATCCGGGACGCCGCGAAGATAGAACCAGCTTGTTCGGTCATCTGGAATATTAAGCAGATCGATACAACGATCCTGGCTCAATTTATTCCAATATTCAGCATGTATCTTCTTTCTCCATGCCGATATTTCTTGGCCTGTGGAGCTCGCGCTGCTGACTGACTTTGTCAGTGCGAGGCAAATTTCTTTAGATTTTTCGACTGGGAACAAAAACTCTGAGGTAAAAAATGCAGATTCCTCTGGGATCCCTGTTTCGGAGAGAAAACTCTTGAAAGGATCGGTCATAGGGAGGACCCAGACCGATACTTCCTGAGTCAGACGAAATGGGGAACTTCCGGAACCTTCTCGGCAAAGATCCCGATAAGCGCTTCGGCCAGATCTATCGTTGTCAAATAAGAAAAAAGAAGGATTATTCCCAATTTTGCCGCCGTATTTCGAGAGAGACTTCAATAATTCTGAGGCAGATTTTGGCGTTCCACCCAGTACATGAATATCTATTTGATCGATATCTAGACCGATACGATTAAGGGCAGATGAGAAAATGCGCTTATCGTGTTTACCTTCGACAAATAAAGTCGGCTTTGAAGATTTATTGATATCACTATGTAATTTTCCGATATCATTTTTCAGCTCTTCGTTTTTCTGTTGCAGTTCAGATAATCTTCTGATCACAAATGGGAGTTGCAGAAGGCCTGCAACATCCATTGCTTTCTCTGCTTCGTCGATATCATCGATTGAGGAGGCTGCATCTAGAGGCATCATTGATCCGGATATCGGATCCGGTTTTTGCTTTGTTATAAAGAATCTTTTGACGTTTGATTTTTTACTAAGCGAATTTGCGAGATAAAAAGCCGGAGAGTGGCTTGTTATAAAAATTTGAGTGTCCGATCTGTCAGAGAATTCAACAAATCTTCTAGCCTCTGCTTCGGCCGCCCCAAGATCTAAGGAATTTTCAGGTTCTTCAAATCCCCAAATAAAAAATTTCTTAGAGGTTTCATTCTGATTTATAAACCTGAGAAGCTCAGGAAGGTGCCTTGCCTTTATTCCATCGCCCTTTTGCCTTAGAAGTGAGTGACCTTCCTCACCGTGTGCAAAATCAAGTGTGCGGAACAATCGCCTCATCTCGGCAGGAGCGGCCAGACGGGCTGGGCTTCCAAAAAGTGTAGTTAATTGTCCAGACAATTGGGTTGTCTGAGTTTGTATTGCTTCAACGAATCTTTTAGTAGCGTTTTGTAAGCTCTGTGTTTCTGAGGCTGCCCCATACATACGTTCGATTAGATCTGCATATACCTCAAGATCTTTGACAGCCGGTATGTAAGTAAAGTCTATTTGGTTCCTAAATTTCGTCAATTGAGCAGTCTGCCCGCGCGTTAGTTTATGAGGCCATATCGATTCCGTGGCATCTCCATCTCGATTCCACTGTCTTTTGATTGTTACTTCTTGGCCAAGAGATTTTCTAAAATTTTCTGGAACATTGAAGGTTATCTTGATCCAAATAAATTGCCGACCTTTAACTTTCTGAGCTTCTTGTCGCCGAGTATCAGACATATCAAGTTCGAAACTTAGATCGTGCGATGGTTCAATTTTGCTTTTAAAAAAGAGATTGAGCGCGCGCAGTAAATTAGATTTGCCGCTATCATTTCTGCCAAAAACGATATTGATGTTGCCAACATCGTTAAGCGTTGCGCTGTAAAGAGATCTTAGATAGTTTATTTCTATTTTCTTAATGAGGTTCATGATATCTGCCCTAATTTTACCCGATAAGCCTAAGCTTTTGCTCTCTAAAATCTGGCTTATCCGCTAATTCGCTATGCCATTTTTGCCGGCACAATAGTTTGCATCCAACAAAAATCCGTAAAGCCACGAGCCTATTATCGTCGGGTGCGGCATGTTTGCAACCCGCTTATCGTTCTTGTTTAATTCCAATCGCTTAGGGATGAATGCGATTGTCACCTTGCTCTAGATGTGGCCGCGGTATTGGTTTTGTGCCGGCTCAGTTGGGTTGCTTCGATAATTGGCTGGCGGAATGGGTGACAATTCACCTGAGCGCGCCCAACGCAATTTGACAACCCGCCGCCACCCTCGCTAGCATCGTTTGTATACGAATGATAGCCGGCGGGGAGCGTTTCATGTCTTTCACACTAGATCGGCGTTGGTTCGGCGCGCTGCTAGGGGCCAGCGTCGCGGCCGAAACCATAGGGCTGCCGCTGGGCCGGGCGCAGACCTAACCAACCCACCCCTACAGCACGAAATCCCCCGCCACCAGGGCCACCGCGCCGGTCAGATTGATCTGAAAGTCCGCGACATGGTCGCCGTTCACGTCGCCGAGGATCACCGTGGTGCCGCCGGAGACCGCGGCCCGCAGCTGCCCGGCCACGCCGGTGAAGGCGGCGGCGCCGATGAAGCTGAAGGCCTGGTTGCCGGCCAGGGTGGTGCTGGCGTCGATCGACACCAGGTCGATGCGGTCGCCCTGGGCGTGGCTGAAATCGGTGATCCGGTCGGCGCCCGCGCCGGGCAGGCTGTGGCCGACGCTGCCGTAGACGAAGCGGTCGGCCCCGGCGCCGCCGACCAGCGTGTCGGCGCCGCCCATCCCGATCAGCACGTCGTTGCCGGCATTGCCGACCAGCCCGTTGGCGCCGCCCGAGCCCTGCAGCGCGTCGCCGCCGGACCCGCCATAGACGTTCTCGATCGAGATCAGCACGTCGCCCTGGGCGGTGCCGCCGACGCCGCTGCCCCTGCCGCTGCCGTCGCCGGTGTCCAGCTTGACCACCACCCCGACGGCGTTCTCGCTGTAGAGCGCGGTGTCGGTGCCGTCGGCGCCGTCGAGCCGGTCGGTGCCGGCGCCACCCCGCAGCACGTCGTTGCCGAGCTCCCCGTAGAGGTAGTCGGCGCCGTCGCCGCCGTCGAGCCGGTCGTCGCCGTCGCGTCCGGACAGGCGGTCCGCGTCGGCCCCGCCAAAGAGCTGGTCGTTGCCGTCGCCGCCGTCGAGCTTGTCCACCCCGGCATCGCCGAAGACGCGGTCGGCCCCGCCGCCGCCGTAGAGCTGGTCGTTGCCCAGGCCGCCGGAGATCAGGTCGTCCGCGGCGCTGCCGGTGATCTGGTCGTCGCCCTGGTCGCCCTGGGCCGTCCTGGCGGCACCGAGCGTGATGAGATCGGCGCCCAGCCCGCCGAGGATGGTCTCGCCGGCCACGCCGGTATAGGTGTCCGGGTTGGCGCTCAGCTCAGTGTTGGGGTCGGGGAGGGTGGTCACGAACACGCTGTATTGGCCGGGCTCGCCCTGGTACAGGCGCGCCTCGATGTAGTAGACGCCGCCGGCGGTCGCCGTGTACTGCAGGTACGAGTTCAGATTGGCGCCGCTGTCGTCATCCTGCGCCAGAACGGTTCCGTTCGCCTGCAGCAGGGCGATCGTGCTGTCGTCGGTGGGGCCGACACCATGGGCATAGAACCGGTAGGTGGTCCCCGCCGCCAGCGTGACCCGGATCCAGTCCCTGTCGCCGATGGTCTCGATCTCGCCCGAGAAGCTGCCGCCGGTGGCGTCGCCCTCGATCACGGCGGTGGTGGCGGTGGTGTTCGGAATGTCGACCATGGCGCAGCCTTCCTGGCGGGGTTTCCGTGAGGGAGCCTAGGGATTTCGGCGATGCCCCGCATCCGCCGTTCGGCGGATGCCGCGGCCGGGGCGGGGTGATAGGCTGCCGGGTTTCTCCGCGGCCGCCGCACCCACCCGGCATCATCCAAATGGATGACGCGCGGGTGCTGCGGGTCTGCCAACCTCCGAGGGGTGGGGCCGATGGGTCTCACCAACCCCCGATCACGGAGAGAGAGCATGGCCAACAGGACCGCGACCACCCTCAGCCTGAACCACAACCCGCCCCGCCCCAGCGGCGGCACCGGCGACATCACCGTGCCGTTCACGGAGAACGGGCAGGAGGTCGTGCTCAAGTGGAAGGATGGCGTGCTGGTCGACGTGGTGCCGTCGCCGGCCCAGAACTCGGGCGCGATCTCGAGCTACCAGATGCGAATTCTGGAGACCGAAGAGGCTGGCGGCGCCGGCATCGTCACCTGCTACAAATGCGCGAGGGACAGCAACACCGGCCACGAAGTGTGCTGGCCCGTGCCCTGCTGAGGACCGGATCTTCATGAACCGGCCGCTCGCGAGGGCAGCCGTCGATTTCGACGGAGCGTGATCCAGCAGGAAACGCCCAAGACAGCGATAGCCGCGCGCCCGATCAGACCCGAGCTATTGCCTGCTGCAGCATGCTTCGACCGGATTTTTCACGCCCCGGACCTGTGCCGGACCATGGCCGGCCAACACGGGGACCGGATGCCGGAGCCCCTTTCCGGGGCTCCCAGGACAACACCATCAACGACCCTGACGCAGCGATCCCCGGCCGGCGCCGGCCGGGGATCGCTGCCTCGGAGCCACCCCCCAACGCAATTTGACAACCCCCGCCGCCCCGCGCTAGCATCGTTTGTGTACAAACAATAACCGCCGGGGAGCGTTTCATGTCCTTCACACTGGATCGGCGCCGGTTCGGCGCATTGCTGGGCGCCGGCGTCGTGGCCGGAACCGTCGGGCTGCCGCTGCGCCGGGCGCGGGCCGCCGACACCATCTACGTCCTCAACTGGCAGGGCTACGGCACCGACGAGGCCTGGGCGCTGAAGGCCTTCACCGAAAAGACCGGCATCGCGGTCAAGCACGACTACTTCAACTCCGAAGAGGAGATGCTGACCAAGCTGCGCACCAACCCCGGCACCTATGACGTGGTGCTGATCAACAGCGCCCGCACCCTGCAGGCCCAGGCCGAGGACCTGCTGGAGCCGATCGACCTGTCCAAGGTGCCCAACGCCAAGGACCTGGCGCCGCAGCTGCGCGACCACGCCAATTTCCACAAGGACGGCAAGGCCTACGGCGTCTCCTGGCTGTGGGGCATCAACGCGCTGGGCCTGCGCCGCGACAAGGTCAAGGCCGACAGCCTTTCCGTGCTGGCCGACCCCGCCTATGCCGGCCGCGTCGCCCTGTTCGACGACGCCGTCACCGCGATCGGCATCGGCGCGCTGATGACCGGGCAGGACATCAACGCGCCCAAGGACATGGCCGCGGTCGGCGCCAAGCTGAAGGAGCTGAAGCCCGGCGTGAAGCTCTTGTGGTCCAGCGAGGACCAGTGGAACAAGGCTTTCGCCGCCGGCGAGTTCGACGTCTCGATCTACTGGTCGGGCGCGGCCGTGCGGTCGCAGCGCAACTTCAAGCTGGCGGTCGACTTCGTGGTGCCCAAGGAGGGCGGCATCGGCTGGATCGACGGGCTGTCGGTGCCGGCCACCAGCACCAAGAAGGAGGCCGGCCTGGCCTTCATCAACTACATGATCGACCCGGGCTTCTACGACTACTGGGCCACCAATGTCGGCGCCCCGGCCTCGGCCAACGCCGTGGCCATGGACAAGCTGCCGGCCGACGACCTGAACAAGCAGATCCACAAGGCCGAGTACCTGTCCAAGCTGCAGTTCATGTCGCCGCTCAGCGACGACCAGCGGACGGCCTTTTCCGACCTGTGGCAGGAGACGAAGGCGTTCTACGCGGGCTAGGGCGTTTCCGCTTTTTCGGCATCGTCATTCCCGCGAAAGCGGGAATCTCTTTCCGTTGCGACCGTTGAGAGATCCCCGCTTTCGCGGGGATGACGCCTAGAGTGTTGGGAGATCAGGCGGCGTGTTGGAATTGTCCGCAATGACGGCGCAAGGGATGAGGCGATGACCGAGACGGCGGTCCCCACCACCGCATCCGCCATCACCGCGCCGGCCGCGGCGATGGGGGCGGAACGCCGCGGCTGGCTGGGCACGGCGGCGCTGCTGCTGCCGGCCTATGGCTGGCTGACGCTGGCGATCTTCCTGCCGCTGCTGATGATGCTCGGCTTCAGCTTCCTGAAGGTCGCGCCCTTCGGCGGGCGGGCGATCGTCGCCACCTTCGACAACTACCTCGCCTTCTTCCGCCGGCCCTATCTGCTCGACGTGGCCTGGACCTCGCTGTCGATCGGGTTCTGGACCACCGGCCTGTCGGCGCTGATCGGCCTGCCGGCGGCGATGGCGCTGGCGCGCGCCACCTTCGGCCGCACCCGGCAGGTGCTGTTCCTGCTGATCATCCTGCCGTTCTGGACCAACGGGCTGGTCCGCGTCTTCTCCTGGACCATGGTGCTGCGCGACGGCGGCATCATCGACGGCCTCTACCACTGGATCGTGCCGGACGCCGCGCCGCTCGGCCTGCTCTACACCTATCCCGCCATCGTGGTCGGGCTGGTGCACGCCTACCTGCCCTACATGATCCTGACCTGCTATCTCAGCGTCGTCGCCATCGACGACCAGATCCTGGAGGCGGCGCGCAGCCTGGGCGCCCGCGCCCCCGTGGTGTTCTGGAAGGTGATCCTGCCGCTGGCGACGCCGGGGCTGATCTCCGGCTCGGTCCTGATCTTCGTGCCTGTCATCGGCAGCTTCATGGAGCCGCGGATTCTCGGCGGCCGGGTCGGCGTCACCATGGGCACGGTGATCGAGGACCAGTTCACCCAGGCGTTCAACTGGCCGCTGGGCGCCGCCTTGTCCTTCATCATGCTGCTGATCGTGCTCGCCATCTTCGCCCTGGCCTCGCCGGTGCTCAAGCGGCAGCAAGGGGGAGGGGCGGTCTGATGAAACGTCTCGGCCTGGTCCATCTCCTGCTGGTCATCGCCTTCCTGTACCTGCCGATCACGGTGATGGTGGTGATGGCGTTCAACGCCTCGCCGCTGTACGAGCTGCCGTTCAGCTTCTCGCTCGACTGGTTCGCCAAGCTGCCGGACAACGACCGGCTGCTGACCGCCAGCGGCAACAGCCTGATGCTGGCGGTGACCACGGCGGTGCTGGCCACCGCGATCGGCGTGCCGGCCTCGCTGGCCCTGTCGCGCCGCAAGTTCCGCGGCCGCACCCTGCTGCAGCTGCTGCTGCTGCCGCCGATCGCCATTCCCTGGCTGATCACCGGCACCGCCATGCTGGTGTTCTTCTTCTCCACCGGCATCGGCCGCGGCCTGTTCGCCATGACCGTCGGCCATGTCGCGCTGGCCATCCCCTATGTCGTGCTGGTGATCGGCACCGGGCTGCAGTCGCAGCGCGCCGATCTGGAGGAGGCGGCGATGAGCCTGGGATCGACGCCGCTGCACGCCTTCTTCCGCGTCACCCTGCCGCTGCTGCTGCCCAGCATCATCGCCGCGGCGCTGTTCGCCTTCGCCGTGTCGCTGGACCAGTTCGTGGTCTCGTACTTCCTGGCCACCCCCGGCGTCACCACCCTGCCGGTGGAGATCTACTCCGCCATCCGCAAGGGCTTCACGCCGGAGATCAACGCCATCTCCACCATCCTGCTGGGCGCCTCGATGATCCTGGTCCTGGCCTTCGCCCTCTTGTCGAATATGGGAGGCGCCCGTGAGCGGCGTTGAAGTCACCGCCGTCAGCAAACGCTACGGCGCCGCCACGGTCCTCGACCGGATCACCGCCAGCTTCGAGGCCGGGCGGTTCACCAGCCTGCTCGGCCCCTCCGGCTCGGGCAAGACCACGCTCCTGCGCATCGTCGCCGGCTTCGTCATCCCGGATGAGGGCGAGCTGCGCATCGGCGCGGCCGAGGTGACGCGGGTGCCGGTGTGGAAGCGGCGCATCGGCATGGTGTTCCAGTCCTACGCCCTGTTCCCGCACATGACCGTGCTGGAGAACGTGATGTTCGGGCTGAACCGGCGCGGCGTGCGCGGCCCCTCCGCCGCCAAGGAAGCACGCGAGGCGCTGGAGATGGTGCGGCTGACCGGCTTCGAGGCGCGCAGCCCGAAGCAGCTGTCCGGCGGGCAGCAGCAGCGCGTCGCCCTGGCCCGCGCCATCGTCACCAAGCCCGAGGTGCTGCTGCTGGACGAGCCGCTGTCGGCGCTCGACCGCCGGCTGCGGCAGGAGATGCAGGTCGAGCTGAAGCGCATCCAGCGCGAGAGCGGCCTGACCACCATCTTCGTCACCCATGACCAGGAGGAGGCGCTGACCCTGTCCGACCGCATCGCCATCCTCGACCGCGGCCGCATCGTGCAGGACGGGGTGCCGGGCGAGATCTATGAGCGGCCGCGCACCCGCTTCGCCGCCTCGTTCCTCGGCGACGCCAACTTCCTCGAGGGCACGGTCACGGCAAGCGGCGTCGAGGTCGCGGGCGCGCTGGTCCGGGTCGCGGGGAAGCTGCCGGCGGCCGGGTCCAAGGTCACGCTGGCGGTGCGGCCGGAGAAGATGACGATCCTGGCGCCCAACACCGCCAGTTCGTTCGAGAACGCCCTGCCGGCGACGCTGCGCGAGGTGATCTATGCCGGCGCGGTCTCGACCTACCTGCTGACCGGGGCGGATGGCCGCGAGCTGAAGGTCTTCGCCCAGAACCGCGCCCAGGATGGCGCCGGGTTCCAGCCGGGCGCGTCCGTCACCCTAGGCTGGTCGGCCGCCCACACCATTCCGATGGAAGACTGAGCCATGCTGCGCTTCGGGCCGCTCGGGCCGAACACCATCCATGTCGCCATCGACCTGCAGCGGCTGTTCGCCGAGGACACGGTGTGGTCGACCCCGACGCTGATGGACATCGTCCCCAACGTCGTCGCCCTGACCAACGCCCAGCCGGGCCGCACCCTGTTCCCGCGCTTCGTCACGCCGCAGGCGGCGGCCGACGCGCCCGGCACCTGGCGCCGCTACTACACCCGCTGGCACGACGTCACCCGGCCGATGCTGGCGTCGGGGATGCTGGATCTGGTGGCGCCGCTGGCGGCGATCGCCCCGCCCGGCAGCATCATCGACAAGCCGACCCATTCCGCCTTCGCCGTGCCGGAATTCGCCGGCCGGCTGGCGGCGCTGGGGGCGGACACGCTGCTGGTGACCGGGGTGGAGACCGATGTCTGCGTCCTCGGCACCATCCTCGACGGCATCGACCGCGGCTTCCGCATCGTCGCCGTGTCCGACGCGATGACCAGCTCGTCGCTGCCGGGCCATTGCGCCACGCTCGACCTGATCCTGCCGCGCTTCGACCAGCAGGTGGAGATCGTCACGACCGAAGCGGCCCTGCGGGCCTGGAGCTAGCCTGATGCTGCGCGATACCACCGTCCCGCTCGCCCGGGCCTGGAACACCTGGTCCAGCCGCCCGGCCGAGATGGTGTTCCTGCCGCTCGGCGTGCGGGTGACGCCGCTGGCCTTCGCCGGCAGCACCCGCACCGCCACGCTGTTCCCGGCTGGCACCGTGAAATACGGCCGCCACGCCCTGGATGCGGCGCTGGTCGAACTCGACCTCGACCATGCCGGCACCAGCCTGGCCTGGCGCTGGACCAAGCACGGGCCGTTCGAGGTGGCCGGCACCTGGCGGACGCAGCAGAGCGGCGAGTGGGGCCTGCGCTTCTGGATCAATCTGTGCCTGTCGGCCGAGGGCGGAGAGGTCGCGCGCTGGGACCCCGCCGGCGCTGCGGTGGTCAAGGTCGGGCACCGCTTCGTCGCCCTGGCCAGCGCCGAGCCGCCGGTGCAGGTGACCGGCCACGCCACGGTCGAGGCCGCGGCCGAGGATTACGAGACCAACGGCTATTTCCACCTGGGGTCGCGGTCGGAGGCGGCGCCGGTGCTGGTGCTGCGGTTCAACCTGGAGATGATGAAGAACGGCGGCGTCGGCGTCGCCGTGGCCGACCGTGCGGATCTGGCGGTCGCCCGGGCCAAGGCGTTGGCGGCCGCGCCGGGCGATGCGCCTGATCTGCCCGGCCAGACCGGGGCGCAGGCCGGGTCACTCGACGCGCTGCGCGACGTCATGGCCTGGAACAGCGTGTGGGACGAGGTCAACGGCCGGCCTTACACCTCGATCAGCCGCAACTGGAACCTGTCGAAATTCGGCGGCTTCGGCGTCTGGCTGAACGACCAGCTGTACAACGCCCTGCTGACCGGCTTTTTCGACCAGGAGATGGCGCGCGAGAACCTGGCCGCGTCGCTGGCCAGCGCCACGCCGCAGGGCAACCTCGCCTGCCTGCTGACCGCCAACGACGCCTGGGTCGACCGCACCCAGTTGCCGATCGGGTCGTTCCTGCTGTGGCTGCTCTATCTCCGCTCCCGCTCCCGCCCAATCCTGGAGCTGGCCTACGGGACGCTGGCCCGCAACCACGCCTGGTGGTGGCGGGAGCGCGACCCGCGCGACCGCGGCCTAGTGTCCTACGGCACCTCGGATGTGGGGGAGGGGCTGTACAAGGGCACCTCCTTCGGCGCCCGCAACGAATCCAGCATGGACAACTCGCCGATCCATGATGAGGCGGCCTACGACCCGGAGACCCGGACGCTGCGCTCCGAGGATGTCGGGCTGAACAGCCTGCTGGCCTTCGACGCCGAGGTGCTGTCCTGGATCGCGGCCGAGCTGGGCGACGATGCCGCCGCCGCATCCCATGCCGAGATCGCCAACCGCACCCGGTCGCGGATCCGGACCGAGCTGTGGGACGACAGCCGCGGCATCTTCGCCAACCGGCTGTGGTCCGGCGACTTCGTGCGCAGCCTGGGGCCGACCAGCTTCTACCCCCTGGTCTGCGGCGCCGCCTCGCCGCAACAGGCACAGCGCCTGCTGCAGCATCTGCGCGACCCCGCCACCTTCGGCGGCGAATTCGTCATCCCCGGCACGACGCGGGACGACCCGGCGGCCAAGGACAATTCCTACTGGCGCGGCCGGATCTGGCCGCCGCTGAACTGGCTGGTCTGGCACGGGCTGCGCCGCAACGGCTTCGACCGCGAGGCCGTGCGCCTGGCCGACGACAGCCTCCGCCTGTTCCGACAGGTGTGGGACGAGCGCCGGCTGTGCCCGGAGAACTACAACGCCGAGACCGGCGAGCCGATGGACCAGCCGGACACCGAGGGCTTCTACAGCTGGGGCGCGCTGATGCCGGCGCTCGGCGTTGCCAGGGTGATGGACATCAACCCCTGGGGCGGGTGGGAGCTGGTGAATGACGGCGCCGATGCCACGCTGGGGCCGATCGCCAGCCCGGCCGGCGCGGTGACTTTGCGCATCGCCGATGGCGTGCTGGCGCTGCAGCAGGGCAACCGCACCCTGCTGGAGACCAATTTCGTCGGCCGGCTGTCGCAGCTGCGCTTCGACGCGGGCGACATCGCCGTCACCCTGCCGCCGGACCTGCCCGACGGCGTCTGGCTGCGCTTCCCGTCGCTGGCGCCGGACCGGGTGCTGGACCTGCGCCTCGGCGACGCACCGGCCACCTGGCGGGCCGCAGACGGCGTCACCGTCGATGCGCTGCCCGCCCAGGCCGCCGGCGCGACGCTGCGGGTGTTCCTGGCCTGACGAGGCAGGTTTCCCGCTCCTCTTCGTCATTGCGAGGAGGCGCAGCCGACGAAGCAATCCATGGCGCCGCCTGATATGGATTGCTTCGCTGCGCTCGCAACGACGATTGAGAGGCAGGGAGGCCTCCGCATCGACGAACGGGCGGGGCGCCACCATCTGAATCGCCATGCGCTCCGCCATCCAGCAGCCTGCGGCCCAGGACCGCGCCATCGAGCTTCGGCCGGTCGACGGGGACAAGCCCGGCATCCAGGCGAGGTTTCCCTACGACCGGGCGATGGTGGAGCGCTTCATGAAGGCCTTCCCCCGGGCCCGCTGGCGCGAAGCCGAGGCGGCCTGGTTCATCCCGGGCACCACCGCCGAGCGCCGGCTGACGCGCTGGCTGGCCCGGGAGATGCCGCCGGGCGGCGACCATGGGGATGCCAAGGGGCGGGACGCCTATGCTTTCGATCCCATCGCCAGCCCGTATCTCGAGGTGGCGGACGATCTGCGCGTCCGGACGCCCTATTCCAGGACCGTCATCGACCAGATGCGCGCCATCCCCTGGTCCTGGTGGGATGCGGAGGCCCGGGCCTGGCGGGTGCCGTTCCGGTCCTATGACGAGCTGTGGCGCCGCTGGCCGGAGATCGAGGAGGCGGCGCGCCGCAACGAACCGGAGGAGCGCCGACGGCGCCGGGAGGCCGAATGGGATCCCGAACGCCAGCGCCGCGCCGCCGCCCTGGCCGCCGAGCGCCGCCGCCATCGCTATCCCGTCGCCGCCGACGACCTGCCGCCGCTGGACCGGCCGGTGATGACCGAACGCTTCGGAATGCTGGTGTTCGTCGAGATCGCGGGCGAGGTCGTGGAGCCGGCCGAGGCGGCGCCGTTCTACCCGCATCTGGGGATGGCCCCGATCGACCATGTGTGGGCGGCCTGGCGCCGCCCTTCACTCGACGAGCTGATCGGGGTCTGGCCGGCCCGCGCGGAGGCCGGGGACGCTGAGCGGGCGCGGGGCTGGTGGCGGCCGACCCGCGGCGAATTGCGCCAAGGCCGGCGGGACGCCCGCATCCGGGAGAGGACGAGCGAGCGCCGCGTTGCCGCGAGCGAGGCTTAGCGGCGGCGAGATGCCTCGCTCCGTGCCTGCTTGCCGGCGGCCGCAAGCTGCTATGCTCGTGATCCCAAGCGGACTCGTTGCTGAAGGGGAAATGGATCAGATGAGCATTTGTCGCATTTTCGGTTATGCGCTTTTGATCTTATCGGCCGCATCGTCCCTCGGGCAGGCGCAGGAGGACCCGAGTTTTGACTGCGCCAAGGCGCGAACCCATGTCGAGAAGGTGCTGTGTTCCGGCGGCAATTCGGGGATGGGGTGGATCGACCAGACAATGGCCGACCTGTACCAGGCGGTCCACCAGGCTCCGGGGGCGGACGCCGCCGCGCTTCAGGCCAGCCAGCGCGCCTGGCTGGTGCAGCGGAACCACTGCTCCGGCTCCGACGAGAAGGTGATGAACTGCCTGCTCGACAGCTACCGGGCCCGGTATGTGGAACTCTCGGCCCCCTACGACCAGCATCACCTGACGGGCAGTTACTCGAACGATCGGGTCGGCGGGTTTCTCGACGGCGTGCTCTTTCCCGACGGCAGCCTGTCGGTCAGCATCTCCTCGACCGGGCCCGCACCGGCCTATGACCAATGCTCCGTCACCTTCCGGGCGCCGCTGGACGGCGGCAAGGTGCACTACGTCGCCCCGCCGGATCCCGACATCCCCGACAGCAAATGCACGGTCGATCTGACGGTGAGCGGCTCCGAGATCCGGGTCGTGCCGACCGATTGCCGGGAGTCCTGCGGCAACGGCGCCTCGTTCGACGGCGTCTACAAGAGGTGATCGGCAGCGCCGCGCCGCCGCCCTGGCCGCCGCCCGGCGTTCGACGAGCTGATCCTCGCGGTGGTCAGTTGAACAGGTCCTGCAGGAAATCCGACGGGCTATCGTTCCGATCACGATCCCGGTCGCGATGCCGGTCATGGTCATAGCGCCGGCCGTGGCGATCCCAGTGGCGATCGCGCCGATCGTCGTCGTGGCGCCGGTAGCGATTGTCGCCGTGCCGATGGCCATCATGCGGGTTGTAGAGACGTGGCTGGTTGGTGCTCTCCCACCCTCCCGCCTGGGCGGGGAGCGTAAGGACCGGCACGATGGTGAGGGCCGCGGCAACAAGGGCGACCCTGGTCAGATGCTTGAGCATCACTGCAGCCTCCATGAGGTTCGTCATGCAGACACCTTGCGGGGAAATATAGTTCCGTTTTCGTAACGAAGGGCTGCTATGCGGCCGTTGGGCTGCGGTCTGCTTCCGCCCGTACCAACAGACCCTTCGCGGTCGAGATCGCCGGCCGGGACGGCGGCGAGCGGGTCTGGAGCGCGCTGGCCTGATCTACCGGCCCAGCGCTATGGCCGACCCCGTGAACGGCAGCACCAGCGTGTAGCCGGCCGGCGGGGGCTGGATCGGCGCGCCGGCGGCGGTGCCGAACTGGGTGACGCCCCGGCCGATCTGGTCGGCGAGATCGTGGCGGCCGCCGCCGAACTCGAACGGGGTGCTCGCGACCAGACGCGCCGAGAACACGTTGGTGCCGACCAGCGCCTCGGTCTTCGCGCCGACGGTCCCGTCGACCGTCGTGCCGACCACCAGGCTGGTGCGGCGGAAGGTGGCGATGCATTCGCCCTGCGCGAAGGAAGCCGGGTCGTCGAAGGTCCCGGCCGGCCGGCGCTGCAGGTACAGCGAGAACTCGCCGATGGGATCGACCCCGAGCGACAGGCTGCCATTGGTGACCTTCCGCGCCTGGAACGGCCTGGCGGCAAAGGTGAAATGCGCGGTGGTCTCGCCGCGCTTCCCGTCGAACAGCGGCAGGTCGGGGAAGGGCAGGTGCAGGAAATAGCCGTAGTCGGCCACCGGGCCGTCCTGCTCGGCCTGGTAGAAGCGGCCGGTGACGTACCAGGCAAGCTCGGCGGGAAGCAGGGCGGTCATGGGGCGGACCTTCGTCTGGAGGGCTCCTCGTCTCGGAGCCATAGCACGGATGAGGGCGGCGGAGGCCGGTCGTGACTCAAACACCATTCCGGGCACGATTCTCGTCAACGAGGGATCGTAGGATCGCCGGAAATCAGGCCTTGCCGATCTGTTTGCTCATGTTCACGCCCGTGACGCGAAATCCGCCGGTCCGGTAGATATGCTGCGCCCGCTGATTGTCAGCGGCCACGCGCAGCCGGATCTGTTCGAAGCCTGCATCGGAGAGAGCGGCTTCCAGAGCGCTCAGCGCCCTTGTGCCGAAGCCCTTGCCTTGGTGTGCGGCCAGGATGTGGAAGTCGCTGATGAAGGCCAGGCGCAGATCCTTGTCCGGACGGTACCAGAGGTAACCGATGGCATCGTCATCTCCATCGGCGGTTATGCAAAGCAAGACCTGGCCGTGCGTGTCCGGGCCGTCCGGCAGGTCGTCCGCGATTTCGCGCCTTGCCTGGGCGAGGGCTGCCGTGTCGGAAACGCCGTAATTCGCTGAGATCTCCGCAGCGTATTCAGGAATGAAATAGTCCAGATAGGCCGGGAATTCGGCGCTGCGCATGGGCCGCAATGCAACCATCGCCGAATTCCCCTGCTCGGTTCACGGTGGGACCGTCTGCGACTATGCCCAGCCGAATGCCGATCGGTCCATGATGCTATGCCCCGGTCTGGGCCGACAACAGGGCCAGGGTCCGGCCCTGCAGGGCGAAGGTCTCGCCGGCCGGCAGGCGGGCGCGCTGCGGCGCCTCCGGCTCGGCGGTGTCGACCAGCGCGGTCCAGGAGGGGCCGTCCGGCACCTCGGGCAGCAGGAACGGCACCTCCTCGTGATGCGCGTTCAAGAGGATCAGCAGCGTCGCCTCCGACCCGCGGCGGCGGATGCCGGTCGGCTGCGCCCGGCCGTCGATCAGCATGCCCAGGCAGCGGGTCTGCGGGTTGGTCCAGTCGCCGTTTTCCATCTCCTGCCCGTCGGGGCGCAGCCAGGCGACGTCCTTGACGTCCAGCTCCTCGTTGTAGACGCCGGTCAGGAAGCGGCTGCGGCGCAGCACCGGGAAGCGCTGGCGCAGGGCGATCAACCGGCGGGTGAACTGCAGCAGCTTGCGGCCGTCCTCGTCGATCGCGCCCCAATCCACCCAGCTGACCGCATTGTCCTGGCAATAGGCGTTGTTGTTGCCCTGCTGGCTGCGGCCGAACTCGTCGCCGCCCAGGATCATCGGGGTGCCCTGCGACAGCAGCAGCGTCGCCAGCAGGTTGCGCTTCTGCTGTTCGCGCAGGGCGCGGATGGCGGGGTCGTCGGTCGGGCCTTCGGCGCCGTGGTTCCAGGACAGGTTGTCGGAATGCCCGTCCTTGTTGTCCTCGCCATTCGCATCGTTGTGGCGATCGTTGTAGGAGACCAGGTCGTCCAGGGTGAAGCCGTCATGGGCGGTGACGAAGTTGACGCTGGCCCAGGCCTTGCGGCCGCGGCGGTTGAACACGTCGCCCGAGGCGCTGAGGCGGGAGGCGAGGTCGGCGACCTGGCCGTCGTCGCCCTTCCAGAAGCCGCGGGTGGTGTCGCGGAAACGGTCGTTCCACTCGGCCCAGCCGGGCGGGAAGCCGCCGACCTGGTAGCCGCCGGGGCCGAGGTCCCAGGGCTCGGCGATCAGCTTGACGCTCTCCAGCACCGGGTCCTGGCGGCAGCTGTCGAGGAAGCCGCCGCCCTCGTCGAAGCCATAGGGCTCGCGGCCCAGGATGGTGGCGAGGTCGAAGCGGAAGCCGTCGACCCCCATCTCCGTCACCCAGTAGCGCAGGCTGTCGGTCACCATCTGCAGCACCCGGGGATGGCTGAGGTTCAGCGTGTTCCCGGTGCCGGTGTCGTTGATGTAGTAGCGCTCCTCCGGCATCAGCCGGTAGTAGGAGGCGTTGTCGATGCCCTTGAACGACAGGGTCGGGCCGCGCTCATTGCCCTCGGCGGTGTGGTTGTAGACCACGTCGAGGATGACCTCGAGCCCGGCATCGTGCAGCCGCGCCACCATCTCCTTGAACTCGGCGGTCTCGCCGGTGGCGGAATAGCGCGGATGCGGCGCGAAGAAGCCGATGCTGTTGTAGCCCCAGAAATTGGTCAGCCCGCGGTCCAGCAGGTGCCGGTCGGCGATGAAGGCGTGCACCGGCATCAGCTCGACCGTGGTGGCGCCGAGGCTGCGGATGTGGCCGATGACCTCGGGGTGGCCGAGCCCGGCGAAGGTGCCGCGATGCCGCTTCGGCACGCTGGCGTGCTGCATGGTGTAGCCGCGGACGTTCAGCTCATAGGCGACGGTGCGGTCCCAGGCCACCGCCGGCGGCCGCGACCGGCCCCAGGTGAAGGCGGGGTCCACCACCCGGCATTTCGGCATGAAGGGGGCGCTGTCGCGGGTGTCGAAGGACAGGTCGTCCTGCGGGTCGCCGATGGTGTAGCCGAACAAGGCGTCGTTCCAGGCCAGCTCGCCCAGCAGCCGCTTGGCATAGGGGTCGAGCAGCAGCTTGTTCGGGTTGAAGCGGTGGCCGGCGGCGGGCTCGTAGGCGCCGTGGACGCGATAGCCGTAGATCGTGCCGGGGCGGGCGTCGGGCAGATAGCCGTGCCAGACCTCATCGGTGTATTCCGGCAGCTCGACCCGCGCGGTCTCGCGCTTGCCCTCGTCGTCGAACAGGCACAGCTCGACCTTGGTGGCGTTGGCCGAGAACAGGGCGAAGTTCACCCCCAGCCCATCCCAGGTGGCCCCCAGCGGAAAGGGTTGCCCCTCCAGCACGCGGACCGAAGGCTGCGCAGGCTTCTTCATTCGATACCCTTCCGGAGTTCCGTCGCCCGAAGCGGGCGTCTCACAGGCCGTCGCGCCAGCGCGGGCCCTACAGCCCGTCGCGCCAGCGTGACCGCCACATCCGGTAATCCACGCCGTATTCGCTCGCCGGGCTGGTCTCGTTGCCGAAGCGGTCGCGGAACGGGTTGATCACCCGGCGGCCCCGATGCTCGAAGGCATCGGTCACCACCGCAACACCCAACGCCTCGGCCAGCGCATCGTTCCGCAGGCCGCGCAGCAGGGCGAAGGCATCGATGCCGCGCAGCCCCAGCCATTCGTCGACATCGGTGGGCTGCAGGCACAGCCGCCGGCGCCTGCGCCAATGGCCCAGCACATCCCACACCACCGGGTTCGGGTCGTCCTCCTCCTCGGGCGGGCGGGCGACCACCCGGATGTCCACCCGCTCGGCGAAGCATCCGGTCAGCTCGACCCGGTCGGCGCCGACGATGGCGACGGCCAACCCCAGCCGCTCGAAATGCTCGCGCTGCGGCTCGGCCGCCGCCGGGGTGCGGACCAGCGGCACGCCGGGATGGACCTCGCGTGCGGTGTCGGGGCTCGAGATCAGGCGCAGCACTCTATTGACCATGGCTCTCTCCAAGGTGTCGCACGAAGATCGGCAACCGCTCGAACGGACGGCCCAGATCGAGCGGCACACCCCCCGGGACTTGCTCTCTGCCATCCCCCCCATTGTCCACGCGCGGCAGCTGCAGCGTGGTGCCGGCGAATCCGGTCAGGCCCAACCCGCCATTCAGCCGGCCGGCCACCAGCCGCGGCACGGCCACGACGATGTGGCGGTCGCCCAGCGACCGGCGCCAGGCCACGACATGTGCCGCGGCCGGGCCCGACGCCGCCACCGGCGCGTAGGCGCCGCGGGCGAACAGGGCGGGGTCGTCGCGGCGGTGCCGCAGCAGCCGCGCCGCCAGCCAGTGCTTGATCCGGCCGTCCGGCCAATCGGCGGCGAGCGCGTGCGGGTCGGCCTCGGCCACCTGCTCCAGCCTTTCGGCCAGGCCCATAAAATCGACCGGGCGGCGGTTGTCGGGGTCCACCAGCGACAGGTCCCAATCCTCGGTGCCCTGGTACAGGTCGGGCACGCCGGGCAGGGTCAGCTGCATCGCCAGCTGGGCCAGGCCGTTGACCGCGCCGACCCGCGCGACGCGTTCGGCGAAGGGGGCGATGGCGGCCAGGAAGGCACCGCCGCGCGCCGGGTCCAGGGCGGCGCGGACGAACCGATCCAGCCCGGCCTCATAGGCGGCATCCGGGTCGGTCCAGCCGGTCTCGTCCTTGCCTTCGCGCGCGGCCTTCAAGAGGTAGGCGACGATCCGGTCGGGATAGTCGGCGGCCATGCCGCCCAGCGGCCAGGTGCCGATCACGGTCTGGTAGAACAGGTGCTCGTGCCGCCGGCTCGGCACCGGCCGGTCGTTGCCGCCGCCGCGATGCGGCGCCAGCGCCGCCGACCAGGCCGCCAGCCCGGCCTCCCAGTCCGGTGCCAGCTCGCTCAGCGCCGCCAGCCGGGCGCGGACATCGGCGCCGCGCTTGTGGTCATGGGTCGACAGCGAGGACAGCGCGTCCGGCCAATCCTGCTGGCGCCGGGCGAAGGCGGCATGGAATTCGTCGACCGGCAGGCCGAAGCGCTCGGGCGTGCCGCCGACCTCGTTCAGCGAGACCAGGGGAAAGTGGCGGTAGAAGGCGGTGTCCTCGACCGCCTTGGCGGCGACGGCGCCGGTCAGCTGCTGGAACCGGCACAGGATGGCGCTGGCGCCGTCTGCCCGGCTGCGCCCGGTCACCAGCTCGGCGACCAGCCCCAGCGCCCGGGCGGCGTCCGGCGGCAGGGCCTCGCGGGCGCCGGCGATCGCGGATTCCAGCCCGAAGGCGGTGCCGTCGCCGGCGCCGCCGAGATAGCTGCGATAGGCGGTCAGCCGCTCGATCACCGCCGCCAGGGCCTCGCGGATCGCGCCGCGGGTCAGGTCGCGCCAGGGCCAGTCGGCCCGCGCCAGCCGGTCGACGGCGCCGACCAGCGCCTCGAACGGCGCGGCGAGGGTGCCGGCGATCACCGCCTGGCGGCAGCGCCGGATGGTGTCGTCCATGGTCGCGGTGTCGCCGGTGAAGCGGGCATAGGCGGCGGTCAGGGCGCCGCGCGCATTGCCGTCGACCTGCACCGCATGGATCGCGTTGGCGATCTCGTAGCCGGTGGTGCCGTCGACCGGCCACACCGCGGGCAGGTCCTCGCCGTCGGCCAGGATCTTCTCGACCACGAGATACAGCGGGGCGCCGTCGGGCTTGGCCGCGTCGATCGCCTGGCGCAGCCGCGCGAGGTAGCCGGCGGGATCGGCCAGCCCGTCGATGTGGTCGATGCGCAGGCCCTGGACCTGGCCGGCGGCCACCGCATCGAGGATTCGCCGGTGGGTGGCGGCGAAGACGTCGGGATCCTCGATCCGCACCGCAATCAGGTCGTCGATGTCGAAGAAGCGGCGGTAGTTGATCTCCGCCGCCGCCACCCGCCAATGGGCCAAGCGGTAATGCTGGCGCTCGAGCAGCCGGTGCAGGTCATCCGGGGTTTGTCGCGCGACGGCCTCCGCGATCGCCGCGGCGGCGCCGGGATCACGCGCGACCAGGGCCGCCAGGCCCCCGCGCAGCATCTCGGCCTGGCCCCGGCCGTCCGGCGGCAACGCCTGGAACAGGTCGGCCAGGGCGGTCAGCTGGTCCGCCGATGGCCCCGTGGCCTGGGTCGCCGCCTGCGCCAGGGGCAGGGCGGTGCTGGCGCCGGCCAGCGGCAGCGACAGGCCCGGCACCTCGATGCTGAACCGGCCGAGGGCGGCATCGAAGCGCAGGGCGACGTCGCCCTCTTTCAAGGCCGTGCCATAAGGCTGGCCCAGGATCGGCAGCAGCACCCGGCCGGGCTGCGCCGGGGCGTCCCAATCGATGTCGAACACTGCGGCATGCGGGCTGGACCGGCCCCATTCCAGCACGTCCATCCACCAGGCATTGTCCGGCCCGGTCGCCATGTGGTTCGGCACGATGTCGAGGATCAGGCCCAGGCTGTGGTTGCGCAACGCCGCCGTGAAGCGCTCGAAACCGTCCTCGCCGCCGCGCTCCGGGTCGATCCGGGACGGGTCGATGGTGTCGTAGCCATGGGCCGAGCCGGGACGGGCGGCGAGCAGCGGCGAGGCGTACACATGGCTGATCCCCAGCCGCGCCAGATAGGGCAGGGCGGCGCGGGCATCGTCCAGGGTGAAGCCGGCATGGATCTGCAGCCGCGCGGTGGCGCGCGGCGGGCCGGGCGGAAGGGCGGTCATGCCGGCTGCTCCAGGGCCGCGACCAGGCCCCAGCCGGCGATCCCGCCTGGCAGGGACCCGGCGAGGCCGGCCACGCTTTCATAGACGATCTCGCCGGCCGGCTTCTCCCAGGCCGGACCAGGCCCGGGAGCCAGATGCGCGACGATGCGCAGCCAGCCGCCGCCGGACAGCATCCAGGCCACATCCAGCATCCGGTCCCGGCTGCGGTTGATGCCGGGGCCGATCCGGCGATCCGCCAGCAGCGGCACGATCACCCGGTGGCGCAGCGCCAGCAGGGTGCCGACCAGTTCCAGCCGCAGGGCGGCCGCGGCGTCGTCCTCGGCCGGGGCCAGCACCGCGCTGTCGAAGGTGTCGGGGTCCAGCGCATCCGGCAGCGCCGCCGCATCGTCGAAGCCGGCGAACTGCGCGAACTCCTCGCGGCGGCCCTGCCGCACCACATCCGCCAGCTCGCCCTCGAAGTCGCAGAAGAACGGGAAGGGCTGGCGGCTGCCCCATTCCTCGCCCATGAACAGCAGCGGGATGTGCGGCGACAGCAGCAGCAGCGCGGTCATGGCCTCGACCGCCTCCGGCGCTGCCAGGGCGGTCAGCCGGTCGCCCAAAGCGCGGTTGCCGATCTGGTCGTGGTTCTGCAGGAAGTCGACGAAGGCGGCCGGCGGCAGATGCGCGCTCGGCTCGCCCCGGGATTCGCCCCGGCGCTCCGACCAGTCGCCCTGGTAGACGAAGCCTTCGGCCAGCGCCCGACCCAGCCGCACCACCGGGTCGTGGGCATAGTCGGCGTAGTAACCGTCGGTCTCGCCGGTCAGCACGACATGGGCGGCGTGGTGGAAGTCATCGTTCCACTGCGCCTCGAACCGCGCCGCCGGGCCGGGCGTGCCGATCAGGCGGCGGGCCTCGTTGCGGTCGTTCTCCAGGATCAGGTGGATGTGCCGGTCGGGCAGGGCGGCGCGCGCCGCCGCGGCGATCTCGGTCAGGATGTCGGGCTGGGCCGCATCCTCGATCGCATGCACGGCGTCGAAGCGCAGCCCGTCGAAGCGGAACTCCTCCAGCCAGTACAGGGCGTTGTGCCGGAAGAAGGCGCGCACCTGGGGCCTGGCGAAGTCGATCGCCGGCCCCCAGGGCGTGACCCTCGACCCGTCGAAGAAGGCGCCGGCGTAGTGGCCGAGGAAGTTCCCGGCCGGGCCGAAATGGTTGTAGACGACGTCGAGCAGCACCATCAGCCCGCGCTCATGCGCGGCATCGACCAGCTGCTTCAGCTCGTCCGGCGCGCCGTAGACCGACGCCGGGGCGAAGGGCAGCACCCCGTCATAGCCCCAGCCGCGCGACCCGACGAAATCGGCGACCGGCATCAGCTCGATCGCGGTGACGCCCAGCCGGGCGAGGTCGTCCAGGCGCCGGATGACGCCGGCGAAGCCGCCGGGCCGGCCGATGGCGCCGCAATGCAGCTCGTAGATCACCGCCTCGTGCCACGGCCGGCCGCGCCAGCCTTGTGCGCGCCAGGCATAGCCCTGCGGATCCCACACGATCGACGGGCCCAGCGGCCCGCCCCGCTGGTGGCGCGAGGCCGGGTCGGGCACTTCGGTTCCATCCGGCAGCCGGTAGCGATAGGGCGTGCCGGCCGGCACCGCCGGCACGGTCAGGCCGAACCAACCGTCGTCCTGGCGGTCGAGCGGCAAGTCCGGGAGCTCCTCGCCCAGCACCAGCGTGATGCCGTCCACCCCCGGTGCCCACAGGCGGAAGCGCACGCTGCCGTCGGCCCGAAGCTGGGCGCCGAACGGCAGGTCATGTGTCGAGCCCACCGCCTCGGCGATGTCGGGCCTTTGGGCGGCCGCCGAAGGGGTCACTGCGGGCTCTCCCCGGTCGCACCGGGCAGCTTCGGGCTGTCCTCAGCCACGGTTCGACGCAATCTTCGGGCCAAGGTCCTCGGCGCCCTCGGGCACGCCGGCCGTGCTCTCGGTCTCGTCCACCTGGATCTCCGCCTCGGCCCGGATCCAGTGGTCCTGCTCCTGGCCTTCCGGCCGGCCCAGCTGCTCCCAGATTTCGTAGGCTTTCTGCCGGATCCGGCTCTCTCGATCGTCGCTCATCTGCGTCTCCCATCCGAGTATTGGACCGATGTCCAATGATATGGTTGCTACATGTTCTCTATTCCCGCTGGAAAGTGTTAACGTTTTGTAAAATGTAGATCGTATGTCCGCTGATAAATTGTGCCAAACTTACATCCGGACTCACATCGAATATTGTCCGGCAAATAGTCCGCGCCGCCCGGAAGCTCCGCGAATTTTGCCGGTCCGTCCCCGGGGCGGGCGCACCAGAGGCTGCGCCATCCAAGTTTCGGGATCTCGGGAGGCCATCCGAACGGCGCGGTGCGCCCGCACGCATGGCCTCACCAGGACAATAGCGACGGCAAGATCGGGTTCCGCCGGCCGATGGGAAAATTCGGTGCCAATCCGGATGTGGGAAAATAGTCCTTCCAGGACCGGGATGGACTGCCCATAATCCCCGCAGGCGATGCCCGCTTGACGGGCGGAGCAAGAGATTGGTAACGTTCCCACACCCCATTCCATGGGGCAAAGGCCGGCTGCAGACAAAAAGCCGATCCAATGGGAGACCTCCTTGAACGGCAAGCGCGACCGCCAACCCACCATCATCGACGTCGCCCGCCTGTCCGGCGTGTCGAAGACGACGGTGGCGCGGGTGTTGTCCGGCATCGG
The DNA here is from genome assembly GCF_052115705.1 of Inquilinus sp. 2KB_23. NCBI lineage: Bacteria > Pseudomonadati > Pseudomonadota > Alphaproteobacteria > Rhodospirillales > Rhodospirillaceae > Inquilinus > Inquilinus sp. 2KB_23. The sequence continues at coordinate 19,498 of NZ_JBFRHF010000006.1, read as the reverse complement.
CGCGGTGCATGCCGAGACCCGCCGGCGGGTGGAAGAGGCGGTCCAGCAATCCGGCTACGAGCGCAACCACCTGGCCTTCGGCCTGCGCACCGGCCGCAGCCGCACCCTGGGCCTGGTCATCCCCGACATCTCCAACCCGTTCTGGGCCGATCTCGCCCGCGGCGCCCAGGACAAGGCCGAGGCCGAGAAGCGGTCGCTGCTGATCTTCAGCTCCGACTGGGATGCGGAGCGTGAGCGCCGGCACCTGCAGGTGCTGCGCCAGGCCCGGGTCGACGGCATCATCCTCAACCCCGCCACCGACGACAGCGGGCTGCTGCGCCAGACCGAGGCGCCGGTCGTCGTCATCGGCTCCAGCGGCGAGCGCTTTCCCGAATACAGCAGCGTGCGCAGCGACGTCGCCCAGGGCGTGCGCCTGGCCCTCGACCACCTGATCGCCGCCGGGCACCGCCATATCGGGCTGGTCAACGGCCGCGACCGGCGGGTGGCGCGCACCCGTTTCGTCACCGAGGCACAGGCCCATTGGCAGCGCCACGGCTTCGACGCCTCGGCGCTGCCGATGGACGAGGGCGACTACACCGTCGAATCCGGCCAGGCGGCGATGACACGGCTGGTCGAGCGCGAGGGCGGCCGCATGACCGCGGTCTTCGCCGCCAACGACATGATGGCGGTCGGCGCCATCCTGGCCGCCCGGGCCGCCGGCCTGGCCTGCCCGCGCGACATCTCGATCATGGGCATGGACGGGGTCGAGGCCGGCAGCTTCACCGATCCCGGCCTGACCACGGTCGACAAGCCGCGCTACGACATGGGGGTGGAGGCGACCCGCCTGCTGCTGGCCGAGATCGACGGCGCCGGCGACACCGTGCGCACCGTGCTGCCCTGCCGGGTGGTCGAGCGCGCCTCGGTCGCCGCACCGCGCCGCAGCGTCAGCCCGGCGCGGAAGAAGAGCGCCTGACATGACCGGCATCGGCGACACCACCCCGACCTTGGCTACCGCCCATGGGAACGTTCCCAAGGTGACCAGGCCATCGGCCTTGCGCCGCGCCTGGCGTTGGCGCGGCTACTACCTGATGCTGCTGCCGGGCATCCTGTACTTCGTCGTCTTCCATTACCTGCCGATCTGGCAGACCAAGCTGGCGTTCCAGGACTACCGCATCATCGGCCCCAGCCTCTGGGTCGGGCTGAAGCATTTCCGCCTGCTGTTCGACAGCCCGGTGTTCACCCAGGTGCTGTGGAACACCGTGCTGATCAGCGCCATGAAGCTGGTGCTGCTGTTCCCGGTGCCGGTGATCGTGGCGCTGCTGGTGAACGAGGTGCAGGGCCGCCGCTACCGCCGCTTCGTCCAGTCGGCGATCTACCTGCCGCACTTCCTGTCCTGGATCGTCATCGCCGGCGTCTTCATCGCCGTGCTGTCGCCGATCGACGGCACGGTCAACGACCTGCTCGGCCTGGTCGGCATGGCGCCGATCCCGTTCATGACCTCGAGCGGCAGCATCCTCTGGGTCCTGGTGGTCTCCGAGATGTGGCGCAGCGCCGGGTGGGATTCGCTGCTGTTCCTGGCCGCGATCATGACCATCGACCCCGGGCTGTACGACGCGGCGACGATCGACGGCGCCGGGCGCTGGCAGAAGATCCGCCACGTCACCCTGCCGGCGCTGGTGCCGACCATGGCGACGGTGTTCATCCTCAACCTCGGCGGCTTCATGAGCGCCGGCTTCGACCAGGTGTTCAACTTCTCCAACGACGCGATCCGTGACCGGATCGACATCCTCGACACCTATGTCTACCGCATGGGGATCATCGGCGGCGAATACGCCTATGCCACCGCCGCCGGGCTGTTCAAGGGCGTGATCGGCATGGCCATGATCCTGGGCGCCCATCTCGTCTCCAAGCGCCTGACCGGCAAGGGGGTGTGGTGATGGCCTCCCGCATCCGCCGCACCCCGTTCGAGCGCATCGAATACGCCATCATCTGCTCGACCCTGCTGCTGATGGTGGTGGTGACGGTCCAGCCGATCCTGAACCTGCTAGCGGTCTCGCTGTCCGACGGCGCCAAGGTGCCGGGGATGAGCGGCCTCGCCATCCTGCCGGAGGGCTTCTCGCTCGACGTGTGGCGGGTGCTGCTGACCCATCCCCAGGTGCTGGCCGGGCTGGGCAACAGCCTGCTGATCACGGTCGCCGGCACCGTCATCAACGTGGTCGCCACCACGCTGATGGCCTGGGCCCTGTCGCGGCCGGGGCTGCCGGGGCGGCGGGCGATCCTGATCTTCATCCTGGTGACCGTGGTGTTCGACCCCGGCGTGGTGCCGGACTACCTGGTGATGAAGCAGATCGGCCTGCTCAACTCCTACTGGTCGGTCATCCTCTACCGCGGCGTCTTCGCCTGGTACCTGATCGTGCTGATCCGCTTCTTCGAGGAGATCCCGAAGGAATTGATCGAGGCGGCGGAGATGGAGGGCGCGTCGCCGCTGCAGACCCTGTGGTACGTGGTGGCGCCGCTGGCGCTGCCGGCGATCGCCACCATCACCCTGTTCTACACCGTGCTGCACTGGAACGAGTATTTCCGGGCGATGATCTACCTGAACGACCCCGGGAAATGGCCGCTGCAGGTGGTGCTGCGCCAGTTCGTGGTCGAAGGCGACAAGTCGCTGATGGTCGGCATCGACGCTATGAACAACTACACCGGCGGCAGCCAGATCGACCTGCGGGCGCTCAAGGCCGGGATGATCATCCTGACCCTGCTGCCGGTGCTGGCGATCTATCCGCTGATCCTGAAGTTCTTCACCAAGGGCACCATGAGCGGGGCGGTCAAGGGATGACCCACGCCATGGTCCACAAACAAGAAATCATGGAGGAATCGCGATGACCAAGACGCTTCTGGGACCCGCTCTGGCCCTGGTGTTCGCTGCTGCTCTCACCTCCGGGCCGTCGGCCTGGGCCGCCGACCCGGCCACGATCCGCATCGTCAGCAAGGACTTCACCAACTCGAACCCCGACGACGTCAAGCTGCTGGCGGCGATCGAGGCCGGCATGGCGGCGCAGGGCCATCCGGTGAAGCTGGAGCTGGTCGACCTGCCCCCCGGCGGCTATGCCGACAAGCTGTCGCTGATGCTGCTGTCGGGCGACATCCCGGACCTGATCTACTTCCAGGGCGGCGACCAGAAGATCGTCGAGCAGGGGCTGCTCGAGGATTGGCGCCCCTGGCTGGAGAAGGCGCCGCATCTTAAGCAGGCGCTGTGGGCCCACAACAAGCCGCGGCTCGAGAACTATCCCTATCTGATCTACCCATTCCCGGTGCGGGCCAAGGTCGGCGTGATCCGCCAGGATTGGCTGGAGAAGACCGGCCTGCCGGCGCCGCAGACGCTGGATGACTGGGAGGCGCTGTTCCGCAAGATCGTCGATTCCGATCTCGACGGCGACGGCAAGAAGGACACCTGGGGCATCACGGTGGCCACCATCCCGCCCGCCGGTGCGACCGACGAGTTGGACGAGATCTTCAACCAGGCCTTCGGCGTCACCGCCACTTGGATCAAGGATCCGTCGGGCCAGTGGATCAGTGCCCGCGTCTCGACCCAGGAACGCGACAAGATCGCCTTCTACCACAAGCTGTTTGCCGAAGGCCTGCTCGACCCCGACTTCATCACCACCAAATGGGACACCCGCGAGGACAAGTTCTACTCCGGCCGGGTCGGGGTGGTCCTCGGCGTGGTCGGCGTCAACATCGACATCTACCAGGGCAAGATGCGCCAGGTGCATCCGGGCGTGAACCTGGTGCCGCTGGACCCGCCGAAGGGCCCGGGCGGGCAAGGCCTGCGCGCCGTCGACGTCAGCCGGGAAAGCCGCGGCTTCGCCATGTCGGCCCTGTCCGAGCACAAGGACGATGTGGTGGCGCTGCTGGACTTCATGGCCAGCCCGCAAGGCCAGCAGATCGACCGCATGGGCTTCGAGGGCGAGGAATGGGTCAAGGACGGCGGCACCGTCAAGACCACCGACAAGATGAGCACCTGGTACCCGCGCTTCCTGATCGCCCAGCCGGAGGCCTGGACGCCGCCCGCGCCGCTGCTGTCGGCCCAGGCCGAGAAATCGATCGCCATCGCCCAGAAATTCTATTCGCCGGACGACAGCTTCGTCTTCCCCAGCGACTACACCGCCCAGCTCGATGCGCTGGAAAACATCTACCGCAGCTATGTCTGGAAGTTCGTGTCCGGCGAACTGCCGATGGAGAAGTGGGGCGACTACGTCGCCGACTGGAACGCCAATGGCGGCACCGCCGTCACCGAATATGCGAGGACCAAGCTGAATGGCACCAACTGACGCCGCGCTCTCGCTCAAGGGCCGGATCCGCGGGCTGCTGCATGGCGTCGCCTTCGGCGATGCCATGGGGGCGACGGTCGAGAAGCTGTCGGCCGCCGAGATCCGGCAGCGCTACGGCCGGGTGACCTCGCTCGACGTCGAATGGCACCGCATGGCCGAGCCGGAGGCGGGCCGCGGCGGCCGGATCCGCGGCCGCGGCATCATCACCGACGACACGCTGATGACGCTGTGCCTGATGGCGGTCTATGAGGAGGAGGGCCGCCATCTCGACGCCTGGGACATGGCCGGCGGCATGGTCCGCCAGATCGCCTGGACGCCGCGCTGGATCCCCGAGATGCAGCGCGAGACCATGCTGATCGAGCGGCTGTTCTATCCGGAGAAGTGGATCTTCCAGCGCCATCAGCTGGCCAATTGCGACCCGCGCGAGGGCGGCATCGGCAACATGGTCAATTGCGGCGCCGCCATGTACATCGCCCCGGTTGGGGTGGTGAACGCCTGCGACCCGCGGGGGGCCTATGACGAGGCCATCGACCTCGCCGCCGGCCACCAGCACAGCTATGGGCTGGAGGCGGCGGGGGTGCTGGCCGCCTGCGTCGCCGCCGCCATGGTGCCCGGCACCACCATCGAGGCGGTGGTCGAGGCGGCAATCGGCCTGGCCAAGGACGGCACCCGCGCCGCCATCGCCGACATCGCCGAGGCGGCGCACCGGCTGAAGCCGCATCGCGCCGACCACGCCCGGGTGACCGAGGAGTTCCAGGCGATCATCGGCCGCTACTCCAGCATGGGCGACGACGTCCACCGCCGGCCCGACAAGGCCGGGCTGCCGACCCACGACTACACCCCGTCGCGGCTGCGCGCGATCGAGGAGCTGCCGCTGGCGCTGGGCTTCTGCCTGGTCAATGGCGGCGACTTCCGCGCCTCGATCCTCGACGGCGTCAACTCCGGCCGCGACACCGATTCGATCGGCTGCATGGCCGGCGCCATCCTCGGCGCGATTCAGGGCGAGGCGGTGATCGACCCTGCCGACCGCGACCTGCTGGACCAGGCCAACCGCTTCGACCTGACGGCCGAGGCCGACCGCTTCCACGGCGCCGTCGCCGCCATCCTCGCCGCCGACCTCGACCGCAGCCGCGCCCGCGACGCCCAGCGCCTCGCGCTGGCCGTCGACCCCCATCCGCCGGCCCGCGCCGCCGCCGGCCGCTGACCAGACGAAAGCCCGGAATGCCCATCCCCACCGACACAATCGACCGCATCTATGCCGGCTTCCTCGGCAAGGCCATCGGCGTGCGCCTCGGCGCCCCGGTCGAACCGACGATCTGGACCTGGGACCGGATCGAGAAGACCTATGGCGAGATCACCGGCTATCTCCGCGACTTCAAGAACTTCGCCGCCGACGACGACACCAACGGGCCGATCTACTTCATCCGGGCGCTGCGCGATTTCGGCCTCGACCCGACACCTGAGGATGTCGGCCGCACCTGGCTGAACTACGCCGCCGAACAGCATGGCATGTTCTGGTGGGGCGGCTATGGCGTCTCGACCGAACACACCGCCTTCGCCAACCTGCAGGCCGGCATCCCGGCGCCGGACTCCGGCTCGATCGCCCGCAACGGTGCCGTGATCGCGGAACAGATCGGCGGCCAGATCTTCGTCGATTCCTGGGGCTGGGTGTGCCCGGGCGACCCAGCCCGCGCCGCCGACCTCGCCGCCCGCGCCGCCAGCGTCTCGCATGACGGCAACGGCCTGCACGGCGCCCGCTTCGTCGCCGCCGCCATCGCCCGGGCCTTCACGGCCAGGACGATCGAGGAGGTGGTGGAAGCCGGCCTCGCCACCATTCCGACCGGCAGCGAATACGCCCGCGTCGCCCGCGCTGTGCAGGCCATGCACCAGGCGCAGTCGGAGGATTGGCGCGCCTGCCGGCGGATGCTGGAGCTGGAGTTCGGCTATGACCGCTACCCCGGCGTCTGCCACATCATCCCGAATGCCGGCCTCTTGATCCTGTCCCTGCTCTACGGCCAGGGCGACCTGTCGCGCACGGTCGAGATCGCGACCATGGGCGGCTGGGACACCGACTGCAACGCCGGCAACGCCGGGGCCATCACCGGCACCCTGGCCGGCATCGCCGGTGTCGCCCCGCACTACCGCAAGCCGATCAACGACAGCATCGTCGCCTCCGGCGTCACCGGGTCGCTCAACATCGTCGACATCCCCAGCTTCTGCCGCGAGCTGGCGGTGCTGGCCCACCGCCTGGCGGGGCAGGAGCCGCCGGCGGACTGGGTCGCGGATATGGAGCGGCGGGGCGTCCGCTTCGACTTCGACCTGCCCGGGTCGACCCACGGCTTCCGCACCGCGCCGGACAACCGCATCGCCCTGTCCTGGTCGGACGAGCGCAAGGCCACCGGGCGGGGGTCGCTCTGCGCCCTGCTGGACCGGCTGGAGCGCGGCGACGGCGGCCGCATCTTCTGGAAGCCGTTCTACCGCCGCAGCGATTTCGACGACGAACGCTACCGCCCGATGTTCTCGCCGGTGGTGGCGACCGGGCAGCAGGCGGTGCTGCGCCTGTGGCTCGACCCGTGGGAGGGCGACGGCCATCTCCGCCTCGTGCCCTATGTCCGCCGCGCCATGAGCGGCATCATCGACGAGATCGGCGCCTGGACCCAGCCCGGGACCGGCGAGTGGCAGGAGCTGCGCTTCACCGTGCCGGAGACCGGCGGCGAGGCGATCGACGAGATCGGCTTCAAGGTCGAGTATTTCGGCCGGCTGAAGTTCCTCGGTCGGATCTTCGTCGACGAGTTCAGCGTCTCCGGCCCCGGCTCGGCCCGGCTCGACCCCGCGATCGCCGCCAATGAATGGGGTGGCATCACCGGCTGCAGCTGGAACCGCGGCATCTGGCGGGTCGAGGATGGCCGCATCCACGCCCTGACCGCGACCGATGCCGACCTGTGGACCGGCCACGCCTACGCCCGCGACCTCACGGTGACGGCGGCGGTGACGCCGCTGGCCGGCGAAAGCCACCTGGTCTGCGCCCGCGGCCAGGGCAACGAGCGCGGCTACGCCGCCGGCTTCGTCTCGGCCGGCGAGGTCGCGATCCTGCGCCGCGACTTCGGCGAGACCGTGCTGGCCCGCGCACCCTTCAAGCGCGATCTCGGCCGCAGCTACAGCCTGGCGCTGCAGGCGATGGGCGACCACTTGGTGCTGTCGGTCGACGGCACGCCGCTGCTGGAGGCCCGCGACGGCACCCTGGCCTATGGCATGGTCGGCCTGCGCATGGCCTCGGCCGGCCGCATGCAGGCCGGCGCGATCGAGATCGTGGAGACCGCCCATGGCTGATGCGCCGCGCCCTGCCCGGATCGTGCCCGACCACCAGGGCCCGCTGTCCGGCATCCGCGTGCTCGACCTGTCGCGCGTGGTCGCCGGCAACGCCCTGGGGCTGGAACTGGCGGATTTCGGCGCCGAGGTGATCAAGGTCGAGCCGCCGGGCGGCGACCCGCTGCGCGACTGGAAGGTGAAGGGCCACAGCCTCTATTGGAAGGAGCTGTCGCGCAACAAGCTGTCCTTGGTGCTCGACCTGCGCAAGCCGGAGGGCATGGCGGCGCTGGAGCGGCTGATCCCGACCGCCGATGTGCTGATCGAGAACTTCCGCCCGGGTGTGCTGGAGGAGATGGGGCTGGCGCCCGACCGGCTGCTGGCGATGGCGCCGGACCTGATCCTGGTGCGCATCTCCGGCTTCGGCCAGACCGGGCCGGCCAGCCGGCTGCCGGGCTTCGGCACGCTGGTCGAGGCGATGTCCGGCTTCGCCTCGCGCAACGGTTTCGCCGACCGCGAGCCGGTGCTACCGCCGCTGGCCCTGGCCGACATGATCGCCGGCCTGCACGGCGCCAAGGCGGTGCTGGCGGCGCTGCGGGCGCGCGACCGCGGCATGGCCCGCGGCCAGGTGATCGACCTGTCGCTGCTGGAGGCGATGTACGGGGTGCTGGGGCCGGAGGCCGGCAGTTGGGCCGTCACCGGCGAGGTCAAGGAACGCACCGGCAGCGCCTCGGGCAACAGCGCGCCGCGCAACGTCTACAAGACCCGTGACGGTCGCTGGATCGCCATGTCGGGGTCGACCGAGCGCATGGCCAAGCGGATCCTGCTGCTGGTCGGCGGCGACGCCCTGGCCCGCGATCCGCGCTTCGCCACCAACGCCGACCGGGTGCGCAACCGGGTGATGCTGGATGCCGTGATCGGCGAATGGATCGGCGCCCGCGACCGCGACGTGGCCCTGGCGACCTTCCGGGCCGAAGGCATCACCGTCGGCCCGGTGCACGACATCGCCGATTTCATGGATGACGACCATGTGATCGAGCGCGAGGTGGTGGTGGCGATCCCCGACCGCGACCTCGGCAGCGTGCCGGTGCACAATGTGCTGCCCCGGCTGTCGGCCACGCCGGGCGCCATCCGCCATGTCGCGCCGGAGGTCGGCGCCGACGCCGAGGCGGTGCTGCGCCAGGCCGGCTTCTCGACCCCGGAGATCGAGGCTCTGCGCGCGGCGGGGGCGCTGGGATGATTCCGGCCGGCTATGACGACCGGGTCTATGCCGGCTGGCTCGGCAAATGCATCGGCGTCCGCTTCGGCGCCCCGCTGGAGAACTGGACCGAGGCCCAGATCCGCCAGCATGTCGGCGCGCTGGAGTTTTATCTCAGCGAGGATGACGGTCGCTTCTTCAAGCCGGACGACGACACCGCCTTCTCGATGATGCTGGCCCGGATCTTCGATGATTGCGGCGCTTCGGCGGAGATCACGCCGCAGCAGGTGGCCGAGGGCTGGCTGAACCATCTGGCCGACCAGCAGGGCACGCTGTGGTGGGGCGGCTATGGCGTCGCCGCGATGCACACCGCCTATGTCAACCTCGCCGCCGGGATCCCGGCGCCGCTGTCGGGCTCGGCCTCGCTGAACGGCCGGCTGGTGGCGGAGGAGATCGGCGGCCAGATCTTCGCCGACATCTGGGGCCTGATGGCGCCGGGCCGCCCCGGCCTCGCCGCCGACCTGTCGGAGCGCGCGGCCAGCGTGTCCTGGGACGGCACGGCGTTGCACGGTGCCCGCTTCGTCGCCGCCATGGTCAGCGCCGCCTTCGCCGAGCGCGACCCGGCGGCGCTGATCCGTGCCGGGCTGGCGCAGATCCCGGCCGATGGCGACTACGCCGCCGTGGTCCGCGCCATGGTCGCGACGCATCGCCGGCACCCACAGGACTGGCGGGCGGCTTTCGCCGTGCTGCAGGCCGAATTCGGCTATGACCGCTATTTCGGCACCGTGCCGATCGTCCCCAACGCCGGCATCATCGTCCTGGCCCTGCTGTATGGCGGCGGCGATTTCAGCCGGGCGTTGCGCATCGCCGCCATGGCCGGCTGGGACACCGACTGCAACGCCGGCAATGTCGGCGCGGTGATGGGCGTCGCCGTCGGCACCGAGGGCATCGACCTCGCCTGGCGCCGCCCGCTCAACGACATCCTGATCAATGCCGGCCTGGTCGGCGGCCGCAACCTGATGACCGCGCCACAGGGTGCCGACCTGCTGTGCCGGCTCGGCCGCCGTCTGGCCGGCGCCGAGGGGGGGCCGCGGCGGCCGTGCCGCCATCTCCGCTACGCCGGCTCGATGGGCGGCTTCCAGGCCCGGGCGACCGGCGGGCTGGGCCGGCCGATCGAATGGCGGCGGTCGACCGAGGCCGACCCGGCCGGCGCGCTCTCGACCACGATCCGCAAGCTCGGCGGCACCGGCGAGGTCCGGCTGTCGACGCGCAGCTACATCAGGCCGTCGGAGCTCAGCGGCAATTTCTACGGCGCCAGCTTCTCGCCGCTGCTTCATCCCGGCCAGCGGGTGTCGGCGCGGCTGTGGATACCGCCCGATGCGCCGCCGTCGTTGCGCGCCGCCCTCTATGTCCGCGACGACAATCACGACCGGCACCACCAGGCCGAAGGCGCGCCGCTGCGGCCCGGCGAATGGCAGGATCTCGCCTTCGACATCCCGGCGCTGGCCGATGCCTGCCTGTCCGAGGTCGGCGTGGTGCTGCGCAACCTGGGCGGGACCTGGGAGGCGGGGTCGATGCAGCTGGCCTGGCTGGATTGGGACGGCGCGCCGCGCTTCTCCACCAGCTTCGCCCGGGAGCGGCCGGAGAGCGGCGGCATCAGCCAATGGACCCGGCTGCGCGGCGCCTGGCGGCTGGAGGACGGCGCCTATCACGGCAGTGGCCCGGGCCCGTCGGAAAGCTACACCGGCGACATCGACTGGCGGGACCTCACCGTATCCGTCACCCTGGTCCCGATCGCCGGGCCGGCTCATGCCGTGCTGGCTCGGGTGCAGGGCGCCCGCCGCAGCTACGCCCTGGCGCTGACCGATGACGGCCGCCTGACCCTGTTCCGCAAGCAGGGCGAGGCGCACCCGGTCCGATCCGTGCCCTTCGCCTGGACGCATGGCCGGTCCTACCGCCTGGACATCGCCGCCGCCGGTCCCACCCTGCGCTGCGCCGTCACCGGCGACGGCGATTCGGCCGGGTTCGACTGGACCGACGACCGGCCCCATATGACCGGGCAGATCGGGCTCGCCAACTGGGGCGGCGCCCACACCCGCTTCACTGCCGTGGAGGTCGGCTGAGCCGCCATGACCGAGACCCGATTCCGCCGCCTGCGCTCCCTTCTCTATGTTCCGGCCGACCGCGAGCGCTTCGTCGCTGGCGCGGCGGCGCGGGGGGCCGATGCCGTGATCCTCGACCTCGAGGACGGCGTCGCCGAATCCGCCAAGCCGGCGGCCCGCGCGGCCCTGGCCGCGGCGGTGCCGCTGGTCGGCGCGGCGGGGGCGCGGGTCTTGGTCCGCATCAACAGCTGCCTGGCCCATGCCGCGGAGGACATCGCCGCCGCGGTGCGGGCCGGCGCCGACGGCCTGCTGGTGCCCAAGACCGAGGACGGGCAATGGCTGCGCCTGATCGCCGACCGGCTCGACGAGCTGGAACGCGAGGCCGGGCGGCCCGAAGGCTGGACCCGGCTGATCCCGCTGGTCGAGACCCTGCGCGGCCTCGACCGTCGGGCCGAAATCGCCGCCGCCACGCCGCGCACCCTGGCCCTGGTCTGCGGCACCGAGGACCTGTCGGCCGAGATTGGTGCCGAGCCCGATTCCGCGGTGCTGCGGCTGGCGCAGCAGCAGGTGCTGTTGGCGGCGCGTGGCGCCGGGCTGCTGCCGCTGGGGCTGATGGGCTCGCTGGCCGGGATCGACGACCTCGATGCCCTGCGCCGCGCCGCGGAGGAGGCGGTGCGCCAGGGCTTCGAGGGCGCCAGCTGCATCCATCCGGCCCAGGTGGCGGTGCTGAACCAGGCCTTCACCCCGGATGCGGCGGCGGTCGACCGGGCCCGGCGCATCGTCGCGGCCTTGCTGCAGGGGCAGGGGACGGCCAAGGTCGACGGCCGCATGGTCGACGCCCCGGTCGTCGCCCGCGCCCGCCGGGTGCTGGCCCGCGCGGGGGTGGCGGAGACCGAAAGGGATTGAGCCGAATCGCGCAGCGCGATCTACTCGATAGGATAATTGTCCATAATCGGGGGGATCGACCATGCGTGCTGCGGCATTCGCCTGCACCATCTTTGCCTTGTTCGTGGCGGCCACGCCCGCCGTTGCGGCGCAGTCGCGCTGGTTTACCTATGATCCGGTCGAACTGGCCCAGGCGCGGGCGAAGATCGCGGCCGCCGATCCGCTCTACCAACCGTCCTATGTCGCGCTGCTGAAGAAGGCCGATGCGGCGTTGGCCAAGGCGAACCCGTCGGTCACCGCCAAGACGCTGACCCCGGCCTCCGGCAGCAAGCACGACTATTTCAGCTTCGGCCCCTATTGGTGGCCCAACCCGGACACGCCGAACGGGTTGCCCTACATCCGCCGCGACGGCCAGACCAACCCGGACAGCAAGACCGACGCCACCGACAGCGTGCGCCTGGCCAGTTTCAGCGGCGATGTCCGCAGCCTGGCGCTGGCCTACACCTTCACCCGCGACCCGAAATACGCGGTGAAGGCGGCCGAGATGCTGCGCGTGTGGTTCGTCGCGCCGGCGACGCGGATGAACCCGAACATGACCTATGCCCAGGCCATCCCCGGCATCGTCAACGGCCGCGGCATCGGCATCATCGACAGCCGCGCCTTCATCGACGTGATGGACGCGGTCGAGCTGATCCGCCCCAGCAACGCGCTGCGCGAGGTCGACTACCAGCTGATCAAGCTGTGGTACCGCATCTTCGACCTGTGGCTGCTGACCAGCGAGAACGGCTTCGAGGAAGGCAACTGGCACAACAACCATGGCACCTGGTACGACGCGCAGGTGGTGGCGTTCTCGCTGTTCACCGACCAGCCGGACCTGGCCAAGCGGCAGTTGAAGATCGCGGCGCTGCGCCGGGTTGCCGGCCAGTTCGACATGGATGGCCGCCAGGTGGCGGAGCTGGAGCGAACCCGGCCCTACCACTACAGCCAGTTCAACCTGCAGGCGTTCAGCAAGCTTGGCCGCTATTCCGAACTGGTCGATGCCGGGCTGACCAATGGCGACACCGACCCGACCGACCTCTGGCAGTTCAGCCTCGACAGCCACGGGTTGAAGGCGGGGTACGGCTTCGTCGCCGGCTACATCAACGCGGCCGGCAACCTCGATCCCTCCTGGCCGTATCCGGAGCTGACGCCGGGTGACGGCGTCGACGAGGCCCTGGGCAACCTGCTGGCCGCCGTCCGGGCCTACAAGGACCCGGCCCTCCGGCAGAAGGCCGCCATCCTGCTGGCCCGCTACCCCGGCCAGATCGATGCGCTGCTGCTGCCGCTGGAGTGAGCGGCCGCAGCAGCGCCCGGCCTCACGACACCGGCCGCTGCAGCTCCAGCCGGTCGCCGATGCGGCGCAGGCGCAGCTCCAGCGCCGGCTGGCCCGGGCCGCGCGGGACCGAGACCACGGCCTCCTGGCCCGGCGCCAGGGTGGAGACGAATCGGACGATGCCGCCCGGCTCCTCGGTCCCGGCCGTGACCACGGTCTCATAGCCGGTCGCCGCCGGCAGGTAGCTGACGCTGACATGCACCGCATCGAGCGTCGCGGTCAGGCCGACGCCGGGCGGGATCTCCTCCGCCGCGGCCGGGCGCAGGGCGAAGGCCCCGAGCAGCGCCGCGGCGGAGAGGATGCCGGCCGCACGGCCGAGCGTCGAAGGTCTCGCGGCGGATATCGCAGATGTCCTGGACATGATGGTTTCCTTGGATTGCATCGCCGGTCCGGGCACGCGCCGGGACCGGCGTTCTGTCTCTCTTTCTCAGTGGGTCAGACGGCGCTCTGGCCGCCATCGACCACCAGCGCCTGGCCGTTGACGTAGGAGGCCCGGTCCGACAGCAGGAACAGGGCGACCTGGGCCATCTCCTCCGCGTCCGCCAGCCGCCCCAGCGGGATGCCGTAGGCGAGGGGATGGGATTCGGTGCCGTCCGCATTCTTGACGATGCGGCCCGCCGTCATCTCGGTGCGGGTGATCGACGGATTGATCGAGTTCACGCGGATGCCGTGCGGCCCCAGCTCCACCGCCGCCGCCCGGGCCAGCGAGACGATGCCGCCCTTGCTGGCGCTGTAGATCGAGGTGCCGGGCTGGGCGATGCTGGCGAGCACCGAGCCGTTGAACAGGATCGCCCCGCCGCCGCCCTGCTTCTTCATCTGCGCGGCCTCGGCCTTCAGGGCGAAGAAATGGGCCTTGAGGTTGGTGTCGATCAGGCTGTCCCAACGGGCCTCGTCCAGCGTCTCGATCGGGCCGCCGCCGGAGATGCCGGCATTGTTGAAGGCGGCGTCCAGCCGCCCGAACCGCGCCACCACCTGGCCGACAATGCTGGGAATGGCGTCGATCTCTGTCAGATCGGCCTGGATGAAGATCGCCTCGCCGCCCGCGGCCGCGATCTCCGCCACCACCGCCTCGCCCTCGGCCGCGCGGCGCCCGGTCAGCGCCACCTTGGCGCCCTCGTGGGCGAACAGCACGGCGCTGGCGCGGCCGATGCCCGATGTCCCGCCGGTGACCAGCGCCACCTTGCCCTCTAGCAGTCCCATGATCGATCCTTATATGATAGACGTCATCTAACGGTGAATAGATGATGTTCGTCATATATTTTGCAAGAGGCGAAAATGGGCAGGGTCTCGCGGGACCGGGCGGCGGAGAACCGGGCGGCCGTGGTGGCGGCGGCCTCGGTCCTGTTCCGGCGCAAGGGGCTGGACGGGGTCGGCATCGCCGAGTTGATGGCCGGGGCCGGGCTGACCCATGGCGGGTTCTACCGCCAGTTCGGATCGAAGGACGGGCTCGCCGCCGAGGCCTGCGCCCACGCCTTCGCCAGCGCCGGGCAGGCCTGGGGCGCTGCAGGGGAAGGGGATGCCGCCGGCCGGCTGCGCCGCCTGGCGGAATTCTACTTCACGCCCAAGCCATCCGGATACGACTGCCCGATGGCGACCCTGGCCGGCGATGCCGCCCGCACCCCCACCGGCGGCCCGTTGCGCCGGGCCTTCACCGCCGGGCTGCGCCGGCTGGCCCACCTGGTCGCGGGCGAGAGGCCGGACGACAAGGCCCTGGCCGTGTTCGCCGCGATGGTGGGCGCCGCCGTGCTGCGGCGGGCGGGCGACGACCCGGCGCTGGCGCAGTCGATCGAAGCCGCCGTGCTGCGCCTGGCCGACGCGCCGTAGGGGCGGCGATCGATACCGGTGCGAAGTCACGTTGACGAAGGGATGCGATTGGATGCAGTGTGTATGAGACAGACCTGTCTCACCTCTGGTGAATTCCATGGCGTCCTCCGCCCAGATCGCCGCCGACAAGCGCCGGCACATTGTCGAAACCGCCTACGCGCTGTTCAAGCGCGCCGGCTATCACGCCACCGGCATCGACCGGATCATCGCCGAGGCGGAGGTGGCGAAGATGACGATGTATCGTCACTTCCCCGGCAAGGACGGCCTGATCGTCGAGGTTCTGCAATACCGGGCTGAACGGTTCGACGCCCAGCTCGACCGCCTGGCGGGCACTGCGGGGACGCCCGGGCAGAAGATCGGCACGATCCTCGACTGGTATGAGCGCTGGTTCCGCAGCCCGGATTTCCACGGCTGCCTGTTCGCGCATGCCCTGGCCGAGTTCGGCGATCCCGGACATCCGGTGTTCGCCGCCGTCGCCGAGCACAAGAACGGCTTCCGGCGGCGGCTGCGCCGCATTCTCGAACAGACCATGCCGGGCGATCGGGCCGAAGGCGTCGCCGCAGCCCTGTTCATGCTGCTCGAAGGGGCGACCCTGCTGGCCCAGATGGGGCAGGGGGACGACGCCATCCGCAGCGTGCGGCAGGCGGCTTCTGCCCTCATCGCCATGCCGGCGGGCGCCCCGTGAGCGCGGCGGTCATCGGCCTCGCGCTGTTCGCCGCGATGCTGCATGCGAGCTGGAACGCCGTCCTCCGCACCGGCGCCGACCGGCTGTGGACAGTCACCGTGATGAGCTTCGCGATGACGGCCATCGCCCTTCCGGTCGCCCTTGCCCTTCCCGGCCCGCCGCCCTCGGCCTGGCCGTACCTGATCCTCTCCTCCAGCCTCCAGGTCGGCTACAGCGTCTTCCTGGTCGCCGCCTACCGGTCCGGCGAGTTGGGGCAGGTCTATCCGATCGTCCGGGGCAGCGTGCCGCTGCTGGTGACGCTGGGCGGCTTCGTGCTGGCCGGCCAGCCCCTCTCCCCTGGCGCGGTCGCCGGTGTCGTGCTCGTGGCTCTCGGGATCATGAGCCTTTCCCTGGGCAAGGGGCGGGCGACGACGGGTTCGATCGTGCTGGCGCTGACCACGGGCCTGTTCATCGCCGGCTACACCACGGTCGATGCGATCGGCGTGCGCGAGGCCGGCAACCCGATCGTGTATGCGGCTTGGATCTCGTTGATCTACGGCGTGCTGCTGCCGGCCGCCTTCGCTCTGATCCGCGGCAAGCCGACTCTGGACCTGCGCTCGCCGGAGACCCTGAAGGCCCTGGCCGGCGGCGTGGTGTCGCTCCTGGCCTATGGTGCCGTGGTCGCGGCCTTCGCCCTCGGGCCGGTCGGACCGATCTCGGCACTGCGGGAAACCAGCGTCGTGTTCGCGGCCCTGATCGGCCGGCTTTTCCTCGGCGAGACCCTGACGCTCCGCCGCGTCGGCGCCTGCGCCGTCGTCGCCCTCGGCGCCATCTGCCTCGGCGCCTAGTTCAGAAAGTCGCCATGCTTGCGCACATGCTCGCCGAGGCCGAGCGTGTGCTCGCGCACCAGCCGGTCCGCCAGGTCGGCGTCGCGGGCCTCGAGCGCCGCGACGATCTTCTGGTGGTCGACCACCGAGCGCTGGGCCCGATGGTCCTGGCCGATCGTCACCCGGCGGATGCCGCGCATGTGGATGAACAGGTTGTCGGTGATGTCGACGATCATCTGGCAGCCGCTGATCCGGATGATCTGCTTGTGGAAGGCGATGTTGGCCTCGGAGTATTCGCTGACATGCTCCTCCGGGTCGCGGTCGCGGAACACGTCGACATAGTCGTGCAGCTTGCGGATCGCGGCGTCGCTGGCGACCTGGGTGGCCAGCCGCGCCGCCATGCCCTCCAGCGCCGCCCACACCGTGATCATCTCCAGGACCTCGGCCTTGGATTTGCGGATGACGAAAATGCCGCGGCGGGGGACGGAGCGGACGAAGCCCTCCTGCTCCAGCAGCGTCATCGCTTCGCGGATCGGGGTGCGGCTGACGCCCAGCATCTCGCTCAGCTGCCGCTCCTCCAGCTTGATCTCGGCCGTATGGCCGTAGATGTCCATCTCGGTGATGGCCTGCTTCAACGCCTTGTAGGCCTTGATCCGGAAGCTCGATTCGGTGTCGAGCGGCTTCACGTCGATCTGGGGAAAGCTCATCGGAGGCCCTTCTGTCGCCTGCGTGGCCGGCATTCCCTCCGGCTATAGCCCCGGGTGCGAGCCGCCACAAGTATACCGTGGACGAGAGTCCAGCGCAGCCCTTCTCCCTTGGATGCATTGACAGCAGGTATTTTGTATACCACCATGCCTTTCAGCCGGCTGCTCAGCGGCCTTTGACTCCAAAGAAATCGGGAGGAAGGCGCGGCCATGAAACTCTGCATCTATGGCGCCGGGGCCATCGGCGGCTATCTCGGCGTCCAGCTCCATCGTGCGGGGGTCGAGGTCAGCCTCGTCGCCCGCGGCCTGCATCTCGAGGCGATGCGCCAGAACGGCCTGACGCTGAAGATCGACGACGAGATCCGCACGGCCCGCATCCGCTGCACCGACAACCCGGCCGATCTCGGGCCGCAGGATTATGTCGTGATCAGCCTCAAGGCCCATTCGGTGCCGGGGGTGGTGGAGGCGATGCAGCCGCTGCTCGGGCCCGACACCGCCGTCGTCACCGCGGTGAACGGCCTGCCCTACTGGTACTTCTACCGGCATGGCGGCGAATACGAGAACCGCACCATCGAGACCGTCGATCCCGGCGCGCTGCAATGGAACCGCCTGGGGCCGCAGCGCGGCATCGGCTGCATCGTCTATCCGGCGACGGAGGTGGTGGCGCCCGGCGTGGTCGAGCACCATTACGGCGACAAGTTCCCGATCGGCGAGCCCGACGGCAGCCGGTCGGACCGCATCGTCGCGCTGCATGAGGCGATGCAGGCGGGCGGGCTGCAGGCGCCGATCCGCGACAACATCCGCGACGAGATCTGGCTGAAGCTGTGGGGCAACCTCTGCCTCAACCCGATCAGCGCGCTGACCCATGCCACGCTCGACATCATCACCGGCGATGCCGGCACCCGCGACGTCGCCCGGCGGATGATGGCCGAGGCGCAGGCGATCGGCGGCCGGCTGGGCGTGCATTTCCGGGTCGACATCGAACGCCGGCTCGACGGCGCCGGCGCGGTCGGCGCCCACCGCACCTCGATGCTGCAGGATCTCGAGCGCGGCCGGCCGATGGAGATCGACCCGCTGGTCACCGTGATCCAGGAACTCGGCCGCATGGTCGGGGTGCCGACCCCGACCGTCGACACCGTCCTGGCCCTGGTGCAGCAGCGCGCCGGCGTTGCCGGCCTCTACAGCCCCGCCGCGTCGGCCGTGGCCAAACCCGTGCCGGCGCTGGTGCCGGCCTGACCCGATCCCGAGCGGCCGCAAGAGCCGATTTCTCCAGGAGGAACCCAGCCATGAGAGCCGAAGACATTCTCCGCCAGAAGGACACGCGCATCATCATGATCCGCGTCGGCGAGACGGTGGCCACCGCCGTCGCGCTGATGACGAAGGAGGTGATCGGCGCGCTGGTGGTCAAGGAGGTGTGCCGCACCGAGGGCAATGTCGTGGTCGGGGTGTTCTCCGAACGCGACGTCGCCAAGGCGCTCGCCACCCATGGCGCCGCGGCGCTGACCATGCCGGTCTCGGCCTTCATGGGCCGCACGGTGATCAGCTGCGAGCCGCGCGACAGCATCGAGACGGTGCTGCGGCTGATGGACGAGAACCACATCCGGCACGTGCCGGTGATGGAGGATCACACCCTGGTCGGGGTGATCAGCGCCCGCGACCTGATCCGCCACTTCCTGCAGCAGGCCTCGCCGGCGCTGCAGGAGAAGGCAGCGGCCGTGATCCACGCCTGATTTCCGGTTCCACGGATTGCACCGCGGCGGCCTGATCGCTGCCGCGGGTGATCCTGTCTCTGGGCAAAATGCGGCGCCGCACTCCGGGCCGCGTGGGGGAGTTGCTGTCCATGCGGATAGGTGTGTTGCGGGAGCGGCGGGATGGGGAGCGCCGTGTGGCGGCGACGGCGGACAGCGTGAAGAAGCTGGTGGGCCTGGGCGCTACGGTGGTGGTGGAATCGGGCGCGGGTCTGGGCAGTGCGGTGACGGACGAGGCGTACCGGTCGGCGGGGGCCGAGGTGGTGCCGGACGCGGCGGCGGCGCTGGCGGGCGCGGATGTGGTGCTGAAGGTGCGGCGTCCGCTGCGGGCGGGGGAGGGCGAGCTGGACGAGCTGTCGCTGATCCCGCGCGGCGCGACGCTGATCGGCATCCTGGAGCCCTATGACGACGCGGAGAGCCTGACGGCCTATGCCGCGGGCGGGATCGAGAGCTTTGCCTTGGAGCTGGTGCCGCGGATCACGCGGGCGCAGTCGATGGACGTGCTGTCGAGCCAGGCGAACCTGGCGGGGTATCGGGCGGTGCTGGAGGCGGCGTCGG